>JAEWRN010000018.1 GCA_023460035.1 Bacillota bacterium
TCCCGCCCGCGGATTTGCGACGGCGCTTTTATCAGCAACTGGCGGCATAGCCAACAACCCTGCGATATTCTATGATATCAGCCGATTGCACTACTTCTTTGTCTCCGAAAAATCGGGGAAGGCTCAGCACCCAGCCTAAAACACATTAAGAAACAGCAGGCACCAAGCTTGCGGGCCAATGGGCATGCACTGTTTGCTCTATGCGTCAAAGTAACGTGCTTTTGCCGCATATAAAAATATATCGGGTATGGGTTGCTGCGATAAATAGGGCTTCGCCATGTTGCCGCAAATAATTTAGTTGACAGGGGTTTGTGAAAAAAGCAAAAAGCGCTGTGCCTAGAATTGTCTTTAATAACCCTTCTTTTTCATAAAGGCATCGTGGGCTTTTATTCCCGCATGCAAAATATCGACATTATCGCTTGGCAAAACAGAGATTGAATAGGTAAATATATGTCGATTAATGTTAGTCCTATGCGTAATATAACGAAACCCATCGTCAAAAATCAACGTTGTTCTGAACTTTCTACCCACAATGGAATTAACTTCTTTTCGTTGCATGTCAATGGGCTTTGCATTGTCTCTAAGTGCGGAGATGTCGTTGCAGGCAGAATGATTTGTAGAATTATACCAGCCCCAATAGGCAAAGTAAGCTATTTCGATAAACAAAATAAAAAGTGGAATGTTTCGCATGATGATACCTCGAAAAAATATTGTAAGTATCGCGGAGCAAGTGCTAAAACGTCACAACTTTACAATGAGAGTATAACATGTTAAAAAGGACTGCTCAAGCAGGGCTGCTTGCAAAAAGCTATTGACCTGTACGCAGGGGGCTGGTTTACAATATAGTGGAGGTGATAGACATGCAAATAGGGCAATTGTGTAAAATTTGCGGGGTTACCAGAAAGGCGATGGAATACTATGAACAGCAGGGATTGGTGCACCCGGCTGTGATGCAAAATGGGTATCGTGATTATAGTGAGAATGACATACTGTTGGTACAGGAAATTTCAATGTTGCGTAAACTGGGTATCAGCATTGCAGATAGTAAGGCAATTATGTTCAGCGAAGATAAGTGCAAAGCATTGGCAAGTTATCAAATAAAAATGAAATTTTTACTCGCCAAGGCAAACCGGCAATACGATTGTCTGAATCACTTGATTTCAAACGGCTATGATGTGGCAAAGACAACAAAGATTATGAAAAAGCTGATTGATGAAAATGCGACAATACAAGAAAAACTACTCAGCGCATTCCCCGGCAATTACGGAAAATTTTTAAACCTACACTTCGGCAGGTTTTTACAGGGTAATATAGATACCACTGAAAAAATGGTTGCATATCAAAAAATAATTGACTGGCTGGATACCGTAAGTGAGCTTACATATTCACATAGCCTAGAAGAATTTTTTGAATTATTTAACGAGAATTTTGATGAACAGGGGTTTGAAAAAGCAGATAAAGCTGTGAGTGCCATGGCAGAGGATTATAACGGATACTTAGAAGAAAATAGAAGTATGATGAAACAATACCTTGAAATTCGAAATTCAGAAGAATATAAAACAAGCCCCGCATTCGAATTACAAAAGGTAATGCTTGAGTTTCAACAATCCAGTGGATATGGCGAAGTATTTATTGCAAATTTAAAAATTTTAAGCAAACCGTATGCAGAATACATGCAAAACTGCAAATTGCAAATCGTGAATTTTTAAAGCCGTTCTCCAGTGCAAAAGACATTTATGAAGAATGAAAACCTAACGCAGCGCAAATAGGTTGTTATCTATTTGCGCTGCGTTAGGTTTAGGCTTAAAAATAGGGAACCTTTATTGACGGACAATGTATTAAGGGCTGCATAAAACAAAAAACACTATGCGCTAACCCAAAGGTTAGTACATAGTGTTTTGGCGGAGAAGGAGGGATTCGAACCCTCGCGCCGGTTTCCCGGCCTACGCCCTTAGCAGGGGCGCCTCTTCGGCCAGCTTGAGTACTTCTCCATGCTGTTCAAAGTGAACTTGACTATTCTGTTGTGCACACCGAATACGAAAAAACTATTGGCGGAAAGGGTGGGATTCGAACCCACGGACTCTTGCGAGTCGCCGGTTTTCAAGACCGGTTCCTTCAACCGCTCGGACACCTTTCCACGAATCGGCGCTTAGTTATAGTAGCACATCTGCCCGGCGGGTGTCAAGACGTTTTGTGGGTTTTACGTAAAATAGTGGTGCTGCATTGTGCAGCCTGCGGCAGGTTTTCTTTATATTACAATTATAGGGCGCTGGGGGTGTGCACCGGGCTGTGCCGGCTGACGTGTGTGGCTGGCATGTGGGGGTATTGCCCGCGGCAAGAAAACCTGTTATATTAAACTGTATGCAAAACGGTTGCTGCCGGCAGGCCCTGCGGCTGAGGGGCGGTTAAAAACAGCGGCACGCAGGCAAAGAGGGTGAAAGCTAGCAGTAAACGGTGTAAAGATGGTGAAATTGCACAAAACAAAACGGCAACAAGAGAAAAATCCGTCAAAGCGACGATTTGAATAAATATGCATTGACAAAGCATAAATATGCAACTATACTGTTAACACAGACAACAGATACAAAATAGTTTGTGAACATATGGAGGAAATAGTATGAAAAAGTTTTTGGCGCTTAGCCTTGCAGCGCTTATGGCGCTTTCCCTTGCCGCATGTGGTGGCAGTTCTTCTTCGGCAGCCAGCAGCACCCCGGCAGCATCTTCGGCTGCAGCCTCTTCTTCCGCAGCGGCATCCAGCGAGGCGGTACCCGCCGGCAAGCTGGAAGAGCACACCATTGAAGCCATTAAGGCAAAAGGTGTGCTGACCATTGCCACAGAAAGCCAGTATGCGCCGTTTGCCTTTAAAGACCTGGACGGCAACATCGTGGGCCTTGAGCCCAAGCTGATGCAGGCCTTGGCCGACGACCTTGGCGTGAAGCTGGAGATTATGGACATCGAGTTCACCGCAGTCATCCCGGCAGTGCAGTCTGGTGCAGCCGACATTGCGATGGCGGGCCTGACCCCCACCGCAGAGCGCAAAGAAAGCGTTGACATGAGCGATTTCTACAACAACGGCGGCCAGGCGATGCTGGTAAAAGCCACCGATGTTGACAAGTACACCGATGCCGCAAGCCTTGCGGGCCAGCCGATTGCCGCCCAGAAGGGTGCTTTGCAGCAGACCCTGGCAGAGAGCCAGTTCCCGGATTCCAAGCTGACCCTGCTGCCCAAAGTGCCGCAGGCAGTGCAAGAGCTGAAAGCCGGCAACGTGGTTGCAGTGCTGGTAGACTCTATTTCTGCCGAGCAGTATGTCAAGCAGAACCCCGACCTTGCGGTTGCAAAGGTAGAAGTTGTCATTGACCCCACCGAGGCTGGTTCGTCTGCCGCAGTGATGAAGGGCAACACCGACCTGATGGATTACTTGAACGCCGAGATTAAGAAGTATAAAGACAGCGGCGACCTTGACCAGTGGTTCGTGGACGCGAAGGCACAGGCCGAAGAAATGGGCCTTGACTAACTTGCTAAAACCATTGTAATATCAGAACGCAGGGGAAGTCCACACCAAGCTTCCCCTGCGTTTTTGAGCCTAAAAAAACCGGCGTTGCCGGGCAGGAGGAATCGTTTTGAATGCCTTTTTCTCGTTTACAAGGTTGATTCAGGTTTTTGAAAGATACCATAAATTTTTCTTTGACGGCCTGAAAACCACCTTGTACATCTCGTTTTTTGCCGTGCTGATGGGCACGCTGCTGGGGTTGCTGTTTGCCTTTGGCAAAATGAGCCGTTTGAAAGTGATAAAGGGTATTTGCAGCCTTTACATTGATATCGTGCGCGCCACACCGTTGCTGGTGCAGGTGATGATCATCTATTACGGCACCTTGAGCCTTGGCTGGAAATTGCAGCCCACCGAGCTGAACGCGTTTTTCTGGGGCATGATCGCCGTGGGCATGAACTCCGGCGCGTATATGTCCGAGGTAATCCGCGGCGGCATCGGCGCGGTGGATGCCGGCCAGATGGAGGCCGCACGCAGCATTGGCATGAGCAAGGGCAAGGCAATGCGGTATGTTGTGCTGCCGCAGGCCGTGCGCAATATCCTGCCCGCGGTGGCCAACGAGTTTGTCACGGTCATCAAAGAGACCAGCGTGCTGGGCATGTGCGGCATTCACGAGATTATGTTCCGCAGCGGCGACGTGGCCAGCATCGGCTATGTTTATGTAGAAACCTATGTCATTGCGGCCTGCATGTACTTTATTCTGGTATTCCCGGTTTCCAAACTGGTTGCCATGCTGGAAAGGAGGATGAACAAGAGTGTCACAAGGTAAAACTTTGATTGAGATCAAAAACCTCGAAAAGCATTTTGGCAGATTGCAGGTGCTGAAAGGCATCAGCATCGACGTGCACCAGGGGGACGTGCTGGCGGTCATTGGGCCGTCCGGCAGCGGCAAGTCGACCTTCATCCGCTGCATCAACCAGCTGGAGACACCGACGGCCGGGCAGGTGATTTTTGAAGGGCTGGATTTGACCGGTAAAAAGGTGGATTTGGACAAAATGCGCCAGAAAATCGGCATGGTGTTCCAAAACTTTAACCTGTTCAACAACATGACGGTGATTGACAACATTACCGCCGGCCCTATTAAGGTGCTGGGCATCGCAAAAGAAGAAGCCCAAAAACAGGCGATGGAGCTGCTTGCCCGCGTGGGCCTTGCCGACAAAGCGCAAGAGTACCCCATCAAGCTGTCGGGCGGGCAAAAACAGCGCGTGGCCATTGTGCGCTGCCTTGCCATGAAACCGGATATCATGCTGTTCGACGAGCCCACCAGCGCACTGGACCCGGAAATGGTGCGCGAGGTGCTGGACGTAATCCGTGACCTTGCGCACGAGGGTATGACGATGATTGTGGTCACCCACGAAATGGGCTTTGCGCGTGAAGCGGCAAGCCGCGTGGTCTTTATGGACGACGGCGTGATCATGGAAGAAAACGAGCCGCACGCGTTTTTTGAAAATCCCAAAAACCCGCGCCTCAAAGACTTCCTCAGCAAGGTGCTGTAAACCCATAAAAAACAAAGCAAACCGGTGCGGGGCCATGGCCCTGTACCGGTTTTTTGCTGTGCCGGTGGCGCCCTGCCACGTCAAAAAAGGGCCGACAAGAAGAGTGATTGTCAAAAAGAAGAAAAAAAGCCCCAAAAGTGAAAAGAATCGTGTTGCTGAGTAGTTTCTATGGTAGAGGCAGAAGTACAAGCATAGAGAGGGCGAATAGTTTGCAACAACGGCAGCAAGCACCGTGCCACCCCTACCGCACAGCGGGGCAGCGCACGGTTTACCATGCCCCGGCACCGCAGCAGCAGCGCCGCAGGCGGCGCAAAAAGAAAAAACGGCACCCCGGCAGATTGTTGCTGGGTTTGATGTTTTGTGTGGGCGCGGGGGTGTTTTTAGCGGGCGGTGCCTGGCGCGGGCTGGTGCCCAAAGTGCCGGGGCATTACACCATTGCGCTGGACGCCGGGCACGGCGGTGCGGATATGGGGGCTACGGGGCTGATCAGCGAGGTGGATTTGACCGAAACCACCGTGCGCGCGCTGGAGGAGATGCTTGGCGCGGACACCCATTATACGCCGGTGCTGTGCCGACCCTATGGGGAGGGCATGGGCATCAACGAGCGTGCTGCCGCCGCGAAAAACGCACGGGCAGACCTGCTGCTTTCGGTGCACGGCAATGCGGACGAAACCGGCACTGCCAGCGGGTTTGAATGTTACCCGCTGCCGCCGGGGCGCAAAAACCATGAAGAAAGCCTGAAATTTGCCCGCCTGCTGGGCCAGCAGATGAGCGCTGCCGGCAGCACGCTGCGGGGCGAGGACGGCGTGCGGTATGCGTATTATGTGCAGACAGCCGACGGCGGCTACGAAAAAAAGATTTTAGACCCGTCGGCAAACAGCGAAGACGCCGCCGACAGCAGCTTTGGTGTGCTGGAGGGGGCGGGCTGCCCCGCCGTGCTTGCCGAGCAGTGTTTTATCACAAGCGAGCAGGATGTAGCCGCGTTTGGCACCGCACAGGGCTGCCGGGTGGTGGCGGCCCGCTATTACCTTGCCATCTGCGATTATTTTGGCACGCAGCCGGTGTACGACGGGCAGGGCAACGCACTGGCGCAAAATGAACAAAATTAGTGCGGGCGGTGTAAAATAAAACCCGTGCGCGTATAAAAACGGCCCGCGGGCGGCCAAGGGCAATAAAAGGCTACTCTTTGTGTGGACTTTCGTGTATAATAAAACCATATTGTAAAGTAATTACATACACGGGCGCAGGCGAATGAACGCCGGCAAAACAGAGAGGGGCGTACCATGGCCTTTATTGAAATTGACCCAAAGCAGATACCTGAAAACGCGTTTCAGCTGATTGGCACCGATTGGATGCTGATCACCGCGGGCGATGCGCAAAAGTGCAATACCATGACGGCGTCCTGGGGCGGTGTCGGCGTGCTGTGGAATAAGCTGGTTTCGTTTATTTTTGTGCGCCCGCAGCGCTACACGCGCGAGTTTATCGAGCGGGAGGGCGGCTATTCGCTGTGCTTTTTTGCCGACGGTTTTCGCAAGCAGCTGTCTTACCTTGGCACGGCCAGCGGGCGGGAGGAAGACAAAATTCAAACGGCGGGCCTGACGACTGCGTTTGCAGACGGGGTACCGTATTTTGAAGAGGCAAAGCTGGTGCTAATCTGCAAAAAGCAGTACCGGCAAGACCTTGTGCCGCAGGGCTTTATTGACCCGGCAGTCGACGAAAAAAATTACCCGGGGCACGATTATCACCGCCTGTATGTGGGCGAGATTGTCAAGGTGTTGCGCAAAGCCTGACACGCGGCGCGCCACGGGGGCCGGCCCCGCCGGCAGTAAGGGAGACAGTATGGTTCTTGCAGTGGATATTGGGAATTCCAACATTGTGCTTGGCGGCTACGAAAACGGCAGCCTTGCGTTTTCTACCCGGTTTGCAACCGACCGCAAGCTGGAGGCAGACCAGTTCGCGGTCGAAATCCGCGGGCTGCTGCATTTATATGAAGTAGACAAAAGCCTTGTCACCGATGTGGTGATTTCATCGGTCGTGCCGGGCATTACCTCATTGATTGCGGGTGCGTTGCGGCGCATTGTGCCGGTGAATATGCTGTTTTTAAAAAACGACACGGCCAGCGGCGTCAAAATCGACATCGACAACCCGGCAGAGCTGGGGGCCGATATCCTTGCCAGTGCCATTTCGGCAAAGAACCGGTATGAAATGCCCTGTGTCATTATTGATATGGGCACGGCCACCACGATGACGGCGATGGACAAAAATGGCACCATTCAAGGGGTTGCTATTATGCCGGGCGTGTATATTGCGCAGGATGCGCTGAAAATGCACACCAGCCAGTTGCACGGCATTTCGCTGGAGGCCCCGGCCAAAGCCATTGGCCGCAACACGGCCGACAGCATGAAAAGCGGTGCCGTGTTTGGCAATGCGGCCATGCTGGACGGCATGATTGACCGGTTTGCCGAAGAGCTGGGTGAGGTGAAAACCATCGTCGCCACCGGCGGCGCGGCGCGCAAGGTCGTGGCCTGCTGCAGGCACAATGTGCGCTATGAGCCGGACCTTTTGCTGGACGGTCTATACCAGTACTACCTGCGCAACAAGCAACCGTAATGCTGCGCAGGCGACAATAAAACAAAAAGGGCCGGGCAAACCGGCCACAAGAAAGGATTTTTACCTATGGTCGTAATTACAATGCAGGGCGGCGAACAGATTAAATTAGAGCTGGACGCCGCGGCGGCACCGAAAACCGTGGAAAACTTTTTAAAGCTGGTGGGCGAGGGCTTTTATGACGGGCTGGTTTTCCACCGCATCATCCCCGGGTTTATGATTCAGGGCGGTTGCCCGCTGGGCACCGGCACCGGCGGCCCCGGTTATGGCATTGAGGGCGAGTTTGCCGCAAACGGCCACGAAAACCCCATCAAGCACACCCGCGGGGTCATTTCAATGGCACGCAGCCAAAGCCCCAACTCGGCCGGCAGCCAGTTTTTCATCATGCACGACGACGCGCCGCACCTTGACGGCAGCTATGCGGCCTTTGGCCATGTGGTAGAGGGCATGGACGTGGTGGACCGCATTGCCGAAACCCCGACCGATTGGGGCGACAAGCCCAAAAAGCCGCAGATTATGGAAAGCGTAAAGGTCGTGGAGTAAACGTGAAAAAGTTGTTTGCTTTTTTTTGGGATAAAAGCCTGTTGTTTTTTGTGCTGATTGGCGCGGGCAACACCATCATTACGATGGTGGGCAGCCAGCTGCTGTTTTCGTCTCTGGGGTACTGGGGCTCTACGGCACTGATGTTTACGCTTACCAGTGTCATCAGCTTTATCCTGAACCGCAAATATTCGTTTGAAAGCAAAGCGCCGCTGTTGCAAAGCGCGGTGCGGTTTTCTATTATTATTGCGGGGTGCTACCTGCTGAGCTTTAGCATTTCAAGCTTTTTGGTGCCGTGGTTTGTACAGAATTATGTGCAGGCCCTTGCCAAAGAAACCGTTTCCCGCATTGCGATGATTGTGGCCCAGGTGCTGTTTACCGCGATGAACTATTTGGGCCAGCGGCTTTGGGCGTTTAAAGAGTAAAACACAAGGCCCCGTTTGGGGCGACGAAATAAAAAAGTGCCGATGCATTGCATCGGCACTTTTTTTTGTTGAAGAAAAAGCCTGTAGCGGCTCGTTATGCTACCAGAGAAAGAAAAATACAATATTGTATTGACAAATAATATTATACGAAATATAATATGCTCAACGATATAACATAGAGGTGAACAATATGGCCTTGAATACCGGGCCGTCCCTGCTAGACGCCATTGTGCTTTCGGCGGCGGCACGGGAGGGTACCTATGGGTACAAAATTACGCAGGACGTACGCAGTGTGATGGAAGTTTCTGAATCGACCCTTTACCCAGTGCTGCGCCGCCTGCAAAAAGACGGCTACCTTGAAACGTATGACCAGGAGTTTGGCGGTCGCAACCGTCGTTACTACAAAATCACCCCAGCAGGGCGGCAAAGGCTGAACGAAAGCCTTTCTGAGTGGGAAGATTACAAGAAAAAAATCGACACTGTGTTTTATGGAGGAATTGAAACATGACTAAGCGGGAGTTTTTAGAGGCGCTGAACGACGAGTTGCTCCCTTTGTCGGAGGATGAACGCAGTGCCGCCATCAAGTATTACAGCGACTATATCGACGATGCGGGAGAAGAAAACCTTGCAGCGGTTCTGGAAGAACTGGGCAGCCCCGCACAGGTGGCGGCAAGCATTAAGGCGGACGCAGAAATTGGGCGCAACATGCCACCGCAGCAAAAACAGGCGAATGCGCAGGCTGCACCGCAGCCAAAGCGAAACGGCTTATCGGCATGGGGGGTACTGCTGCTGGTGGTGCTTTCCCCGGTGTGGATTCCGCTGCTTGCAGCGGTTGGCGGCATCATCGTGGGGCTGTTTGGCACCTTTGTCGGCATGCTGATCGCCGGCGTGGTGATGGTGCTGGTTGCCATTGCACTGGTAATCATCGGTATCATCACAATGCTGCAAAACCCAATGGTTGGCTTTTTGCTGATTGGGGTGGGCATGCTGGTTGGCGGCATTGGCCTGCTGATGGTACTAATTTCGGTGTTCTTGTGTGCGACGGTAATCCCCGCAATGGTGCGTGGGGTGGCACGCATTTTTCGCCGGCCATCAAACAATGGCACGGCCTAAAAGTGACAGGGAGGAAGAAAGATGAAGTCTTTTTATAAAGCAATGGCGATTTTTGCCGTGTGTGTGCTGGCGCTTGGCGCGCTGTTTGTAGGTGTTGCCTTTGCCGGCGGCGTTGCAAACGAGGCGACAAACGGCGTCATTCATGTGGGTGACCATATCACAATCCCCGTTGGCTGGAGCGCAGGCTGGCACTGGACATGGGACGATGATGACGACAGCGACTCTTGGGACGACGAGAGCAGTTCTTACAATGGTCAAAAAGTAGTTGTCACACCCAATGCCGCCAGCACATCTCAGGCACAAAGCGGGGAGGACAAGGAAATGAGTACTGTAACAAGAATTGAGTTAGACCTTGGCGCAGGCAGTTACAAAATTGTGCGCGGCGACAGCTTTAAAGTAGAGGTCACCGGCATCAGCGAAGACCGCGTTCGCGCAGACCTTACCGAAGATGCTTGGGAAGTAGAGATACCGAAAGGGGACCTGCGTGTCAGCGAGTGGAACGGTGTGCGCGGCACCATTACCATCCCTGAAAACTGCGCCCCCGAAAAGCTGGACATCAGCATTGGGGCAGGGGAACTTACGGTAAATGACCTTTCGGCAAGCGAATCGGCAAAACTGAATGTTGGTGCGGGTTCTATGACATTGAATGGCTGCACCATGCACAATGTTGCAATGGATTGCGGCATGGGTAAGCTGGAGTATAATGGCACCCTGACGGGCAATGGCTCGGTTGAATGCGGTATGGGTGCAGTGCAGGTGCGCACAACGGGTAATGTCGACGAATTTGGTGCCGATGTGGATTGTGGGCTGGGTACGGTGCGCTTTGGTGACAACCGTTGGTCGGGTATCACCGAGGGCGTTTATCATAAAGATGCCGCAAACTTTTTTAAGCTAGACTGCGGCGTTGGTTCAATTGAGTTCACGATGGAAGGGGACTAACCAAATGGAAAACAAAAGATTATATAAGGACCGTCAAAACCAGATGCTTTGCGGTGTCTGCGCGGGGGCAGCGGAATATTTAAACATTGATGTGACGCTGGTGCGGTTGTTGTTTGTGGCTTTAGGATTGGCGGGTGCCAGCGGTGTGTTGCTTTATATTATCGCCGCAGTGGTAATGCCCGACAAGCCGATGTGAGGATAGAAAGGGGTTTATTGTTATGAGAAATAGAATTGGCAGTGTTTTATGGGGTCTTGCTTTTGTAATTGCAGGCGTTGGGTTTGCAGGTAATGCATTTGGCGTATGGGATTTCAACTTGTTCTTCAGTGGCTGGTGGACGCTGTTCATCATTGTACCGGGTCTGATCAGCATGGTGCAAAACGGCCCGAATACCGGCAATGTCATTGTGGTGCTGATCGGCATCGTGCTGCTGCTTTCTGCACAGGACGTGCTGGACCGGGCGCTGATTGGCAAGATGTTCCTGCCCGCGATTTTGGTACTGATCGGCATTTCCATCCTGCTGGGTGGCCGCCGGCACATCCAAAACCACAGCACGGTGGGTGGCAGTAACGGGCAAACGGTGTCACAGCAGTCGGGCGTGCCCAGTTATACCGGCGTGTTCAGCGGCAGTGATGTGCGCTGGCCGGCAGAGCCGTTTAACGGTGCCAACCTGACCGCAGTGTTTGGCGGTGTCAAGCTGGATTTGCGTGATGCGGTGTTTAACGGTGACACGGTGGTCAATTCTACCGCAATTTTTGGCGGCATCGACATTTTGGTGCCCCCCCATGTGCGGGTGCAGGTTGCCGGCGTGCCGGTGTTTGGCGGCGTTGAAAACCGCGCAAGCGGCATTGCACAGGGCAACCCGACGATTTACCTGAACAGCAGCTGCGTGTTTGGCGGCATTGACATTAAATAACGTAGAATGCAAAACAAAAAGCAGGGGGCAAAAGCCCCCTGCTTTTTGTTTGTGTTGTTTTTTTAAACCTATTGTTCTGTAACAGGCAGCAAACACACGGTTTCATTTTCGCCCGCAAGGTCGGTTGAATAATTAAAAATCAGCGTATTGCCGTCAGGCGCCAGCGCCGGGCAACGAATACTGCCGCCCTTTAATGTGTATTCTTCAGCCCATACCGGCCGGCCCGCCGCATCGGCAGAAAGCAGGCAAAGCTGCGAAATATGGCTGCCTCTTTCGCCAATCGACCGCTTCACAAGGGGCAGCTTGCCCAAAATCGCCCCAAGGTTGCTTTTGCCGTCCGCAAAAGCAAGGGTACCCTGTTCGCCGTCAAACGGCACGGGCAGCTTTTCGGCAAGCTGGTCGCCATAGTACAAAACAGCGCCGCCGGTTTCTGTATTTGCCGCCGCCATCAAATGCGTCCCCAGCCAAAACAGCTGTGGGGTTGCCGCAGGCGGCGGCAGCTCGGTGGCGTGGTGGCTGGGCAGGTCGATCAGCACCACTTTTTGTGCTGCTTTATTTTCCCCCATCACAACAAAGGCAAGGGTCATGCTGTCGGGCGAAACGGCAAACGAGGTGGGGGTGCCTTGGCCCGCAAAATTGTAAAGTGAAAACAGGCCGTTGCCGGTGTCCCACTGCAATGCCCCGTTTTGCTCAAAAAACAGGTTGCCGGTGGGCAAATCGCAATAAGCGCTTTGCGGGTCGCTTTGGTCGTGCGGCACCGCCGCAATCAGCTTTGGCATGGTGGCGGTAAAATCAAACGCATAGCGGTTGCCGCCCTGCAAGGTCAACTGCGCGCGCGTATCTTCTAATTTTGCGGCTGAAATAGCACGGGTACCGGTGGTGTCAAACTCGTAAAGCGGCGCAAACTGGCCGTCCCCAAGGTCCCAGGTAAACCAGCCGGTGGTCAGCGGCAGCCCGCTTTGGCCCGCGACATAGCTGTCGTTTTCCCGCGTGGTCTCAACCACCACCTGCTGTGGTGAAAGCCAGGTGTAACCGGTAATTGTGTCCATGCCGCTGACCTGCAGCAGCGTGTTTGCGGGCAGCTCGCCGCCGCTTGCCGATACAATAAACCCGGGCACCTGCGTAGGGGGCGCGGCAGCGGTGCCGGGCGCTGCCGCCGATGTGCCACTTTGCGGCGAAGCGGGCAGGCTGCAGGCGGCAAACAGGCAGGTAAGGGTAAGGCTGAGAAAAACAAGACCCGTTTTTTTCATGAAATCGCACCTTTTCTTTTGTGAATACAGTGTTGATGCTGCGCACGCTGTGCACGGCATGCGGGGCGGGTCGCGGCGCCCCAATAAAGGGCAAACCTTCCTTTATTAGCATACCCCATTTTGGCTTTTGGGGCAAGCCGGGCAATTAATAATAAATGGGGCGCGCGCCCGCAATGCTGGCCTGCAAAGTGTCTTCAATGCAGCGCAGCGCCCCGGCAAAATTTCTGTTTTCCAGTTCGGCACACAGCGCATTGGTGTTTTCGTACAATGCCTCAATGCCGTACAATGCGCAAAAACGCAGCCAAAGGGTGCGCGTCAGCGACTTGAAGGTCGTAAAAATCAGCGGCATCAGCGCATTGCCTGAAAACAGGGCCAGCAGGTGCTGAAACAAAAACGCGTGCCGCACCGCCTCTTCGGCGTTTTTTGCATTGCCAATCGCTTCGGCTTCATCGCGCAGCCGGCGCAGCTCCTCTTCGGTGATGCGCTGGGCGCAAAGCTGCACGGCAAGCGCATCCAGCGCACTGCGCAGCTCCAGCACCGAGCGCACTTCTTCCCGCCGCAGCATGCCGCCGTTGTAGTTGACAATCGACAAAAAGGTTTCAATCGTGCCCTCGCTGCGGTAATCGGCAACAAAGGTGCCCACCCGCGGGCGAATAACTAAGAAGCCTTTGCCCGCAAGCTCGGCAATGCCCGCATTCACCACGGCGCGGCTGACCTGCATCGAAATAGCAAGCTCGCGCTCGGGCGGCAGCTGGGTGCCCACCGGCAGTTTGCCGGACAAGATCATGGTTTCAAGCTGCTGGATAAACATTTCTTTCAGGGTGGGGGCGCTGAGCTTTGAAAATTCCATAGGCGGCACCGCTTTCACTTTACATAAATTTGACTGTGGTATGACCAATGACCACACCCGCTATTTTACCGCTTCTTTGGACAAAAAGCAAGGCGCTGTTCTATACAAAATACTGATTTTAAGCCATGTTATCAAGAATGCTTTGACAGTATAAAAAGGTAAGTGTTAAAATTTAGACAAAGATTTCGCTGCTGGTATGTCCACAGCCATGGGCGGCCCTGTGCGGTAAACGGGGGCAGCCTGCTTTTATGGCGGCGGGTGCCCGGCAGCGGCGTTACAAAAAACGACAGAGATGGGACAGGGGTGCCCTATGTCTGCCCATTTTAATTTGGGAGGAATCATGATGTTTACCTTTAACTATGCCGCTGGTGCGACCCTCGGCTCGGCCTTGCTTGTTTGGCTTGGGGTGTTTGCCGCTTTGTTTTTACTCAACGAGGTGGCGCGGCGCTCTAAAATCATGGGCTTTGTCTGCTTTATTGTATTGCCCGCCGTGTTGTCGGTGCTGTGGTTTACCGTGCTCAACAAAAGCACCTATACCGACTGGTTCCACCTCGCCAAGGTCTACTCTTCCACCGCGGGCTGCATCGGCTTCTGGTGCATCCGGCATGTCAAGGGCACCCGGCCCGACGGCACGACATGGCGCCTTGCAGACAACAAGCTGGCGCTGTGCTTCCCACCGCTGATTTTAGCCATCAATATTTTAGAGGCCTGTGCCCGTGATATCGAGGTGGGCTTTACCTATGCCACCATGGCACAGGACCGGACGGCGGACACCGCGGTGATGCTGATGGGCGGCCCGTGGAACTACATGAACGCGATTGCCGGTATTTTAAACATCATCACCATCACCGGCTGGTTTGGCATCTGCATCCGCAAGGTGACAAAAAAGGACGGCAGCCGCGACATGCTGTGGCCCGACATGCTGTGGTTCTGGGTCATTGCGTATGATATCTGGAACTTTGCCTACACCTATAACTGCCTGCCCCACCACGCGTGGTACTGCGGCGTTGCCTTGCTGCTGGCCCCCACTGTCTGTGCGTTTACCGTGGGCAAAGGCGCCTGGCTGCAACACCGTGCGCAAACCCTTGCCCTGTGGTGCATGTTTGCGCAGACCTTCCCCTTGTTTCAGGATGAAGGGATGTTCCGTGTCGATTCCACCTACAACCCCACCATCTACTTTATTGTCAGCTTTTTGGCGCTTGCGGCAAACGTTGCGGTTTTGATTTACATGGTTTACAAAGCGCGCAAAACAAAGCGCAACCCGTACCGCACCGAACTGTATACCGACCTTGCCGCCTACCGCGAAATTAAAGCACTGGCGGAGTAATTTACAGCAAAAGGAGAGACCCGTATGGACGAATTTCGTATTTTGGAGATCAAAGAGAGCGTGTTTGAGGACAATGACCGCGCTGCCGACGGCATGCGGGAGGACCTGCGGGCCAAGGGTGTGTTTTTGCTCAACCTGATGTCGTCACCGGGCTCGGGTAAAACCACAACCCTGCGCGGTACCATTGACCGCTTGAAAGACGAGCTGCGCATGGGCGTGATGGAAGCGGATATCGACTCGGACGTCGATGCCCGCACCATCCAGCAGACCGGGGTAAAGGTGATACAGCTGCACACCGGCGGCATGTGCCACCTGGATGCCGGCATGACCCAGCAGGGCCTTGACGGCCTTGGTACCGACGGGTTAGACCTTGCCATTTTAGAAAACGTGGGCAACCTTGTCTGCCCGGCCGAGTTCGACACCGGGGCATCGAAAAACGCGATGATTCTCTCGGTGCCGGAGGGCGATGACAAACCGCTGAAGTACCCGCTGATGTTTACCATCTGCGATGTGGTGCTGGTGAATAAAATCGACGTGCTGCCCTATTTTGAATTTGACCTTGACGCGGTGCGTGCGCGGGTGGCAAAGCTGAACCCCGCTGCAAAGGTAATCCCCATTTCGGCGCGCACCGGTGAAGGGATGGACGAATGGGCGCAGTGGCTGCGCGACGCCGTACACAGCTGGAAACAGGGCGGCTGAACCACGCCGCCGTGCCCGGCATAGAGAACCGACAAAAAGGAGAGCGAACCGAACATGGCTGAACAAACGATGCAAACAACACCGCAGACCGCAGAGGCACGCCGTACCGGCAGGCCCAAAATTCTCGCGCTCGCAAACCATATTGGGCGCAAAAAGCCGGGCTCTAAAGGGGCTTATGACTACGAAGCGCCGGAGTATTTAATCCTTGAGCCGGTCGTGACCGACGAAATGGCCGACGTGTGTATGACAATGGCCATCCGCGAAAAGGTCACCGCAGAGGACGTGGCCCCGCGCTGTGGCAAAACGGTAGAGCAGTGCCACGAGCTGTTGCTGGGCCTTGCGGATATTGGCGTGTGCTTTGTCAACACCATCAACGGCAAAGATACCTTTTGGTATGATACATGGGTGCCCGGCATTATGGAGATGATGACGAACCACCCCACAAACCCCATTAAATACCCGCAGATTGCCGAGGCGTTTGAAGCCTATGGCCGCATCCGCGGGGCGGGCACCGCCGGCATGACACCGGTGGGCGTGGGGCTGATGCGTGTCATCCCCATCGAGCAGGCCATCGACGGAGAAAGCCGCCGCGCGTCGTACGAAGAAATTTCAAAGCACATCGAAGAGCATGATGTGTTCTCGGTGTCAAACTGCTCTTGCCGCACGGTGCGCGAGATTATGGGCGAGGGCTGCGGGCATTTAAAAGAGGATATGTGCATCCAGATGGGCCACGCGGCGGAATACTATATCCGCACCGGCCGCGGCCGCAAGGTGGAAAAAGAAGAAGTGTACGAGATTCTGCGCCGCGCAGAAGAAAACGGCCTGATGCATGAAATCCCGAACCTCGACGGCAACGGCACCACCCACGCCATCTGCAACTGCTGCGGCTGCGGCTGCCTTTCAATGCGCACGGCAGAAATGTTCCTCAATGCCGACATGGTGCGCTCAAACTATGTCTCGCAGGTGGACCGCGACAAGTGTGTCGCCTGTGGGCAGTGTGTCGAAAACTGCCCGGTGAATGCGGTGCAGCTGGGCCAAAAGCTCTGCTCTACCACCCCGGTTGTCGAAAAAATCATCCGGGTGGATACCCCGCGCGACACCGAGTGGACAAGCGACCGCTGGAACCCGGAATACCGTACCAACCGCAAAAACGTGGTGGATACCGGCACGGCACCCTGCAAAACCGAGTGCCCGGCGCATATCGCCATTCAGGGGTATATCAAGCTGGCGGCGCTGGGCAATTACACCGAAGCGCTGGAGCTGATAAAAAAAGAAAACCCGTTCCCCGCCGTGTGTGGGCGTATCTGTAACCGCCGGTGTGAGTCTGCCTGTACCCGCGGCGACATCGACGAGCCGATTGCAATTGACGAAATCAAAAAATTTATCGCCGACCAGGACCTCAACGAAAGCCGCCGGTTTGTGCCGCAAAAGCGGCACGACTACGGCAAGCCCGTCGCGGTGGTGGGCGGTGGCCCCGCAGGGCTGTCCTGCGCGTACTTCCTTGCCATCGACGGCTACAAGGTGACGGTGTTTGAAAAGCAGCAGACCCCCGGCGGCATGCTGATGCTGGGCATCCCGGCGTTCCGGCTGGAAAAAGACGTGGTGCGCGCCGAAATTGAGGTGCTGCGCCAGCTTGGGGTCGAATTCCGCACCGGGGTCGAGGTGGGCAAGGACATCACCATTGCCCAGCTGCGCGAGCAGGGCTTTACTGCGTTTTACATTGCCGTGGGCGCACAGGCGGGCCGCCGCCTTGGGGTAGAGGGTGAGGACGCCGAGGGCGTGCTTTCCGGCATCGATTTTGTGCGTAGGGTGAACCTTGGCGAAAAGCTGCAGCTGCCCGGCAAGGTGCTGGTCATTGGCGGCGGCAACGTCGCTATCGACGTGGCACGCACGGCAACCCGTGTGGGTGCCGACGGCGTAGAGATGTACTGCCTTGAAAGCGCACAGGAAATGCCCGCTTCGCCCGATGAGGTGGAAGAGGCAAAGGAAGAGAACATCGCCATCCAAAACGGCTGGGGCCCGGTGCGGGTCGTCACCGAAAATGGCCGTGTCACCGGAATCGAGTTCCGTCGCTGCGTGTCGGTGTTCAATGCCGAGCACCGCTTTGCGCCGGTGTTTGACGACGCCGACCGCAAAATCGTGAAGGCAGACTGGGTGCTGCTGTCGATTGGCCAGTCCATCGACTGGGGTACGCTGTTGCAGGGCACTGCGGTGGAGTGCAACCCGAACGGCACGGTGAAAGCCGACCCGTTTACCTACCAGACGGCCGAAGAAGATATCTTTGTGGGCGGCGACGCCTACACCGGCCCCAAATTTGCCATCGACGCCATTGCCGCGGGCAAGCAGGGGGCAATTTCAATTCACCGCTTCGTGCAGCCCGGCCAAAGCCTGGTGCTGGGCCGCGACCGCCGCGCCTATAAGGCGCTGAACAAAGCGGCGTTGGAGCTGGACAGCTATGACAGCATGCCCCGCCAGCAGCCCCGCCACGAAACAAAGCCCGGCAGCTTTGCCGACGCGCGTGCCACATTTACCGAAGAGCAGCTGAAAAAAGAGACCGAGCGCTGCCTTGGCTGCGGCGCCGCGGTGGTGGATGAGTTTTTATGTGTGGGCTGCGGCCAGTGCACGACCAAGTGCAAGTTTGATGCCATTTCGCTGGTGCGCCGGTATGACGGCGAGGGCGTTTCGCTGATGGACATGAAAAAGGTCGTCGTGCCAAACGTGCTCAAACGCAAGGTGAAAATCCAGCTGAAAAACGTGCGCAGGGCGTTCCAGAAAAAGGAGGCCCCCCATGCATGAGCTTGGCATTATTGCCGAAGTGGTGCGCCGGGTAGAAACCATTGCAAAGCAGCAGCAAATCACGAAAATTGAAACGCTGGTGCTGCAAATTGGCGAGCTGTCCTCTGTAATCCCTTATTATGTAGAGCAGTGCTACCCGGCCGCCGTGTACGGCACAATGCTGGAGGAGACCGAACTGCGCATTGAGGTGCTGCCCGGCAATGGCCGCTGCACCGACTGCGGCTGTGTGTTTAATGTACTGCACAACAAAAACACCTGCCCGCAGTGCGGCAGTACCGCATGGGAGCTGCTGGGCGGCAGAGAGTTTATGATCAAGGAGATTGTGGCATGTTAGGCAGGTGGCACCGGTGAACAAAGCCGAAATTCAGGCCTATTTTGACCGGCAGGCGCCGGAATGGGACACCCGCATGGTGCGCTGCACAAAAAAGATCAATGCCATTCTGGAAGCGGCAGCAGTGCACCCCGGTGCCCGCGTGCTGGACGTTGCCTGCGGTACCGGTGTGTTGTTTGAAGATTACCTTGCCCATGGGGTGGGCGAGGTAGTGGGGGTGGACCTTTCGCCCGAAATGGTGCGCATTGCGCGGCGCAAATACCCGCAATCGCATATTTCGGTGCTGTGTGCCGATGTGGAGGAGACCAGCTTTGCACAGCCGTTTGACTGTGTGGTGGTGTACAATGCTTTCCCGCATTTTACCCACCCCGCACGGCTCGTGGCGCACTTGGCGGGGTTGCTTGCTCCCGGCGGCAGCCTTTGCATTGCGCACGGCATGAGCAGGCAGGCGCTGCTGCGCCACCATGAGGGGCGGCCCAGCAGTGTGTCGCAGCCACTGCCGGAGTTGCAGCAGGTGACTGCGCTATTACAGCCATATTTTAAAGTGACCACTGCGGTGAGTGATGAAGAAAAATTTATCGCCGCAGGGGTGCGGCTGCCGGGGTAAACCCGGCAGGCAGCAAAGATATTAAAAATAGGTACAAATGCCTCCCTTTTTACCGGCAGGGTACCCGGTGCAGCTTTGCTGCACCGGGTACCCTGCCGGTTTTACGTAGCTGTGCGGGCACAGTGCGGGTGGGCGGCTAAAACAATAAAACGGTAGCGTCTTTTAAAAAAGCAAAGCAACAAGAGGCCCGGTGTGTCAAAGGCTGTTTTGCAATTTGTGTAAGTTTTGTGGCTGCCGGCGGCAGACAGCCCGCATTGTTGTGCAGCACAGCTGTAAAAGTGCCGCACAGTGGCTTTACTGGCCGGTTTTATCCCAAAAACAGGGAAATAGTGAATAAACATTCGCTCGCGCAACTTGTCATCTTTTTGCAATCTGTTCAGAAGTCTTTCAAACTTTTGTCACGATTGGCCTCTATAATCAAAAATGTCATAAGGAAACGAAAACCTCCTTTTGAAGCGAATAAAACAAAACGTCGGGACGCTGGCGTAGAAAGCGAAAAAACGGCATGACATGCCGAGTTTTCGCAGTAAACATGCGACTATTTAAAATTTCTGCCGTCTCTTACGGGGTGGGACGCTCTCTGAAAGATGCGGCAGACAACCAACTATCCGCCAATGGCGGTTCATCATAGATGTGCAAGTGACGTTTGCCCGCCGCCGCGACTAATTACAAAAGAATTACAAATGTTAACAATTTCGTAACAACTTCTTGTAACCGTTTTGATACAATATAGTCGTAGCAAGTGACAATAACTTTTCTCCTTTTCCTCTTTTTTCTTTATGGGCCGCCGGGTGTTCCGGCGGCTCCTTTTTTTGTTCTTTTGGCGCTGCGGCCGCAGTTGCGCGCCGCGGGGGGATATGGTAGCATAAAGAAAATAAAAAAGGGGGGGTACCTATGACACCCGAAAAAATAAAGCGCATCAACGAACTGGCACAAAAAGCCCGCGCGCAGGGCCTGACCCCGCAAGAAAAGGCAGAACAGGCGGCGCTGCGGCAAGAATATGTGCAGGCCATGAAAGTAAGCTTAAAGGCACAGCTGGATAATATGGAAGTCGTTGACGAGTACGGCAACCGCACCAAAGTGGTGCCCAAAACCAAAAAACAGGGTAAACCGTCCTGATATGGGCTGCGGTTTGTGTGGTACGATGTTTCTAAACTGCGCATTCTGTGTAGAAAAAAGTCGGTTTCTGCACAAATAGCAAAAAGCCCCTCTTGCAGAGGGGCTTTTTTTGTAGGAAGTTTCATTGACACACAGCTTTGGCGGCTAGTATCATTTAGAACAAAGTGGGTCACCCTGCGGGGTGAATAGATAAAGGAGCGAACAGGTGTGGAGCAGAAATTTGTGGCGAAACGGTACCAAAATGCACAGTCTTCGATGCTGGGGGACCTTGGCCCCATGGCGGCGGAAATGAAGGATTTGATCAATTTTAGTATTGGCGACCCGGATTTGAAAACCGACGACCGCATTATTGAAGCAGCATTTCAAGATGCAAAGGCGGGGCACACCCATTATACCGACCCGCGCGGGTACCGGCAGCTGCGGGATGAAATCCGTACCTTTTATCAAGAGGAGTTTGGCTTTGCCGTGGCAGACGAAGAGGTCACGGTGACCACCAGTGCCTGCCAGGGCATGTGGGCGGTGATGGAAGCGGTGCTGAACCCGGGCGACGAGGTAATTGTGCCGGAGCCGTATTTCAGCCCTTACAAAGACCAAATTGAAATTGCGGGCGGCGTGCTGGTGCCCCTGCCCACGCGGGAAGAAGAAAATTTTGAAGTCAATGTGCACCGCATTGAGGAGCTGATTACCCCCAAAACTCGCGCCATTTTGTTTAACACTCCCAACAACCCCACCGGCAGCTGCTTTGGCCGCGAGGCATTGCAGGTGATTGCCGATGTGGCAACGCGGCATGACTTGCTGGTGATTGCCGACGATATTTATACAATTTTCAGCTATGGCGGGCCGTTTATCCCCATCAACACCCTGCCCGGTATGCAACAGCGCACGGTCACGGTGCGCTCGTTCAGCAAAGATTATTGCATGACCGGTTGGCGCATTGGCTACATCATTGCCCCGGCCGCCATCATCCATGCCATTCAGCTGGCGGGCGAATGCAATGTGTACTCGGCCCCCAGTGTGTCGCAGCGCGCGGCCATTGCCGCGCTGGGGCTGCGCAAAGAGGTACAGCCCGCCATTGTGGCAGAGTTTCGCCGCCGTACCGACGTGGCCTGCGCTGCCATCGAGCCCATTTCGTACCTTTCGGTACTGCCCCCACAGGGCAGCATTTATTTGTTTGTCAATATCAAACGCACCGGCCTGACCAGCTATGAATTTGCAAGGCAGCTGTTGCTGCGCTACCACATTTTAGTTGTGCCTGGCAATGCGTTTGGTTCAAGCGGAGAAGGTTATGTGCGGCTGGCACTGACGCTGGGGGAGAAACAAATTCGCGCGGCGTTTGAGCGGCTGCCCAAAGACGCGTTTTAACGCGGGGAGGGGTATATGAAACACGAAAAAATCGGCGTTATTGGGGCGGGCCATGTGGGCAGCCATGTGGCAAACGCGCTGCTGCTGTTTGGCGTTTGCGACGAGATTGTTCTGCTGGACACCGACAGCGAAAAGGCGCTGGCACAGGCGATGGACCTTGCCGATACGGCGGTTTGCCTGCCGCGGCGCACGGCGGTAAAGGTGGGCTGCTATGCCGACCTTGCAGACGCCGACCTTGTGGTGTTTTGTGCGTTTTCGGGTACGCTGGAGGCCGACCGCCTGGCGGAGCTGCAAAACACGGCGGCGATTGCCCGGCAGGTGGGCACCGACCTTGTGCGCTGTGGGTTTGGCGGGCTGATTGTCTCAATCACAAACCCGTGTGACATCATTGCACAATTAATGCAGGCCGTCACGGGCCTCACGGTCATCGGCACCGGCACCGCGCTGGATTCGGCCCGGCTGCGCCAGCGCATTGCACAGCAGGCGGGGGTCGCCGCCTGTGAAGTGGATGCCTTTGTCATTGGCGAACACGGCGACAGCCAGGTGCCTGTGCTTTCTTCTGCCACCATTGGCGGGCGCCCGGTGGGCGAGTTTTGCACCGATGCGGCACTGGCACAGGCGGCACTGGATACCGTTTCGGCCGGCTGGGACATTGCAAAGCGCAAGGGCAGCACGGAGTTTGGCATCGGCGCAGTGGCGGCGACCATCTGCCGTGCCATTTTGCGCGACGAGCGCCGGGTGTACCCCTGCAGCGCAATGCTGCAGGGCGAAGAGGGCCAGCAGGGCATCTTTGCCAGCCTGCCGCAGGTGCTGGGGGCCGAAGGAGTGTTGCGCACGGCAATGCCGGAGCTTAACTGCACCGAAGCCCAAAGCTTTGCACGCAGCTGTGCTATTCTGCGCGAGCGCTGCGGCCATGCGGGCCTGCCGCAAGAATGACCCCCGGCTTTAAAATTGAAGTACGGCCCTTGCGCAAGACCGACGATACCGCCGCGGTGAGTGAAATTTATGCCGCAAGCTGGCGTGCGGCCTACCGCGGGCTGGTGCCGGCTGCGTACCTGGATGCGCTGACCGGTGCGCGCTGGCTGCCCAAGCTGCAAAACCTTGCCCACAAAGCGGGCAGCAGGTGCTGCTGGCCTGCCATGCGGGGCAGCCGGTCGGCATCTGCACCTTTTGTGCCGCACGGGACGAGGGCAGGGCTGGCTGGGGTGAAGTGGTGTCGCTGTATCTGCTGCCGGGCTATTGGGGCAAAGGTGCAGGTACAAAACTGTTGGGTGCTGCCGTAGCAGAATTGCACAGGCAGGGATATGTAAATATCTATTTGTGGGTGTTGCAGGGCAATACCCGCGCCGAGCAGTTTTACCGCCGCAACGGGTTTGTGCCCAGTGGCGACACATTGCCGCTGCAGCTTGCGGGCAGCACACTGACCGAATGCCGGTACCAGCTGGCGGTAAGTGACAAACAATAGTGCTTTATAACAAAACCGGGCGCACCCAAAGGTGTGCCCGGTTTGCGTTTTTGCATGTAGCTGCATTTCATTGTTAAAAAGGCGCTTCACTGCGGCAGCGGCTGTTCCTCCTGCGGGGGCAGGCCAAACATCTGGCGGCAAAGCCGGCGCCCCGTGGCAGTTTGAAACATGCGCGCATAGGTTTCGGCAATGGTTTGCCCATTACAGCTGTTTTCATACAGGTTGACCAAAAAATCGGCCTCGACAAGAATGCGGTAATCGGCCCCGTCAATGTCGGTGTAAGTGTGGTGGTGTGCCACAAGGTAGCTTGCCCGTTGTACCAGCGCTTCGTCAAAGCCCAGCCGGCGCAGCATTGCTTCGGCTGCGGGCGGGCCATATTGCTCTTGCAGCTTGCCATTGCATTTACCCAGCTGCTGCATACATATTTTAATGCCAATGTCGTGCACCAGCGCGGTGGCAAGCAGGGTCTTTAAGGTTTCGGCGGGCAGCCCTTCGGCTTCGCCGATTAGCTTGGCAAAGGCGTGTACCTTTAAAAAGTGCTGAATCAGCTCGGGTTCACCCTCGTCAAAACGAATCATTTCATAGGTGAGTTCGGTCAGGCTCGCCATGGTTTGGTCATCCCTTTTCCTTTGTGCCGTTATTTGTTCTTAATCATCAGGTTGCGCCCGCCCGAATCCAGCAGCTCGTACCGCGTTTCAAACCGGCCGGTGCCGTCAATCAGCTTGTGCAGGCGCGAATAGCCGTAGTTGCGGCTGTCAAAGTCGGCGTACATACGCCCCAGCATAATGCCCACCTGCGAAAGCAGCATCCAGCCGTCCTCGTCGCAGTCGTGGTCAATAATGCCCGCAATGGTGGAGACAATCTGCGAAAGCGGCACAATGCCGGTTTCCAGCTCCTCTTCCTCCACCACTTCCGCAGGGGGTTCCGGCTTCGCAGGCTCTTTTGCGGGTTTGGGCTTTTGCGGGGCCTGGGGCTGCGGCTTTTGCGCTTCTTTTTCGCGGTCGGCCTTCGGCTCCTGTGCTTTGCGCTCGTTTTGCTGGCGGCCGTTTACGGCTTCGGCCTCGGTTTTAGTGCCCAGCAGCACTTCAAGGTACTTAAACGCGTCGCAAGCCGCCTTAAACGCCACCGGCGTTTTGGTTTCGCCCATGCCAATGACGAACATACGGCTTTCGCGCAGGCGCGAAGCCAGTTTGGTAAAGTCGCTGTCGGACGAAATCAGGCAAAAGCCGTCCACGTTGTGGGCGTACAAAATATCCATTGCGTCAATAATCATGGCGCTGTCGGATGCGTTTTTGCCCTGTGTGTAGCTGAATTGCTGGATGGGGGTGAGGTTGTGCTCCAGCAGCACCTTCTTCCACGCCGCCATGTCGGTGCTGGTCCAGTCGCCGTAAATGCGCTTGTACGCAGGGGTGCCATAGACCGCTACTTCGTCCACGATGGCCTTGATATATTTGGGTGACACATTTTCCGCGTCAATCAGCAGTGCGATGATGTTGCCGGTATCCTGCACAGGCCAAACCTCCCTTTTGGGGTAATTTTTTCTTATTGTACCACAAACTAGGGCACCGCAAGCAGAAAACGGCAAAAAATGTTGAAATTGCAGCATTCATGTGCTATAATTCCGGGTATCAACAATGGCGTTGGCTTAGGGGAAAGTGTACCCTTTTGGTCATTGCCCTTGTTTTTTTGTGCCTGCAAAGCGCCCGAAAGACTTTGCTATCCTAGGAGGTAATTTTCATGATACCATATCCCGCACATGTTGAGATCGACCTTTCAAAATTCGCACCCGATATTCCGGAAGACCAGCTCGACGTAAAATACGGGCTGCCGAACGACGTGCAGTTTTGCAAAAAGTGCGTCATGAGCAATCAGAAGCCCAACTCCTGCTACGAGTTTGAGCACACGATCGACAGCATCAAAAAAAGCATGCACATTGGCGAGGACGGCGTTTGTGACGCCTGCGTTGCCTGCGAGAACAAAGAGGTCAAAATCAACTGGGACGAGCGCGAGGAGCAGCTGCGTGAGCTGTGCGACCGTTACCGCAAAAACGACGGCAGCTACGACTGCCTCGTGCCCGGCAGCGGCGGCAAGGACAGCTTTTACGCGGCGCATCTGCTGAAGTACAAGTACGGCATGCACCCGCTGACTGTCACCTGGGCCCCCCATATTTACACCCCGTGGGGCTGGGACAACTTTCAGGCGTGGATTCACGCCGGGTTTGACAACTACCTGTGCACCCCGAACGGCCGTACCCACCGGCTGCTCACCCGCCTTGCGACTGAAAACCTGTTCCACCCGTTCCAGGCGTTTATTTTGGGCCAGAAGCAGCTGGCACCCAAAATGGCGGCAAAGTTTGGCATCCCGCTGGTGTTTTACGGCGAAAACGAGGCCGAATTTGGCAACCCGCTGGCCGACAACGAGTCGGCAATGCGTGACGAGCGCTTCTTTGCTACCAACGACAAAGACCACATCTACCTCGGCGGCGTGTCGCTGCAGCAGCTGGAGGAAGACTTTAAAGTCGACCCGTCCGACCTTTCCATCTATCTGCCCAGCGAAACCAGCGACATTGAGAAAAACCACATTCAGGTGCATTACCTTGGCTACTATGTCAAGTGGCACCCGCAAGGCGCGTACTACTACTCGGTAGAGCACGGCGGCTTTAAGCCCAGCCCCGAGCGCACGGTGGGCACCTACTCCAAGTACAACTCCATCGACGACAAAATCGACGACTTCTTCTATTACACTACCTATATTAAATATGGTATTGGCCGTGCAACCTACGACGCCGCACAGGAGATCCGCAATGGCGAGATCACCCGCGAAGAGGGTGTTGCGCTGGTGAAGAAGTTCGACGGGGAGTTCCCCGAGCGTTTTGCCGACGAGATCTTTAAGTATCTGTCGATCGACGAGAAAAACTTCCCCGAAGCGCGCGGCTGCTTTGAGCACCCGGACATGGACCGCGACTACTTTGAGGAGCTGACCAACCGCTTCCGGTCACCGCACCTGTGGGTCTACCAGGGCGGCCAGTGGAAACTGCGTCACACCGTGTTCGACTGAGAAAAAGGAGGGCAGCACCGTGAATAAAACGAGACTGATTGCGCGGCTTGAGGTCAAAAACAACTATCTGGTCAAAGGCATCCAGCTCGAAGGTCTGCGTAAGCTCGGTGACCCGCACACCTTTGCCAAAGAATATTACGAGGCGGGTATCGACGAAATTCTGTACCTTGACATCGTTGCCAGCCTGTATAACCGCAACAACCTTTCCGACATTGTGCGCCGAACCACCGACGATGTGTTTATCCCCATGACGGTCGGCGGCGGGCTGCGCAGTGTGCAGGACGTGCAGAAAATTTTGCAGCAGGGTGCCGACAAGGTGGCCATCAACACCGCCGCCATCAAGGACCCGCATATCATCACCGAGGTCGCAGAGGCCTACGGCAGCCAGTGCATGGTACTTTCCATTCAGGCAAAGCGCCGCCAAAACGGCAACGGGTGGGAAGCCTATTACGACAACGGGCGCGAGCATTCGGGCCTTGATGTGGTCGAATGGGCAAAGCGCGGGGTCGAACTTGGCGCCGGCGAAATCCTGCTGATGAGTGTCGACTGCGAGGGCCTTGGCCGCGGTATGGACCGCGAGCTGATTGAACAGGTTTCTTCGGTCGTCAATGTGCCGGTCATCGCGGCCGGCGGCGCCGGCAGTGTGGACGACGTGGTGAACGCGGTCAGCGACGGCGCGTCGGCGGTGTCGCTGTCCAGCCTGCTGCACTATAAAAAAATCGGCGTGGCCGAGCTGAAACAGCAGCTTGCCGCCCGTGGCGTGGAGGTGCGGTTATGAAACGCATTACAATCATTGACCACGGCCTTTCAAACCTGCTCAGCGTGCAGCGCGCATTTGAACATTTTGGCGCCGAGGTGGAGATTACCAGCGGCCCTGCGGCCATTGAGCAGGCCGAGGCACTGGTGCTGCCGGGCGTGGGCGCGTTTCGCGACGGCATGGCAAACCTGCGCAAGTACGGCTTGATTGAGCCGATTCGCCAAAAGGTCGCCGAGGGCGTGCCGATGCTGGGCATCTGCCTTGGCATGCAAATGCTGTTTGACGAGAGCGAAGAATTTGGCCGCTGGGAAGGGCTTGGCCTCATCCCCGGGCGCGTGGTAAAAATACCGCCGGAGGATTTGAACGGCCGCCCGCAGCGGGTGCCGCAGGTTGGCTGGAACAGCATTTTCCCCGTCAAGGGCAAAACGGATTTTGAGGGCAGTATTTTGTGCAGCGTGACACCCGGTAAAGAAGTGTATTTTGTACACAGCTACGAGGTGAAACCTGCCAACCCAGATGACCGTTTGGCCGAGGCCAGCTTTGGCGGGCGCAGCATCTGCGCCGCCGCACAGCACGGCAATGTCATCGGGTGTCAGTTCCACCCCGAAAAAAGCGGCCGGGTAGGGCTTTCCATCATCCAGCAGTTTTTGCTGCAAACTGAATAAAAACCTTACAAAAGCGGGTTGTATTTTTAGCCGTTTGCGTCTATAATTGTTTCTTAATACAGTTCGGCGGGCAGCCCCGCCGAAAGAAAGAGGCATGCGGTGACAAAGCTACTCATCCGCCTTTTGCTTGGCAGGCAGCAAACGCCCGCAGACAATGCGGCGCGTACGCGGGCCGGCGCCCTGGCAGGGGTCGTCGGCCTTTTGTGTAACCTTTTGTTATGCGTTTCTAAATTTGCAGCCGGCCTGCTTTCCGGCAGCGTGTCCATCATGGCGGACGCTGTGAACAACCTGTCGGACGCTGCAAGCAGCATCATTACACTGGTGGGGTTTAAACTGGGCGGCAAGCCCGCTGACCGCGAGCACCCGTTTGGGCATGCCCGCATGGAGTATCTGGCAGGGCTTTCGGTCTCTTTGCTGATCATGGCTATCGGGGTGGAGCTTGCCCGCACCAGCTTTGAAAAAATCCTGCACCCGTCCCCGGTGACCTTCAGCCTGCTTGCCATTGGCATTCTGGCGGCATCAATTCTGGTCAAGCTGTGGATGTCACGCTTTTATGCCCTGATGGCAAAGCAGATTGATTCCACCACGCTGGTGGCGGCGGGTATGGACAGCCGCAACGACGTGCTGACGACCGCAGCCGTACTGGTGGCGGCAGTGCTGGCAAAGCTGACGGGGTTAGAGCTGGATGGCTGGATGGGCCTTGCGGTGGCGCTGTTTATCCTGTGGGGTGGCGTTGGCATCATCAAAGACACCATCAACCCCATACTGGGCGAAGCGCCGGACCCGGAGCTGGTCGACCGGCTGGACGCGAAAATTTTAAGCTATGAGGGCGTGTTGGGTCTGCACGATTTAATGGTGCACGACTATGGCCCCACCCGCCGGTTTGCCAGTGTGCATGTGGAAATGAACGCTGCGGACAATGTGATGCACTGCCATGACATTGTGGACAATATTGAACGCGCAGTGCTGGCGGAGGATGGCATTCACCTTGTTGTGCACATGGACCCCATCAGCAATGACGACAGCGAAATTGTGCGCTGCCGCAATATTGCGGCCAAGGTGGCGCGCAGTGTGGACGAGCGTTTGACCATCCACGATTTTCGCATGGTGCAGGGCGACGACCACACCAATTTCATTTTTGACGTGGTAGTACCCGCTGGCTTTGATTTGCCGCAAAGCGCCCTGAAAAAGCGCATTGCGGACGAGCTGCACCGGCAGGATGACAGCTTTTTTGCGGTCATCACGGTGGATTACAGCTATGCAAGCGGTATGACACAGCCCGAAAGAACCGAATAAGACCCCCCACTTGTGGCAAATGGGTACAGGCAGGCCGGGTTTTAGATAGAATTTTGCAATGATAGAGAGGGGCAAGGTAATAATGGGTTATTCTTTTTCCGACCGCACACTGGGGCTGCGGCCATCGGCAATTCGCGAGATTATCAAAAACATGTCCGACCCGACCATGATTTCGTTTGCGGGTGGTAACCCCGCAGTGGATTGCTTTCCAATCGACGACATCCGCACTTATTCTGAAAAAGTGCTCGCTGAAAAGCCAATCGCCGCGCTGCAGTATTCCACCACCGAGGGCGTTGCATCACTGCGGGAATCAGTGCTTGCATTCGTAAACCGGTACAGCAGGGTCAGCGCAGATACAGATGACATTGCAATCGTCAGCGGCAGCCAGCAGGCGATGAACGTCATTTCGCGCATTTTTTGCAACGATGGCGATGTTGTTTTGGCAGAGGACCCCAGCTTTGTGGGCGCATTGAATGCATTTCGCCAGTACAGCGTAACGACCGTCGGCGTGCCGGTGCAGCAGGATGGCGTTGACCTTGAAAAGCTGGAGGCCGCGTTTGCAGCAAGCCCGAAGCCGAAATTTTTCTATGTCATCCCGAACTTCCAAAACCCAACCGGTCTTGTGACCAGCCTTGAAAAACGCAAGGCCATTTATGACCTTGCCGAGCGTTACAATGTGCTGGTCGTCGAGGATAACCCCTACGGCGAGCTGCGGTTCCGCGGCGAGTACATCCCGCCGATTAAAAGCTTTGACAAAAAGGGCCTTGTGCTGTATTGCGGCAGCTTTTCTAAAATCATGGCCCCCGGCATGCGCCTTGCCTATATCATCGCCAACCGCGAGATCATTGAAAAGGTTGTGACTGCAAAGCAGTGCGACGATACCCACACGAATTTGTGGAGCCAGCTTGTCTGCGACGAGTGGTTGCGCAATGCCGACACCGAAAAGCACATCGAGTTCATCCGCAGCGTGTACGAGCGCAAATGTGATTTGATGCTGGCCGAGATGGACCGCTGCTTCAACAAAAAAATCACCTACACACGCCCGTCGGGCGGCATGTTCCTTTGGGCAACGCTGCCGGATGGGGTGGATATGATGGCTTTTGTCAAAGAGGCACAGCGCCGCAAGGTGGCGGTCGTTCCCGGTAATGCATTTTTATGCGACCAGGACGGCATGACCCAGTGCTTCCGTTTGAACTATTCTACCCCCAGCGAAGAGGACATCGTAAAGGGTATTGGTATTTTGGGCGAGCTGACCGACGAGTTTTGCAACGCCTGAATGAAGCCGTTTTCTGTGTAAGCCATTAAAAAGATGCACCTGCCGGTAGTGTCCGGCTGGCGCGTCTTTTTTTTGTCATAAAAAGATAAAAAGCTTTGCAAAAAGTATCAGAATATGGTATATTTTTCATTGTAAATATTTAAATTGTGACTTTGTGCGAATTGTGGCTTGACTTTTGGGAAATCTATATTATACTACATAATAGTACGTGTTACTGATAAGGAGCTTGTGATGGAAAAACGTAATACTGTGCAAAAACAACTGGTGCTGCAGGCGGTACAAGAATTAAAATCGCACCCGACCGCAGACGAAGTGTACCGCCAGGTGGTGCTTAGCCACCCCAGCATCAGTAAGGCTACGGTGTACCGCAACCTGAACTCTTTGGCAGAGGACGGTGTGGTAGGGCGTGTCGCCATGCCCAATGCGGCCGACCGGTTTGACTTTGTGCCGCAGCAGCATTACCACATCAAATGTGTCAACTGCGGCAGGGTAACCGATGCACCGGGTAGCTACCGTGCCGAGCTGGACACACAAGCGCAACAGGACACCGACTTTCAAATTCTGCGCCACGATTTGGTGTTTGAGGGCCTTTGCCCCGAATGTCAGAAACGTGTGAATTAAATTATGCGCCGGCTGCCCCGTGCAGCTGCATAATATAATAATGAAGACATGGAGGTTAGGTACTATGGCTGAACTGAAAGGGTCGAAAACAGAGGCAAACCTGCTCACCGCATTTGCAGGCGAGAGCCAGGCACGCAACAAGTATACGTTTTATTCGTCACAGGCCAAAAAAGAAGGCTATAAGGTAATCTCGGATATCTTTGCCGAGACGGCCGGCAACGAAAAAGAGCATGCCGAGCTTTGGTTTAAAGCGCTGCACGGTGGGCAGATCCCCGATACAATGACCAACCTTGCTGATGCCGCCGCAGGCGAGCATTACGAGTGGACCGACATGTACGCGGGCTTTGCCAAAACGGCAAAAGAAGAGGGCTTCGAGCGCCTTGCATGGCAGTTTGACGCCGTTGCAAAGATTGAAAAAACGCACGAAGAGCGCTACAACGACCTTGCAAAGCTGCTGAAAGAAGACCAGGTGTTTGCCCGTGAAGAAGAGCAGGTGTGGATCTGCACCAACTGTGGCCATATTCATGTGGGCAAAAATGCCCCCAAGGTGTGCCCCGTGTGCGACCACCCGCAGAGCTATTTTGCGCTGCGCGTAAAACCCTATTAAGTAATTTGCTGGTTTGCCCTGCCGCGCGGCAGGGCTTTTTTGTTGCAGTGCGGGTGCTGCTGCCTGGCATTTTATAGCTTTTACACAAAAAACAGTTGGCTTTTTGTGGGCGCGGTGCTATAATAAAGGCAAGCTTAGAGAAGAGAGTCAAAGCGAAAACCCTGTAAAGGGCTTTTTTGCTTTGGCTTTTTTTGTTGCCCAAAACCGGGTAAGGCAGGCCGCTGGGGCGCTGCCGCGGTGCGGTGCAAAAACAGGGAGGGAACGGTGTAAGCATGGTAGATGTGACGATTATTGGCTGTGGCGTAGTGGGCGCGGCAGTGGCGTACGAGCTGGCACACTATAACTTAAGTACGCTGGTACTGGAAAAAGAGAACGATGTTTCTACCGGTACGACCAAGGCAAACAGCGCAATCATTCATGCCGGGTACGACCCGGAGCCCGACACGCTGATGGCCCGTTTTAATGTGGAGGGCAACCGGCTGGTGAAAGAGCTGTGCAAAAAGCTGGACGTGCCCTGCAAAGAAATTGGCAGCCTGGTGCTGGCCTTTACTGAAGAGGAGACCAAAACCGTGCAGGCACTGTACGAGCGCGGGGTGCGCAATGGGGTGCCCGACATGCAGGTGCTCAGCGGGCAGCAGGTGCTTGCCATAGAGCCGAACCTTTCAAAAGAGGTCAAGGGGGCCTTGCTGGCCCCCACCGCCGCAGTGCTTTACCCGTGGGAGCTTTGCCTTGCGCTGGCTGAAATCGCGGTAAAAAACGGCGTGCAGCTGCGGCTGAACAGCCCGGTGACCGCCATCAGTAAAATAGACGGCGGGTTTCGCATTACGGCGGGCGGGCAAACGGTGGAAACACGCGCCATTGTCAACGCCGCAGGGGTAGAGGCCGAGCAGGTCAACGACATGGTGGCGGCACACGCCTTTACCACCTACCCCAGCCGGGGCGAGTATTACCTGATGGACAAAAGCCAGGGCGCCATTGTGGAGCGGGTGATTTTCCAGTGCCCCAACCAGGACGGCAAGGGCGTACTGGTGGCCCCCACAGTGCAGGGTAACCTGATCGTGGGCCCAAATGCCGAGCCTGTGGCAGACGGCGAGGACGTTGCCGTCACCGCACAGGGGCTGGATTTTGTGCGCAGCAAGGCGGCCAAAAGTGTGCCGGACATCAGCTACCGCGACGCCATTCGCAATTTTGCCGGGGTGCGTGCGGTCACCGACCAGCCGGATTTTATTGTGAGTGAAAGCAAAGACGCGCCGGGCCTCATTAATCTGGCGGGCATTAAATCACCCGGGCTTACCAGTGCGCCGGCAATCGCCAAAGAGGCCGTGCGCCTGCTGCAAAACGCAGGGCTGCCGCTGCAGCAAAAGCCGGTGTTTGACGATACCCGCCACCGGGTGCGTTTTCGTGAGATGTCGTCAAAAGAGCGCGACGAGCTCGTCAGCCGCAACCCCGCGTACGGCAGGGTAATCTGCCGCTGCGAAACTGTGACAGAGGGCGAAATTTTGGATACTCTGCACTCGCCGATCCCCCCCGTTTCGGTAGACGGTGTCAAACGGCGCTGCAACCCCGGCATGGGGCGGTGCCAGGGCGGCTTTTGCGGGCCGCGGGTGCTTGAAATTTTGGCGCGTGAGCGCGGGGTAGACCCGCAGACCATCTGCCAGGACAAAGAGGGCAGCGAGATCCTAGTAGGCCGCACAAAGCAGGAAGGGGGTGCACAGGCATGAGTGAATACCATGAGCTGGTTGTCATTGGCGGGGGCCCGGCAGGGCTTGCAGCCGCCTGTGAGGCGTGGGAAAAAGGCGTTAAGGACATTTTAATCGTCGAGCGCGACAAAGAGCTGGGCGGCATTTTAAACCAGTGCATCCACAACGGCTTTGGGTTGACCTATTTTAAAGAAGAGCTCACCGGCCCGGAGTATGCGGCCCGGTTCATCAAAATGCTGTTTGACACCGGGGTCGAGGTGCGCACCGACACGATGGTACTCACCGTCACCCAAAACCGCGAGGTGCACCTTGTCAATAATTTTGACGGCTACCACGTGGTAAAGGCGGGCGCTATTCTGCTGGCCATGGGCTGCCGCGAGCGCACCCGTGGCGCCATCGGCATCCCGGGCGACCGGCCTGCTGGGGTGTTAACGGCAGGGGCTGCCCAGCGGTATATGAACATTGAGGGCTATATGGTGGGCCGCCGGGTGATTATTTTGGGCTCTGGCGACATTGGGCTGATTATGGCGCGACGCATGACGCTGGAGGGCGCAAAGGTGCTGGCCTGTGTCGAGCTGATGCCCTATTCCAACGGGCTGAACCGCAACATTGTGCAGTGCCTCAACGACTTCGATATCCCGCTGTATCTCTCGCACACCATCACCGAGATCACCGGCAAGCACGGCCGGGTGAGTGGCGTGACGGTCAGCGAGGTCGGGCCGGACCGCAAACCGGTGCCGGGTACCGAGATGCGGTTTGACTGCGACACCGTATTGCTTTCGGTGGGCCTGATCCCCGAAAACGAGCTGTCGCTGAATGCCGGCATTGAATTGGACAAGCGCACCAGCGGGCCGGTAGTATACGAAAATATGGAAACGTCCATCCCCGGCGTGTTTGCCGCGGGCAATGTGGTGCATGTGCATGACCTTGTGGACTTTGTCACCCGCGAAAGCCAGCGCGCAGGCGCCGCGGCCGCGGCCTACCTTGCGGGCGGCAGCACAAAGGGTAGTGCGGACATTGTGATGCAAAACGGCGACCTTGTGGGTTACACGGTGCCGCAAAAGATTCGCGTTGCCAATGTGGAAAAGGCGGTGCCGGTGTTCTTCCGGGTGAAAAAGGTGATGAAGGCCGGCACCGTGCGGGTACTGGACGGCGAAAAGCAAATTGCCGCGTTTCGGCGCAGCCACATGGCACCCGGCGAAATGGAACAGATTCAACTGCCGCTGCAACTGTTGCAGGGTACCGGCGGCAAGCTGACGGTATTGGTAGAGGAGGCGAGCGAAGCATGACAAAGCGCAGCATGATCTGCATTACCTGCCCGCGCGGGTGCCACCTTGAGGTGGACGAAGAGACGCTGGAGGTGCGCGGCAACGCCTGCGAAAAAGGCGAGCAGTATGGCCGCAGCGAAGTGAGTAACCCGGTGCGGGTGCTCACCTCCACCGTGCGCATCAACGGTGCGTTTGGCACCCGGCTGCCGGTAAAAACGTCCAAAGCCATCCCCAAACCGCTGCTGTTCGACGCGATGCGCGAAGTTAACCGGGTGGTGGCGACCTCCCCCGTGCACATTGGCGATGTGCTGGTGCCCAATTTGCTGGGCACCGGCGCCGACCTTGTGGCGACGAAAGACATGTAAAGCAAAAAGAAGGGGCCGATATCAAAGAGGCACCGGGGCGGAAACTGGTTTCCGCCCCGGTGCCTTTTTTGTTTTTTGCGTAGTGGTTACAGCTGCTGCCCGTTGGTGCGAATCACGTTCTGGTACCAGGCAAAGCTGTCTTTTTTAGAGCGCCGCCCGCTGCCGTTGCCGGTGTCGTCTAAATCCACATAGATGAAACCGTAGCGTTTGCTCATTTCAGACGAGGAGCACGACACGATGTCGATTGGCCCCCAGGCATAATAGCCGCGCAGGTCAACCCCGTCTCGCAGGGCCTCTTTCATCTGCTGCAAATGCGCCCGCAGGTAGTCAACACGGTAGCTGTCGTGCACGCTGCCGTCTGCCTCAACGGTGTCATAATAGCCGATGCCGTTTTCGGTGATATAAATGGGCTTTTGCCAGCGGTCGTAAAACAGGTTCAGTGTCGTGCGCAGGCCAATGGGGTCAATCGACCAGCCCCATGGGTTTGCGGCAAGGCTGGGGTTGCGAAAGGTAGAGTTGCCTTTTGCATAGTGCGCTGCGTCGCAAAGCGTCGTGTAATAGTACGAAAACGACATGAAATCCGCGGGGTTTGCAAGGTCGGCCTCATCCTCGGGGCCAAAGTGCACCGCAATGCCGCGCTCTTCAAAAAAGTGAAACGCATAGTTTGGGTATTTGCCGCGCAGCAGCACGTCGCCGTAAAAATACTCCATCTGGTTATGGCGCATGGTCGCCAGCTGGTCCTCCGGCGCAGGGGTGGCGGCATAGGATGGCCCGTCGCACAGCATCATGCCGATTTGCATACTGGGGTAAGTGCTGTGCGCGTAGCGCGTGGCCCGCCCGCAGGCAACCATTTCGTTGTGCACCGCCTGGTATTTGGCGCTTTCCAGGTCATCCACCGCATCCTCCGCCACCCCAAGGTGGTTGAAGGATTCGTGGCCAATCAGGTTAATCTGGTTTACCAGAATCCAGTAGGTCACGCGGTCGTGGTAGCGGTCAAACAGGGTTTTGCAATAGCGCTCAAAAAAGTCAATCGTCTCGCGCGAATACCAGCCCTGATAGCGCATCGCAAGGTTGAGCGGCATTTCGTAATGTGAAACTGTAATCATCGGCTCCATGCCATTGGCCCGAATTTCGTCAATCAGCGCATCGTAAAAGGCAAGGCCCTCCTCGTTGGGCTGCGCGTCGTCGCCGTTTGGGTAAATGCGCGCCCAGTTGATTGAGGTGCGAAAGGTCTTTAGCCCCAGTTCGCGCAGAAGCGCAAGGTCTTCGCGGTAAGTGTGGTAAAAGTCGATGCCGGTGCGTTTGGGAAACACGCGGCCCGTGCTGGCAAGCGCTTCGCGAATGGCGGCGCGGGTGGTCTCTTTGTTGCACTTTTGGTCCACCGGCAGCTTATCGTTGTATTCCAGAATATCAGCGAGACAAATGCCTTTTTTGCCCTCTTGCCATGCGCCTTCCAGCTGGTTTGCGGCAACTGCGCCGCCCCACAAAAAATCTTTTGGAAACCCCTCGGGAATTTGATACATCGTGATGTGGTCCTTTCTGCGTATCATTTACGCGGCGGTTGTTGGTCTTCCAATGCACGCAAACGGCAGTCAAGGCTTTGCATGAAGGTAATCAGCTGTTTGGCAATCAAAAGTTCGCTGTTGATCGTCATCAAGGTGTCCTGCGCATGGGCAAACAGCACGTTGTAGCCAAATTCTTCGCCGCGGCAGGCCGCCTGAATGGCGTTTGTCTGTGTGGAATGAGATTTTGTGATAGAGAGATTTGCCTGGTGAAGCTCAGCCTGCGCGGTTTCAAAATCAGCTAAGTTTGCGGCGTCCAGTGCTTTTTTGCAATGCAGGCGGGCATCGCCGGCATCGGTGATGATCGACATCGCCTGTTCTACAATCTTGTCGTTTTCGTCCATTGTTCTATTCTCCTCGTGTGGTATCGGGTTTGCAGAGAGCTTATGCGTTTGCGGTGGCAGGGATTTCTTCGGTTTTGCCGTTTTCTTTTTCCAGCAGTTGTTTTTCATAGACTTTGAAGAAAGGATACCAGATTGCACCGCTTAACACAAACGAAATTGCCACAAAAATTACGGCACGTATTGAACCGGTGGCAAGCCAGGTGGAAATGGGGTATGGGCAATACCACAGCTCAAACTGCACACGCGGGATAGGCGCAAACTGAATGACTTTTGTGCCAAACCAGGTGAACAGAGGGATGATGATGCCCTGCAGCCACATGGGTACCATTAAAATGGGGTTCCACGCAATGGCACCGAACACGACCGGCTCGTTGATGTTGAAAACAGCGGGCACAATGCAGGCGCGGCCAAGTGCTTTTAGTTCTTTCGAGCGGCTGCGCAGCATCAACAGCACCAGAGGCATTGTGGCGGCAATACCACCCACCCACATATAGGTGCAGTAGACCAGTGTTTCAGTAAAAATATTCATGTTGGCGGCAGTGGCGGTGCCCGCAGCAACCAGTGCCAGGTTTGCGGTAATCGCGGCCAGTTTGACGGGTTGTGCCACAGGGGTGAGCACCCAGGAGGAAATACCCATCGAATAGATAAAGCAGTACAGGAACATCAGCAGCGTAAACCCATACCAGGTCTGGCAGAAATTTTGCAGCGGGGTAAAGATGCCGGAAATGATGGTGTACAGGTTGATGTTGAAGACTAAAACCATCCAGCCAAGGCAGATGACGATGGCAATCGGCAGCAGCGAGTCAAACCAGGCGCGCACGAAATCCGGTATCACGCTGTCCTCTTTAAAAAAGGTGAATTTGCTGAACAGCCCCATGATCAGCCCGACAACGATGCCGCAGAACATGGCGCAGAACATGCCGCCGGCACCCATTGCCGCGTGGCCAAAGCCTGCGGTACCATCGGTAAGGCTTTCAGGGGTGATGGCCATCAAAAACAACAGCACACCGGACAAACCTGCAATCAGGCGCTGTTTGCGGTAACGCTTTTTTTCGCAGTAGTTGAACGGAATCAAAAAGGAGACCAGCAGCAAAATCATGCCCATTGTCCAGCCGAACGGGGTCCAGAACGACGGCAGCCAGGGGATGTAGTCGTTGAGAATAGCAAGACAGCAAAAGATAGAGCCCAACAGAATAAACGGCAGAATTTGCAGCAGGGAATCCTTAATGACAACGATCCAGGTGAGGTTGCTGACCTTTTGCAGCTTTGGTGCAAAGCTGTTTTCCAGCCAGTTCATAAATTTTTTCATACGCTTTCTCCTTCACAACCAAATGATATTCAGTTTTCTGCAAACAATGAGAGGATGTGATCCAGTGCTTTGCCACCGTCCAGGTGTGCATAGTACTCCGGTTTCATCAATGCGACTTTGATGCTGCGCCCTTCACAGATGCTTTGCATGTCGTCCATCAAAATGGCAAGGTGGGGGCCAACCATCAGGCAGTCAATGTCGTCGACATAGTTTTCCACTTCCGACTCGCTGCGGGCATTGACGGTAATCTCGACCCCGCGTGCGGCTGCAGCCTTGCGGATATTGGCCGCCATAAAGCCGCTGGAAGCACCGGAACCACAAACCAAAAGAACCCTGAGCTTTTTCAAATAGAACCCTCCTTCTTTTTTTGCTGCGCTTCGAGGGTCTTTTGTGCCCTCTCTTTTCGCCTTTATTATAGGGGCGCGCCGCGGGGCATTTCAAACGCACTTTTGCAGCCGCCCACTGCAAACACGGCGGAAAACTTTTTGGCGTTTTGCACACTATGTGTGAAAAAACATATCAATAATTTAGTTGAAATGGAAACAGGCATTTGGATATAATGAAATTGACTTAAAAGAATAACACAAGCAGTAGAAGGTTGTAGTTGGAACATAAAGGCCGGAGGTGTACCATGACAGACAAACAAAAAGAGCTGGTACGCATTTTGCTTACAGGCGAAAAGCTGACCGCGGCACAGCTTGCCGGGCGCCTTGATTGCTCGGTGCGCAGTGTGCACAATTATATAGGGGAAGTGAATTCTACCTTTCCCCAGCTCATCGAGTCCTCGCAGAACGGGTACCTCATCAATGTCGAAAACATCGATAATCTGCTCGGCAAAATGGGTTCGCATATCCCGCAGACCCCGGCAGAAAGGTGCAATTACATTTTGTACAAGCTGGTACAGGCCCCCGCCGCACTTTCGGCAGGGGAGCTTTGCGACGACCTGTTTATCAGCGCGTCAACCTTTCGCAGCCTGCTGGGCCGCCTGCGCCGGTGGGCGTCACAGTACGACCTGATTGTCAATACGGCGGGGGATGAAATCAGCATCACCGGCACAGAAAAAAACAAACGCCGCATGCTGAGCTCAATTTTGTATGCAGAGTCCAAAGAAAACTTCATCAGCATTGAGACCATTCAGAACTCGTTCCCCGAAATTGACGTAGAGACCATTCACGAAATCGTCATTTCGGCGTTGAACGAATACCATTATTTCATCAACGACTATTCGCTGGTCAACCTGCTGCTGCATGTGACCATTGCGATTCACCGCATTGAAAACTGCTGCAATGTCGTGCCGTCCAGCGGGGCGGCATCGCTGATCCGCGCACATGAATACGAGGTGGCAAAAAAGATTACTGATGCGCTGGAAGCCGCTTTTGGGGTACATTTTGCACAGGGGGAAAGCTATGACATTGCGCTGATGCTGATTTCGCGCGCAAGCTCGATGGACTACCAGAGCATCAGCGTGGAAAACATCTCCCTTTACGTGGGCGAAAAGTGCTGGCAGCTGGTGCAAAAGCTGGTGATGGCCGTGCGGGATTATTATGACATCGACCTGTCGCAGCAGGAATTTTTAGTGCGCTTTTCGTTGCACATCAAAAACCTGCTCACCCGGTCTGAGAACCACTCGTACTGCCAAAACCCGCTGACCAGCGACATTAAGGGCAACTGCCCGCTTATTTATGATGTGGCGGTACAGCTGGCAGGTATTATCCGCGAGCAGACGGGCCTGACGATCGACGACGATGAAATTGCGTTTATTGCGTTTCACTTGGGCGGCGCACTGGAAACACAGCGCGCGCTGGCAAGCCGCATTTCGGCCGTACTGTACTGCCCGTCGTACTACAATATGGACGCCGCGCTGTATGAAAAACTGAACGGCCGGTTTCGCGAAGAGCTGGTGGTGACCAACGTTGTCACGCGTGAACAGGACATTAAAAAAATTCAAGGGGTGGAATTGATTATTGCAACGGTGCCGCTGCATGCGCCGATGACAATACCAAGGGTCATGATTACCCCGTTTCTCACCGAGACCAATTGCTTTGACATTAGTTGTTATATCAAGAACATCAAAGAGGATCAGCGCCGCAGAATGTTTCGCGAAAACCTTTGCACGATGCTGCGCCCTGAATTTTTTGAGCGTGCGTCGAAGCCGATGACGCAAAACGAGCTGATCCACCATATTTGCGGAAAGCTGCAAAAGGCGGGCTATGTGGACGCGGCATTTGAAGCGGCGGTGCAGGAGCGCGAGCAGGTGTCCAGCACGGCGTTTCGGCACTGCGCTATCCCCCATACGCTGAAAATGATCGCGCTGCGCACCGGCATGTTTGCCTATTTAAGCGAAGAGCCGCTGCAGTGGGGCGAGCACACGGTGAACCTTGTGATTCTGCTGTGCTTTAACCGGGGCGAGCGGCAGGTATTTCACGACATTTTTGACCCGCTGGCCATGATTTTGTATGACAATGCGGTAATTAAAAATGCGGCGGCCTGCACCGACTACCAGCAGTTTATCGACTATTTGGTCAGCTGCCTGTGATAGCAGAATACAAAAAAGCAAAAGCACTGCGGCCCGCACGGCAAAGCGGGCTGCGGTGCTTTTTTGCGCCTAAAGCGACGCGGTATTAAGGCAACACAGACAAAAAAGCGGTACTGTAAAAAAATGTAAAACATCACAAAGGTTCTATGCCACAAACCCGCTTTTTTGTGTTATACTGTGATTAGTTTTGAAATATGCAATAAAATTAGCCGGTTGGGCACAGGGGGCAGATATGACGGATTACCGGTTGGACAAGCTGCTGGCCGAGGCGGCGCAGATGACCCGCACGCAGGCGCGTCGGGCAATCACCGCAGGCAGGGTGACAGTGGGCGGCCAGCCTTGCCGCCGGCCCGAGCAAAAGGTGTCGCCCGAAGCAGTGCTGGCACTGGACGGCACCCCCCTTTGCTGGCAGCAGTACGTCTACCTGATGCTGCACAAGCCGCAGGGGGTTGTCAGCGCGTCGCGCGACGCAAGGGATGTGACGGTGATTGACCTTGTAAAAGGCGATTACCCCCGGCGCACGCTGTTCCCCGCCGGGCGGCTGGACAAAGACTCGACCGGTTTTGTACTGCTGACCGACGACGGCACGCTGGCGCACGACCTGCTTGCCCCGCGCCGCCATGTGGACAAAACCTATTTTGTTACGGTGGATATCCCGGTGACCGAGCAGATGGTGCAGGGCTTCACACAGGGAGTCACACTGGCAGACGGCAAACGCATGCTGCCCGCCGAGCTGCTGCCGGATGCAAACAACCCCTTTGCCGCCACAGTGGTGCTGCACCAGGGGGTGTACCACCAGATTAAGCGCATGTTTGGGGTGTATGACGCCGGGGTTACGGCGCTGCACCGGGTGGCCATTGGCGGGGTGGCGCTGGACGAGGGGCTTGCACCGGGCGCCAGCCGGCCCCTGACCCAAAGTGAACTTGCATTGCTGCAAAAAGCAGTGCTGGAATAAAATAAAAGTTTGTGCATCGTTGTACGCTGTCAGTAGGCATCAGGGGGGATTTCTACTGAAATAATGTGAATTTAATCATGTTGCACAGGAAAAAGCCGGGCAATTTGTCGAATCCTATTGCAAAAGACGAAAGCATTGTGTAAAATAGAGATTGTAGTTCAACGCAAATTGGTGAAATTCACAAGCGGCAGCACTGCCGGAGGAAAGGGAATCGATCATTATGGCGAACAGAGTGTTTCAGGGGGTTATCTACCAAATGAAGGACGCGGTGGATCGCGTCCTTGGTGTTGTCGATGAGACAGGCACTATCATTTCCTGCAGCGAGCTGACCAGAATCGGCGAAGTGCGGGACAGCATCGCGGCCGACAGACTGTCGACCGGGGACGTCTTTGTGCGCGATGGCTATACCTATCATATGTTCAGCTCAAATAAGCGCAACGACTACGCCGTATTTGTAGAGGGCACCGATGATCTGGCAAGCCGTTATGCGTCGCTGATCACGGTGGCGCTGCAAAACATCAAACAGTATCACGATGAAAAGTTTGACAAAGCGAATTTCATTAAAAACGTCGTGCTGGACAACATCCTGCCGGGCGACATTTACGCGAAAGCGCGCGAGTTGCATTTTTCTACCGACGTTTCGCGTGTGGTGCTGCTCATCCGTGTGACCAGCGGCAACGACATTTCGGCGTATGACGTGGTCAGCGGCCTGTTCCCCGACAAGCAGAAGGATTTTGTGTTCAACATCAGCGAAAACGACACCGTGCTGGTCAAGGAGATCAAGCGCGGCATCGACCGCGAGGATATTATTAAGCTGGCGGCCAGCATTGTGGATACCCTGAACGGCGAACATTACATCAAAAGCGTGGTCGGCATCGGCACCCCGATTGGCAACGTAAAAGACCTTGCGACCAGCTTTAAAGAGGGTCAGATCGCGCTGGAGGTCAGCAAGGTGTTTGACACCGAGCAGACGGTTGTCAGCTACGACAACCTTGGTATTGCCCGCCTGATTTACCAGCTGCCCACCACCCTTTGCGAAATGTTCCTCAAAGAGGTGTTCAAGCAGGGCAGCATTGACTCACTGGATTCTGAGACCTTGTTCACCATTCAGCGTTTCTTTGAAAACAACCTCAACGTGTCGGAGACCAGCCGCGGTTTGTTTGTGCACCGCAACACGCTGGTATACCGGCTTGAGAAGATCAAAAAGCTCACCGGGCTGGACCTGCGCGAGTTTGACGATGCCATTGTGTTTAAAGTGGCGCTGATGGTCAAAAAATACTTAAATTCCAACCCCGCAAAATACTGATCGATTGTATTTGCCGGGGCGGGGGCGGCGCAGTGCGCCGCATACAGGCACCCAAGGGGTCCCGCAGAGCATTTTGCTTTGCGGGGCTGCGTTTTAACAACCCGTGAACTGCGGCAAAGGAGCTTTCGCATCCATGATAGAATTTAACGGCGTAAAAAAAGAATACCCCGGGGGCAACGTGGCATTGGATGATTTCAATCTGCGTATTGACCGCGGGGAATTTGTGTTTGTACTGGGCCATTCTGGTGCCGGCAAAAGCACTTTTTTGAAACTGATCTTGCACGAAGAAACGGCGACAGAGGGTAAAATTGTGGTCAACGGGTATGATTTTACCCGCATTAAAAACCGGCAGATCCCGTATATGCGGCGCTCGCTGGGGGTGGTGTTTCAGGATTTCCGGCTGATCCCCACCATGACGGCGTACGAAAATGTGGCCTTTGCCATGCGGGTGACCAATGTGCCCGAGCGGCGTATCCGCAGCCGTGTGCCGTATGTGCTGAACCTCGTCGGCCTGCAGGACCGCGCGCGCAGTTACCCGGCCGAACTGTCGGGCGGCGAGCAGCAGCGCATTGCGCTGGCCCGCGCGCTGGTGCACTCGCCGCCCATCATCATTGCGGACGAGCCCACCGGCAACATTGACCCCGAGCTTTCGGTGGAGATTATGGAGCTGTTGTGCGCCATCAGCAAGGTGGGTACCACGGTCGTGGTCGTCACCCACGAGCAGGAGCTTGCGGCGCAGTTTCACCAGCGCACCGTTTATATTGACAAAGGGCGGGTTGTTTCAGACTCCTGCCCGGTACCCGCGCGGCCGACCTTTTTGGCGCATGGTACAGGGGAGGCAATGCGATGAGTATTTCCGGGTTTCGGTACCTCACAAAGCAGGGCCTTGGCAACATTGCGCGCAATAAGCTGATGAGCTTTGCGTCGATTGGCGTGCTGACCGCATGCCTTGTGATTACCGGTATTGCGGCGTTGATGTCGCTGAACGTGGGCAAGTTTGTGGATTACCTTGGCGCGCAAAACAAAGTGATTGTCTATTTAAAGCTGGACGCCGACGATGCCACCATTGAATCGGCAAAGCAGGCTATTGGCGGGGTGCCCAATATCCTCAGCTCGACCTATGTGTCCAAAGAGGACGCGCTGAACGAGACAAAAAGCTGGATTTCAGACTATGACAGCGGTGCCTATGCCAATGTGCTGGACGGATACGAGGGAGACAACAACCCGCTGTATGCCAGCTTTCGCGTGACAGTGAACGATTTGAGCAAAATTGACGACACCGTGGCAGAGCTGGCAAAGCTGCCGGGGGTCGATTTTGTCGATGCCCCCAGTGACCTTGCCGGTACGCTGGTATCGCTGAAGCGGGCGGTGAATATTGCAGGGTGGGGCCTTGTGGCCGTGCTGGCAGCCGTTTCGCTGGTTGTGATTCACAACACCATTCGCATTACGGTGTTTGCCCGCCGCAAAGAGATTAACATCATGAAATTTGTCGGCGCGACAAACGGGTTTATCCGGCTGCCGTTTTTAGTAGAGGGCACAGCCATTGGTTTAATTTCGGCCGCACTGGCGTTTGGCGTGGTGTCCGGTGCGTATATTGGTATTTTAGAGGCGGTTTCCCACGCCGGCACGGGCTGGCTGTCCAGCCTGTATTTCACGATTGTCGACTATAACTCAGTCTGGTCGTTGCTGCTGGTGGTGTTTTTGGCCAGCGGGGCGCTAATCGGCGGGGTCGGCAGCGCGGCCAGTATTCGCCGCCATCTCAAGGTATAGGGGGCGAGCGCAATGAAAAAAAGAACTCTTCGCATTCTATGTGCGGTTTTGGCAGGGTTGATGCTGTTGACATTGACACTGCCGTATATGTTAAGCCTCTGGGTGATGTGAGAGGCGTGTTAAAACACAAAAACGGGGATACACCCTTACAGACAAAGTAAGAAAGCCGAACACCCGCCGCGGCGGGGATGCACAGCCAACTGAACGGCCTAAGGGGGCATACTGGTGAAAAAACGGACATTGCGGTCGATCTGCGGGATAGCGGGCGTGCTGTTTCTTGTATTGCTGATCGTGCCTTATTTTGTGGGTGCCACGGCGGTAGAGGACGTGCAGGCCCTGCAAAAGCAGCTGGAGGACGTGCGCCAAAAAGGCAAAGACCTGGAGCAGAAGGAAGAGGACCAGAAGGCATACAAGTCAAACCTTGAAAACCAGGTCAGCATCATCCAGCAGCAAATTGCGGTGCTGGCACAATCGATTGAAGACACCAAGGTGGAGCTGGCGCAAAAACAGGCCGAGCTGGACCAGAAGCGGCGTGACATTGCCGACACGGAAGACCTGTTTGAACAGCGGCTGCGGGCCATGCAGGTGAATCACACCTCCGGCGCGCTTTCTACTATTTTGGCGGTAAACACCTTTGACGAATTGCTGACGGCCAGCACTACACTGTCACGTATTTCGATTGCGGACACCGACCTGCTCAAAAAGCTGGCGCAGGAGCGGCAGGAGATGGAGACGCAAGAGGCGGCCATCAATGCCGAGTTAGAGCAGCTGCAAGCCGACAATGACGCGCAGAACGCCAAAAAAGCCGAGCTTGCGGGCAGCCTGCAGCAGGTGGATGCCAGCCTGACCGATTTAGAGGCACAGCAAAAGGCCAACGAGCAGGACGAAGCGCGCTTACTGGAGGAGTACACTGCGGCCCGCGCGGCGGCGGAGGCAGAGCTGAACCGCCCGTCGGACAATACCGAATTTGTGGGTGGCAGTTACGGCTGGCCGGTGCCGGGGTATTCTAATATCTCGTCGGGGTATGGCTGGCGCACCCTGTACGGCAAGGCAGATTTTCACACTGGTATCGATATTTCCGGCGGCGGCCGGGTGATTTACGGTGCCGGGGTGGCGGCCAGCCTTTCGGGCACCGTGCAGACCACCGTTTACGGCTCGCGCGGGTACGGGTATTACATTATTGTGGACCACGGCGGCAACAACAAAACGTTGTACGGCCATCTCAGCGCAATTTATGTCACACCGGGCCAAACGGTTATTCAGGGAGATACCATTGGTGCCGTGGGCAGCACCGGTAATTCCACCGGGCCACATTTGCATTTTGAAATCCGGCAAAACGGGCAAAAGGTCGACCCGGCACCGCTGCTGGGCAGGTAACCCAATTCATAAAACAAACACATTCCGGCGCTATAATAGCCCCGGTTGTGATTTCGCCCGGTCGGTACCGCCGCAGGGCAGACGAATGCGAGAGGTTTGAATATGAAGAAAAAAATATCAGTCAGCCTTGCGATTGCAATTGCAATTATTGCCATGACCGTTACCTTTTCAGTGACCATGATCTTGGCAATGCAGATGTTTGATAAAACAGTCAGCGATGTCAACGAAAAGCAGGTCATGTACAACAAGCTTGCCGAGCTGGACAAGACGACCCGTGACAACTATTACGGCACCATTAACGACCAGACGCTGTATGACACGCTTTCTACCGGCTATATTGCGGGCCTTGGCGACAAATACAGCAAGTACTATACGGCAAAGCAGGTCAACGAGCTCAACGACACGGCCAGCGGTAAGCTGATGGGCATCGGGGCCGACATGGTAAAGGACGCAAGCGGTTATTTCCGCATTGTCAAAATCTACGCCGGTAGCCCCGCGGAAACCATTGGGCTGACCAAGGACACCATTGTGACAAAGCTGGATGACACCGATTTGAAAGCACTGACACTGGACACCGTGAAAAGCATGTTGAAAGGCGAAAGCGGCACGGTAATCCACATCACCTACCTTGTGAACAACGAAGAACAGACGGTGGACTTGCAGCGCAGCGTGTACGAGACCCCGTCGGTAGAATTTGAATTGACCGACACCGTGGGTTACATTAAAATCACTACCTTTACCACCGACACCGCAGCAAAGCTGGATTATGCCATCAACTCGCTGAAAAGCCAGGGTGCGACGGCGCTGGTGTTCGATGTGCGCAACAACACCGGCGGCACGCTGTCTGCGGCGGCAGAATGTATTGACCTGCTGTGCCCGGCCGGTACCATTGTGTCGGGCGTGTATAAAGACAACGAGACAAAGGTGCTGTATACCAGTGACGAAAAAGAAGTGGACATGCCGATGGTCGTGTTGACCAACGGTAACACCGCTTTTGGCGCCGAGCTGTTTGCCACCTCGATACGAGACTTTGGCAAGGGCAAAATTGTGGGCACCAAGACCGCAGGGCGCGGCACGGTGCAAAAGATGTACACAATGAGCGACGGCAGCGCAGTGGATTTGACCGTCGCCGTGATGGTGCCGGGCAAAAGCGACAGCTTTGACGGTGTGGGCATCACGCCGGATTATGAAAAGGCACTTACCGCAGAAGAAGAGCAGGCTTTCTATGACTTTACAGTGAGCAGTGACCCGCAGATCCTGCGCGCCAGCGAGGTTGCGGTAAGCCTTGCAAAGGGCAACAGCGGCAACGGCCCCACCGGGCCGGCGGCCACACAGGCCCCGGCGTCTTCGTCGCAGCCTGCGCCGGAAAGTACGCCGGCAACAACCCAAAGTACACCGCCGGCTTCTTCGGCACCGGCCAGCAGCGCGGCGCAAAGCTCCTCTGCCGCACAAGATTAACCCGTAAAAAATTACCCCATTCCGCGCAGGAATGGGGTAATGTTGTAGTTGAAAGAAGGACAGTTTTAAAAGGATACACAAAAAATGATAGTGTTTAAAAATGAATAATCATACAATAATGACGGTCATTAAAACTGTATTCATGAGAAAAATGGAGCATGTTATGATAATGCTGAATAACTGAATGTATATCTATACTAAGTGCTGAAAAGAAGAAAATCTTGCTGGATTTGGTCGAACTGGTTGTTTGACCCCGTTTGTCCGGTTTTGGTAAAATGCATGAAGTGAGGTCAACCCATGGTCGTGTCCGCATACTGTGCGCGGGGCACGGCCCAGCAGAAATTCAAAATGATTCGCGCCCGCTGTACTTAAAATGCCGCCGCACCACTGGCGGCGTTTTTGACGGGCGGCACTGCTGCAAACGCCTGTTTGGGTTTGCAGCGAAAAAAGGAGTGAATGCATGACCAAGCTCATTGAGCACCTGCGACGTCGCATTGTGGCCATACCGGCACGTGCGTACGCCGTAGCTTTTTCAGGGCTTGCCCTTTTTGGCACACTGTTCATTTTATATCTTTCACTGAACATTGTGCTTGTCACCGATTCTGCCGGCAGCCGCCAAATGCTGTTTACCACAGCGCAGGACCCGACAGAAATCATGGAGGTGTCCGGCATTGTTGCCGGCGAACACGACGATGTGTTTTACACCGAATATAACGGTAACATGGCAAGCCTCAATATCCAACGCGCTTTTCCCGCCACGGTCGAGGCGGACGGCGCATCTTCTACAGTCTATCTGACAGAAGGTACTGTACAACAGGCGCTACAACAGGCCGGCATTACACTGGGAGAACATGACTACACCGAGCCTTCGCTCAATACCTCACTCGAGGAAGGCAGCACAGTATTGGTTCACCGGGTCGAATACCGCGACAACGTGGTCGAGACCGTAATTGAGCCGAATGTAGAGTATCGTGAAACCAGTTTGCTTTACAAGCGAAGGTCTACGACGTATGTAGAGCAAGAAGGTACAAGCGGCTTGCGCCAGACCACTACCCGCGAACGCGTGGTGGATGGTGTGGTGGAATCCGCAGAGATCGTCAAGGTAGAAGATGTTGTGCCCGCAAAGGACACCATCATTATGCGCTACGGCGCAGGGGCTGCTATTTCATCACTGGCTGCCCCGGCGGGCATCACGGTGGAAAACGGTGTGCCCAGCAGTTACAGCAGGGTGCTGACCGGCCGCGCGACCGCGTATTCGGCCAGCAGGGGGCGTGGTGCCTCCGGCCTTGGGCTGTATGAGGGCACCGTTGCGGTTGACCCGAATGTGATTCCGTATGGCAGCTTGCTGTATATCGTTTCAACCGACGGCAAGTTCGTTTACGGGTTCGCCATTGCGACCGATACCGGGTCGGCAATGGTGGATGGACACGCTTTAGTGGACCTGTTCTATAGCACGTATGACGAATCTGTCATGTCGGCAGTGCAAAGCGTAAATGTTTACGTTTTGTAAGTAGATGCAAAAAAGCCCGGCGCTGCAAGCGCCGGGCTTTTTGTATTATGCAGGTTAATCTTCCGCCGCGGCAGTTAAGTCCAGCACCGGGCCAAACGGGCTGATAACGACACCGCTAAGGCTGGGCGAAAGGTAAAAATAATTCGTTTGAAAAGCAAGCGGGGTCACTGCGGCATCAGACAGCAGCAGCGTTTCGGCAGAGCGCAGGGCGTCTGCCTGCCCATTTGCGCTGGTGGCGGCCAGCGCCGTGTTGACAAAGTTGTCAAACTGCGGGTTTGTGTATTGCGGCAAGTTGCTGCTCTCTCCGGACAAGAACTGCGCAAACAGCAAAGAGGTGTCGCTGGCTGTCATTGTGACCGGCAGCAGCGCAATGTCAAAATCGCCTTTTGCCACCCGTGTGCGAATTTCATCCTCCGGCAATGTCTCTACCGAAAAGAATGCCGAAAGCGTGCGCTGCCAGCGCTGGTTGACCGTCGCATAAACCGCGTCCCACGGGGCAGTGTCTGGCACCAGCACTTTCAGGCCGGACAAACGGTCAATGCCCAGTTCGGAAAGGCCCAAACGGTACAGCGCATAGCACTGAGCTTCGGCCTGCTGCGACAACACATTGCCCGCGGCGTCGCGGTAAGAGCTGCCGTTTAGCAGGGCCGCCCCGTCGGGGGCAAGGCCTGTGGCCGCGTGCAGGTAGGGGTAATCGGCAAGGTCCTGTGCGTTAAGCTGGGCGGTACAGCTTAGCGCCTGCCGCACCGACAGGTTGGACAGCTCGGCACCTGTGCAGTTGTAGACCAGCATCCAGGTTGTGGTTTCAAATTCCAGCGAGGGGTAGCCCGCCTCGTTCAGCGCGCTGTCGCCGCCGGTAATCAGGGCGCCGTCCTGCAGGCTTTGGGTCAGCCGCTCGGCAGAGGTTTTTTCGCCGTCTTCCGGTATCAGCCGCACGCGGTTGATCTGCTTGCTGTTTGCGGGGTCGGGGCGTACCAGTGTCAGGCCGTTTGCCTGCGACCAGGCGGTGGCTTCAAACGGGCCGTTGGTGAGAACATTTTTCAGCGAAAGGCCGTAGGCCCCCGCGGTGGACTCAAAAAAGGTCTCGTTGCAGGGCATCGCACCCGGCAGTGCCAGCTTGGCGGCCAGCCCGTCGTCCGGGGTGGAAAGCGTAATTTCCAGCACATTGTCCGACACCGCGCGCACCCCAAGGGTCGTGGGGTCAGACTGCCCTGCCAGCACGGCAGCCGCACCGCTGATTGACAAAAAGCTGTGCGCATAGGGTGAACCGGTGGCGGGGTTTAGCGTGCGCTGCAGCGCAAATACGTAATCAGCCGCGGTGACCGGCTGGGTAAGTTCGTCCCCGTCGGTAAACGCATTGTCGGTATTTAAAGTAAAGGTGTAGACGAGGCCGTCACTGCTGACATCCGTGGTAAGTGCCATGTCGGGCTGCGGAATGCCGTCGGCATCCAGCCGGTAAAGGCCGGAAAAGATATTTTTGACCGCAGTGCGTTCTGCGGGGGTAGAGGCAAGCTGTGGGTCCAGTGTTGTAATGGTGTCACTGATATAGTACACAAAATTGACAGCGTCCCCGCCGCAACCTGCCAGCAGACCGGCAGAGAGCAAAAGGGCAAGCAGCAGCGCGGCAACACGTTTCATCGGGTAAACAGTCCTTTCTTGTGCAGGGTACAAGCGCCCAAACAAAAACGGGCGGGGAGGCAGCACCCAAAAGGCCCGCGCAGGGCGGTTTTTAATGGGGCTAACTTTAATACGAAGCACTGGTTTTTATGGTAACAAAAAAATTGGTAAAAAACAATAATATTTGCTGAAAATGCTTTAGAAAACTGAAAAACAGACGAAAATACGGCGGCCACCACGACCGCCGTATCAAACCGGAGAAATTTTGTATTTGTTTTGCGGCAGGTTACAAATCGTACAGCAGGTCACTGTAACCCGGCATTGGCCAGGCGCTGTCGGCAACCAGCTCTTCCAGCGCGTCGCAGGCTGTGCGCAGGGCGGCCATTTCGTGGGTGCGAATGGCATACCACGCGTCGGCCTCCTGCTGGGCACTTTTTACTTTGAGCGTTTTAACTGCGCGGGCCAGCTTGTCCCGCGCGGCGGAGGCGCGGTCAATTGCCTCGGCAAGGCGCCGGGTCAGCTGTACGCTTGTGCGGCTGACAACCCCCTCTTGCCCGGCATAATAGCTGCTCTGTGCAATGCTGCCCATAAAGGTAATGCAGGCGGGCAGCACATTGCGGCTGGTCATTTCCAGCATGGTAAGGGCTTCAATGTGGGTGGTTTTGCTGTACTGCTCCAGCAAAATTTCGCACCGGCTTTGGCACTCGCCGGGGGTAAAGATTTTGGTGCGGGTAAACAACTCGATATTTTGCGGGTCAATAAACGCACTGGCGGCCGCTGCCATGTGGTCAATGTTCGGCAGCCCGCGCTTGGCGGCTTCGGCAGCCCATTCGGCAGAATAGTTGTTGCCGTTAAAAATGATGCGGCCATGCTCTTCCCAGCAGCGGCGCACCAAATTGACTACTTCCGCCCCGCGGTTGTCCGATGCCTCTAAAGCGTCGGCGTAGCTGCACAGCGTGTCGGCAACAATGCCGCCCACCACCGCATTCACAAGCCCGACGCTTTGGCTGGAGCCCACCATGCGAAACTCAAACTTATTGCCGGTAAACGCAAAGGGCGAGGTGCGGTTGCGGTCGGCGTCGTCCAGCGTCACCAGCGGCAGGCTTTTCACGCCGGTCAGCAGCTGCTTGCGCTCCTCCGCCGGCAGGGTGTGGCTGGTCGCCACTGATTCCAGCACGCGGGTCAGCGGCTCACCCAAGAAAACCGATACGATAGCGGGGGGGGCTTCGTTGCCGCCGAGGCGCTCGTCGTTACCGGGGCAGCTGGCCGCAAGGCGCAGCAGGTCGGCATGGCGGTCCACCGCTTCCAGTATCGCACACAAAAACAGCAAAAAGCGGGGGTTTGCGGCCGGGTTTTTGCCCGGCTTCAGCAGGTTTTCGCCGCGGTCGGTGCAAAGCGACCAGTTGTTGTGCTTGCCGCTGCCGTTTACCCCGGCAAAGGGCTTTTCGTGCAGCAGGCAGGCAAACCCGTGCCGCAGCGCCACCTTGCGCATCAGCTCCATCATAATCTGGTTGTGGTCGCAGGCAATATTGGCGCTGGCAAACACACTGGCAAGCTCGTACTGGCCGGGGGCAACCTCGTTGTGCTCGGTTTTTGCGGGCACACCAAGGCGCCACAGCTCTTCATCCAATTCGCGCATAAAGGCCCGCACCCGCTCGCAGATGCTGCCGTAATAGTGGTCCTCTAACTCTTGCCCTTTGGGCGGGCGGGCCCCCATCAAGGTGTGGCCGCACACCTTTAAGTCCAGCCGGCGGTCAAACAGGGCTTTGTCCACCAAAAAGTATTCCTGTTCGGCCCCCACGGTGGGCCGCACCGAAACGGTGGTGGTGTCGCCCAGCAGCCGTAGCACGCGCAGCGCCTGTTTGTTGAGCGCCTGCATGCTGCGCAGCACCGGGGTCTTTTGGTCCAGCGCTTCGCCGGTGTAGGCGCAGAACGCAGTGGGGATGTACAGCGTGGTGCCCAGCACAAATGCGGGGGAGGTGGGGTCCCACGTGGTGTAGCCGCGCGCTTCAAAGGTGGCACGCAGCCCGCCGGAGGGGAAGCTGGAGGCATCCGGTTCGCCTTTTGAAAGCATTTTGCCGGAAAAGCTGAGTAGCGGCTGCCCGTATTCCACGCCGTCAATAAAGGCGTCGTGCTTGCCGCTGTTGGTGCCGGTCATCGGCGAGAACCAGTGCACATAGTGGGTTGCGCCAAGCTCCATGGCCCAGTTCTTCATCACTTCGGCCACCACATCGGCAACAGCGGGGTCCCACTCGCGCCCGTCGTCCCGTATGGCACGCAGGCACTCGTACACGTCCTCCGGTAGCCGCGCCCGCATAATGCGGTCGTCAAACAAATGGCTGCCAAACAATTCTTTCATATTAAAGTTAGCCAAAATCCAGTCCCTCCTGACTGTGAACAAAAGTGGAAACAAGATGCGAAACACAACTTCATTTGCTCGGTATATTATTCCACCATAATCGTGTCCTATTGTACCATGGGGGGTGGGGGAGCGACAAGGGGTGAATGGTCGAATTTGCGGTGAAATCTGTGCTTTGGGCACGCGGGCTTGATTGACGGCAGCTTTCATATTATAATAGTACCGGCCCCAAACACCGCGGTCTGTGCGGCCTGCCGGTAGTTGGGGCCATTGTTATGGTATTACGGCCACCAGTGCAACAAAGGGGTACGGCTGGCACCACACAGAGAAAAGGAGTCCTGAGGGATGAAAACCAAGGCACAGTGTTTTTTTGAGGGGCTGCGCGGCAAGCGCGTCGCTTTTATTGGCGCGGGGGTGTCGCACCGTGAGCTGCTGGTGCAGTTTGCACAAAGCGGTGCGGTGGTGACCCTGTGCGACAAAAAAAACACGGTGAAAGAATTTGGCGAGCTGGGTGACACGCTGGCAAAGGCCGGTGTGCAGTTTTCGCTGGGCGAGCGGTATTTGGACGGCCTTGCGGGCCAGCAGCTGATTTTGCGCACGCCGGGCTTTGAATATTTTACGCCGGCTTTGCAGGCGGCAAAGGCCGCCGGGGCAAACATCACCAGTGAGATGGAACTGTTTTTTGAGCTTTGCCCCTGCAAAATTTACGCGGTCACGGGGTCTGACGGCAAGACCACCAGCACGACGCTGATTGCCGAAATGCTGAAAGCGGCGGGCAAAACAGTACACCTTGGCGGCAACATTGGCCGGGCCCTGCTGCCGGTGGTCGGGCAGATTAAGCCGGACGATGTGGCGGTGGTCGAGCTGTCCAGCTTTCAGCTGATTTCGATGCACACATCGCCCGATGTGGCGCTGGTCACCAACGTGACGCCGAACCACCTGGACCACCACAAGGACATGCAGGAATATGTAAACGCCAAACGCAACATTTTGCTGCACCAAAAGCCGGGCAGCAAAGCGGTGCTGGGGTACGAAAATGCCATTACGCGCGGGATGGAACAGGATGTGGTGGGCAAACGCTACTGGTTTACCCGCAAGTCAAAAATCGACTGCGGCGCCTACCTGGAGGACAACGGCGATTTGTGCATGATAGAGGACGGCGTGTTGACCCGGATTGTCAACCAAAGCGAGGTGCGCCTGCGCGGGCTGCACAACATTGAAAACCTGCTGGGCGCCATGGCGGCCGTGGCGGGGGATGTGCCGTTTGCGCAGATGGCGGCCGTGGCCCGCACCTTTGCCGGGGTAGAGCACCGCATCGAGCCGGTGCGCACCTTAAACGGCGTGCAGTGGTTTAACGACTCCATTGCCACCAGCCCCACCCGCACCATTGCCGGGCTGCGCAGCTTTGAGCAGAAAATCATCATCATTGCCGGCGGGTACGACAAGCATATCCCGTACGAGCCGCTGGCGCCGGAGCTGATTGCCCATGTAAAGGTACTTATTTTAATGGGCGCCACCGGGCCCATGATTGAACAGGCCGTGCGCGCCTGCCCCGGCTTTGCGGAAAGCGGCCTTGTGATACAGCACGCCGGCGATATGGCACAGGCGGTGCAGCTGGCACAGCGCGCGGCACAGCCGGGCGACGTGGTGTCACTGTCGCCTGCCTCCGCCAGTTTTGACCGCTACCCCAACTTTGAAGTGCGCGGCAACGAGTTTAAGGCGCTGGTCAACGCGCTGTGATCGCCCGCGTTTCTGCGGCCACCCGCGCGCAGTTTGTCGCCCTGTGCGGGCAGGGCGGGTTATTGGGCGGGCGCATTGCCGCCGCATTTGCCTGCCACGAGCAGCACCCGCAGGTTGCGGGGTTTTACTGCGTGCAGGGTACCGCCGCGCTGCTGGTGCAGGGCGGCGGCGCATTGCTTTGCGGCACGGTGGCCGATACCGAAGAACTGGGCAGCTTTTTGCACTTTGCGGGGGCCGCCAGTTTAACGGCGGTTTCTGTTTGCCCGCCGGGCTGGCAGGCGGTGCCGCGCACGGTGATGCAGGTGCCTGCCGGGTTTTCTGTGCCGCTGCCCCCGTTACCGGCGGGCACGGTGGTCGAAAATGCGCCTTCGCTGTGGCAACTGCGCGCAAGCGGGCTGCTTGCCGGGGTGGACCCGGACGGCTGGTATGCCGACACCTGTGTGCTGGTGGCAAAGGGCCTTGCACAGGTGGTCGCCGCAAAGCAGGGCACGCAGTATGTTGCGACGGCGGGGCTGTACAGCCTTGCGGGGCAAAACGCCTATCTTTCCGGTGTTGCAACCGCCGCCACACTGCGCGGGCAGGGCCTTGCCAGTGCGCTGGTTTGCCAGTTGGTAAAAAATTGCCCATCGCCTGCCGTGCAACTGGTGTGTGAAGATGCGCTGATTGGCTTTTACAGTCGCCTTGGCTTTTTGCCGGTGGGCAGCGTGTTGTTTGCGCAGGGGTAAGATAAAATGCGGGCCGCAGATGGCAGTGCCCGCTTGACACAAAGGAGCTTTTTTATGTTGGAAGAGTTTTTTGACCTGTCGCAGGAGCTGCTGGCGGTAGACCGGCAGGCAATGGAGCAGTGTGCGCCGCAGTTTGCAAAGATAGAACGAATCAAGGAATATAACCAGCTAAAAATGCTCAAAGCGTTTACGAGCTGCGGGGTATCTGCCAGCCATTTGACCGGCACGACCGGCTATGGCTTTGACGACCGCGGCCGCGATTTGCTGGACCGCGTATTTGCTGCAGTGGTGGGCGCACAGGATGCGCTGTGCCGCCCGCATTTTTTATCCGGCACCCATGCGCTGACGGTTGCGCTGTTTGGCGTACTGCGGGCGGGGGATACCCTGTTTGCGGCCACCGGCAGGCCATATGACACGCTGGGCGGGGTGATTGGGCTGGACGGCAGCCAGTACGGCAGCCTGAAAGAGTTTGGGGTGGGCTATGCCGAAGCGGCATTGCAGCCGGATGGCACGCCGGACTTTGCGGCCATTGAACAGGGGTGCCGCACCGCCAAGGTGTGCTATGTGCAGCGCAGCAGAGGGTATGCCAGCCGCCCGGCACTGTCGCTAAAGGTCATCGAGCAGATCGCCGCCGCGGCGCACCGCGCCAACCCCGCGGTGATTGTGATGGTGGATAACTGCTATGGCGAGTTTACCCAAACTGCAGAGCCCACGTCGGTCGGGGCCGATTTGATTGTCGGCAGCCTGATTAAAAACGCGGGCGGCGGCATTGCCCCTACCGGCGGGTACATTGCGGGCCGGGCCGATTTGGTGGAGCTGTGTGGCCACCGGCTGACGGCACCCGGCACCGGGCGCGAGCTGGGCTGCACGCTGGACGTGCTGCGCGACATTTATCTGGGCCTGTACTACGCGCCCGGCGTGGTGGCCGAAGCGCTGAAAACCAGCATTTATGCCAGCTGCTTTTTTAGCCGTTTAGGCTATGAGACCTCCCCGGCGTTTGACGCCGACCGCAACGACATCATCACCAGCATTGAGACCGGCAGCGCCGCGGGCCTTGTGGCCGTGTGTCAGGGCATTCAGGCAGGCAGCCCGGTGGACAGCTTTGTCACGCCGGAGCCGTATGCCATGCCGGGCTATGATGCCGAGGTAATTATGGCGGCGGGGGCCTTTACCATGGGCAGCAGCATTGAGCTTTCGTGCGACGGGCCAATGCGCGCGCCCTACACCGCATATTTACAGGGCGGGCTCAACTTTACGGCCAGCCGTGCGGGGCTGCTGCTTGCGGCGCAAAAGCTGAAAAACGGCTAAGGCGAAATGCCGCCGTGTGAGCGGCATGCCTTGGCACCCGCACAGAAAGTTTTTATTTTAAATAAGTTGTAAAAGTGTATAAAAATACCCGGCACAAATTTTGTGCCGGGTATTTTTTAATTACTGTTTCGGGTGGCAGCTGTCAGACAGGGCACAGCCGCCGCAACCGCAGCCGCAGCCATTCTCACCGCGCTTTTTTTTGCGCACCTGTTGCACGATAATGGCAACAAAAATGGCAAGGATCAAAAGACCAATCAAAATCGTCGGAAGATTCATACAAACACCTCCATGGGTCGTGCGGGTTATTTGGCGTCGATTGAAAGGCCGCTACCGCGCTTATAATCCGCATTATATTTGTTGGGGCGCACCATCAGGTAAACCAGCAGGGCAACCAGGGCCAGCGCAACTATGGTGCCGATGCCAAACGGCGCCTCGCCGGTAATAAGGCCGCCCAGCTGGAACGCAATCAGCGAAATGCCGTAAGCGAACACCGTCATATAGCCAATCGCGGCAAAGGTCCATTTCGTGTTGTTCATTTCGCGCTTAATGGCACCCATTGCGGCAAAGCAGGGGGCGCACAGCAGGTTGAACAGCATAAAGCTGTATGCGGTAAGCCCGGTGTAGTCGGCTGCGATGTTGCGCCAGATCTCGTCGCCGTTTTCGCTTAACTCACCGCCAAAGTGGTACAGCACACCAAAGGTCGAAACGACGTTTTCCTTTGCAATCAGGCCTGTAAAGGTGGCGACAGCCGCCTTCCAGTTGCCAAAGCCAAGCGGGGCAAAAATGGGGGCAACCACTGCGCCGATGGAAGCGAGCAGGCTGGAGTTGTTGTCCTCCACCATGCCAAACGCGCCGTCCTCAAACCCAAAGGCCTGCAAGAACCACAAAATAACAGACGAAGCCAAGATAACGGTGCCGGCGCGTTTGATAAAGCTCCAGCCGCGCTCCCATGTGGCACGCAGTACGTTGGTGGCACTGGGGGTGTGGTAGGCGGGCAGCTCCATCACAAACGGTGCGGGTTCGCCTGCAAAGGCGCGCATTTTTTTCAGCATTACGCCGCTGATGATGATGGCGGCCACACCAATAAAGTAAGCGCTGGTGGCAATCAGCCCGCTGCCGCCAAACAGGGCGCCTGCAAACAGGCCGATAATCGGCATTTTGGCGCCGCAGGGGATAAAGCAGGTCGTCATAATGGTCATTTTGCGGTCACGGTCGTTTTCAATCGTGCGGCTTGCCATAATGCCCGGCACGCCGCAGCCGGAGCCGACCAGCATCGGGATGAAGCTTTTGCCGGAAAGGCCGAACTTGCGGAAGATACGGTCCATAATAAACGCGATGCGCGCCATATAGCCGACATCCTCCAGCACAGAAAGCATTAAAAACAACACCAGCATTTGCGGCACAAAGCCCAGCACGGCGCCAACACCGCCCACAATGCCGTCAATCACAAGGCCGCTCATCCACGGGGCGACATTCCATGCGGTAAACAGGCTCGTCAGCCCGTTTGTCACCCAGTCGCCAAACAGCACGTCGTTGGTCCAGTCGGTCAGCCAGCTGCCAACGGTACCAATCGAAATATAGTATACCACAAACATCACAAGCGCAAAAATGGGCAACGCCAAAATGCGGTTTGTCACAATGCGGTCAATCTTGTCCGACGTGGTCATGCTGTGCTTGGCCGCTTTCTTTTTCACGCAGCGGTCCACCACTTTGCTGATATAGGCGTAGCGCTGGTTGGTGATGATGCTTTCGGCGTCGTCGTCCAGCTCTTTTTCGCAATCGGCAATGTGCGTTTCCAGGTGCTGCACCAGTGCCTTGTCCAGCGCCAGCTCTTGCAATACCTTTTCGTCCCGCTCAAACAGCTTAATGGCATACCAGCGCAGGTTTTGGGTGCTAACGCGCTCGGTAATCGACTCTTCAATGTGTGCGATGGCGTGCTCTACACTGCCGGTGAACACATGGGGTGCCTCTCCGGTTTTGGCGGCGCCGGCAAGCTCTATTGCCTTTTCGGCCGCGGCTACGCTGCCCTCGCCTTTGAGGGCACTGGTCTCCAGCACAGTGCAGCCCAGCTCGGCCGCCAGCTTTTCAAGGTCAATTTTGTCGCCGTTTTTGCGCACGATGTCAATCATGTTGACAGCAATGACCACCGGGATGCCCAGCTCAATCAGCTGGGTGGTCAGGTACAGGTTGCGCTCAATGTTGGTGCCGTCGACAATGTTGATGATGACATCCGGTTTTTCTTTGACAAGGTAGCCGCGCGCGACGACCTCCTCCAGCGTGTAGGGGCTCAGCGAATAGATGCCCGGCAAATCCTGAATGATCACGTCTTTGTGGCCCTTCAGGCGGCCCTCTTTTTTCTCAACGGTTACCCCCGGCCAGTTGCCGACATATTGGTTGGACCCTGTCAGGTCGTTGAACATGGTGGTCTTGCCGCAGTTGGGGTTGCCGGCAAGTGCGATTGTGATGCTCATCGTACTCCTCCTTCAGCATTCGGTAGGGCATGAAGTTAGAAATAACTAACTGCATGCTCAAAGAAAAGACGCCCGGGGGCGCCCGTCATTCCACTTCAATCATTTCGGCATCTGCTTTGCGCACGCTCAGCTCATAGCCGCGCAGGTTCAGCTCCATCGGGTCACCCAGCGGGGCCACCTTGCGCACATGCAGTTCCACCCCGCGGGTGATCCCCATGTCCATAATACGACGTTTCACAGGCCCTTCGCCGTACAGCCGCTTCACAACGACGGTGGTGCCTACCCCCACATCTTTCAGTGTTTTCATTGCGTTTTCTCCTCCTTTTAGATCAGTACACGGTTTGCCAGCGTTTTGTCTAAAGCAATACGGCTTTCTTTTACCTGTAAAATCAGGTTACCTGCCATTTCGCTCACCACAGTCACCGCGGCATCCACTACAAAACCCAGTTCGGCCAAGTGCTGCCGCACCTCGTCTTTGCCGGTAATTTTGCGAATGGTCACTGTTTCGCCGGGCTTTGCCATTGACAGTGGCATAAAGACCTCGCCTCCCCTCAAGATGCCCAAACAGCGGGCACGCAGTAAAGTTAGGGTTCGCTAACTTTCACAACGTTTATAGTTTAATGCAACTAACTACTTTTGTCAATAGAAGTAAGCCCTGTTTTTTTGGCCAATGACAAAAACTTGCGTAACCGGCGGGATTGTGATACTCTTAAACTATACTAACAACATAAAGGGGGTACTGCCTTTGCAGATCCATGAGTCCGCTGAAGATTATCTTGAGGCAATTTTAATGCTGAAGGAGCGCAAGGGGGCGGTGCGTTCGATCGATATTGCAAACGAGCTGGAATACACAAAGCCCAGTGTCAGTGTGGCAATGAAAAAGCTGCGCGAAAACGGGTATGTATTAATGGACGACGAGGGCCTGTTGACCCTGACACCCGAGGGCGAAAAAATTGCCGCCCATGTGTACAGCCGGCACAAGCTGCTGACAGAGTTTTTTGTGCGCCTTGGCGTGAATGAAACCACGGCGGCAGCCGATGCCTGTAAAGTGGAGCACGATTTGAGCGAAGAAACTTTTGAAAAGCTGCTGGAGCATGCGCGGCAAAAAACAGAGTTTTAAACTAAGGGGGCGGCCGTAAACGCGGCGCCTGCCAAAACCGTACCTTTGGGGGCGGCGGAGTGACAGCCTTTGTGCTGCTGCCCCGCCGCCCTTTTGCAACAACCGCCCAGTCGCAAAATTGAATGTCCAAAATGGCAAAGACACAGCGGGTATGTTTGTGCTATGATAAGAAAAAACAAACCGGCAGCGGGGGTGAATACACTGGATTACTGTTATGGGCAGACCGAGCTTGGCTACCTGTGCGCAAAAGACAAAAAACTGGGGGCTGCCATTGCCCGCATTGGGCCGTTGCAGCGCAGTGTGGACGGCGACCTGTTTGCGTCGATTGTCAACATTATCATAGGCCAGCAGATTACGGCAGCGGCCCAAAACACCATTTGGGCAAGGCTTTGCGCAAAAGCGGGGGCAATTACCCCGCAAAACCTTTGTACGCTGACAAGGGATGAAGTACAGGCCGCCGGGGTAAGCTATAAAAAGGCGGATTTCATCAAAGAGCTTGCGGCAAAGGTGCAAAGCGGGCAGTTTGATTTAAACGCGCTGTGGGCTTTGCCGGACGAAGAGGTGATTCAGCGGCTTTGCACCTTAAACGGCATCGGTGTGTGGACGGCCGAAATGCTGCTGATTTTTTCAATGCAGCGGCCCAATGTGGTCAGCTTTGGCGACCTTGCCATCCGCCGTGGGATGCGCATGCTGTACCGGCACCGCAGCTTAACCAAACAACAATTTGCACGCTACGCAAAGCGGTATGCCCCGTATGGCACAGTGGCAAGCTTTTATTTGTGGGCAATTAGTGCCGGGGCGTTACCAGAGTTGACCGACCCCGCACTCAAAGCAAAGCCCAAAACCCAAAAAAATGGTGACACACCATGACGGCGCAGCAAAAATGGCAGGCGGTGCAGCGTTGTGACGAGGCATTTGACGGGCGCTTTTTTTACGCGGTCAAAACGACCGGCGTGTTTTGCAGGCCGTCTTGTAAGTCTAAAACACCAAAGCGGGAGAACCTGCTGTTTTTTGACACCGCACAGCAGGCAATGGAGGCCGGGTTTCGGCCCTGCAAGCGCTGCCGCAGCGACCTTGCGATGTTTCGCCCCCACCACGCGCTGGCACAGCAAGCCAAAGCAGTACTGAATGACTGTTTTGCGCACCCCCGGCAGCTTGCCGCCGGCCTTGCGCAGCTTGGGGTGTCGCGCCACAGGCTAAACCAGCTGTTGCGGGCAGAATACGGCGTTACCCCGGCACAGTATGTGACGGCGCTGCGGCTGGGCGAGGCAAAGCAAAGGCTGCAGGGCACAAATGAGCCCATTACAACAATCGCCGCGGCAGTGGGGTTTGAGCAGACCGCGTCATTTTGCCGTTTTTTTAAGGCGCAAACCGGCCAGACGCCGGGTAGTTACAGAAAGGGACAACGGGCATGAAACAGGCATATTACGAGTTTGAATTTGGCACGCTGTGCATTACGACCGACGGCGACTTTGTTACCCGGTTGGACTGCGTGAGTGGCCCGCAGGCCCCCGGCGAGCGCACAGCGGCCAGCGATGCGGCGTTTTGCGAGCTGCAGCAGTACCTTGCCGGCACAAGGCGGCAGTTCACCTTTGCACACAGGGCGCAGGGCACCGAGTTTCAAAAAAAAGTGTGGCAGGCCCTGACCGAGATCCCTTACGGGCAAACCCGTACCTACGGGCAAATTGCCGCCGCCATTGGCAACCCCAAGGCCAGCCGGGCCGTGGGCATGGCGAATAATAAAAACCCGCTGATGATTGTGGTGCCCTGCCACCGGGTAATTGGCGCAGGGGGCAGCCTTGTGGGCTATGCGGGCGGCCTTGCCATGAAACGCCGCCTGTTGCAGATAGAGGGCTGCGAAGTAAACAGTGAAAACAGACGATAACAACAACCGCCGTGCCCAGTATAAGGCACGGCGGTTGTTGTTTGCTGTTAGGTGGCAGTTGGGGTAGCGGGTACTGGCGGCCGGCGCGCAAAATACCGCAGCGACAACAGCCCCACCGGCAAAAAGTAAAGGCACCAAACTTCCAGCAGGGCAGTACCCACCCAGCTTGCCCCCGGCATAGAGGCTGAAAAAACACCCAGCGGGGGCAGGATAAAGCAGGCGGGTGCAAACGCGCCGTGCATAAGCAGCAGCCAGCGCAAAACGTTCTCCTCCCGCCGGGTGGGCACAAGGGCAAGGCCTGCAAAAAAGGTGCTCAGCGCCATCAGGCCATACCCCAGCAGATCCAGCGAAAAAAACATGCCAAACTGCTGAAAGTCCAGCAGCGCTGCGGCCTGCGTGTTCAGCGGGGTCGTTGCCACCACGCTAAGCTGTACAAAGTACACGATGGAGTTGCAAAGTGCATACATGCCGCCAAACACCAGCGCACTGGTTGCGGCAACGGTGCGCCCGGCAGGCGCGGTGCGGGCAAAGCCGGCCAGCATCAGCACCAGCCCCCACGCGATGAGGATACTGAAAAAGTACGAAAACCCCATCGGTAAAACCAGCATGGCGGCGGCAAAGCCCAGTACCCCGACAAGGTTCAGCGCCGTACCGGCAAGAGAAATAGTCCTGTCCATAATTACCCCCCTATAATGGTGGCGACCAGGCTGTCAATCCAGCCGTCGCGCACGGGTTTGCGGTTTAAATCCAAACCGGTTGTTTGCAGCAGTAGCGTGCGGCGCAAAAAAGCCGTTTGTAATACCGAAGTCAGTGTAAAGGCGGCGGCAAGTTGCTCGCCGGTGGGTTTGCCGCCCGACAACACTGCCGCAAACCCCTGCACGGTACCGGCAGTGTTGTCGGCTTTGCCCGGCGTTTGCAGGTCGCCCAAAATAGAAATGCGCGAAATTTGCGGGTGCGCAAACAAAAAGTCTGCCACCTGTTTTGCGGTGGCACCCAGGGCCTGGGTGCGGGTGGCCCCCGGCGGCAGCGCGGGATGAAAGGTTGTCACCACACCGCGGATGATCTGCTGTACGCAGGCTTCAATCAGCTGGTCTTTTGACGTAAAATAGTGGTTAATCAGCCCCACGCTGACCCCGGCCTGCTGGGCAATGGCCCGCATGGTGACCTGTGCAAGCTTGCCTTCACTGTGCTGAATCAGGTCGGTGGCAGCGGCTTGGATGCGCTGTTTTGTCTGTAGAGATTTTTCCGTGGGCACGGCCCCCTTTCGCAAAGAAAAACAAAATTGAACAACGTTTAATTTTGGCTGCATGTACTATACCATGTGAAGCATGCGCTGTCAACTGCCTTGCAAAAAACTACCCGCCGCACATTGTGCGGCGGGTAGTTCTTTGTGTGCGGTTGTTCTTTAGACCCACTGTACAAGGTCTGCCAGCGGCTGGCGCGTTTTTTCGTGCGCCGGCTGGTTGGCACGGTAGCCAAAGCTGACCATGACCGAAATGCCAAAATGCGCGGGGTCCATCAGCCCTTCGTCTGCCAGCAGCTCATCAACGGCGTTTTGGTCAAACCCCTCAATCGGGCACGAGTCCACCCCCAGCAGGGCGGCGGTGGTCATCATGTTTGCCAGCATGATGTAGGTCTGCTTGCTGGCCCAGTCAAACAGGGCGCGGTCATCACCCAGCAGACGAAAGTCATTTTTTAAAAAATTATGGTAAACTGCGCGGCGCTTTTCCAGCATCTCGCCCGGCAGGTGGTGAATGTCGCGCATCAGGTGGGTGATGTAGGGCGCGTCGGCCAGTGTGTCGGCCTTTTTACGGGCAAGCAGCAGTACCAGATGGCTGGCCCCGTCAATGCTGTTGCGTGCGCCCCAGGCAATGGGGTAGAGCTTTTGCTTAATCGTCTCATCGCGCAACACAATCAAATGCCATGGTTCAAACCCGAAAGAGCTGGGCGAAAGGCGTGCGGCCTCTAAAATTGTATCAAAATCCTCTTGCGACACCGCCCGTTGCGGGTCGTACTTTTTGCAGGCGTGGCGGAAGTGAAAGGCGTCGAGAATTTGTTTTGCGTTGTCTTTCATCACGAATACCTCCTTTGGATATTTTTTATATTATACCACAATACTATAGTTTTAAAAGAAAAAATAAAAAGCACCGCGGCAGCGATGCTTTTCGTTTTTGTGTCTTAGCTTTTGGCCGTTGGGGCATCTTTGGCAGAATCCTGCAGCTGGCGTTCCAGCAAAATGGCTGCAAAATCCAGCGCGTTGTAAAGGCCGTTTTTGTCGCTCTGCTTAATGATGCGGTTTTTGGGTGACAGGCTGGTATCGGTAGACAGCAATGTCAGGTGCACACGGTCGGCAACGTCGTTGTCGTTTTCTTTTTTTGTGCTGAGAATCTGCATAAATACAACATACGGGTCTGCCATATTACCGTAGTAGATTTCATTTTTGCACCGCACCAGTGCGCGGCCCTTATAGGTCAAAGGCGGAGTATATGCCATGTTTCAATCCCTCCGTAAAATTAGAATCTATATTTATTACATAGTATACCATAAATGGAAGCCTAATACAACGCCCGCACTAGGCCGCAGTGGTTTTGCGGGGAAGCCGGTCGCCATTTTTTTAAATTGCACACTCTTTTTTAACGGGTCGCACACAACCAAAAGTTACACTTTTTTTATACCAAACCTGTAACCCGTGCGCTGCACGGGCAAGCCCGCCAAGGGTAAACTACAGTATGGGTGAAAGGAGATAGAGTAACCTCTATGAACTACAAAACGAAATTCGCAGCGCTGGCAGTTGCCGCCGCCGTTTTACTGGCGGGGTGTTCTGCAACTTCATCCAGTACCGCAGTACAAAGCAGCAGCACACAAAGCAGCTCTGCCGCGGCCTCTGCGGCACAAACAGCCGCAGACGGCACCCTTGCCGGCAAAGTAACCGCGGTGGCGGATGGCAGCATTACCGTGGAAACCGGCACCATGCAACTGCAAACCCCGGGTGAGGGCAAAGACGATAACGGCGGCGGTGCGCCGCAGGGTGAAAGCGGTGACGACAGCCGCACGGCCCCGCCGCAGGGCAATGGCCAGCAGGCACCGTCCGGCAGCGAAGGGCAGACACCGGAGGCCCCCAGCGGCAGCGCCCCCGCACGGGATGGCGACAGCGATAAAGGCCCCGGCGGCAATGGCGGCATGGGCGACTTTACCAGCGATGGCGGCACACTGACCATCACGGCAAGTGACAGCCTGACCATAACGAAAAATGGCGAGAGCGCCTCGTTCAGCGACATTGCGGTGGGTGACCTGCTGCAGTTGACCGGTACCGGCGAGGGCAGCAGCTTTGTGACAACCGGTATTGAAATTTTGTCCATCGGCGGCGGGGGCCAGCAGGGCGGCCCCGGCGGGCAGGGCGGTGTGGATTCTGTCGCGGGCAGCACCACATCTTCTTCGCAGCAATAACCCCAGCAAAAAAGAACCGGCAGCCGCCGGTTCTTTTTTAGTTTTGGGCAAATGGCTTTTTTGCGGGGTTTAGCCCAGCAGCACCTGCGTATGCGCGGTGAAAAACTCCACACCCTTTTTCAGCGCCGATTCTTCCACGTCAAACGTGGGGTTGTGGTGGTTGCCGGAGGTGCCGGGGCGAGTAGAGTGTACGCCGAGATTGAGGTAAAAGCCGGGGAACGCCGCGAGGAATTCTGCAAAGTTGTCGGACGCGGCAGCGGGGTCATTGCCGTCAATCAGCGTAAGGCCCACCTTTTGCGCGGTAGCTCGGCCCAGCTTGGTAGCCTCAGGCTCGTTGATCAGCGGGTAGCTTGCCGCGGTGGCGCCCGTGACCGAAACGCTGCACCCGTGCGACGCGCAGACCAGCTCGGCGGTTTCGCGAATCAACTCCATCAAACGCTTGCCGTCACCCGGCTTGTAATAGCGGATGGTGCCTTCAATGTGCCCGGTTTCAGGGATGATGTTAAACCGCTCGCCCGAGCGGATGCAGCAGGGGCTGACGACACAGGTGTCAAACATGCTGTGGTGGTTGACCGGCAGGGTAATCAGGCGGCTGTAAACGTCGACCACCGCCTTAATGGGGTCGACCGCAAGGTCGGGGCGAGAGCCGTGGCCGCCGACACCCTTGACGTCAATGTAAAAAATTTCTGCGCCTGAAAGGCGCGCGCCTGCCACCAGCTCTGCGGTGCCGGGTTCCAGCTGGCCGGCGACATGCATGCCGAACGCCGTGCTGACACCGCCCTTGGATTTCAGGTAGTCCACAATTTCACTGGCGCCCTGGCCGGCTTCTTCTGCCACCTGAAAGCAAAGGTAAACGCTGCCGGACAGCTCGTCTTTCAGCTGTAAAAGGGATTTTGCGGTGCCCAGCAATACCGCCGCGTGCGCATCGTGCCCGCATGCATGCATGCAGCCGGGTATCTGCGATTTAAAGGGTACGTCGGTTTCTTCGGTCAGGGGCAGCGCGTCAAAGTCGGCGCGAATGGCAATCGCCTTGCCGGGCTTTGCAAATTGCAAATGCCCCACCACATTGCGGTGGCCGACAATTTCGTACGGGATGCCCATCGCTTTCAGTTCAGAAGCAATACGCGCGCTCGTCCATTCCTCCTGCAGGCTCAGCTCCGGGTGCATGTGAAATTCACGGCGCAAGCCGATTACATATGCTTCACACTGCTCTGCCAATTCTTTTGCGGTCATATAACATTCTCCCTTTCATAACAGCCTGAAATTTTAACTTCTATTATAAGAACGCCCAGCGGCAAATGTCAAATAGTTCTGCCGCAATTTCACAAAAAATAAAATTCGTGACAAAAAGAAACAGGCCCCCATGCGCAGGCTAGGGCGCATAGGGGCCTGTGATTACAATGATGTTGGTTACTCGCCGAGAAAATTTTTCAGCAAAGCTGCCAGCAGGTCGTCCCGGTCAACCTTGCGGATTTTATTGCGGGCCCCGCCGTAAGTGGTAATGTACGTGGGGTCTTCAGACAAAATGTAGCCAACGAGCTGATTGATGGGGTTGTACCCTTTTTCTTTCAGCGCGTCATACACCTCTGTTAAAATCTGCTTGATCTCGCTGTCTTTATCTTCATAGATCGAAAAGACCGTCGTAGGCTCACTCATATGCGGCCCCCCCTTTACCTGCCTCTATTATACCGAAAACGGGGGGCGGTTTCAAGAGGTTGTTTGCCGCCACATTGCCCAAATGCATTCATAAAAACCAGACAAAGCGCCGGATATGCAGGCAAAAGCGGGCATTAGCTGCGCAGAGTTACATCAATTTCCGCGAGTGCTTTGAGCACCTTTTGCACCGCGCGGTCGGCCTCTTCGTCGGTCAGGGTGCGCTCGCCGGTGCGCAGTACCAGGTTGTAGGCAAGGCTCTTTTTGCCCTCGCCCACCTTGTCGCCACGGTAGATGTCAAACAGCGACAGGCTTTCCAGCAGTTTGCCAGCCCCGCGCTCGATGCGCTGTGCAATTTCGGCGGCGGGGGTGTCCTCGCTTGCCACCAGCGCAAGGTCACGGGTGATGGCCGGGTGCTTGGGCAGCGGCTGGTATTGCGGGGTGGCGCCGCGGTTCGCAAACAGGGCGTCAAAGTCGATATCTGCCACACACACGCGCGGCTTAATGCCGTAGTTCGCCAGCACGGCGGGGTGAATTTCGCCAATGGTGGCAAGCTTTACGTCGCCCAGCATCAAATCTGCCGCGCGGCCGGGGTGGTAGGTCGTGCCGGTCGTGTTGCGCACGGCGCACACGCCGCCGATGCGGGCGGTGGCAAGCAGTTCTTCCACCATGCCTTTCAGGCGCAGGTAGTCATACTGCGGGCCGTACATCGCAATGATCAGCTTTTCTTTTTCCAGCGGCAGCTTTTCGGGGTCGTCGCCCGGCAGGTACTCGGTTGCGTTTTCAAAAATGGCTGCCTGCGCAGCGCGCGCGTTGTAGTTGCGGGCAATCACTTCCAGCAGGCTGGGCACCGCGGTGGTGCGCATCAAGCTGGTGTCCTCGCCCAGCGGGTTAGAGATCACCACGGCGTGGCGCAGCGGGTCATTTGCGGGTAGGTTGATATTATCCAATGATTTTTTGCCGTAAAAGCTGTAGGTTTCGCACTCGTACAAGCCATAGCCCACCAGTGCGGTAATCAGTTTTTTGCGGAAGATTTGCAACTCGCTGGGGCGCGCCGTGGCAATGCCGCGCATAATGGTGCTGGGCACTTTATTGTAGCCCACATAGCGGCAAACCTCTTCGGCAATGTCGCAGTCACGCTCAACATCGTAGCGGTCGGGTGGCACAACGACGGTATAGTCGCCGCCAAGGCTGCCGGCCGGCTCAATGCCAAAGCCCAGCGGGCGCAGAATGTCGGCCATCGCTTCGGCAGAAAGCTCGGTGCCCAGCAGCCGGTTAACGGCACCTGCGCGCAGCGGGATGCGCCGCTCGGTGCGGGGCTGCGGGTAGATGTCGATGATGCCGCCCACTACGTCGCCGGCGTCCAGCTGGGCAACCAGCTCCAGCGCGCGGTACAGGGCGGGCAGGCAGTTTTCGGGGTTGAGGCCCTTTTCAAACCGGCCCGAAGACTCGGTGCGCAGGCCCAGCTTTTTTGAAGTGGTGCGCACCGACGGCCCGTCAAAGCAGGCGGCTTCAAACACCACGGTTTTGGTGCTGTCATAGGTGCCCGAAAATTCGCCGCCCATCACACCGGCAACGGCCATCGGGGCTTTTTCGTCCGCAATCACCATCATGTCGGTGGTAAGCGGTCGCTGCACGCCGTCCAGCGTCATAATGCCCTCGCCCTCGCGGGCCATGCGCACTTCAATTTTGCTGCCGTTGACATAGGCATAATCAAATGCGTGCATCGGGTGGCCATATTCCAGCATCACATAGTTTGTAATGTCCACAATGTTGTTGATGGGGCGCACGCCGCAAAGGCGCAGCCGTTCCCGCATCCAGCGGGGGCTTGGGGCAACGCGCACGTTGGTCACCATGCCGGCGGCATACCGGCTGCACACCGGGGCGTTTACCGTTACCGAAAGCTTTTCGGCAATGCTGCCCGTGCCTGCGGGCAGCACGGGGGTGTGCTCGTGGTAGGGCACGCCGTAGGTCGCGGCAGTTTCGCGCGCAAGCCCGCGGATTGACAGGCAGTCGGGGCGGTTTGGGGTAATCTCAAACTCCACGGTTACGTCGTCCATGCCCAGCGCCTTTACCGCGTCGGTGCCCACCGGCACCTCTTCGTCCAGCACCATAATGCCGTCTTCAATCGCATGCGGGAAATCATGCACCGTCAGCCCCAGCTCGCCAAGGCTGCACAGCATACCGTTTGATTCGACCCCGCGCAGCTTGCCACGGCGAATTTTCACCCCGCCGGGCAGGGTGCTGTTGTCCAGTGCGGCGGGGCACAGGTCGCCCACTTTTAAGTTTTGCGCACCGGTCACGATGATGATGGGCGCAGCAGCCCCCACATCAACGGTGCAGACCCACAGGTGGTCGGAGTCGGGGTGGTTTTCCAGTTTTAAAATCTTGCCAATCACCACATTGCTAATCTCGTCGGCTTCGCAGCTGTAGCCCTCTACCTTGCTGCCGCTCATCGTCATTTTTTCTGCATATTCATGGGGCGTCGTGGCAAAATCGGCATAACCGCGCACCCAGTTTAAAGGTAATTTCATAAATTTCGTCCTCCCTTTCTAGCACGCGGCTTAAAACTGCTTCAAAAAGCGCAGGTCATTTTCATAGAACAGGCGCATGTCGTCGATGCCGTACCGCATCATCGTAATGCGCTCAAGCCCCATGCCAAAGGCAAAGCCGGAATAGACTTCCGGGTCAATGTTGCAGTTTTCAAGCACCTTGGGGTGCACCATGCCGCAGCCTAAGATTTCAATCCAGCCCTCGCCCTTGCACAGGCTGCAACCCTTGCCGCCGCATTTAAAGCAGCTCATGTCCATTTCAGCCGAAGGCTCGGTATAGGGGAAGTGGTGGGGGCGGAAGCGCACCCGCGTCTCTTCGCCGTACAGCTTTTTAATAAAGGCCTCCAGCGTGCCCTTTAAATCGGTAAAGGTGATGCCTTTGTCCACCACAAGCCCCTCGATCTGGTGGAACAGCGGCGAGTGGGTGGCGTCCACCTCATCACTGCGGTACACGCGGCCGGGGCAGATGATGCGGATGGGGGGCTTTTGTGCCTCCATCGTGCGCACCTGCATCGGGCTGGTCTGGGTGCGCAGCAAAATGTTTTCCGTAATATAAAAGGTGTCCTGCGTGTCGCGCGCAGGGTGGCTGCGCGGCATGTTCAGCATTTCAAAGTTGTAGTGGTCGTATTCAATTTCCGGCCCGGCCTTCACTTCAAAGCCCATGCCAAGGAAAATGTCTTTCAGTTCGTCCAGTACCTGCTGAAACGGGTGCCGCTTGCCCTGTTCGGGCCGGTTGCCCGGCAGCGTGACGTCAATGCTCTCCGACGCAAGGCGGGCGGCCAGCAGACGGTTTGCCAGCTCGGCCGAGCGTGCGCGCAGCTCGGCGTCAATCTCGGCGCGTACCTCGTTGGCAAGGGCACCCATTTTGGGGCGCTCGTCTGCCGAAAGTGCGCCCATCTGCTTTAAGATGGCGGTCACTTCACCTTTTTTGCCCAGAAACCGTACCCGCAGCTCTTCCAGTGCGGCTTCGCTGTCTGCATTGGCAAGCAGGTCGCGCGCGCCGGTACGGATCTTTTCCAGTGCTTCTTTCATGTTTGTATTCACCTCAGAAAATTTTGTTGTGGGGCGAGGCAATAAAAAAAGCCCCGCCACCTGCGTGAAAAACGCAAGGGGCGAAGCTGTCACTCCGCGGTACCACCCAGCTTCCCGGCGGCAGGGCCGCACAGGCACTTTACTGCCCTGTAACGGGGGCAAAACGTCCCGGCCTACGGTGGGTGGGGGTGCAGGTGCCGCCGGTGCAACACACCGGTTTTGCCTGCCACGCCGCCCCAAAGGTTCAGCCCGGCCTCTCCCGGGGGAACTTCGCCGGCCGGCCCAGTACACCGCTTTCAGCTTGCGCGGCGCTCTCTGCAAAAGGGCAGGGCAGGGTACTTTCCCCGTTCATCGAGTTGTTCTGCTGCAATGATAGCATTTGCGGTACAATTTTGCAAGGGCTTTGCACAAAAGCTGCCGCGCATGGTATACTTGGGGCAGAAATTTGTTGAAAAAGGGGCGTGTTTATGATTCAGCTGGGTTTTGACGCCACACAGGTAAAACGTATCGAACACAGCCTGCAAAACCCCCGCTTTGTGCAGCGCGTGTTTTCGCAGCAGGAATGGGCGCTCATCTCTGCCCGGCCCCACCCGGCCGAAACGGCGGCGGCGCATTTTGCCGCAAAAGAGGCGCTGTCAAAAGCGCTTGGGTGCGGGCTGTTTGGGTTTGCGCTGGCCGAAGCCGCGGTGTTGCGGCGCGAAGGCGGCGCCCCTTATTTTGCACTGACCGGGGCACTGGCAAAAACGCTGCAAAGCCGCGGCCTTGTGGCAGAGGTTTCGCTGTCGCACGAGGGTGGGTTTGCGTTTGCCTGCGTGCTGCTGCAGCCGGTATAAGGCAGCGGTGCGGTTAAAGAAAAAGTAAAAGTCAGGTGGTGTTTTGCAATGCGTACGTTGGGTAAGATATTGCTTTGGGTATTGATGGTCGTGCTTTTTGTGGCACTGGTCGTCGGCGGGGCGGTGGGTTATTTTTACTATACTGCCGTGCCGGGTGACACCACTGCCGCCGAGCTGACTATTTTGGCAAAAGACGCAGGGGAAGCACAGCAGGATATTACGCTTGCACCGGCAGGCTGGCAGCTGAACACCCCGATACTGGGCGGCTTTTTTTGGCGCACCTTTGGGCAAACGACCCCCACAGAGGGGCAGGAATACGACTGGGGGCAGGCTGAAGCCGCGCCGCTTGCCTACCCGTTGTCGGCTAAAACGGTGCAGATTGACATCAGCAATGCCGGTGGCAGTGTGTTTTCGGGCGCACCGGACGCATACAGCTCGTTTACCTACCCTGCCAGCGGGCGCTATTTTTACCGCGTTTCGGTAGAGGTGCCGGCTGCGGCCGACGGCGAGCGGCCTAAAGAGTACGGCACGCTGGAATACCGGTTTACGTTAAAAGTTGCCGTGACGGTGAACGCCTTTTTGTCGGATGACAGGGTAAAGCAGGGCGACGTGATTGCCGTGCGGGTAGAAAATAACCTGGACGGGCTGCAGCCCACCGGCAGCAGTGCGCTCGGGCCGGTGAACTTTATCGCCTCCGGTGGCGGGTATGTGGCGTTTGTGCCGGTGGCATATAACCGCGAAACGGGCGACTATACCATAGAGGTACAGTGCGGCGATGCGTCGTTTAGCCTGCCGGTGAGCGTGGAGTATAAACCGTACACCAAAAAAGAATTTGCCTCAGCAGAGGAATTGCCGGACGCGATGCCGGAGACTGCGGCGGGTACGGCGCAGTACCGCGACGCCATTTGGCCGCTGTATGACACCCAGCGCCCCACCCAGCTGTGGCAGGGCATCTTTCAAAAGCCGGTAGACGGGCTTATCCGGTATGAATACGGTATGGGCAGCCTGTTGCCGGGGGCCACGGTGTCGCAGCGCCACAGCGGTATTGATTACGCCGCAACGGCAAACGACACCCCCGTAGTGGCCCCGGCCAGCGGTGAAATTGTGTTCGCCGGCAACTTGGCACTCACCGGCAACACGGTCGTCATCGAACATGGCGGCGGGGTAAAAAGCTATTTGTTCTTTTTGTCCAGCATTGCCGTCAGCGGCGGGCAAACGGTGGAAAAAGGCGCGCAGATCGGCACGCTGAACACCGATAAGCCGCTGCACTATGAAATCCGCATTGGCAGCCAAAGCGTTGACCCTGCCCCCATTCTTGCGGGCAGCAGCGCGTTGTACCGTTAAAAATAAAAAAGTGAATTTAGTTTTTGGGAGGCAAAGGCATGAAAAAGATTGGGTTTATCGGCGTTGGTGTGATGGGCAGCCCCATGGTATTAAATTTGATGAAAGCGGGCTTTGAGGTAACGGTGTACTCGCGCACCCGCGCAAAATGCGAAACCGTGCTGCAGGCGGGCGCCGTGTGGGCGGCCAGCCCCGCGCAGTGCGCACAGGGGCAGGACGCGGTCATCACGATGGTGGGCTACCCCACGGATGTGCGGCAGGTGTATTTTGGCGAGGGCGGCATTTTTGAAAGCGTCAAACCGGGCCTGCTGCTGATTGACATGACGACCACCAGCCCGCGCCTTTCGCAGGAGATCGCAAAGCGCGCCGAAGAGGCGGGTGCGTTTGCGCTGGACGCCCCGGTGTCCGGCGGCGATGTGGGCGCGCAAAACGGCACGCTGGCCATTATGGTGGGCGGCGACAAAGCGGCGTTTGAACAGGCAAAACCCCTGTTTGAGGCCGTGGGCAAAAACATTGTGTACGAGGGCCCTGCCGGTGCCGGGCAGCACACGAAAATGGCAAACCAAATCGCCATTGCCGGTGCGGTGAGCGGCGTTTGTGAGGCCATTGCCTATGGCCGCGCCGAGGGGCTGGATTTGCAGACCATGCTGCAAACCATCAGCACTGGTGCCGCGGGCAGCTGGCAGATGGCAAACAACGGCCCGCGCATGCTGGCCGGCGATTTTGCCCCCGGCTTTTACATCAAGCACTACATTAAAGATATGAAGATTGCCCAAACCGAAGCAGATGCCGCGGGGGTGGAGCTTGGTATTTTGTCCGATGTATTGATGATGTATGAAGAACTGGCCGAAGAGGGCCTTGGTGACCTTGGCACCCAGGCACTGCTGAAATATTACGAGCCCGACGACGTGGAATAACCCCCGCCGGGTTTGCAGCTTATAGCTAAAACAGTAAAAAACAGCGCACTATGCGGGGGGAAAATGCAACCCGTAAAGTGCGCTGTTTTTTTGCAGGCAAAAGTGCGCTGAAAGCGGTAAATGGAATAGCCTGCCACTACAAAACGGAAACAAACTTGAACGGTGTACGATTTGTTGTTAAAATAATAATATTGAAATGGTACCTTACCCACAGTATAAAAGGTGGGCGCAAAAGGTTGAATGCAAAGAAAGAGGGGAGTGCATGGGGTAATTGAATAAGATTTTAAAAGAGAAAATACGCGAGGCGTTATCCTCGGTATTGCCGATTACCGGTATTGTGCTGGTGCTCAGCATGACAGTGGCGCCGATGCCGCTGGGTACGCTGCTGCTGTTTTTAGCCGGGGCGGTGCTGCTGGTGGTGGGCATGGGCTTTTTTTCGCTGGGGGCGGATATTTCCATGATGCCGCTGGGCGAAGCCATGGGCACGCAGGTAGGCAGCATGCGCCGCTGGCAAATGGTGGCCGTGCTGAGCTTTTTGCTGGGGGCTGTTGTCACGGTGGCAGAGCCGGATTTGCAGGTGCTGGCAAAGCAGGTGCCCGCCATCCCGGACAGTGTGTTGATTTTTACCGTTGCCGCAGGGGTGGGCCTGTTTTTGGCGCTGGCCATGCTGCGCACCCGGTTTCACTGGCCGCTGGCGCGCCTGCTTTTGGTGTTTTACCCGGTGGTTTTTTTGCTGGCATTGTTTGCCCCGCCCGATTTTATTGCGGTGGCGTTTGATGCCGGCGGGGTGACCACCGGCCCGGTGACCGTGCCGTTTATCATGGCGCTTGGTGTGGGTATGGCGGCTGTTTTTGGGCATGACAGCAAGGAGGACAGCTTTGGGCTGGTGGCCCTATGCTCGGTAGGCCCTATTTTTATGGTGCTGCTGTTGGGTATCGTGTACCACCCGTCTGGGGCTGCCGCCAGTACCTTTGTGCCACAAGAGGTGTTTACCACGCAGGACGTTGCACGCCAGTTTGTGCAGCAGGCACCGCTGTTTTTGAAAGAGGTCGCGCTTGCACTGGCACCGGTGGTGGTGGCATTTATCGCATTTCAGCTGTATTGCCGCTGTATGCCGCGCCGCAAGCTGGTACAGGCAGGGGTGGGGGTGCTGTACACACTGGTGGGGCTGGTGTTGTTTCTCACTGGGGTCAACGTGGGCTTTATGCCTGCCGGGCAATATCTGGGCAGCGCGCTGGCTTCCTCCAATACCCCTTGGCTGTTATTGCCGGTGGGCTTTGTGGTGGGCTGGTTTATTGTGACGGCAGAGCCCGCGGTGCACGTGCTGACCGCGCAGGTAGAAGAGGTGTCCGGCGGCGCAATCTCCCGCCGTGCTATGCTGCGCGGGCTTTCAATAGGGGTATCGGTCTCCGTTACGTTGGCTATGGTGCGGGTGCTGACCGGGCTTTCAATTTTTTGGTTTTTAATCCCCGGTTACCTGCTGGCGCTGGGGCTGTCGTTTTTTGTGCCGCCCATTTTTACCGGTATTGCGTTTGACTCCGGCGGGGTGGCAAGCGGGCCGATGACGGCCACGTTTTTACTGCCGTTTGCCATGGGCGCCAGCGAAAGCCTTGGCGGCAATTTGCTGACCGACGCGTTTGGCGTGGTGGCAATGGTGGCCATGACCCCGCTGGTGACCATTCAACTACTGGGCTTTGCCTTTGGCCGTAAGGCACAGGCTGAAAAACGCAGGGCAGCCGCGGCAGAGGATGAAATTATTGAATATGACTGTGGCTACGGCTGTGAGGAGGGGCAAGCATGACACAAAACCAAACGCAGCAGGGCGCAAAACTGCTGGTTGCCATTTTAGACAAAGGCCGTGCATTGGGCGCGGCCGGCCTGTGCGGGCAGTGTATGCCACATACCATTTTGCCTGCCCGCGGCACGGCCAACAATGAACTGCTTGACTATTTGGGCCTTGCGCGCAACGCAAAAGAAGTACTGCTGGTGCTGCTTGCACCGGGTGCGGGCAGCACCGTGCTGCAAAGCATTGCGCAAAAGCTGGAGCTGCAGCGGCCGGGGCATGGCATTGCGCTAACGGTGCCGCTGTCCGGTGTCAGCAGCCGTGCCATGCAGCTGGCACAGCAGGGGGCGGGTACCACAACGCAGACGGGAGGGCAAAAGAACATGAAAGAAAAACCGCATTACGATTTGGTGCTGGCAGTGGTAAACGAGGGCACGACCGACCTTGCCGTCGATGCCGCACACGCTGCAGGGGCACGCGGCGGCACCTTGCTGCACGGGCGCAGCACCGGCGATGCCACCGGCTTTTTGGGCGTTGCCCTGCCGCCGGAGCGAGAGGTTGTTGCCATTGTGGTGCAAAGCGGCCAGCGCCGTGCGGTGCTGGGGGCTATCAACCAGGCGGCGGGTCTTGCCAGCCCGGCACAGGGGCTGGTGTTTTCGGTACCGGTCGATGAGGTGGAGGGTCTGCACGAGCCATTGTTGCAGGCGGATACCTAATATAAAAAGCACACAGGATATAAAAAGTACACAGGGCAGGGCGCTGCGGCGCCCTGCCCTGTGTTGTTTGTTCCATTATTGAGGGGGCCCATCAGGCGTTGGGTGCCACCATGCGCTCGGCCGCTTTATAAATGTCGCCGCAGCCCAGTGTGATTACAAGGTCGCCGGCCACCGCATTTTTTGCAATGTAATCCACAATGCCGTCAAAATCGGCAAACCACACACTGCCGGGTATCAGCGCCGCAAGGTCTGCGGTATAAATATGGTAATCGTCGTTCGTTTCGCGGCTGCCCATAATTTCGCTCATCACCACATGGTCGGCAATTTGCAGCACCCGCGCAAAGTCTTGCAACAGCAGCTTGGTGCGCGAATAGGTGAACGGCTGAAACACCGCAATCACCCGCGCGAAGCCCATCTGCTTTGCCGCCGAAAGGGTGGCCTGCAGCTCGGTGGGGTGGTGGGCGTAATCGTCCGCCACCGTGGCACCGGATGCGGTGTGCCCCAAAATTTCAAACCGGCGGCCAGTACCGCTAAAGGCGGCCAGCCCTGCCGTAATCTGCTGTGCCGTGCAGCCCGCAAGAAAAGCGGCGGCAAACGCGGCCAGCGAGTTGAGCACGTTGTGGCGCCCCGGCACGGCCAGCGCCACGTCCGCCAGCTTTTCTGTGCCGTGCCAAACCTCATACCCGTAGAAAGCGGGGCGCAGCATGCGCACATTGGCGGCGCGCCAGTCACAATGGGCCCCCTCGCCAAAGGTCACTACCTCGCGATCCAGCCCGCGCAGGGTCTCCATGGTGTTTTCATCATCGCCGTTTGCAATCACGCGGCGGTGGGTCAGCCCCGCAAATTTGCGAAAGCTGGCCTTTAGGTTGTCCATCGTCTTAAAAAAGTCCAAATGGTCGGCGTCGATATTCAAAATGATACTGGTGTCGGGCGCCAGATGCAAAAACGTGTTCGAAAACTCACAGCTTTCCACCACAATATTTTCGCCGGTACCTGCCTTGCCATACCCGCCAATCAGCGGCAGCTTGCCGCCAATTACCGCGGCGGGGTCCTTGCCCGCCATTTCAAGTATCTGGGTAATCATGCCGGTCGTGGTGGTTTTGCCGTGGGTGCCCGCCACACAAATCGATTTTGCGTACAGCCGCTGCACATAGCCCAGCATCACACTGCGCTCCACACAGGGGATGCCCAATTCTTTTGCCCGCGCAATTTCCGGGTTGCCGGGCAAAATGGCCGCGGTGTACACCAGCAAATCGGCACCGTCCACATTGCTGGCCGCGTGGGGGATCCGCACGTCAATGCCCATGGCGCGTTCGTACTCAATAATATGGCCCTCGTTGACATCACTGCCGGTAATCGTATAACCCGCCGCCGCAAGAATCTGTACCAGCGGGTACATGCCGCTGCCCCCGATCCCCACGAAATGCAGCCGTTTTTTGCCTTTCAGCAGTTCGGTGTCAAAGTTATCCACAGTTGTCTCCCCGTTTCTATGCGCATTTGCCGGGCTGCCCCGGCAGCCTTTATTATAGTATGCCCCGCACTAAAAAGAAACACCTTTGCGCAAATTTCAGTATTTGGTATAATGAGTAAAAAAGGGGGGCTGCGCCATGGGGGAAGAACGCGAACAGCAGTTGCTGGCACTGCTGCACTGTGCGGCGGCGGGTATGCCGACTGCCCGGCAAGAGCTGCGGCAGTACAGTGGCGCCCCCATTGCGGCACTGCCTGCACACGAGGTGCGCGACAATTTGCAAAAGGTGTTGCTGGGGCCGGACCCCGAGGCGGTGTTATTGCTTGCCGGTACGGGTGCCCTTTCTAACTTTGGGCTTGGTTGTGTGCGCTGGCCTCTGCCGCTTGCGCGCCTGCCGGCGCAAATGCTGCTGCGCTGGTGGGGGCTTTTGCTCGCCTGCGGGGCGCGCAGTGCACCGGTGATAGAGGCGTTTGGGTTTTCGGCGGGGTTTGGCAGCGACCTTGCGCGGCTGAACCGGCTGTATTTTGCGCCGGATGCGGCCACAGTGGCACAGCTAAAGCTGCAACTGCGCGAGCCGCTGCCGCAGGATGCGGGGGAGGTATTCGCCGCCTTTGCCGCGCTGGACGAGCGCTTTGCCCCGCGCCTTGCCCTGTATGAGGCCCTGCGCAAAAGCGGCGAAGCGTACACGCTGGAAATGCTGGCTATCCGCCCGGCGTCCCTGCTGGCACTGGGTGTGCCCCAGCGCAAGGTGGCGCCGCTGCGCGAACTGCTGCTGGATGCCGTGCTGCGGGCCCCGCAGCTAAACCGGTACGACAGCCTTGCCGCACTTGCGCTGCAGCTGGCCCCGCTTGCCGGAGGTGGCAGGTGAAGGTGCGCGCGGCAGGGCCGGTAGACACCACCTATGTGGGTGTGCTGGACGGCGTGCGCACCTTGGGCGTGCTGGCAGTGGTGTGGTTTCACTTTTGGCAGCAAACCTGGCTGCACCCGGTGGTCAAATTGCCGTTTACCGGCTGGCAGCTGGGTTTTGAGTGGCTGCCCCGCAGCGGGTATATTATGGTGGATTTATTGCTGGTGCTCAGCGGGTTTTGCCTGTTTTTGCCCATTGCCCGCCAAATGGCGCGGGGCGAAGCGGATGCCGGGCATTTTGATGTGCGGGCTTTTTACCGCCGCCGCGCCGCGCGCATTTTGCCCAGCTATTATTTTTGTGTTTTGCTTATTTTATTTGCGGTGGTGCTGCCCACCTGGCCGTACACAAACGCGGCGGAATTTTGGCGCGACCTGCTTGCCAGTTTGACCATGACCCAGACCTTTTTTGCCGAGACGTTCTTTTTTACCAAGTTTAATGTGGTGCTGTGGACCGTTTGCATTGAAGTGCAGTTTTACCTGCTGTTCCCGCTGCTTGCCCGTGCGTTTGCCCGCCGCCCGGTGGCCTCGGCCGCACTGATGACCGGTGTTTCTGCACTGGGGGCCGCTTTGCTGCTGGCCGGCGTGGGGGATTTGCGCTTTTGGCTCAACCAGCTGCCGCTGCTGCTGTGCAATTATGCGGCGGGTATGCTGGGGGCGGTGGCGTTTGTGCGCCTTGCCGCAGTGGCGGGCGGCAAGCCGGCGGCTATGTGGGGCTTTTCAGCCCTTGCCATTGGCTGCATCTGGGCCATATTGCGCCTTGCACGGCTGCAGGCAGCGGCACAGGAGTTACAAAGCAGCCAGCTGTTGCTGCGTTTCCCGCTCAGCGTATTATTTGGCTGCCTGCTGGTGGCACTGCCGCTTGCAGGCAAACCGCTGCGGGTGCTGTTCGACAACAGGGTCATGCGCTTTTTGGCGGGTATTTCGTTCAATTTATACATCTGGCACCAGTACCTTGCAGTATTGCTGAAAAAGCTGCATCTGCCTGCGTGGAGCGGTGAAGTGCCGCCCAACCAAACCGGCGACATACAATGGCAGCACCGGTACGCATTGCTGATTTGGGCGGCGGCGTTTGCGGCGGCGCTGTTTGGCACCTATGTCATCGAGCGGCCGTTTGCGCGGCTGCTGCGCCCAAAAGCACAGGGTACTGCGCGGCCCTAAACGCTGCTGTTTTGCGGCACTTGCGCGAAACTTGGGGCAAATGGTATAATTAATTGTTTTATTGCCGCTGTTTTGGCGGGTTAAAAACTAAATTGACCGGTACCGGGGCACAGGCTGTGGCCCGGCCGTTCTTGTGTAAAGGGGGCGCCCACAAATGAAACAGGTGGTCGTCATAGGCGGTGGCGCGGCGGGTATGCTTGCCGCCGGCACCATGGTACGGCGCGGGCTGCAGGTCACCGTAATCGAGCACGCGGGCCGCACCTGCAAAAAAATACTGGTCACCGGCAAGGGCCGCTGCAATGTCACCAACAACAGCGACAGCGAAACGGTGCAAAAAAATGTGCTGTCCAACCCCAAATTTTTGTATTCGGCCTTGCGGGCGTTTACCCCGGCCGACACGATGGCGCTGTTTGAGGGGCTGGGCGTGCCGCTGAAAACCGAGCGCGGTCAGAGGGTTTTCCCCGTGAGTGACCGCGCGGCGGACATTGCCGAGGCGCTGGCTAAGTACGCGCAGGGTTGCCATATTGTCAACGGCAGTGCAAAACAAATTTTAACGGGCAAAGACGGCGCGGTAAGCGGTGTGCTGCTGGAGGACGGGCGGCAGCTTGCGGCAGAGGCTGTGCTGCTTGCCACCGGCGGGTGTTCGTACCCCGGCACCGGCTCTACCGGCGACGGGTACCGCATCGCAAAGCAGCTTGGGCACACCATTGTGCCGCCCACCGCAAGCTTGGTTGCGCTGACGGTACCCGGCAAAGCGCTGGAGGAATGCCGCACGATGATGGGCCTTTCGCTGCGCAATGTGCGGCTGACCCTGCTGCAGGGCGGCAAGCAGCTGTTTTGCGAACAGGGTGAAATGCTGTTTACGCATTTTGGCATTTCGGGCCCTCTGGTGCTTTCCGCCAGCGCGTTTTTGCGCGGGGCGCAGGCAAAGCCCGCACTTGCCGTTATCGACTTAAAACCGGCGCTGGACGAAAAGACCCTGTACCAGCGCATCACGCGTGATTTTGAAGAGTTTGCCAACAAAGATGCCGCCAACAGCCTTGGCAAGCTGTTGCCCGCCAAAATGGTGCCGGTATTGCTGGCCCGCTGGGGAGTTGCACACGATAAAAAGGTGCACCAGATCTCCCGCGATGAAAAGCAAAAGCTGGTGGCACTGCTGAAAGGCTTTGAAGTGCCGGTTGCGGGCAAGGACGCTATCGAGCGCGCCGTCGTGACGGCGGGCGGCGTTTCGGTGCGGCAGGTCGACCCCAAAACGATGGCGTCGAAGCTGGTGCCGGGGCTGTACTTTGCGGGCGAAGTGCTGGATGTGGACGCCTATACCGGCGGGTTTAACCTGCAAATCGCGTTTGCAAGCGGGTATGCGGCAGGCACTCATATTTTTGATGATGGAACGGGGGAACAACAATGATCCAGATCGCGATCGACGGCCCTTCCGGCGCGGGCAAAAGCTCGCTTGCAAAGCGGCTGGCCAAAGAGCTGGGCTATGTTTATGTGGATACCGGCGCGCTGTACCGCGCCATTGCGTTTGCGCTGCTGGCGGCGGGGGCCGACATTGCAGATGAAAACGCCGTGCTGGGCGGCCTTGCCGCGATACACCCCGCGCTGCAATATGTAGACGGCGTGCAGCATGTGCTGGTCAACGGGCAGGACGTTTCGGGCAAAATCCGCACCGAAGAGGTGAGCATGGCGGCAAGCCGCGTGTCCGCCTACCCCGGTGTGCGCAATTTTTTAACCGAGACACAGCGCGCCATCGCCCGCGAAAACAATGTGTTGATGGACGGGCGGGACATTGGCACCGTTATTTTGCCGAGTGCGCAGATTAAGATATTTTTGACGGCCAGCGCAGAAGAGCGGGCCCGCCGCCGCACGCAGGAATTGCAGCAAAAAGGGCAGACCGCCGTGTATGAAGAGGTGCTGGCCGATATTCGCAAGCGCGACTATAACGACAGCCACCGGGATACAGCGCCGCTGCGGCAGGCGCCGGACGCGGTGCTGGTGGACACGACCGGCTGCGAATTTGAAGAAGCTTATGAAAAATTATACACGCTCATCAAGGGGAGGCTGCCACAATGATTTACTGGATTGCCGTACTCATTGCATGGGTCGTGTTTCATATTCCTTACCGCATCCGCACCATTGGGCGCGAAAACCTGCCCAAGGACCGTGGGTATGTGCTGTGCCCCAACCACCTGTCGGCCATTGACCCGGTGTTTGTGGTGCTGGCCCGTTTTTGGGGCAAAAAAATGTGGGTCATGGCAAAAGAAGAACTGTTTCGCAACCCCGTCATTGCTTGGTTTTTTGGCCATGTGGGGGTGTTCCCCGTGGCGCGCGGGCGGGGTGACCGCTCGGTGCTGGACGGCGCAATTGAATCGGTGCGCGGCGGCCGCGGGATGCTGATTTTCCCCGAGGGCACCCGCAACAAAGAGGGCCCGGGGCTGCTGCCGATGAAAAGCGGTGCGTTTGTTGTGGCGGCCGCCGCCGGCGCGGACATTGTGCCCTGCCGCATTATTTACAAAGGCGGCCACCAGCATTTGTTTTGCACCGTGACGGTTATTTTTGGCCAGCCAATCCCCATTGAAAGCCTGGACCTTGGCGGCGAACATTCGGCCAGCAAGCTGCGCGAAGCCAAAAAGGTACTGGCCGGCCGGCTGGAAGAGCTGTACGAGCAGAACCGGCGCTACGAATAAGGAGTTTTCTATGGAAATCATACTGGCAAAAACCGCGGGGTTCTGCTTTGGTGTCGACCGCGCGGTGCGCATGACCGAGCAGCTTGCCGCGGGCGGCCACAAGGTCGCAACGCTGGGGCCGCTCATCCACAACCCGCAGTGCGTTGCGGCGCTGGAAGCACAGGGCGTTGTCACCGCAAACAGCCCCGCCGACGTGCCGCCGGGGTATGAGGTTGTCATTCGCAGCCACGGTGTGGGTGAGGATGTGTACGCCGAGCTGACACAGCGTGGCCTCAGCGTGCAGGACGCCACCTGCCCGTTTGTGACGAAGATTCACCGCATCGCCCAAAAGGCGGGGCAAGAGGGCGCATTGCTGCTGATTGCGGGGGATAAAAACCACCCGGAGGTGCAGGGCATTGTGGGCCATGCGCACGGCGAAGTGTTTGTTTTTGCGGATCTTGCAGAGCTAAAAGCCTTTTCCACACCGGAAAATTGCACAAAACCGGTGTTCGTGGTGGCACAAACAACTTTCGAAGTTACAAAATGGTTAGAAAGCACAAAGTTTATAAAAAAAGTATATACAAGCCCGCAGATTTTTGATACAATATGTAATGCAACGTGGGCGAGGCAGCAGGAGGCGGAGGAGCTCGCGCGCCGGTGCGATCTTGTGGTCGTCATCGGTGGGCGACACTCCTCCAATACCCAGAAGCTGGCCGCCGTCGCTGGCAGGCATTGCAGGGTGCTCGCGGTTGAGACCGCGGCGGAGCTCACCGCAGGTGATTTTGCCCGAGTAACGCGTGTTGGCGTAACAGCGGGGGCCTCAACGCCATCGTCTGTAATTGAGGAGGTACTTAACAAGATGAGCGAGGTAGTACAAAACGAAGAGATGAGCTTTGAGGAGATGATCGATCAGTCCTTGAAGCCGGTCTTCAACGGCAAGGTCGTAACCGGTATCGTCACCGGCGTCTCTCCGAGCGAAATCACTGTGGACATCGGCACAAAGCAGACCGGCTTTGTATCCGCTTCCGAATGGTCGGAAGACCCCACAGTGAAGCTGGAGGATGCGGTGAAGAAGGGTGACGAGCTGGAACTCGTTGTCATCAAGGTTAATGACCAGGAAGGCACCGTCGCCCTCTCCAAAAAGCGCTTCGAAGCCAAAGCCGGCCGGGCCGAGGTTGAAAAGGCACTTGAGGACGGCACTGTTCTCGACGCGACGGTCGCCGAGGCGGTCAAGGGTGGCCTTGTGGCATATGTCAAGGGTGTCAAGGTCTTTATTCCCGCATCGCAGGCTTCTCTGCGCCGCGGCGAAGACCTGAGCGGTCTGGTCAAACAGCCCGCCCGCATCAAGATCATCGAGTGCAGCGGTCGCCGTGTAATCGGCTCGATCCGCGCAGTCCTTTCTGAAGAGCAGGAAGGCAAAAAAGACGAGTTCTGGTCGCAGGCTGAAGAGGGCAAACACTATAACGGTGTTGTCAAAAACCTCACCGATTACGGCGCGTTTGTCGACATCGGCGGCGTGGATGGCCTTGTGCACATCTCCGAGCTTTCTTGGGATCGCATCAAGCACCCGAGCGAAGTGGTCAAAGTCGGCGATGAAGTTGATGTTTACATCAAGAGCCTTGACCGTGAAAACGGCAAAGTTTCGCTGGGCTACAAAAAGACCGAGGACAACCCCTGGGAGCGCCTGCGCAATGATTACCCTGTGGGCAGTGTGTTTACCGCACCGGTTGTTTCCATCACCAAGTTCGGCGCATTCGTGCGTGTGCTGCCCGGCATTGACGGCCTGGTGCACATCAGCGAAATCTCGAACGAGCGTGTGGAAAAGGTCAGCGACGTGTTGAAGGTTGGCGATGAGGTCACTGTAAAGCTGATCGAAGCTGATTTTGAAAAACACCGTGTGGGCCTGTCGATGAAAGCAGCGCTAGAAGAAAACGCTGCTGAAGAGACTGACGCAGAGTAAGTTTAACAGAATAACAGGCGGCCCCGCATGCAATGCGGGACCGCTTGTTTTGTGCCGTTTTAGCGCCGACACAGAGCATATGCATATGCATATGCAAAAGAGGTTAAAAGAAAGGCGGTGCCGGCGGTATTGCACTGCCGTTCCCCACAAGCCGGCGCGGGCAAAGCATAAGTACCGCCTGCAACAAGAAATAAAAAGAGCTGCCCTGCACCGGGCGGCTCTTTTTATTTCTTGTTGCGACCAACCCGTAAGCCGGGTTCTGTATTAAACGACGATCTATCTTGTCCCTGCGTCGCCGCAGGGCTCACGCCACCTCTTGAAAGCACGCGGGGCACGTATCGCTTTCGTATCGGGTGTTGCTTCTGGCAGGGTTTACATAGCCGGTACGTCGCCGCACCGCTGGTGAGCTCTTACCTCGCCTTTCCATCCTTACCGCCCTGGGGCGGCGGTCTATTTCTGTTGCACTATCCCTGGGGTCACCCCCGGCTGCCGTTAGCAGCTACCATTCCCCTGTGAAGCCCGGACTTTCCTCACAAAAGGGCAAAACCCTTTTGCGCCGCCGTATGGGTTGCTCGCAAAAAAAATCAATCACTCAACGGGTTGCCTGCGGCATCGGTGGAGATTTTGCCCATCAAAATCAAAATCCCCTCTACAAAGCCCCAAATCGAACTGGGTACGCCGCAGCAGAGCACAAACAGGATGACCTGCCAAATGCCTTTTTCGTTGTAACCAAGGTAAAAATTGTGCACGCCCAGCCCGCCAAGAAAAATGCCCAACAGCCCCGCGGCAACGCGGCTTTTGCTGACAGTTGCGGCAGGTGCGACAGGCTGTGCCCCCTGGCGGTTGGTCAGCGGCGAACCGCAGTTTGTGCAATAAATCGCAAGCTCGTCTGTGGGATGGCCGCAGCGCGGGCAAAAATGATACCCATTGCCGGAAGGCACCCCGCAACTGGTGCACACGTTATTCCCCTCGCCGATCTCGCGGCCACAATTTCGACAAAACATGGCTTCAACGCCCCCTGTAAATCAATTCCGTTACAGTATGCGGCGCCAACAGGCTGCCGCGCATTTCAGTATAGCATAAAGCAATGCGCCGGGCAACAAAGGTGACAGTTTTTATCAAAAAAATTGTAAAAAAGCAGGGGTATGGCAGTTGTAATCAAAAATAAATGCCTTTATAATAGGTACATTCGTACGCTGCCTGTGTAAATACTGCAAAAAATAGTTTTGCCAGCCAGCCGCTACCCGTTATTTTTTTGCACAAAATGTACCTTAAAGTACCGGCACAAAAGAAATAATTGAAATTGCGGCGCGTACAACAAGTTTGGGAGGGGAAAGAAATGTTTCAAAATGCATATCTAGGGAAAGTGTATGCACAGGTGGCTTCGCGCGATGCGGCGCAGCCAGAGTTTTTACAGGCAGTCACCGAGGTACTGGAATCACTGGAAACCGTGGTGGCCTCGCGCCCGGAGCTGGAGCAGTGGGGCGTTTTAGAGCGTATGTGTGAGCCTGAGCGCATGATTCAGTTTCGCGTCGCCTGGGTGGACGATGCGGGCAAGGTGCAGGTGAACCGGGGTTATCGCTGCCAGTTCAACTCGGCCATTGGGCCTTATAAAGGTGGGCTGCGGCTGCACCCCAGTGTCAACGCCTCGGTCATTAAGTTTTTGGGCTTCGAGCAAACCTTTAAAAACAGCCTCACCGGCCTGCCAATGGGTGGCGGCAAAGGCGGCAGCGACTTTGACCCCAAGGGCAAGAGCGACGGCGAGGTAATGCGCTTCTGCCAAAGCTTTATGACCGAGCTATACCGCCATATCGGCCAGTTTACCGATGTGCCCGCCGGGGATATCGGCGTGGGTGCGCGGGAGATCGGTTACCTGTTTGGGCAGTACAAACGCCTGACCGGCCAGTACAGTGGTGTGCTGACCGGCAAGGGCCTTGCCTACGGCGGCAGCCTGGTGCGCACGCAGGCCACCGGTTATGGGCTGTGTTACCTGGTGCAGGAAATGTTGAAAACCCTGAAAAGCGAGAGCTTTGAGGGCAAGGTGACCGTGATCTCCGGCAGCGGCAACGTGGCTATTTACGCCTGCGAAAAAGCACAGGAGCTTGGTGCAAAGGTGGTCGCGATGAGCGATTCGGCCGGTTATATTTATGACAAAAACGGCATTCAGTTGGCGGTGGTCAAGCAGATCAAAGAGGCGCGCCGCGGGCGCATTTGCGAGTATGTCGACGCCGTGCCGGGGGCACAGTATCACGAGGGCTGCGCGGACATTTGGCAAATACCGTGCGGTATTGCGCTGCCCTGTGCCACCCAGAATGAAATTGACGAAGCTGCCGCGCAGGCGTTGATTGCAAACGGGGTGATTGCGGTGGGCGAGGGTGCCAATATGCCCAGCACCCTGCAGGCGACGCACGCATTTTTAAATGCCGGCGTGTTGTTTGCCCCGGCCAAAGCGGCAAACGCGGGTGGTGTGGCCACCAGCGGGTTGGAGATGAGCCAGAACAGCCTGCGCCTTTCGTGGACCTTTGACGAGGTGGACGAAAAGCTGCAGGAGATTATGACCGGTATTTTCCACAATGCATACGAGGCGAGCCGGGCCTGCGGCTGTGCGGGTAACCTTGTGGTGGGGGCCAATGTGGCTGGCTTTGTCAAGGTGGCAGACGCCATGCTGGCACAGGGCGTTGCCTATTAAAAATGCCGCAAGGGCATGCCTGCAAACAGGGGTGGCACAGCTGTTTTAAATCTGGTATAATAGAACCCGCGCAGTGCGCAGGCCCTTTGGCTTGCGGGGCGCGGGTTTTTGTAGTTATTGTGACAAAAGGGGGCACCCATGCAGCTCAATTACACGGTGTCTTTGGCCGACGAGGGCGCCCGTCTGTCTGACTTTTTACGGCGCCGCGGGCTGACCTCGGGCCTGATTCGCGGCATTAAATATCAGGGCGGCGGCATGACGGCAGACGGTCGCCCCATCCACACCAATGAACGGGTGGTGGTGGGGCAGAACATCTGCGTTACCCTGCCGCAAGAGCCGCCCACCGCAGTGCCGCCCGAGCCGGTGCCGCTGAATATTGTTTACGAGGATGAGTTTGCGGCGGTAATTAATAAGCCGGCCGGGCTGCTGGTGCACCCGTCTGCCCCCGGCAGCGGCGGCACACTGGCAAACGGCTGGTGTGCGCTGATGGCGCAGCGCGGCACCCCCTGCCCGTTTCGGCCGGTCAACCGCATTGACCGCAACACGTCGGGGCTGGTGCTTGCGGCAAAAAACAGCTTCGCCGCCGCCTACCTTGCCCGGCGGTTTGACAAAACCTATTGGGCTGTTGCCGAAGGAGAGCTGCCGCCCGGCACAGGGCAGATTGATTTGCCGATTGACCGGCAGGAGGGCAGCATTATCTGCCGTACGGCGGGCGGTACGGGGCGCGAAAGCCGCACCGTGTACGAAGTGCTTGCGGCGGCAGGCGGGCACACGCTGTTGCGCGTGGTGCCGGTGACTGGGCGCACCCACCAGATACGGGTGCATTTTGCGGCGCTGGGGCACCCGCTTGCCGGGGACGACCTGTACGGCGGCAGCCGCGCGCTGATTGGCCGGCAGGCACTGCACGCCGGCAAGGTGCAGCTTGCCGCACCGCCAAACGAAAAACCGGTTGAGGTGTGCGCGGCGCTGCCGGCGGATTTTTGTGCACTGCTGGATGCCGCGGGGCTGCCGTGCCCCGCAATCACATAAAGAGAAAAATATTGGGCAAATACCGTGAAAAAGCTGTGAAAAAAGTTACAAAAAGATTGCAGGTTGCCTGTTTTTCGATATAATGAAATTATTGTTATATTTTTGTACCCTAAAATAATGGGGGCAACAGGGGGCGGGCAGCGCTTAAATCAGGAAATGAGGTGAAGCGGGCTGAACCAGACAGAGTATACGGTACGTGCGCAAAGAAGCACGGCAAAATATACCCGCGGCCGCTGGGGCCGGCTGCGCAGAAATACGTTTCAGCTGAGAATCTTCTTGGGGCGGTTGTTTTACCAAATCGGCGCCACGGCAGAATATGATGCAGTGTTGTTTGGCCGCGCGGTAATGCACGCGCTGCGGCTGATTGGCCTGTTTGTCGCGACACTCACCGCGCCGCTTTTGCGGCAAATCGCCCGCGCGCTGCAGGCGGCATGGGCAGACCTGACGGCCCCGCTGCGCAGGGTAAGCAGCGGCATGCGGCATATCCGCGAGATGGTCGCAGAGGAGAAGCAGAATGGCACAGGCCACACTGCAGCGCTGGCATGGCGTTACTTCCGCAGTGGGGTGCGCGAGTACGGGCACCTCGCCAAAAATTTGCTGTATTACCTGCTGCCCTTGGGGGCGGGTGCGGTGTTTGTGTTTACCGTGACGCAGGTGCTGCAAAACCCGTTTGCACTGCGGGTGGAGTATAAAGGCCAGCTGGTGGGCTATGTGGCGCAGGAGGAAGTGTACGAAGAAGCTGCCCGTGCGCTGCAAAACCAGCTGGTTTATACCGAGCAGAACGGGGAAGACCAGGGGTGGGAAATCACCCCCAGCTTTACGGTGGCCGCGGCGCACCCGGACGAACTCTCTGACAGCCAGACGCTGGTCAACTCAATTTTGCGTAGTTCCGGTGCAGAGATCACCGAGGCGATTGGCCTGTATGTGGGCAACACATTTTACGGTGCCACGACGGATGAGGACAGCCTGAAGCAGGCAATCGAAGCCATTAAAGCGCCGTATTATACCCAGTACCCGGGCGCTGAAATTTCGTTTGTGGAAGATGTGAACCTGAAAAAGGGCGTTTACCTGACCCAGAGCATTGTGGATTACAGCAAGCTGCAAGAGCTGCTGACCAGCCAGGTGCAGGGCCAGCGCACATATATTATACAGTCCGGCGACACCCCGTGGAAAATTGCGGGCGAAAACGGCATCACGCTGGACGATTTGTATGCGCTAAACCCGGTGCTGGACAACGGCAACAATATGCCAATTGGCGAATCCCTCGTCATTGGTCAGGCAGTGCCGTTTTTGCAGGTCAAGGCGGTTGTCACCAGTGTCGAGCGCGAGACCATCCCGTTTGAAACCGAAACAGATTACGACACCAGCCTTGGGTTTGGCCAGCAGCGTGTTGTGCGGGAGGGCGTTGAGGGCCAGAAGGACGTCACGTATGAGTCGGTTTACGTGGGGGGCCAGCTGACAAGCAAAACGTCGGTAGGCGACCCCGCCATCATCAGCGAGCCGGTTTCGGCTCAGGTGAAGCAGGGCGTTTATATGACGAGCGACGGTGTCGTCATCAAGCCGGGCAATGGCATACTGATGTTTCCCATCGGGGCAGGGTATAAGGGCATGAGCCGCGGTTATAGCGGCCCGCTGTTGCCAGCCCATAACGGGCTGGACCTCAGGGGTTATGTGGGCACCCCCATTTACGCTGCACAAAGCGGACGGGTCATCTATGCCGGCCGCACGGCGGGCGGGTACGGTATTCATGTCATCATTGATCACGGCGGCGGGCTGCAGACGCTGTACGGCCATTGCAGCGGGCTTGCGGTGTCGTATGGCGAGGTGGTCAAGCAGGGCCAGTTGATTGCGTATGTTGGCTCTACAGGCTGGTCTACCGGGCCGCACTGCCACTTTGAGGTGCGCGTCAACGGGGTTGCACGTGACCCGATGAACTACCTCGGGTAACCAAAAAATGGGAAATAAAACCATGAAAGTTTTGCGAAAACCTTGCCTCGTTTTTTAAAACGAGTATAATAAAACTAGTTACAAGCAGCAGCGGGCCGGTGACGGTCCGCGCTGTTGTTCTATTGCACAGGCCCCGTTTGCCACCTTTGCGCTGTCAGTTGTAAAGTGTGGGCGGGGCGCACCGGCGGCGGCTGTCGCGGTGTGTTGGCGGCAGGCGGTACCATCCGCGTCTGGCCGCAGCAGAAAAAGCGGTGCCCCGCAGTGGTGCTGCAAAAACAGGAGGTGCGGAACATGACGCAGACGGCAGACCATAAGCACACACCGGCCACCGCTCGTCCGTTCAGAAACCGCTTTACCATCTGGGCATGGCAGGCCAAGGGGCTGTTGGGCCAGTTGTTTTATAAGCTGGGTGAAGCTGCCGAATATGACATTGTTCGGTTTGCACGTGTTTTAAAAGCAATCGGCTTCTTGTTTGCCGCCCTGTTGGGTCGCCCGCTGGCCCGCCTTGGGCACGGCATTTTGCTGGGGCTGCGCACGGTGGCGGAGGATTTGACCGCGCCGTTTCGGCGCCTGCACAGAGGCGCGGCAAATATCCGCGCGCTGGTGGCGGATGAAAAGCAAAATGGTCTTGGGCACGCGTTGCGCCAAGGGCTGCGGTATTTTGGGCGCGGGGTACGGCACAACGCCTACCTTGGGCGCAATTTGCTGTATTATCTGTTGCCGCTGGCCGCAGGCGGGGTGTTTGTCTTTACCGTCACAACAACGCTGCAACGAAACTTTGCGCTTGCGGTAAAATATGACGGCCGGCTGGTGGGGTATGTCACGCAGGAGGCCACTTACGAGGAAGCCGCCCGCATGGTGCAGGACCAGATCGTTTACACCGGGGACGAGCAAAAGTGGGCGCTGACCCCCAGTTTTACAATTGCGACCGCATCAAGCGGCGAAGTCAGCGACACACAGACACTGGCAAACGCCATTCTGGAAAACTCCGGCGCAGAGATTACGCAGGCAGTCGGGCTGTATGTGGACGATGTGTTTTACGGGGCCACGACACAGGGCGACCAGCTGGCGGCGGCCATAGAGGCAATCAAAGCCCCTTATGAAGCCGAAAACCCGGACGGTCAGGTGGAATTTGTGCAAAAGGTGGAACAGCGCAGCGGCATTTACCTTGCCCAAAGCGTTGTGGATTATGCGCAGCTGGAAAAACTGCTGAGTCAGGAAGTAGAGGGCCAGCGCACCTACACGATTGCCTCGGGGGACACCCCGTGGAAGATTGCGGGCGAAAACGGCATCACGCTGGATGAGCTGTATGCGCTGAACCCAGTCCTGGACAACGGCAACAATATGCCGGTGGGGGAACAACTGGTCATCGGGCAGTCGGTGTCGTTCTTGCAGGTCAAGGTGGTCAAAACCCAGGTAGAGCAGCAGGCAATCGCCTATAACACGGTAAAGACCAACGACAGCTCGCTGGCTTTTGGCAAGACCAAGGTGACCCAGGAGGGTGTCGACGGTGTACAGCAGGTCACTTATCAATACACCTATGTGGATGGCAAAATGACTGAAAAGACGGCGGTGGGCGACGTGGTCGTCTTGTCGGAGCCGGTGGAAGAGCATATTTCGGTCGGTACCTATGTGTCGTCCAGCGGCGTGAGCTTCGTGCCCAGCGGCGGCGGGTCGATGATCTTCCCCATCGGCCCCGGGTTCCATTACATGAGCCGTGGCTTTACCGGGGTCAGCGCGCATAACGGGCTGGATTTGTGTGGTGCATATGGTACGCCAATCTATGCGGCACAAAGCGGCGTCGTTACTTACGCCAGCGCCACCAGCGGCGGGTATGGCAGGCATGTCATCATTGACCACGGCGGCGGGGTGCAAACACTGTACGGCCACTGCAGCAGCCTTGCGGTCAGCGCCGGGCAGGCCGTCAGCCAAGGCCAGGTGATTGCCTATATGGGCAGCACCGGCAACTCTACCGGTAACCACTGCCACTTCGAGGTCATCATCAACGGTACGCGCGTCAACCCGGCACCGTATATCGGCATGGGTTAATGTTTCAAATTAAAAAACGGGTCACAAAATCGGCGTGATTTTGTGACCCGTTTTTTGTTGTTGCAGCCCCCTTACAAGCGTAGAGGATAGAAAATGAGTTCTCATGAAATTGTTACTTTTCATTGTCTGGCAAAGATGGTATAATAAAACAGGTTTTAGAACAAGAAGAGAGAGTACGAGATAGAAAAAAGAAAAATTACTTGCCTGAAAAAAGGGGAGTTTAGGATATTGAAGAAATTTGTGGTGAACGGCGGCCACCCGTTAGTGGGTGAAGTCACTGTCAGCGGCGCTAAAAATGCGGCGGTTGCCATATTGCCGGCAACCATTTTGGCCGCGGGCAAATGTGTCATTGAAAACCTGCCCAACATCAGCGATGTGGCCACCTCGGTAGAAATTCTGCACGAGATGGGCGCAACCATCCGCATGATTGACAAGTCTACCCTGGAAATCGATACCTCCCGCATTGTGGCCACCGATGTGCCAGCTGAGATGAGCCGCCAAATGCGCGCTTCTTACTACTTTTTGGGCTCGCTGCTGGGCCGGTTTGGCGTTGGCTGTGTTTCCATGCCGGGCGGCTGCAACCTTGGCACCCGCCCCATTGACCAGCATTTAAAGGCGTTCAGTGCGCTGGGGGCAAGCTATACGGTGGAATATGGCATGATTCGCGTCAATGCGGACGGCCTGAAAGCAGAGCATATCTTTTTTGACACCGTTTCGGTGGGCGCGACCATCAACGCCATGCTGGCGGCCGTGCGGGCCGATGGGATAACGGTGCTTGAAAACGTGGCGAAAGAGCCGCATATCGTTGACGTGGCCAACTTTTTGAACACGATGGGCGCCGATGTGCGCGGCGCCGGTACCGACGTCATTAAAATTCGCGGTGTGCAGGAGATGCACGGCTGCACGTATTCCATTATACCGGACCAGATTGAAGCGGGCAGTTACATGGTGGCGGCCACCATCACCCGCGGCAATGTGCTGATTCGAAACATTATCCCGAAGCACCTTGAGCCGATCACCGCAAAACTGGAAAAGGCGGGCGCCACCATTGAAGAATACGACGATTCGATTCGGGTGTTCTGCGTGGGCGACATTGAACCGCTGAACATTAAAACGATGCCGCACCCGGGTTTTCCCACCGACATGCAGCCGCTGATGGCGGTGCTGCTGAGTGTGGCAAAGGGTACCTCCATCATCACCGAGGGCATTTGGGAAAACCGCTTCCGCTATGTGGACGAGTTGGTGCGCATGGGCGCGAATATTCAGGTTGACAGCCGCGTGGCGGTGATTGAAGGCGTGCCGGAGCTGCAGCCTGCCCCGGTGCGCGCGACCGACCTGCGCGCGGGCGCGGCGCTGGTTGTTGCGGCGCTGGCGGCAAACGGTACGTCTGAAATTGAAGAGATCAGCCACATTGAGCGCGGCTACGAAGACCTGGTGGGTAAACTGCGCGGGCTGGGTGCCGACATTAAAAAAATTGAGATCCCCGAAGAGCGGCTGCGGCAGGCGTTATAACACTGCGGGCTGCGGGGCAACACAGCCATGACAGCCGGCCAGGCCTGCGGCATACCCGCAAGCGGGCCGGTTTTTGTATCATGGTAACAAGCAAAAAAGGGGCGCCGCTATGGCAATTTTTCTTTCACTGTATTCCGGGTCGTCCGGCAACTGCGCGCTGGTGGGCGAGCAGGGGCGTTACCTGTGTGTGGATATGGGCAAAAACTGCAAGACCACCCTTACTGCGCTGCAGCAGGCGGATGTTGACCCGCAGGAGCTTGCGGGCATTCTGGTGACGCACGAGCATATTGACCACACCAAAGGTCTGGGTGTGTTTTTAAAGCGTTACCACCTGCCGGTATACGGCTCTGCCGGCACGCTGGACTACCTTGCGCTGCATGACATGGTGCCGGCCGGGGCCGACTTGCGGGCGCTGCGCGAGGGCGAAGAGGAGATAGAGGGCTTTGGCGTGCGCTCGTTTCACACCAGCCACGACGCCGCCGACTGCCGCGGGTACCGCATCGCGCTGCCCTCCGGCCGCGTTGCGGCCATGGCGACCGACCTTGGCATCGTGACCGACGAAGTGCTGGGCGGGCTGCTGGGGGCCGACCTCACTATACTGGAGGCAAACTACGACCCGGTGAAATTGCGCACCGGCCCGTACCCCTATTATTTAAAGGCGCGCATTGCCTCACAGCAGGGGCATTTGTGCAACGAAGATACCGGCAGTGCGCTGGTGCAGCTGCTGGCAGAGGGGTGCGAACGGTTTGCGCTGTGCCACCTGAGCCAGGAAAACAACACCCCGCAGCTTGCGATGCAGGCGGTGACGCAGGCGTTTATGGCCGCGGGCTGTATGCCCGGGCAAAACGGCCTGCTACAGGTGCTCTCGCGCAGCAACGTTACCCCGGCTATTCAGTTTTAAAAGGGGGCAGCTATGCAGCGTGTGACATTGATCAGTGTGGGCAAGCTGGGGCAGGCTTTTTTGCAGCAGGGTTGCGACGAGTACACGAAACGGTTGTCTGCCCTTTGCAAGCTGCAACTGGTGGAGTTGCAGGAAGAGACGGTCCACGAAAAGGCGGCCAGTGACAAGGTGATTGAAAAAGCGCTGGAAAAAGAGGGCGTGCGCATCCTTGCAGCAGTGCCCAAAGGGGCGGCGCTGGTGGCGCTTTGCATTGAGGGCAAGCTGCTCGGCAGCGAAGACCTTGCGGCCTTTTTTGCCGACAGCGCGGTGGCGGGTGAGGGCGAAATTGCGTTTGTCATCGGCTCGTCGCACGGCCTTGCGCCGGCGGTAAAAGCGGCTGCGACACTGCGGCTTTCGATGAGCCGCATGACCTTCCCCCACCAGTTGGCAAGGCTGCTGCTGTTAGAACAAATTTACCGCGCGCTGTCCATCAACGCGGGGTCAAAATACCACAAATAACGGCGCGCTGGCGCGGGGGTGACAAAATGGTTGGGCACACACGTTACAGCCCGGTGGCAAACTACCGGTATAACCGCAAAATCAACCTGCGGCAAACAGGCAAGCGCGAGGTGAGCGGCCTTGTGCTGCCGTTTGACGAGCAGGGCTTTGTGCTGGACCAGCGGCTGCTTGGCGTTTACCGCATGGGCCGCGGGGCAGACACCGCCGCCTGTGGCTGCGGCTGGGTGGCCTGTTATAACGCGTTGCGCCTGCTGGGGCGGCCGCTGCCGCCGGCGTCGGTCATCAAGGCGCTGGAGCATGACTTTGTGCTTGGCGGGCGCATGGGTACCCGCACAGCGGCAATTCCGCTGTTTTTTATGCAGCATGGCTTTCGCGTTGAGGCGCATGCCACCTTGGCGGCCGCACAGCGTGCGGCGGTGGGGGCTGCGGCAAATATTGTTTATTACATTCGCGGGCGGCACCCCAGCGCCCATTTTGTGGCGTTTACCGGCAAAGTGGGCGAAGCTGCCGACGGGCAGCCCCTTTACCGGTTTTACAATTCGCTGTCGGTGCCGGTGCTGCCCTGTCGGGCCCCGGCGGGCGAAACAGGCAGCTTTTTTTGTGCGGGGGGCAATGCGGGCGACGTGCGTACGCTGCCGGGCCTGCTTGCGCCGGAATACCCGCTGGTCAAGCTGGTGTTCAGTATTTACCCGCAGTGACTGTAATTCAAAGGGTATGCAATCAAACGTAAAAATAACAGCGACACCGGGTACGGCAAGTAAAGGCCGATACCAAGTGTCGCTGTTTTGCTGTGATATAAAATGTGCCAAAGCAACTAATTGCTGTGCCAGTATTTGCGGTCTAAATTGCGGTACTGAATCGCTTCGCTCACATGGACGCTGTCAATTTGCTCGGCACCGTCAAGGTCTGCAATCGTGCGGCTGACCTTTAGCACACGGTCGTACGCGCGGGCCGAAAGCCCCATTTTTTCAAATGCCAGCCGCAGCAGCCGGTCGGCTGCCGGGGTGGGGGTGCAGTAGCGGCGCAACAGCTTTGGGGTTAGCTGTGCGTTGCAGCTGATGCCGTGGGCCGCATAGCGCTGCTGCTGGCGCCCGCGCGCCGCGGTCACCCTTGCCAAAATAGCACTGCTGGCTTCGCCCGCCGCCGTGCCCGCAAGGGCGTCATAATCCACCGGCGGCACTTCAACATGCAGGTCAATGCGGTCCAGCAGCGGGCCGGAGATGCGCTGCAAATACCGCTCAATGGCAAACGGGGTGCAGGTACACGCGTGGGTGGGGTGCCCAAAATAGCCGCAGGGGCAGGGGTTCATCGCGGCCACCAGCATCAGCCGGCTGGGGAAGGTGGAGCTTGCCGCCACGCGGCTGATGGTCACCCTACCGTCCTCAATGGGCTGGCGCAAAATTTCCAGCGCGTCGCGCCGAAATTCCGGCAGTTCGTCTAAAAACAGCACCCCGTTGTGTGCTAAGCTCACTTCGCCGGGGCGCGGGGTGGTGCCGCCGCCCGCAAGGCCCATGGTAGAGACCGAATAGTGCGGGCTGCGAAACGGGCGCTCGTGCATTAAGCCGGTACCGCGCGGCAGCTGCCCGGCAATGGAATAAATTTCGGTAATCTCAATAGCTTCCTCCCGCGTCAGCGGCGGCAAAATAGAGGGCAGGCGCTTTGCCAGCATCGATTTGCCGGTACCCGGCGGGCCAATTAGCAGCGCATTGTGGTGGCCGGCTGCCGCAATTTCCAGCGCACGGCGCGCCTCCGGCTGGCCACGCACATCGGCAAAATCCGGCCCGGCGGGGGCAAACAGAGCGGCAAAAGGTTGCGGCTGTGTTGTGTCAAGCTTACTTTCACCCCGCAAATGAGCGGCAAGCTGGGCAACGCAAGAAACACCGTAAACGGCAATGTCCTCCACCACCGCAGCTTCGGCGGCGTTATCCGCTGGCACAAACAGCGCTTTGATGCCGTTTGCCCGTGCGGCAAGCGCCATGGGCAGCACCCCGTTGATACTGCGCACCGCGCCGTCCAGCGAAAGCTCACCCAAAAACGCGCAGTCTGCCGCCGGGGCAGGCAACTGGCCCGCCGCCGCCAAAATGGAAAGCAACACCGGCAAATCGTAAATGGGGCCTGTTTTTTTAATGTCGGCTGGGGCAAGGTTTACCGTGATGCGGCTGACAGGGTAGGTGAAGCCGGTGTTTTTCAGCGCGCTGCGCACCCGGTCCTTTGCCTCTTTGACCGCGTTGTCCGGCAGGCCCACCAGTTCAAAAGTGGGCAGCCCGCCGGAAAGATCGGCTTCAACAGTCACAACAAAGCCGTCTAGCGCAAAACACCCAAGGCTTGTGATTTTGGCATACAATAGTGTGGCCCCCTTGCACTGGTGTAAATGGTTTACCCTTATGATACCGGGCCGCAGGGCGGAATGCAAGCCCGTTTTGCGCGCGGGCCGGCCTGCAAAAGGGCCACGTTTTTCTGCTTTTTTTAAAGTCTAGTTCAAAATTCTGTAAAAAAGCACAATCAAATGTCATTTCGGTCAACATTTCTTAACGTAACTGAAACTTTACTCTTCTAGTCGAAAGGATTATAATAGTACTGTCAAAGAAGGGTACGGGCCCGCGATGGGCAGCCCCCACGCGCCGCACAAAAGGCGCAAAATAGAAAGCAGGCAGGTGCATAACATGGTGATGGAAGAATACAGCCGCTGGCTCAAACGTGCAACGGAAGATGAAGACCTGATTCCTGAACTGCGCTCGATTGAGGGAAATGATGAAGAGATCCGCGACCGGTTTGCGGTTAGTTTGGAGTTCGGCACCGCGGGTTTGCGTGGTGTGATCGGCGCGGGCACCAACCGCATGAACATCTACACTGTCCGCCAGACGACACAGGGGCTTGCGGCGTATTTGAAAAAACAAAAAAAGCACGCGCGGGTGGCTATTTCGTACGACAGCCGCAACAAAAGCAAGCTGTTTGCCCACACGGCAGCCGAAGTGCTGGCCGCCAACGGGATTAAGGCGTACATCTATAAAACGCTGATGCCCACCCCCATGCTGTCCTATGCGGTGCGCAAGCTAAAATGTGATGCCGGCATCATGGTCACGGCCAGCCATAACCCCGCAAAGTACAACGGGTACAAGGCTTACGGGCCGGACGGCTGCCAGATGACCAGCGAGACTGCCGACGCCGTATATGCCGAAATTGGCCGCACTGACCTGTTTAGCGACGTGCGCACGATGGAGTTTGACAAGGGCATACAGGAGGGCATCATCGAGTACATCTCCAGCGAGGTGGTCGAGCGGTATTATACCCGCGTGCGCGAGATGAGCGTGCGGCCCGGCGTGTGCCGCGGCACCGGCCTGAAACTGGTGTATACCCCGCTGAACGGTACCGGCAACCTGCCGGTGCGCCGTATTCTGGCGGATATCGGCATCGACGACATCACCGTTGTGCCCGAGCAGGAGAAGCCGGACGGCAACTTTACCACCTGCCCATACCCCAACCCCGAAATTCGCGAAGCGCTTCAGCTTGGCCTTGACCTTGCAAAAAAAACCGGCGCTGACCTGCTGCTTGCCACCGACCCGGACGCCGACCGCGTGGGCATTGCCGTCAAAGACGGCGCCGACTACCTGCTGCTGACCGGCAACGAAGTGGGTGTGCTGCTGCTGGACTATATCTGCAAGGGCCGCATTCAGGCGGGCACCATGCCCAAAGACCCCGTGTATGTGCGCAGCATCGTTACCACCTCGCTGGCAGATAAAGTGGCCGAAAGCTATGGCGTTGCCACGGTAAAGGTACTCACCGGCTTCAAGTATATCGGCGAGACGATTTTGCACCTGGAAGAAAAGGGCGAGCAGGACCGCTTCCTGTTTGGGTTTGAAGAGAGCTACGGCTACCTTGCGGGCAGCTACGTGCGCGACAAAGACGCCGTGGTGGCCAGCATGCTGATCTGCGAAATGGCATCGTACTACGCGGCAAACAATTCGTCGCTGAAAGCCGAGCTGGGGCGCATTTACAAAACCTTTGGCACCTACCTGCACAAGGTGGATTCGTTTGAATTCGGCGGCCTTGCCGGTATGGACCAGATGAAGCAGATTATGGAAAACCTGCGCACCGAGGCACCTGTGGAAATCGCCGGGTATCAGGTGACGGTGGCGGAGGATTACGAGACCCGTGTCAGCCTGGATATGGCGACCGGCGAAAAGACCCCCATCGAGCTGCCGCGCGCCAATGTGCTGATTTACCACCTGCAGGGCGGCGTCAGCGTAATTGTGCGCCCGTCCGGCACCGAGCCGAAGATTAAGGTTTACTATTCGGTGCCCGCTGCGACGCGTGCAGAGGCCGAGCAGCAGCAAAAGCTGCTGGCAACTGCGGCGCGGGGCCTGTTGGGGTTCGCAAAGTAATTGTTCTGTGCAGTTCTTTATAAAGGGTATTGCATTTTTGCAGCGTGTGTGATAGACTACTATAGCAATCGTGTATTCCGGTGTCCTGAAAAAACCCGGCAAGTCAGGTTGTGATGCTGCGTATGCCAAATCACATGCGCTAATAATCAGAACCAGAGTGAGGTGAACGAAGATGAAGGAAGGTATCCATCCGAAGTATGAGGACGCCGTCATCACCTGCGCCTGCGGCGAGGTGATCCACACCCGTTCCACGAAAAAGGATATCCGCGTCGAGGTGTGCTCCAAATGCCACCCCTTCTATACCGGCAAGCAGAAGCTGGTGGATTCCGGCGGACGTGTTGATCGCTTTAAAAAGCGTTTCGGCATCGAGGGTTAATTTCAATCAAGCAAAAACGACCTTGCCGTGTTTTATCGGCAAGGTTATTTTTTACGGTTTAAAAGCGGGGGGCGGCCATGCAAAGCTACACCACGATACAGGGCGGCGCCACGGCGCGGCTGGTAGAGAAAAAAAGCGAGTTCATCGCGTCAGCATCGTTTGCCGACAGCGAAGAGGGCGCGCTGCAGTTTTTAGAGCAGGTGCGGGCCGAGCACCGTACCGCAAACCACAATGTGTACGCGTATTTGCTGCGTGAGGGTGCGCGCACCCGCTATTCAGATGACGGCGAGCCGCAAAAGACGGCCGGCTTGCCGGTGCTGGAGGTCGTGCGCCATTCCGGTCTTGTGGATTTGATTGTGGTGGTCACCCGCTATTTTGGCGGCACGCTGCTGGGTACCGGCGGGCTGGTGCGCGCTTATACCGGCGCGGCACAGGCCGCGCTTGCGGCGGCGGTGCAGGTAACGGTGCAGCCCTGTGTGGATGTGCAAATCACCTTGCCCTACCCGCTGTATGAGCAGGCTGTGCGCCTTGCCGAAAACGCCGGCGCCATAGTGGCGGATACCGCATTTGCCGCCGAGGTGACGCTGCACCTCACACTGCTAAACGGGGCACAGGCCGCCCTGCTGGAAGAGTTGCGCCAGCTTTGCCGCGGCGCGCTTTGCGCCCGGTGCACCGACCCCTATTATGCCCCGTTTGAAATAAAAAAGTAAAAAAGTACAAAAAATAAAAAGGGTTTTTGGCGGGTACGTCGTATATTGTATATGAGACCGTTTTTATCTGCGCGTTTTGCACCACCAGCGGAGGTGAACAGCTTTGATCGTACGCGAACGTACCGAAGAGATTGAACGACTGACTTTTTCACCCTATGCGCGCCTTGCTGAAAACAGCGAAGGGCGCGAGCGCGAAGAAGAGCCCTGCCCGCTGCGCACCTGTTTTCAGCGGGACCGTGACCGGGTGATCCATTGCAAAAGCTTTCGCAGGCTTAAGCAAAAGACGCAGGTGTTTTTGGCGCCGGAGGGCGACCACTACCGCACCCGGCTGACCCACACGTTAGAGGTTGCGCAGATTGCGCGCACCCTTGCGCGCAGCATGCGGCTGAACGAGGATTTAACAGAGGCCATTGCACTGGCGCATGATTTGGGGCATACCCCGTTTGGTCACGCGGGCGAACGGGCGCTGGCCCAGCTTTGCCCCGGCGGGTTTGCCCATTATGTGCAAAGTGTGCGGGTGGTGCGCCGGCTTGAAAAGTTCCCCGCGGGGCTGAACCTTTCGCTTGAGGTGCTGGACGGCATTGCCTGCCACACCAAAGGGCAGGAGGCCGCAACAAAAGAGGGGCGCCTTGTGCGCTATGCCGACCGCATTGCCTACATCAACCACGACATCGAGGACGCGATGTCGGCCGGGGTGCTGACACAGCAGGAGTTGCCGGCACAGGCCGTAGAGGTACTGGGGCCGACCAAAAGCAGCCGCATCACGACGCTGATTCTGTCGCTGGTTGAAAACAGCCCCGGCGAAACGCTGCATATGGCACCGCAGGTAGAAGAGCAGTACAATGCGCTGCACGATTTTATGTATGCCACGGTATATGTGGACAGGCGGGCTAAAAAGGAAGAGCAAAAGGTTGGCAAGGTCATTACCGAGCTGTATGCGTACTACAAAAAACGGCCCGAAAAAATGCCGCCGCAGTTTCAGCAAATTGCGGCGGAGGAGGGCATTGACCGCGCGGTGACCGATTATATTTCGGGTATGAGCGACGAATTTGCCATCCGCACATTTCAACAGCTGTTTGTGCCGCGCGGCTGGGCAATGGAATATTGACGGCAGGCTGGCTGTGCGGGGAAGGGGGGATGCCCGATGTCGATTTCACCGGATTATATACAAGAGCTTTCGCAACGCACCGACATCGCCGAGCTGATTGGCAGCTATGTGCAGCTGCGGCGGCGCGGGCGCACCTACACCGGGCTGTGCCCGTTTCACAGTGAAAAAACGCCGTCCTTTGTCGTTTACCCCGAAACCACCAGCTTTTACTGTTTCGGCTGCGGGGCGGGTGGCGATGCCATCACCTTTATTAAACGGCTGAATAACCTCGACTATGTCGAGGCGGTGCGCTTTTTGGCCTCGCGCGCCGGCATGCCGGCACCGGACGAGCAGGACGATGCGGGTAATATCAAACGCCGCATTTTGGCGATGAATAAGGACGTGGCTCGTTTTTATTTTGACTGCTTGAATGCCGACATGGGGCGCGATGCCAGGCGCTATTTGCGGGGGCGTGCGCTGACCGACGGCACGATACGCCGGTTTGGGCTGGGCTATTCGCCGCCGGGGTATTACGATACCAGTAACCACTTAAAAAAGCTGGGGTACACCGAAGAGGAAATGCTGGCGGGCGGCGTCATCAAACGGGGGCAGCGCGGCGGTACTTACGATTTCTTTCACGACAGGGTCATGTTTCCCATTATTGACCTGCGCGGCAATGTGATTGCGTTTGGCGGCAGGCGCATGGGGGATGAGGGCGGCCCGAAATATTTAAACAGCGGCGACACCCCGGTGTTTAAAAAAAGCCGCAACATGTTTGCGCTGAATGTCGCAAAAAAATCAAAAAGCCGGCGGTATATCCTGTGCGAGGGGTATATGGACGCCATTGCGCTGCATCAGGGCGGGTTTGACACTGCGGTCGCCCCGCTGGGCACGGCCTTTACCACCGAGCAGGCGCGTTTGCTTTCAAACTATGCCGATGAACTGGTGCTGTCCTACGACAGCGACGAGGCGGGGCAAAAGGCGACACGGCGCGCAATCGGCATGCTGGCCACCGAGCCGGTAAAGGTCTCTATTTTAACGGTGCAGGGCGCAAAGGACCCGGACGAATTTTTGAAAAAGTACGGGCCGGACCGGTTTCGCATGCTGCTGGACGGTTGCAGCAACGCAATTGAGTATGAGCTTTCGCGCGCAAAGGCAAAGTACGATGTGACAAAGCCGGACGGCCGTGTGGGCTACCTGAAAGACGCGGTGGAAATTTTGTCCGGCCGCATGAGCGCCACCGAGCGCGAAGTATATATGGGCCGTGTGGCCGAAGAGACCGACGTGGACAAAAAGGCCGTGCAGATACAGGTCAATGCCAAGGTGCGCAACAAAAGCCGCGAGGCAAACCGCGAGTGGGAAAAAGAGCTGCTCAAAGAGGGGCTGGTGGGTGCGGTACAGGTGCCCTTTACACTGGGCGGCCAAAAGGCACAGGGCGTGGCACTGGCAGAGCTGCAGCTGGTCACGGCGCTGGTGCGCCAGCCGGGCTTTTTGCCCATGGCGACGCAGCGCTTGGCACCAGAGCGGTTTTTGTTGCCTGAGACAAAGGAAATTTTTACCCAGCTGATCGAAAAGCAGCGGCAGGGGGTCTATGTGGAGATGGCCCAGCTTTCAGGCGAACTTTCACAAAGCGCGTTTGACATGCTGAACCGCCTGTTGGCAAAGCGGTATGACTACACCTTTACCGAGGATGATTTGCAGTTTTACATCGACCGCATCGAAGAGGGCGTGCCGCTGGGCAGCCGCGCTGCCGAAATGAGCGAACAGGACATCGAAGGCTATTTGCAACAACTGAAGAACAAGCGAAAATAAATACAGATAAGGGGACTGGAACGTATGGCAGATAAAAAAGCAGTAATCCGAGAGCTGATTGAAAACGGCAAAAAACATGGGAAGCTGACCACAAAAGAGATCAGCGACGCAATGGAGGAAATTGGGTTTGACGTTGATCAGGTGGATAAGCTGTATGAAACGCTGGACGCCCACAATATTGAAGTGGTCGACGAGCCGGACCCCGATATTGAAGAGTTTAAGCTGACCGAGGAGAACACCGACCAGTTTGAGGGCGCGCTTGCCGCCGAGGGTGTTTCGATCGATGACCCCGTTAAAGTTTATCTGAAAGAGATTGGCCGCGTGCCGCTGCTTTCGCCGGAAGAAGAGGTGCAGCTTGCAGAGCGCATTTTGCAGGGCGACGAGCGGGCGAAGCAGCGCCTTGCCGAAGCCAACCTGCGCCTTGTGGTTTCAATTGCAAAGCGGTACGTCGGGCGCGGCATGCAGTTTTTGGACTTGATTCAGGAGGGCAACCTTGGCCTGATCAAAGCGGTCGAAAAGTTTGACCACACGAAGGGCTTTAAGTTTTCAACCTATGCCACCTGGTGGATCCGGCAGGCCATCACCCGCGCGATTGCCGACCAGGCCCGCACCATCCGCATCCCGGTGCACATGGTCGAAACCATCAACAAGGTAAAAAAGGTGTCCAGCCAGCTGCTGCACCGCAACGGCCACGAGCCCACGCCGGAGGAGATCAGCGAAGAGCTGGACATGCCGGTGGAAAAGGTGCGCGAGATCATGCGCGTTGCACAGGAGCCAGTCAGCCTTGAAACCCCGATTGGCGAAGAGGAGGACAGCCACCTTGGCGACTTTATCCCCGACGAGGACGCCCCGGTGCCGGCAGAGGCCGCCAGCCACACACTGCTGAAGGAGCAGCTTTCGGGCGTGCTGAAAACCCTGACCCCGCGCGAAGAAAAAGTGCTGCGCCTGCGGTTTGGCCTTGAGGATGGCCGCCCCCGCACGCTGGAGGAAGTGGGCAAGGAATTCAACGTCACCCGCGAGCGCATCCGCCAAATTGAGGCAAAAGCACTGCGCAAGCTGCGCCACCCCAGCCGGTCGAAAAAACTGAAAGATTTCCTTGATTGAGTGAATAATGCCCTGCAAAACATGAAAAACAGCACAGCAGCTTGACTTTTGTTGCATTTGCTGGTATACTCAACCCGCACCAAATCAGTATACTTTTGTATGCAAAAGCAATAGAAGGGGGAGCTCGCGTTGCATCTCACATTAGAGACAGACTATGCGATGCGCATCGTTTTTTGTCTTGCAAAAAACCAAAGACGCATGGATGCTGCAAGCATCAGCGAGGAGATGCACGTAACGCTGCGCTTTTCGCTGAAAATTTTGGGCAAGCTTGCAGGGGCAGGCATTGTCAACAGCTATAAGGGCATTAAGGGCGGGTATGAACTCGCCCACCCGGCCGAGGAGATTACGCTGCGGCAGGTGGTCGAAGCCATTGAGGGCCGCAGCTATGCCATCAGCCGCTGCATTGTGCCCGACGGCGAGTGCAGCCGTGACCGCTGGGGCTGCTGTTCGTTTCAAAAGGTATGGCGCGACATCAGCAATGAAGTGAATGCCCATATGGACCGCGTGAACTTTGCGCAGTTGGTGCGGGACGACGAAGCACTGCGCCAAGGCAAACAACAGGCAGAATAAATCAAACAAAGGAAGACAGACGGCAAGCCCGGCTGCCTTCTTTTTTACACCGGGCGGGCGACCCGTTTGTCTGTCGGTTCGACACCAGTCGCAAGAAATCGTCAAAAAGACGAAAAATCAGCACGAAGTTTGGCATGTAAAATAAGCATTGACAGATTGACAGAATTCAGTTATAATAATTGACTGTATCAAAATGGATTCGTTTGCCCTAATTGTAGAAATTTTGCACACTTATTTGTGCAAATTATACAAGTTTCGACTGGGCGGCCGATTTCTGTTTCCGGCACTGCAATGCTGTAATACAGATGAATAGGAGTGGTCGCAACTTATGGTGAAGGTCAAGCCGATACAGCTTGGAAAGACCGAACGGATGACTTTTTCACAGATTGATGAAGTCGTCGAGATGCCTAACCTCATCGAGGTGCAGAAAAATTCGTACCAATGGTTCCTTGATAAGGGTCTCAAAGAGGTTTTCCGGGATATTTCCACAATAGAGGATTATACCGGTAATCTCGTGCTCGAGTTCATCGATTACCGCCTGGACGAAGAACCGAAATATTCGGTGAAAGAATGCAAAGAGCGCGATGTCACTTATGCCGCGCCGATGCGTGTGCGCGCCCGTTTGTTGAATAAGGAGACCGGCGAGGTCAAAGAGCAGGAAATCTTTATGGGCGATTTCCCCTTGATGACCGATTCCGGTACCTTTATTATCAACGGCGCCGAACGCGTCATTGTTTCCCAGCTCGTACGTTCGCCCGGTGTTTACTTTAATTTCAGCTACGACAAGACAGGCAAAAAGCTGTACACCGCCACCATGAACCCGAACCGCGGCGCATGGCTGGAGTACGAGACCGATTCGAATGACATTTTTTATGTGCACATCGATAAAAACCGCAAAATCCCGGTGACGACGTTCCTGCGCGCACTGGGCCTTGGCACCGACGCGCAAATCCGTGAATTTTTTGGTGACGATGACCGCATTGAAGCCTCGCTGACCAAGGACGTGACCCAAAGCGAGGAAGAGGGCCTGCTGGAGACCTACCGCAAGCTGCGCCCGGGCGAGCCCCCCACAGTGGAGAGCGCCCAAAGCCACCTGAACAGTTTGTTTTTTGATGACCGCCGGTACGACCTGTCCCGGTTTGGCCGTTACAAAATCAATAAAAAACTCGCCATCGCCGGCCGCCTGAAAGGCTTTTCGCCGATGCGTGACGTGATTGACCCGCTGACCGGCGAATTGCTGGCGGCCAAAGGCGAAGTGATTCGCTTTGAAACCGCGCAGGCAATCGAAAAGGCCGGCATTTCCGTCGTTTACCTCGACATCGACGGCCGCGAAATCAAAGTGATTTCGAACGGCATGGTCAATGCGAACGATTTCTTCAGCTTTGATGCGAATAAAGAGTGCGGGCTGGACGAAAAGGTCAGCTTTGCCGAGGTGCGCCGTATTCTGGAAGAGACCGGCGACGTGGAAGAGCAGAAAGCGCTGATTGAAAAGAACCGCGACCTGTTGATCCCGCGGCATGTCACGATTGACGACATTTTCTCGTCCATCAGCTACCTGAACAACCTTGGCAACGGTATCGGCGATATCGACGATATCGACCACCTTGGCAACCGCCGTATCCGCAGCGTGGGCGAACTGCTGCAAAACGCGTTCCGCACCGGCTTTGCCCGCATGGAGCGTGTCATCCGCGAGCGTATGACGCTGCAGGCGCAGGACATGGAAAACATCACCCCGCAGGCGCTGATCAACATCCGCCCGGTTGTCGCGGCAATCAAAGAGTTCTTTGGTTCTTCGCCGTTGTCGCAGTTTATGGACCAGACAAACCCGCTGGCAGAGCTGACGCATAAGCGCCGCCTGTCGGCCCTGGGCCCCGGCGGCTTGTCCCGTGACCGCGCCGGGTTTGAGGTGCGTGACGTTCACTACACCCACTATGGCCGCATGTGCCCCATTGAAACGCCTGAAGGCCCGAACATCGGCCTGATTTCGTACCTTGCGACCTTTGCGCGCATCAACGAGTACGGCTTTATTGAGGCGCCGTTCCGCCGTATTGACCAGGAAAACAAGCGCATCACCGACGAAGTGATTTACATGACCGCCGACGTCGAGGATGAATATGTTGTGGCGCAGGCCAACGAGCCGCTGGACGAAAACGGCTGGTTCATCAACGACCGTGTGAATGCCCGTTGGCAGGATGAAATTCTGTCGGTCGAGCGCGAAAAGGCCCAGTACATGGACGTTTCGCCGAAGATGGTTGTTTCAGTCGCAACGTCAATGATTCCGTTCCTTGAAAACGATGACGCAAACCGCGCATTGATGGGTTCAAACATGCAGCGGCAGGCCGTGCCTTTGCTGATTACCCAGCAGCCCATCGTGGCAACCGGTATGGAATACCGTGCCGCGTGTGACTCTGGCGTGTGCGTGCTGGCAAAGCACGACGGTGTTGTCGAGCATATCGATGCTAGCAAGATCGTTTTGCGCACCGACAAAAACACCACCGAGCGCTATGACATCATTAAATTCATGCGTTCCAACCAGGGCACCTGTGTCAACCAGCGCCCCATCGTCGTCAAGGGCGAAAAGGTCAAGGCCGGCCAGGTGCTGGCAGATGGCCCCGCAACCAAAAACGGCGAGGTCAGCCTTGGCAAAAACGTGCTGATCGGCTTTATGACCTGGGAAGGTTATAACTACGAAGATGCGGTTCTCATCAACGAGAAAATCGTGCGGGAGGACGTATTCACCTCGATCCATATCGAAGAATACGAGCTGGAAGCCCGCGAGACGAAGCTGGGCCCCGAGGAGATCACCCGCGATATCCCGAACGTCGGTGACGACGCGTTGAAGGATTTGGACGAGCGCGGCATCATCCGTATCGGTGCCGAAGTGAGTGCCGGTGATATCCTGGTTGGCAAGGTGACCCCGAAGGGCGAAACCGAGCTGACGGCAGAAGAACGCCTGCTGCGCGCGATCTTTGGTGAAAAGGCGCGCGAAGTGCGCGACACTTCGCTGCGTGTGCCGCACGGCGAGTACGGTATTATCGTCGATGTCAAGGTGTTCACCCCGGAAAACTCCGACGAGCTGAACCCCGGAGTGCGCGAGGTCGTGCGCTGCTACATTGCACAAAAGCGCAAAATCAGCGTTGGCGATAAGATGGCAGGCCGCCACGGCAACAAGGGCGTTGTGTCCCGCATTTTGCCGCAGGAGGATATGCCGTTCCTGCCGGACGGTACCCCGCTGGACATCTGCCTCAACCCGCTGGGCGTTCCGTCCCGCATGAACATCGGGCAGGTGCTCGAAGTGCATTTGGGCATGGCGGCAAAGGCTTTGGGCTGGAAAGTCGCCACCCCGGTATTTGACGGCGCGCACGAAGCCGACATCCGCGAGTTGTTTAAAGAGGCCGGCATGCGCGAAGACGGCAAGACCTTTGTCTATGACGGCCGTACAGGCGAGCGGTTTGACAACCCTGTTACCGTTGGCTATATGTACTTCTTAAAATTGCATCACCTGGTCGACGATAAGATCCACGCCCGTTCTACCGGCCCGTACAGCCTTGTCACGCAGCAGCCCTTGGGTGGTAAAGCCCAGTTCGGCGGCCAGCGCTTTGGCGAGATGGAAGTTTGGGCCCTTGAGGCATACGGCGCGGCTTACACCCTGCAGGAGATTCTGACCGTGAAGTCGGATGACGTTGTTGGCCGTGTAAAGACGTACGAAGCCATTGTGAAGGGCGAAAACGTACCGCGCCCGGGCATCCCGGAGTCGTTCCGCGTGTTGATCAAGGAACTGCAGTCGCTGAGCCTGGATGTGCGTGTATTGGACGAGGACAAAAACGAGATCGATCTCAAGCAGAATTACGACGACGATGCGGGCTTCGATGCAGCTGCAATGCCGGTCGGCGATGATGTTTTGCTGGAGAGTGAGCTGGACAACTACACCATCGGCGATGTGGAAGACGGCGACAATGCCGAAGACGACAGTGAAGAGAATGAGGACTCCGAAGGGCTGTTTGACGATGACGAGCTGTTCGCGGACCTCGGTGAAGCCGAACCGGAAGAAGAAAAGTAATTTGAGAACGGGCTAAGGGGCAATGGCGATACTGCCCGCCCCGCAGCCGTCCGGGAATTTGTAGTAAAGGAAGGGTTCGCTCAATGGAGTTTAATGTCTTTGATTCGATCAAAATCGGCCTGGCGTCTCCCGACCAGATCCGCGCATGGAGCTACGGTGAGGTCAAAAAGCCGGAAACCATAAACTACCGCACTTTAAAGCCCGAGCGCGACGGTCTGTTCTGCGAACGCATTTTTGGACCGACGAAGGATTGGGAATGCCATTGCGGCAAATATAAACGTATTCGTTATAAGGGCAAGATTTGCGACCGCTGCGGTGTCGAAGTGACCCGCTCCAAGGTGCGCCGCGAGCGCATGGGCCATATCGAGCTTGCAGCCCCTGTCAGCCATATCTGGTACTTTAAGGGCATTCCGTCCCGCATCGGTCTGATGCTGGACATCAGCCCGCGCCTGCTGGAAAAGGTGCTGTATTTCGCCAGCTATATCGTGACCGACCCGGGTTTCACCCCGCTGGAAGAGCGCCAACTGCTGAGCGAAAAAGAATACCGCGACATGCGTGACCGCTATGAAGACGAGTTCAAGGCCGCCATGGGCGCCGAGGCCATCAAAGAGCTGCTGGTGCGCATTGATCTTGACAAGCTGTCGGAAGATTTGCACAGTGACCTTGAAAGTGCTTCCGGCCAAAAGCGGGTGCGCATCTTAAAGCGCCTTGAAGTCGTGGAAGCGTTCCGTCTTTCGGGCAACCGCCCGGAGTGGATGATTATGGATGCCGTTCCCGTCATCCCGCCCGATATCCGCCCCATGGTGCAGCTGGACGGCGGCCGTTTTGCCACCAGCGATTTGAATGACCTGTACCGCCGCGTCATCAACCGCAACAACCGCTTAAAGCGTCTGTTGGAGCTGGGTGCCCCGGACATCATTGTGCGCAACGAAAAGCGCATGCTGCAAGAGGCTGTCGACGCCCTGATCGACAACGGCCGCCGTGGCCGCCCGGTCACCGGCCCGAACAACCGCCCGCTGAAGAGCCTTTCCGACATGCTGAAAGGCAAGCAGGGCCGGTTCCGCCAGAACCTGCTTGGCAAACGTGTCGACTATTCCGGCCGTTCGGTTATCGTTGTCGGCCCGGAACTGAAAATGTATCAGTGCGGCCTGCCTAAAGAAATGGCGCTCGAGCTGTTTAAGCCGTTCGTGATGAAAGACCTTGTTGAAAACGGGGTCGCTAACAACATTAAATCGGCCCGCAAAATGGTCGAGCGCATCCACCCGCAGGTGTGGGATTCGCTGGAAACCGTCATCAAGGGCCACCCGGTGCTGCTGAACCGCGCACCGACATTGCACCGCCTTGGCATTCAGGCGTTTGAGCCGGTGCTGGTCGAAGGCCGCGCCATCAAGCTGCACCCGCTGGTTTGTACCGCATTCAACGCCGACTTTGACGGTGACCAGATGGCCGTCCATCTGCCGCTTTCGGCAGAGGCACAAAAAGAAGCCCGTACCCTGATGCTCGCTTCGCGCAACCTGCTCAAACCGTCCGACGGCCGCCCGGTGGCCGTGCCGACGCAGGACATGGTACTGGGCTCGTACTACCTCACCATGGTCAACGACGGCGACAAGGGCGAGGGCAAAGTTTTCCGCGACGAGGACGAAGCCATGATGGCTTACCTTGACGGGGATATTACCCTGCAGGCTAAGATCAAAGTGCGCCGTAAGCTGGAAATCAACGGCGAAGAACGCACGAAGATCATCGATACGACCATTGGCCGCCTGATTTTCAACAACCCCATCCCGCAGGATCTTGGCTATGTGGACCGCAGCAAGGAAGAAAACCTGTTCGAGCTTGAGGTCGATTTCCTCGTGACCAAAAAGTCTCTCGGCCAGATTATTGACCGCTGCATTCATATTCACGGCACCGACCGCACCGCGATGGTGCTGGATGCCATCAAGTCGCAGGGCTATAAGTATTCGACCAAGGGTGCCATCACCGTTTCGGTTTCCGATGCGGTCATCCCGCCCAAAAAGGCCGAGCTGCTTGCCGCGGCGGAAGAAAAAATTACCAAAATTCACAAGCAGTACGACCGCGGCCTGATTTCAGACGACGAGCGCTACAACAGCATCATCAGCGTCTGGAACAAAACGACCGATGAAGTGTCTGCTGCCGTTACCGAAAACCTGTCGGACCGCAACCCCATCTTTATGATGGCGGATTCCGGCGCGCGTGGTTCTATGAACCAGATTCGCCAGCTGGCGGGCATGCGCGGCCTGATTGCGAACACCGCCGGTAAGACCATCGAAATCCCCATCAAGGCAAACTACCGCGAAGGCCTAAACATCTTGGAGTACTTCATCTCCAGCCGTGGCGCGCGTAAAGGCCTTGCCGATACCGCACTGCGTACCGCTGACTCGGGTTATTTGACCCGCCGTCTGGTGGACGTTTCGCAGGACGTAATCGTGCGCGAGGAAGACTGCGGCACGACTGAGGGCATTTGGGCAGAGGATATCCGCGTGGGCAACGAGCTGTACGAGCCGCTGGCCGAGCGTCTGCACGGGCGTTATCCGGTACGGGATATTCTTGACCCGGTAAGCGGTGCGCTGCTGGTTTCGAAAGACAAAATGATGGACGACGACGACGCGAAACGCGTTGTGGACGCCGGCATTAAAAAAGTCGAGCTGCGCAGCGTGCTGGGCTGCCGCGCCAAACACGGCTGCTGCGCCAAGTGCTACGGTGCCAACCTTGCCAATGGCCGCCCCGTGGTCATCGGCGAAGCGGTGGGCATCATCTCCGCACAGTCCATCGGCGAGCCGGGTACCCAGCTAACGATGCGTACCTTCCATACCGGCGGTATTGCAAACGCCGAGGATATTACACAGGGTTTGCCGCGTGTTGAAGAGCTGTTCGAAGCACGCCGGCCCAAGCAGCTGGCCATCATGAGCGAGATTGCCGGTATTGCGCACCTTGACGACACCAAGAAAAACCGCCACGTGGTGGTTTCGGGTGTGGATGAAAACGGTGCCCCGACCGAAAAGAGCTACATGATCCCGTTTGGCCAGCGCATCCGCATTGCGGAGGGCGACAACCTGGAGCTCGGCGATATGATTACCGAGGGTAACGCCTACCCGCAGGACATTCTGGCAATCAAGGGTTCTTCTGCAACCGAGAATTACATCATTCAGCAGGTACAGATGACCTACCGTATGCAGGGCGTGGACATCAACGACAAACACATTGAGGTCATTGTGCACCAGATGATGCGCAAAGCCCGCGTGGACGATGCCGGCTCGACCTCGCTGATCGGCGGCGCACTTGCCGACCGTCAGGAGATTGAAGCGCAGAACAACGAGGTGCGCACCCGCATCGCAAACGGTGAGACCGACCTCAAAGAGGCTCAGTTCACCCCGGTGCTGTTGGGTATCACGAAGGCATCGTTGGCAACTGACTCGTTCCTGTCGGCGGCATCCTTCCAGGAGACGACCCGTGTGCTGACCGAAGCCGCCATCAAGGGCAAGGTTGACCCGCTGCTCGGCCTGAAAGAAAACGTCATCATCGGCAAGCTGATCCCCGCAGGCACAGGCCTTGGCGAGGACGAAGCGGTTGCCTTTGAGGCCAGCGAATCGGCACCGGAAGTCGGCTAAAAGCCCTACCAGAGGCAAAAAGCAAAACAAACTTTACAGGGGGCGCGGCCAACAGGCTGCGCCCCCCTGTTGCCCCCGTTGCAACCCGGCTTTTGTGCCCTGCATGCAGCTGCGTTGGGCGGGGGGCTTGCACAAACATACAAAAAATGGTAAAATGCAAAAGCCACAATGTACACTGTAGTGGTGGTGTTTGTAAAAAAGGGTTAAAATCCACCCCAACTGCCACGGCAGGCAGGGTGCCCCTGTTGACATAGCTCAAAGAACAGTGTAAAATATAAACGTTGCGCCAATGGCGTATTTTGTGCTGCCAATGCGCATATGACGGTTGTTCGGCGGCTTGCCGCCACAACATAAAGGGCTTTGCCCAAAAAAATTTCAGAAAGGAGGAAAAACATGCCTACCTTTAACCAGCTCGTCCGCAAAGGTCGTGAGGTCATTGCAAAAAAATCCACTGCTCCTGCGCTGCTGTACGGTTACAACTCTCAGAAAAAAGAGTACACCAACCAAAGCTCCCCGCAAAAGCGTGGCGTTTGCACCGCGGTGCGTACCATGACCCCGAAAAAGCCGAACTCCGCACTTCGTAAAGTTGCCCGTGTCAAGCTCACTAATGGTATTGAGGTCACTTCTTACATTCCCGGTATCGGCCATAACCTGCAGGAGCACAGTGTTGTGCTTATCCGTGGCGGCCGTGTAAAGGACTTGCCCGGTGTGCGTTACCACATCATCCGCGGTACTCTTGATACCCAGGGTGTTGCAAACCGCAACCAGTCTCGTTCGAAATACGGTGCTAAGCGGCCCAAGGCCGGTGCTGCGAAGAAGTAGTCTTTCGTTATCTGATAGTCGCCTGAAAGAGGCGTTTCTTATATAAAGGAGCAACTCTTTTTGGACACTGTCGGAAGCAGACGCTTTCGAGTACCGATGATATCATTATGTGAAGGAGGGAAGAAAGATGCCCAGAAGAGGTAATATTGCAAAGCGCGACGTGCTTGCAGATCCTATTTACAGCTCTAAAATGGTCACCCGTCTTGTGAACAGCATTATGTATGACGGCAAGAAGGGTGTCGCCCAGAAGATCGTTTACGGCGCATTTGACATTGTCAAAGAGAAGACCGGTAACGACCCGCTGGAAATGTTTGAAAAAGCGCTTGAGAATATCATGCCGCAGCTTGAGGTTAAGGCCCGCCGTGTTGGCGGTTCTACCTATCAGGTCCCGATGGAAGTTCGCCCTGAGCGCCGCAAGACGCTTGGTCTGCGTTGGCTGACAACGTATTCTCGCGCCCGCAACGAGCGCACTATGCGTGAGCGGCTGGCCGGCGAGATCATGGATGCCGTCAACGGCACCGGTGCCGCAGTGAAAAAGCGTGAGGACACGCACAAAATGGCAGACGCCAACAAGGCCTTTGCACATTACAGATATTAATCTGCGTCTGGGGGGAGCCGTGTTCAGTTTTCCCTTTCAGCACAGAACACATTTCATCTGGGATCAACACGGCGTTCCCATTAAGTTTTAGGAGGTAACTATGCCAAGAGACGTTTCTCTGGAAATGACCAGAAACATCGGCATAATGGCGCACATTGACGCGGGTAAGACCACAACCACAGAGCGTATTCTGTTCTATACCGGCATCAACCACAAAATCGGTGAGGTGCACGATGGTGCCGCGACGATGGACTGGATGGCGCAGGAGCAGGAGCGTGGCATCACGATCACTTCGGCTGCCACCACCTGTTACTGGAGTCATACCGAGCTGTTGGCCGATCCCAAAAAGGCTCTCGCCAATCGCCATCGCATCAACATCATCGACACCCCGGGCCACGTGGATTTCACGGTCGAGGTCGAGCGCTCGCTGCGCGTTCTCGACGGTTCGGTCACTGTCATGTGCGCGAAGGGCGGCGTTGAGCCGCAGTCCGAAACCGTATGGCATCAGGCAGACAAATACCACGTACCCCGTATGGTTTATGTCAACAAAATGGACATCATGGGTGCAAACTTCTACCATGTTCTTGACATGATCAAGGACCGGTTGAAGGCCAATGCAGTCCCCATTCAGCTGCCCATCGGCGCTGAGGAGGATTTCCGCGGCATCATCGACCTGATTGATATGAAGGCCGATGTGTATTATGACGATTTGGGCAAAGACATTCGTGAGGAAGAAATCCCTGACGACATGAAAGAAAAGGCCCAGCAGTACCATGATGCTTTGATCGAGGCTGTCGCCGAAAATGACGAAGCCCTGATGGAAAAGTATCTGGAGGGTGTTGAGCTCACCAAAGAAGAAGTGAAAGCAGCACTGCGCAAAGAGACCATCGCGAACACCATCGTGCCGGTCGTCTGCGGTACGTCCTACAAGAACAAGGGCGTGCAGAAGCTACTTGACGCTATCGTCGATTACATGCCCGCCCCGACCGATGTCCCCGATATCAAGGGTGTCAACCCCGATACCGAAGAAGAAGAAAGCCGCCCCTCAAGCGATGACGCGCCGTTTGCAGCGCTTGCGTTTAAAATCGCGACCGACCCGTTTGTTGGTAAGCTGTGCTTCTTCCGCGTATATTCCGGCGTCATCAAGGCCGGTACGACTGTGTACAACTCGGTGAAAGACAACAACGAGCGCATGGGCCGTATTCTGCAGATGCACGCAAACCATCGCCAGGACATTGAAGTGTGCTACGCGGGCGATATTGCCGCTGCGGTTGGTCTGAAAAACACCACCACCGGCGACACGCTGTGCGATGAAAAGGCACCGATCGTTCTGGAGAGCATGGACTTTCCCGAACCGGTTATCCGTGTGGCTATCGAGCCCAAAACGAAAGCCGGCCAGGAGAAAATGGGTATTGCACTGTCGAAACTGGCAGAAGAAGACCCGACTTTCCGTACCTATACCGATGAAGAGACCGGGCAAACCATCATTGCCGGTATGGGCGAATTGCACCTCGAGATCATTGTTGACCGTTTGCTGCGCGAGTTTAAGGTAGAAGCCAACGTGGGCAAGCCCCAGGTTGCTTACCGCGAAACCGTGCGCCGTCTGGTCGAGCAGGACACCAAGTATGCCCGTCAGTCCGGTGGTAAAGGCCAGTACGGTCATGTTAAGATCAAAGTCGAGCCGAATGAGTCCGGCAAGGGCTACGAGTTCATCAACGCAGTTGTTGGCGGCTCGATCCCGAAGGAATACATCGGCCCGGTCGATCAGGGCATTCAGGGCGCTATGCAGGCAGGTGTGCTTGCCGGCTACCCCGTCGTTGACGTAAAAGTCACCCTGTTCGACGGTTCGTATCACGAGGTCGACTCCTCTGAAATGGCATTTAAGATCGCCGGTTCAATGGCGTTCAAAGAGGCCATGCGCAAGGCTGACCCGGTTATTCTGGAGCCCATCATGAAAGTTTCGGTCAACGTGCCGGACGATTACATGGGCGATGTCATTGGCGACCTCAACGCGCGCCGTGGCCAGATCCAGGGTACCGAGAGCCGCAGCGGCGCACAGCAGATCGATGCATTCGTGCCGCTGTCCAGCATGTTTGGTTATGCAACCGACCTGCGCAGCAAAACGCAGGGTCGCGGACAGTACTCCATGGAGCCCAGCCACTATGTTGAGGTGCCCAAGAGCATTGCCGAAACCATCATGGCAGGCCGTGCCAAAAAAGAGGGCTAAAAGCTTTCTTTTCGCAGTTGGTTTTACTTGATTTTTAAGGTCTTAATTGTTAAAATAAGGCCAAGTTATCATTTTCTGCATTTAAGGAGGATATTACAATGGGTAAGGCAAAATTTGACCGTACTAAGCCGCATGTAAACATCGGCACCATTGGTCACGTTGACCACGGCAAGACCACTTTGACCGCTGCTATCACCAAGGTTCTCGCCATGAAGGGTGAGGCTGAGTTTGTTGACTACAGCAACATCGATAAGGCACCGGAAGAGCGCGAGCGCGGTATCACCATCAACACCTCGCACGTTGAGTACCAGACCGAGAGCCGTCACTATGCCCACGTTGACTGCCCGGGCCATGCTGACTACGTAAAGAACATGATCACCGGCGCTGCGCAGATGGACGGCGCGATTCTGGTTGTTTCGGCCGCTGACGGCCCGATGCCCCAGACCCGCGAGCACATCCTGCTTTCCCGCCAGGTTGGCGTGCCCTACATCGTTGTTTTCATGAACAAAGTCGACCAGGTCGACGACCCCGAGCTGCTTGAGCTCGTAGAGATGGAGATTCGTGACCTGCTGAGCAGCTACGATTTCCCCGGTGACGATACCCCCATCGTGAAGGGTTCGGCACTGAAGGCTCTCGAGAGCACCTCGACCGACCCGGATGCGCCCGAGTACAAGTGCATCCTTGAGCTGATGGACGCTGTTGACAGCTACATCCCGACCCCGGACCGTGCTGCTGACCAGCCCTTCCTGATGCCGGTCGAGGACGTGTTCACCATCACTGGCCGTGGCACCGTTGCCACCGGCCGTGTGGAGCGTGGCACCGTTAAGGTTGGCGAGGAAGTTGAAATCGTCGGCCTGCAGGACGAGAAGCGCAAAACCACCGTTACCGGCCTTGAGATGTTCCGCAAATTGCTGGACTTTGCACAGGCTGGCGATAACGTGGGCGCTCTGCTGCGTGGTATTCAGCGCAACGAGATCGAGCGCGGCCAGGTTCTGTCCAAGCCGGGCAGCATCCACCCGCACACGAAGTTTGAAGGCCAGGTTTACATCCTGAAAAAGGATGAAGGCGGCCGTCACACCCCGTTCTTCAACAACTATCGCCCGCAGTTCTACTTCCGCACCACCGACGTTACCGGCGTTATCACCCTGCCGGAGGGCGTTGAGATGTGCATGCCTGGCGACAACGTGACCATCGGTGTTGAGCTGATCACCCCGATCGCCATCGAGCCGGGCCTCCGCTTCGCTATCCGCGAGGGCGGCCGCACTGTTGGTTCGGGCGTTGTTTCGAAGATCGACGCATAAGAAACCTTAAAAGAAGCCTGCTTTTGCAGGCTTCTTTTTTTGCGCATTTTTAATAGCTCTTTGCAAAAAAGCTGCTATTCGGCGGCACAAAAGCCGCACAAAGGCAGCGCGGGTGGGCAACCTGTCTTGTTTAGATGCCCGGTGCCTTTTGCGTAGTTTTGTGGCGGTTAAGCAGCCGCGCCCACAAAGGAGAGAACCGTATTATTTTTTAATACAGGGTGACTTTTAAGAAAGACAGTTTACCCAAAGTAAAAGCAGGTGGGCTGGCTTTTACTTTGGGACCTTTATAAGGGAAAATAAAAATACGGATGAAAATAAAAAATGGCTTGACATAACGAACAGAGGTTGCTATAATAATATCAGTTAGATAAAACTAACTTAACACTTCTTGCAGATACTTCGTTTGAGTACTACTTCCTCCCTTGTCTTATCTTGAATTAGGCCATGGTTCAAGATGCACCGCCGTACCGGGATTCCGGTGCGGCGGTTTTACTTTGTAAAGGGTGAAATGCCGCCACAAAAGCAAACAGTCAAATGGGCCCCAAAATACAAATACAGGCTTTTGCCACCCCGTAAGTGGGCGGATTAAAAACTTAGCATACGGCAAGGGCGCGCAAAGCACGGGCGACGCGGCACCGGTAGGGTGCGCGGTCATGTTACCTGTTAATGTGATATTTGTATTTTCTAATACCCGATGTAATTTTTGAAAAGCAGCAGGGTGCTTGCTGCCTTTTTTAGCTGGCAACCCTTACAGATAAAAAATTGAAATAACAGCGTTTACCCCTGCCCTGTGGCAGCGGCAGCCGGGCGCAGGCAGCAGGGGGGTGTGGGTAAGGTGCTTGCACAGGGGTGAGGAGGACATCAGTGTTTTGTTGTGGTGAGACAGATATGGGTACGCGCCCCCAAGGCACGTAAAACGGCCTTAAAGGGCTTTGCAGGGGCCTAGCAGCTAAGCTTGACACTGCTGGGGTTTACGGGTTAAACTAAGCGGTAAAGGGGGCACTGCTATGCTTCATTACTTTAACCGTGAAGAACTATACTGCGGTACATCCGCTGAAAAGTTTGATGTGATCTGCGCCGCGCTGGACGATGAAAAAATGGAGTACACGACGAAAATTGTGAACGGCTCATTTGGCTTTTCTGCCGGGCGCACGCGGTCTACCACCAACTTGTCCGGCGGGCGGTTATTCTATATTTATGTTTCTAAAAAACAAATAGAAGAAGCGGCTTTTTTGATGAACCGTGCGGTGCGCCGGGAAACCTGAGTTGCCAAAAATAAAAAGCGTACAGGGCAGCCCCTGTACGCTTTTAACAGTGTATAAACAGATTTATCCGGTGCTAATTCCGCCACTGGCGGCGCCACTCTTCACGTTGTTTGCGGTATTTAAAATTTTCCCGCAGCCGGCGCCAGACACCAGGCCCGAAGAACAGCAAAAAGTTAATCAGCGAAGCAATGATGACGGCACGGGTGGACCAAGTGCCAAACAACAGCTGAAAGGCAAATAACACGGCGTCAACCAATGCCAGCCATTTAACTTTAATGGGAATTAAAAAGAACAGCAATACCTGCATGTCAGGGAAAATGGCGGCAAAGGCAAAAAACAGCGAGAGGTTTAAATAGCTGTTGGTTGCACCACCGGCAATAAAACCGGCGATGATAGTGCCAATGATACCAACCAGATAATAGACATTAAAGCGGAAGCTGCCCCACTGGTTTTCAAGGCTGTTGCCAATAAAGTAATAAAAATAAAGCGAGAATAAAATAAAAATAAGGCTGGTTTCAGGCGGCAAAAATAAAAAGGTGAAAACCCGCCATACCTGGCCCTGCGCAATTAAGGCGGGGCTGAAATACAGGTAAGACAACAGGTTGACCTGCGGGAACAACAGGTTGCAGCAAAATACCAGCGTCATACCGATGACGATAATGCGCATCAGGCCGGGAATAGCGAACCTGCCGAATTTACGTTCCAATTTGTCGAGCCAGTTCATCAGTGTACCTCTTTTCCATAGCAATACCAAAAGCGTGGCATGTACTTACTATTTTAACAAAACCACAACGGAAAGCAAGTAAAACGCCGATGAATATTTTGTAAATAAACAAAAACAAAAAAGGCAGCGCCCTTAACGGCACTACCTTTTAGTTTGTCGGGTCACTGACCCGGTTAAAAGCCTGTCAGTTGAGCAATGCCTTGGCTACATGCTCCAGTTCAGACTTGTTTTCGCTTACCAGACGAACCGGCTTTGTATAGTCAAGGCGCATCAGGCCAAGGATGCTCTTTGCATCCGCAATCGCGCCTGCCTCATCATGTACGCCGATATCGTCGGTGCAATGACTTGCCGCCTGAACAATCTTTTTGACCTGCGACAGGTTTTTGACGTTGATTTGCTTTACCATAATGCATCTACCTTTCTATTAGTTCCATGCAGTGAGCCGTTTCTCGACTGCACCGTCATTATAACACAAAAAACAACGATTGTCTTGTACAAAACGCCTAAAACCAAGTAAAATACAAGGAATTCTGCTGATTAAACAGAATACACAAATATCAACACAATTGATTGTGCAAAAACACAACAAAAAGCCGCCGCCTAATAAAGAGAGCGGTGGCGTTTATCAACCTAACCATACAGGGTAAAGCACATATAAGCGCTGCGCTTAATCTTCCCACGGGTCTTTTTCTGGTTTCATGTAAATTTCTTCGGCAGAGGTTTGTGCCGTTGTTACAGAGGTTAAGGGGTCTGGTGTAACAGTTATGGTCGCGTTTTGTGTTGTACTGGCATTAGAATAGGGCTGAATCGTTGCGGCCACGTTTTGCAATGTGTTCACCTCGCTGTAACCGGTTTGGATAATCAGGCGCCAGCTAATCCAGATACCCAGTAGTAAAAAGAGAAATTCCATCCCCATACTTTCTACAATATCAGAGAAAGTATAAATTTGAAAATAGAATGCAGCCGTAGCAAAAATGTTGGGATAAATTCCGTATGCGTCAACTATTGCAAAATAAAAAATTACCTGTTCTAACACAAACAATTGAACAAAGGACACAACAATGGTAATAACGGTTACAAGACGGTTCATTTTGCCGTGTGCCAGCTTATAGCCCAAATAGGCCCCAAGCGGAATTAGCGCAAATAACATTGCGAAAACGCGGTTACCAAACCAAATGCTTAGAAACGAGGGGATAGCCCCTAAAAACGAACCGACCAGCGCACCCAATATGCCAGTGAAATAGCTGCCGTGCTCAATTTTATTTTGGGCGGTTTCAACGCCGGCAGAAAGAGCAGGCTCCACACAACTTTGGTGGGCGGGCCGGTAAAAGCCTTTCCAGTTTAATAAAACATCACAGTTCTGCCCGCCGCATAAGGGGCATTGCGATACGCTGCCCAGCCCATTGCTGCGCAGCAACTCGACGGTTTTAAATAAAACGGCATCAAACGCCACGACGGTTGCCCAAGCTTTGGGGAAAGAAAGGCTCACGCCGGTTTCCGCCGTTTCACTGACCAAAACACGAAAAGGGTGCACTGCACGGCTTAACTCTTTGATTAGTTCTTTGCCGGGTTTGCCGGTAAGCAAAAGCCAAACAGTGAAACCACGTGCCGTCACCCTACTGCCGGATTGGCGGTTGTAACTTAACCGAAAGGGAAACGTTTCATAAATGCCAAATGCATCGTCTTGCACTTGGTGCAGTTGCTTTGCTTGCGCAAATTCAGTAAATTCCTTAAAATTCATGTTTGCTACCTCACCTATCACCAGAAATTCTACCATAATATTGCATAACAATTTTATTATAATCTATATAAGAAGTCACGGCAAGGCTAATTATTCAGAAAATAAAGAAGTATGTGAAACTGTTCAAGGCAAAACACCGCTATCTGTCCCAGGGGTCTTTTCCAGCAAAGTGCGATGTCGTGAAGGTGGGGGTATGCTCTATATCAGCGAGCGTTATGGGGGCGGGGGCAGGGGTATTTGTGCCTGTGCCGGTACCCGTATGGTAAGGGAATATGGTGGAAAGAGAATCATCCAATGCTTTGATATGCGGAGCGCCGCTATTTGCCAACATGGCAAAGCTGATGAGAATACCGATTGGCATAAACGCAAGCGAAAGCCACATTGCATTTAGCATGGGTAAAAACGCCCCCTGTTGAAACGACAGCGGAATCGTGACAAAAATACTGGGGTAGAGATTGTAATGGTTGACCACAATATGATAAAAGCTGGTTTCAATGATTACGAAAACCTGTAACAGTGACAACAGTACCGGAATGGCAATGCTGCTGCGGTTCAGCCTCCCATGGGCAAACTGGTAACCTTTATAAGAAATAATTGGTATCAGTGCCAGTAACCACCCGGATACAGAGCCGGTTGCCCAAACGAAAAGAAGCGACGGCAATACGGCGATAAAGGAGCCAATCAAACCACCCAGAAAGCCCGTAACATAGCTGCCGTTCAGGTCGTTTTTTTCTATTACATTTTTTTGGCTTTGCACCGCGTGCTCTACGCAAGTACGGTGCGCAGGCAGGTAGGTAGACTGCCACGCTACAGCAACGTCGCAATCCTTTGCGTGGCAAAAAGGGCAGGCTGTGGGCGGCGTTAATTGGCGCTCGGTCAGAAAGTCAAGCATCTGGTGCAAAACGGGGTAAAAATCGTCAGGGGCACTTTTATCGCTAAACCAAATTTGAAGTTCCCGCCCCCGCAACAGATAGACTCTTAAAAAAAGCGCTTTGCATTTTTTTTGTATCTGCCTTAAAAGGGGCTTGTTGATATTTTTTGAAACCGAAAGCAGCACCCTTACACCAACGGGGCGCCCGTTGTTTGCGTTAGCACCCCTGCCCATGCAGGCAAACAGTAAAGGCCACCCGCGGTAAACGCCGAAAGCAAACCCTTCAGAAATTTGAAAACGCTGTTCCTGTGCTAATTGATAAAATGTCTCTTGCTGCATGCCGCACACCCCTATAAAATTATATGATGTAAAAATTTCACAATATCCTTGTCATTATATGCCATACAAATTGCCTTAGCAAGCAGCATTCCTTTGAAGACAGAATAAAATCAACAAAGTAAAGCAAAAATAAGGTAAATTACATTTTTTATGACTTGACAATTAGTGGTAGCCATGTTATGTTGAAAATGAAAACAAAAGTGAAAAGTAAACAGAAAAGAGAAACGAAATGAGGAACAAAATCAAACTGGGTAAAAAATTGATCGCGGTTGCAGCTGCGTTGGTACTGGCTTTCGCTTTGGCGGGGTGCGACAATATGCCTACCCTTGGTGGTAACGGCCTGACACCGGTAGAAGATGCCTCCACCACCTCGGATGGGCGCGAAACCGGCGGTTATGCAGTGGCGGATATGGGCGAAGAGATGAATTGCCACTTTTTCGGCTTTACCGTAAATTCTGCCTATCGCACGGCGGCATACGAAGGCGCTGCCCCGGCGGACGGCAACTCGTTTGTGGTGGTTGAAGTAACAATCAATAACCCGTATGATGAAGATGTGCCCATGTTTGGCAACGATTTTGTGCTGTTTTACGGGGATACCGATACCGACTATTGCTACCCGATCAGCAGTATTGCGGACAGCCAGCTGCCAGACGAGTACCAAATCGAAAAAGGCGGCAGCCGCACGGGTGAGATTGTGTTTGAAGTGCCGACGCAAAGCACGGATTTTTCGTTCATTTACCAAGAAATATACGAAGACGATGTTTGGGGAAACGCTTACGGTGTTTCGTTCTCTTTATAAGTAACGACAAAAGGCCAGCACCGGGCAAGCCTGCCGGCGCTGGCCTTTTGTCGTTTTAGCCCGCAAGGCACGGCAATTGCACAAAATCACTAAAACAGGCACCACATTTTGTACATGTGCTTTGGCAGCCAGCGGTTGAGGTTTAAGGCCCTGTGTGTTATAGTAAAAAGCAGAATAAAAAGCTTTAGAGACAGGAGTCAAAGCGAGAAAACATCCCCCCATAGGGGTTGTTTGCTTTGGCCTTTTTTATTTCCCACGGTAGGGGTAAAACAGGGGAGGCAATCGATGAAAAAGTATATTATTTCTCTCGATCAGGGTACAACCAGCTCGCGTGCCATTATTTTTGACCATGAACAAAACATTGTGGAAATTGCGCAGAAAGAATTCCAGCAGATCTACCCAAAACCGGGGTATGTGGAACACGACCCAATGGAAATTTACGCGTCACAGTATGGCGTGCTGATTGAGGTGCTTGCCAAAAGCGGCATTTCCCCGCAGGAGGTTGCGGCCATTGGCATTACAAACCAACGCGAAACGACGATTGTGTGGGATAAGAAAACCGGCCGCCCGGTGTACAACGCCATTGTGTGGCAGTGCCGGCGCACCGCCGACATCTGCGAGCAGATGAAGCGCGACGGCATGGAAAAGCATGTGCGGGACACGACGGGGCTGATTGTGGACGCGTATTTTTCCGGTACGAAAATTAAGTGGATCTTAGACCATGTAGAGGGGGCCCGCGCCCGTGCAGAGGCGGGTGAACTGCTGTTTGGTACGGTGGACAGCTGGCTGATTTGGAAGCTGACCGGCGGGGTGCACGTGACCGACTACACCAATGCCTCGCGCACGATGCTGTACGACATTCATAAATTGCAGTGGGATAAAACACTGTGCGACTATTTGGGCGTGCCCCTTGCCATGCTGCCCCGTGTGACCAACAGCAGTGAAATTTATGGCAATGTCAATATTCAGGGGGTTGATATCCCCATTGCGGGCGTTGCGGGCGACCAGCAGGCCGCACTGTTTGGGCAGGCCTGCTTTGACAAAGGCGATGCCAAAAACACCTATGGCACCGGCTGCTTTTTACTGATGAACACCGGCGACGAGGTGTGCCACAGTCAAAACGGTCTGCTTTCTACCATTGCCATCGGCCTTGACGGCAAGGTGACCTATGCGTTGGAAGGCAGTGTGTTTGTGGGCGGCGCAGTGGTGCAATGGCTGCGGGATGAGATGCATTTTATTGACGAGGCCCGCGATTGTGAGTATTTTGCGACGAAGGTAAAAGATAACGGCGGTGTCTTTTTGGTGCCGGCATTCACCGGCCTTGGCGCGCCGCACTGGGACATGTACGCCCGCGGCACCATAGTGGGGATTACCCGTGGTACCACTCGCTCGCACATCATTCGCGCCGCGGTAGAGTCGACCGCCTACCAGTCAAAAGACCTGCTGGATGCGATGCAGACCGACACGGGCATCCTGCTGAAGGAGCTGCGGGTAGACGGCGGCGCCAGCCGGGATAACTTTTTAATGCAGTTTCAGGCCGATATTATGGACCTGCCGCTGCGCAGGCCGATGATTCGGGAGACGACCGCGCTGGGCGCAGCTTACCTTGCGGGCCTTGCCACCGGTTTTTGGAAAGACCTTGACGAAATTCGCACCCATTGGACACTGGACAAAATGTATCAGCCGGATATGGAGCTGGCACAGCGGCAAGAGCTGATGCGCCACTGGCACAAAGCGGTTGGGCGCTCGCTCAACTGGGCAGACCACGAAGAATAACGCGCAAAGCCATGCAGACAAAAGCGCCCTCCCTTTGCTGAAACCGGCAAAAGGAGGGCGCTTTTGTGGTGTTATGCTGTGGCGGGCCGTAAGCGGTTAAAAATAACCGTTCAGTACGAACCGCTGTTGACCGCAGTAAAACAACCGCCGCTTTTTTGCAGGGTGCCGGTGCCGATAAAATACGGCAGCCACAAAAACCGCACAGTAGCAGCTTTTGTGCCGCAATGGCCGGCGGGTTAACCTAGCAGGCAGTGTCTGCCCCGCTAGCCACACCGCAGCAGCAAAACCGGTAAATCAGCACCTGGTAAAGTACAATAAAAAGCCACCCAATGGCGGTCGCCGCCGCAACAGCAGGCAGCCTCCAAGACCCAATCAACAAATACGAAAAAGTGCAGCGCACGGTCATTTGCAGCAGCGTGCCGCCAATGGGCACCAGCACCTTGCCTCGGTCGGCAGTGTCAGCACCTGCGTGTTGCCCCCGGTGTTGCATGATTTTTTAGCTCTTAAAAAGTACAATCTCTGTTTTCATAATTATCTCTCGTTTGAAGCATACCGCCGCATCGAAAACGGCATGGCGGACCTTGCGCTGATTTCCAACCACCGGTATGCGAAGGATGTAATCACCCTGCCCGCTTTTCGCGAGCCATTTGTGCTGCTGTGCGGGGCAGACTGCAAAGTGGGCAAGGCCCCTAACCCCACGCAGCTTAACCCGGCGAATGAGGTGCGGCTGCCATGGAGCCCAGAGTATGATATTTGGCATGAACGCTGGTTTGACGCGTCAATAGAACCCAATGTTACGCTGGACCATATGCCACTGCTAAAGGATTTTTTGACCGGAGAAAATTGGGCGGTTGTCCCGTTGACAGTAGCGCGGCGAATGGAAAACTCCCGGATCTTCAGTTATCCTCTGCGGCAGGGCCCGGAGGAGCGCATTATTTATTACCTGGTGCCACAACGCCCCAAGGAGGGGCCAATCCATGATTTTTTGAAGCTGCTGCATCAAGAGCTGCTGTTGTTCGCCGGGGTAGAATCTTTTTTGGCAAAGGGGTTAGCGCAATAGTACCCCATGGCAAAAAAGGCAAAGCGGGCGAGGCCCATCAAATTGGTTTGCTGCCCTGCAGCTGCGCAAAACGAAAGCCGGCCCCTGTCAAGGGCCGGCTGTTAATTTTACCGTAGTAAGGTAGTTACAACGCAGGCGATTAAGCTTCGCAGGGCCTGCGGCGGGGTTTTAAAAACGACCGGTACCGGCAGCCGAATACCTCGGCAATGCTGCACGCCTTATCCACCATCGTCACAATCCACCCCAAACGGTGCACCGGGGGCAAAATGGTCAGCGGCCACATATGGCAGCGAATCGTGTTTTGCTCCAGCGGGGTAATGTCAAAGTATTGTATGGCGTTTTGGGCGGCAATACGGGGGTGGTGAAACCCATGCAGCCGCTGGTGGCCGGGCTCGTGCCAGTCGTATAAAAAGAAATCGTGCAACAGCGCGGCACGCACCAGCTCGTGTTCTTGCCCGTGCAGCCCAAACCGTTTATACACTAAAAAGCTAAACCACGCCACCGCCACACAATGTGCAAGGCAGGAGGTGTCGCCATGCTGGGTATAAGCAGACATTTGCTGTACCACCGGGGCCTGCAACAGGCCCCGGGCCAGGGTACGAAACTCGCGTATTTCAATGGTAGTGGGGTGCAAAAAAATCAAGGTCAAGGCTCCTTTTGGCCGGGGCAACCGGTTTTACTGTTCCGCTAGTAACAAAACGAAAAACAAGGCCCAAAAACTTCAAATGACAAAATACTCAAAGCGGCTTCTCTTCGTTTGTATCGTCATTTGCATCCTGCTCGGTTTCAGCAAAAGCCTCTTCGTCGTCGGCCGTTTCTTCGCTGTCGTCATCCTGCGCTGGCAGGGCGGGGGCGGTATCTTCCTCCTCTGCCGAAATTTCGGCAACAGAAGACAGCATCTCTTCTTCCGGGTGGTCCTTTTTGTATTTCCATAATTTATAAGACTGAATCGCCCGCAGGGTACCCAGCACCAGCAACGCAAGGCTAATCGCGGCAAGAATATAGTGCTCAATCCGCCACGGCGCAGCGCCATAATCGACCAGTGATTTGATTTCAGTGAACGCGAAATAATAGCAGGCAATGATGACAATTAAGTCCATGTTTGTTCCCCTTTACTTTGCAGGATGACACCCTTGCCCCAAGTGGGCCAATACAAAGGTGCAGGCTATGCCTAGCGTCATTATAGAAGATTTTGCGGCGCCGTGCAATAAAAAAGAAAAAACACGCCTAAAATCAACCACAAATTTTACAAAATACTGGGAAAAATAAAAAAACTCACAAAAAAAACATCTATTTTGTTTCAAAATGCCGTATAATAAAAACACAGTGCTTTTACGTACCGCGCCTTTGCGGCGCAGTAAATTTTATTTTGAGGAGTTATATTATGAATTTTGCCCGCAAGACCTTTGCGATACTGATGGCTGGCGCATTGACGGCCGGCCTGATGGCTGGCTGTGACAAGCTGCCCGGTGATTCTTCCTCGGGTGCTTCCTCTGCCGCTTCGTCATCGGCTGCCAGCACCGACAGTTTTGATTACAGTGCGCCGTTTGACGAAAACGGTCTGTGGAAAGATGTCACCGCGCTGGACTATGTGACACTTGCCACCTACAAGGGCGTTGAAGTGCCCAGCAGTGTGTACACGATTGCCGATGATGCGGTGGACACACAGGTGAACAGTATTTTGTCCGGGTATTCCACCACCAACCAGGTGCTGGACCGCGCCGTGGCGGATGGCGATACCATCAACATTGACTACGTGGGCAAGATTGATGGCACAGAGTTTGACGGTGGCAACACACAGGGGCAGGGTACCGATGTCACCATTGGCACCACCAGCTACATCGATGATTTTATTGACCAGCTGGTTGGCCACACCCCCGGTGAAACCTTTGATGTCAATGTGACCTTCCCCGATTCGTACCCCAATAACACCGCCCTGCAGGGTAAGGACGCAGTGTTCAGCGTCACGATCAACTACATTGCAGAAAAGGTCACGCCGGAGCTGACAGATGATTTTGTCGCGACCAACCTGACGGATACCTACGGCTGGACGACGGTGGACGAAATGCGCGAAGGCATTCGCCAGCAGCAGAGCAAAACCGCAATACAGACCTACCTGTGGAAGCAGATTGACGACGGCAGCAAAGTGAGCGAAACGCCGCAAGCGCTGATCGATTTTGAGCAGGCCGCCACAAAAGCAAATATGGAAGCAACCGCCGCACAGTACGGTGTGGATGTTACAACGCTGCTTTCTTATTATGGTATCACCGGCAGCATTGATGACTGGTTTGCAGATAATCAGGATGTCATTGAGACACAGGCACAAGAGGCGCTGATTTACCAGGCAATCGCAGAGGATGCGGGCCTCAGTGTGTCGGACGATGATATCAAGGCCTATTTTAAAACCAATACCGGCTCAGAGGATTACAGCAATGCTGAAAGCATGTACGATATGCCCTATATCAAAAACACAGTGCTGCTTTCTAAGGTAGAAGAATATGTGCTTAACAGTGCAGTGCTGAAATAACAAAGTTTATAACAAAAAAGGGGGGGGGACACCTCCCCCTTTTTATGTCCCTGCCGCCCCGTGGGGGCGGGGCTTGTTTGCAGCTTTGGGCCGGTGCGAAAATTTAGCGGCAGATGTCTTGCTTTTCTTTGTCGCATCCGCTATAATAATAAAGCTGCAAACAACACGCCGGTGTGATGGAATTGGCAGACGTGCGGGACTCAAAATCCCGTGGTAGCGATACCGTGTCGGTTCGACCCCGACCACCGGCACCAAAACGGATCCATGCGTCAGGATGAAAACTGGCACATGGATTTTCTGTTTATAAACGGGTATTTTGCGTATGCTGTTTTGTTAAAGTGCCAAAGTGTTGTTATTATTTGAAACATCAAACCTTGCCAAGGGGGGCGGGAAAATGCCAATAGAAGATAAAAAATGGGCGAAGCTATATTTGGCGGGGACGATGGCCCAAATGGGCCTCGTCTGCTTTGTCATTGCTTTTTTGCGCGCCGGCCATATTTCATACCCCGCACCGCTGAATCTTTTGTTTTTAATTATTGGTGGGGCTTCCTCTGCAATTTGGGGTATCATTGTTTCGCTGAAGTCCCAAAGAGTTGACTCTCCATTAAAAATTTTGATTGATTTTTTTAGCTTTAAACAGCCAATCGTGCGATATGGTATTGTTGCTGTTTTTTTGGTGATTTTATTTGCCCCGCAATTAGTATTAGCGCGTGTTTCAGACGGGGTAAAGTGGTATTCCTTCTTTGTACTATTTTTTCAATCTATTGTGTTTGGCGGCATTGAGGAAATAGGTTGGCGATATACCTTTCAGCCGATGCTGGAGAAAAGGGCCCCCTTTGCGCTTGCCACCATCATCACCTTTATTGCTTGGGGCTTTTGGCACTATATGTATTTTACATGACGAATACTTTGCAATACATACAGCACATTCCGTTTTTGATCGGCTTGCTAGGGAGTAGTTTTATACTGGGTGCCATTTATAAAATTGGTAAAAGCCTTTGGCTCTGTGTGCTATTCCACTGCCTTTTGAATGTGTTTTCTCAAACACTGCTGGCAAACAACTTGGGTGCGGTGGTTGTTTGCAATATGCTGTGTATTGCACTGGCACTTGTGCTGGTTAAATTAGATAAAAAAGGTACCGGCACAGTGAAGGCCCCCAAACAGGGTTAAAACCATACTATTGAGTTTTGAAATAAGACATAAAATAGGCCTGTGTGACAGGTTGAAAACTGGTACATGGGCCGTTGCCTTTTGTGTTGTGGCAAAGTTTCACTTTTGTTATAATTATTTCAAAGCAGTCTTTTTGCTGCCCCAAATTCAAAAAACGGGTTTACCGTAAAAACCTGCGGGCTTATAATGCTTTTTTGTTTGGGATCGTTTTAAAATGTAGTATTATGACCACAAAAGTGATTACAAGGTTGAACCGGATAAAATTAAACAGGAGCGCACATTGTGAAAACATATAAAATTTACCAGGTGGATGCCTTTACAAAAACGAAATTCCACGGTAACCCGGCGGGTGTCGTACCCCATGCAGATGGCCTGACGGAAGAACAAATGCAAAGAATTGCAAGAGAGCTGAACAACTCTGAAACGGCGTTTGTTTTTTCTTCCCCATCGCCCGATTATGATGTTGAAGTGCGCTTTTTTACACCGATGACAGAAGTGCCCTTGTGCGGCCACGCAACCATTGCGGCACACTATGTAAGGGCGATAGAGGGGTGTGCAGTCGCGGGCAGGGTAGTGCAAAAAACAAAGGCGGGTTTGCTGCCCGTAGATATTGTACCAGAAAAACAAGATTATTCTATTATTATGACCCAAGGCACGCCAAACATAGGCCAACCATTTGCGCCGTTGATGGTGCAAAAAATTGCTGCGGCACTGGGCATAAAGCCGGGGGATATTCGGCCGGATTGCCCTGTTGCCATTGCTTCTGCCGGGCATTCTAAAATTATGGTGGGCATCGGGTCCAATGCACTGTTACACCGCTTAAAACCCAATATGGACGCACTGGCTGCAATCAGCACAGAAGTGGGTTGTAACGGGTATTATGTGTTTACCTTAAACCCTGGCGACGAGGTGCTGGTGCACGGGCGTATGTTTGCGCCGGCAATCGGCATTGCAGAAGACCCGGTTACGGGTAATGCCAACGGGCCGCTGGGCGCATACCTTGTGCATTATGGCGTTTGCCGGCAGCTGGAAACCGAAGAAGAACTCTCTTTTTCTATCGTGCAGGGCGAAGCAATCCGGCGCGACGGCGGCATGCTTGTCCACGTTACGATAAAAAATGGGGCACCGGTTCTTGTGCAGATCACAGGGCAGGCGGTCGTGGCATTTCAAACTGAGATAGAGCTGTGAAAAACAAAATGGCTGAAAGAAAGGCGCAAAACTTTAATGGCAATGGGCGTATAACAAGCAATGACAGAATGGGGGCATTATGGAATACAAGCTTCTCGGGGCAAAAAACGATATTGCACAGCTGCTTGCAGATGAGGTGCTGATTTATGACGCGCAGTCTGCGCTGGATGTACTTGCAACGGCACAATACGAGACGGGCTGCGACAAGTTCATCCTCAGCAAAGCCTGTTTTACTGAGGATTTTTTTGTGCTCAGCACCGGCATTGCGGGCGCAGTGCTGCAAAAGTTTGTCAACTACCGCAAAAAGGTGGCGATCATCGGCGACTATGCGGGCTATACCAGCAAACCCCTGCAGGATTTTATCTACGAAAGCAACAAGGGCAACAGCATTTACTTTTTGTCGGACATCGGCGAGGCATTGCGCAAGTTAAGCGGTGAAAAGTAGCCTCCCCGTTGCGGCAGGCAAAAGAACGTGGTTACAGCCGTAAAACAAGAAAAAGGGTGAAACGATGGAACAATATTTAAAAGAGACCCCCATGCTGGATTATTCTGCTGCAACGGTGCAGGCGCTCGTAAAAAAGCGGCATTGGGCGGGCTTGCCGCCCTTTGAGCGCATTTTGCAGGTTTACAATTTTGTGCGGGATGAAATATTATTTGGGTATAATACCTGCGACACATTGCCCGCTTCGCAGGTGCTGGCACAGGGGTACGGGCAGTGCAACACAAAGGGCACCCTGCTGATGGCGCTTCTGCGGGCGGTGGGCATCCCCTGCCGTGTCCACGGCTTTACCATTGACAAGGTGTTGCAAAAAGGCGCAATGACCGGCTTTGTGTACCAAAATGCACCGGCAGATATTTTCCACAGCTGGGTAGAGGTGTATTACGAAAACATTTGGTACGAGTTGGAGGGCTTTATTATTGACCGGCAATACTTAACGGCGTTGCAGGCCCAAAACAGCAGCTGTGACGGCCCGTTTTGTGGGTACGGGGTGGCGGTAAAGTCGCTGCAACACCCGGTGATTGACTGGGGCGGCAACAATACCTATATTCAAAGCGAGGGCATCACCCATGATTTTGGCGTATATGACAGCCCGGACGAATTGTTGAACACGCATGGGCAGGCAATGGGCCCGGCAAAAGAATTTTTGTATCGCCACCTTGGCCGCCACTTGATGAACCGCAACGTAAAAAAACTGCGCAGGGGCTTTTAAGCCCGGCAAAAAAGCAAGCGGCTGCAGCCTTGCTTCTAAGGCGTGCCAAAAGGGAGCAAAATAAGGCTAACAAAACCACCGGAGGCAAAAGTAAGATGACGGCATTAATTTTATATTTCAGCGGTACCGGCAACACAAAATATGTGGCAAACCTGTTTTCGCAGGCACTTGTGGCAAAGGGGGTGTCGGTGCAGATGCGCTCGGCAGAAGAGCCGCAGCCCGTAGAGGTGGGGTATGATTTTTTAGTGGTTGGGTGCCCCAAGTATTATGAATACCCGGCGCTGTTTTTGCTGCAGTATCTGCGCAAAGTGCTGCCCACGGCACAGCGCCAAACGCCTGTACTTGCTTTTTGCACCGAGGCCAGTGCCGCTAAAACCGATTTTTCGGGCCTTGCAAAGCTATTACGGCAAAAAAACCATGAGCTGTGCATTACACAGTCGTTTACCATGGCCAATGACTTGATGTTCCTCGGCGGGTTTTCACCCACACCGCAAAAAGAAGTGCAAAGCAACCTTAAAAAAGCGGCACAGCTTGTGCCGACGCTGGTAAACGCGCTGCTGGCAGGGCAGCGGCAAACAGAAAAAGTGGCGCCGTATCTGCGCCCGGTTTACCATGCCGTGGCGGCGGGGTGCACCGCGGCAATGCCTTTATTTGCGATGAACTATGCGGCGTCAGATGCCTGCATCGGCTGTGGCCTTTGCGCCAAAAGCTGCCCTAAAAGCAATATCCAAATGGTAGAAAAGCGCCCGCGGTTTGGTAAAAACTGCATCTTTTGCACCCGGTGCATCAACCTGTGCCCGGCCCATGCCATTTTATACGGCAAAAAACAGTACCCGCAATATATCTGCCGCGTTTAATAGGTCACCCGTACCAATGCCCGCAAAAAAACAGCCACCTGTCGGGTGGCTGTTGCGGTGCATATAAGGCGGGCGGTTACTCTAAATAAGCAAAATCCGCGGGTGTCCAGTTTTGCAGCACCGGTATCATATCCAGCGCAATCGCTTTGGCACCGGGCAGGCTGTGTTCGCGGTAGTTGCCGCACTCGGCGCTTTTCGTCGCCCCGGGGATCGGCCCCTCAAAATCGCGGATAAACACCAGCGTTTCGCGAAAAAGGTCCAGCGCCTGCTGCTTGCTCATACTGTCGCGTGTGATAAAGTAAAACCCGGTGCGGCAGCCCATGGGCCCCACATAAATAATGGCGTCTGAAAATGGGCTGTTGCGCACATAGGTGGCAAACAGGTGCTCAAAGGTATGAATGGCCGCGTTTTCAAGGTAAGGGCCGACATTGGGTACCACCATGCGAATATCATAGGTTACGATGTCGCCGTCAATGCGGGAGGTATACATCCCCTTTTGCAGCACATCGTGGTTGACACTAAAGCTTGCGATACGTTCCATTTTATAAAACCTCCCGCTGCCGCCTTTGCGGCAAAATGAGTAGTGGAAATTGCTTTCAAGCGTAACACAAACGGTAGTGGCTGTCAATCTTATGGTGCGTTGCGGCAAGTTGGCCATGTGCGCTATAATAAAAGGCACAATACACAGAAAAAAGGGGAATACCATGGGGCTTGAGCAGCTGACAGAACATGTTTATTATCTGCCGCACGACGCGGCGACCGACCGCCCGGTGCTGGGCTATGTGCAAGGGCAGCACTATGCCGTTGCCATTGATGCCGGCAATTCACAAAAGCACGTTTTAAAATTTTATGATGCCCTGGCAGGGGCGGGCTTTGCACTGCCGGCAGTCACTGCCATTACGCATTGGCATTGGGACCACACGTTTGGCATGCACGCGGTAGAGGGTAAAACGGTGGTGTGCGGCAAAACCCAGCAAAAACTGCGTGAGGTCGCACAGTGGGCCTGGAGCGAGGAAGCCATGGCGCAGCGCCTGCAAACCGGGCAGGAAATTGAGTTTTGCGACACGAATATCCGGCTGGAGTACCCAGACCGCACAGAGGTCAAAGTAATGCAGGGGGATGTAGTATTTGAGGGGCGTTTGACGCTGGAGCTGGGCGGTGTGCAGTGCATTTTGCTGGAAGTGCCAAGCCCCCATACACAAGATTGTACGCTGGTGCTGGTGCCGCAAGACAAGGTGTTGTTTGTGGCCGATGCCGACTGTGAAGATTTTTACCACGGTGCCGTGTGGCAGCCTGACCGCCTTGCGGCGTATCTTGCTGCAATACGCGGGCTGGACTTTGCGTATTATGTGCTGGGCCACGCGCCGTATGAAAGCAAAGCGGATGCAGTGGCAAGGCTGGAAACCCAGCTTGCCGAGCTGCAGGCGGCAGAAGGAAAAGCAGAGTAAGCGTTTGGGGAACAGGGGCGGATGTACTTGTAGTTCTTTGATTAAATAGCCCGGTATGGCGTGTGGCTTTTACCGTATACACATTTTAAATACGTTTTCAGATTACGACGGCCACCCAGCCAGTGAAAAACAAATGCAGCTGATGGTCTATTCTATAAAAAACGGGGCGGACGCCCTGTAACAACAAAAGCCCGCTTTGGCAAGTCGCCAAAGCGGGCTTTATGGTACAATCAGGCTTTTTCCTGTTCGCCAAAATCCAGCATTAAAACCGAGGTGTCTATTTGTTCTTTTTTAAGAATGTCCTGCAGGCCCTCGGCAATTTCGTCCCGCGAAAAATCGCAGTCGGTCAATTCGTTGTCGGTCATCGTGTTCAGCCGCTGGTAAAAATCAAGCGCCAGCGTTAAGTAGGCGCCGTCGCCGGCTTTGTAACGCTCAAACAAATAGTCCTCGGCGTCGCAAATTTCGTTTTGCGATAGTAATTCTACCAGCCGGCGGTAAACAAGGTCGGTTTCGGATAGGTTGTTTTCATCAATTACTTCATACTCTATTTTATCCCGGTGGAAAAACAGCCGCGCCACAAATTCAACCATCTGGCCAATTTGGCGCATCATCCAGTCTTTTTCAAAATACATTGTTATCCCTCGCAAACTAAGCTGCACTGCGTGCAGCGCTTTGCTTTACATTATACACCGTGCAGGGCCGGTTGCAAATAAAAAACGCACAGGCATTTGGGTGCCTGTGCGTTTTGCAGCAGCGGGGGTTTAACCCTCCGCGGGCAGGGGTTCTGCCGCGGCGGGTGCGGGGGCTTTGTTGTCGCGTGCGGCAAACATATTCGCCACAATGGGCCCGACGATCTGGTGAATCACGGTCGCCAGCACGCAGGGTAGAATGGCAAGCGTGCCGGGGAAGGCCGAGTTTGCCAGCGTGCACGAAAGGCCGCTGTTTTGCAGCCCGACCTCCAGTGACAGGGCACGGGTCTTTTCTTCGTTAAAGTGAAACGCCTTTGCAATGCCGTACCCGGCAACAAGGCCCAGCACATGGTGCACCAGCACCGCCAGCGCGGTAACCCCCACAATGGCAAGCCCATTTTGGGTGAAGCTGCTCTGGTTTGGCCCCACGCACATGCCGACCACCAGCAAAATGCAGATGGTGGAAGTGAGCACGAGAATCTTTTTAAAGGGTTCTATTTTTTTGCCGGCAATGGCATGAATGGCAAGCCCCAAAAAGATGGGAATCAGCACGACCATGACGATGGAGAAGAACATGCTCCAGAAATTGACCTCAATCCACTGGCCGGCAAGGACCAGCGTCAGGGTGGGGGTCAGCGCCGGGGCAAGCAGGGTGGTGCACATTGTGATGGTGACCGAAAGCGGCACGTCGCCGTGCGCGAGGAAGGTCATCACGTTCGACGCGGTGCCCCCCGGCACGCA
>JAEWRN010000019.1 GCA_023460035.1 Bacillota bacterium
CGCAGACATGAATCTGCACGCCCACGTCATAAACCTGCGCCATATCGCAGATTTTTTTGGTCTCGGTGATTCCGCCGGTGTTTGCCAAATCCGGCTGGATGATGTCGAGGGTGCGGTCCTCAAAGAAATGGCGGAAGCCCCAGCGGGTATAGCTCTTTGACAATCCCAACTTTGCTTTCGTTTCCCAGACGCTCAACCGCGTCAAGGACCGTTTTGAACAAGTGATCATCCGCAAGGAAGATACTGCCTATGTCGTTTCGGAAAGGATCCTCAAGAAGACGCCGGAGCAAAAGGCGCTCATCCGCGAACACTTGCAGAAGTTTTGTAGCCTCTACTCCAATATGTCGGAGCGCATGGAAGAGTATATTGACTTATTCCCGATCCATCCTTCCTACATAGACGTTTTCAATAAAATCTATATCATTGAGAACCGCCACATTCTCAAGAACATCTCAGAGATCATCCGCCGAGTTATCAACGAGGAAGTAACCTCCGATGCTCCCGGCATCATCTCTTTAGCTTGTATGCCTCTCTTTGTGAGATGGTAGTTGTATTCACCCGTCTCACCTCCTTCGTGATTTTTTGCTTATCAGCAAAAGGATGCGCAGCAGTCTTTGCCTGACTGCTGCGCATAGTTTTCATTGATAAACTTTTCAGCATATTTATCTCGTCCCCTGCTGAATAGGGAGTGCTGCGGACTGCCGACGGTCAACCGGCATCATGGGAATCTCACCCCTCCGAGGATCGCTCCGAGCCGCCTGTCTCAAAGACAGACGGAAGTATCATTGTACCCAGCTTCTACATCGTCGCAAGCAGCCACACCACATGACTGTTATAGCTCTCCGGTGATCGCTCGCTCCAAACGGAGGTCTTGGCGTCGGAAGCTGTGTTGCTACGCAGATGGCGGAAAGATCCGCAGCACTGACTATTCAGTTTTCAAGGAACATGAGAAGAATTACTGTCCTCTCACCTTACTACGGACATCTCAAGGCGTTTTTTTGACATGCTCAGCAAAAAAATCAGAAAAGTTTTTTTGCTCGCTTTCTGATGCGTCCGACGGTTCGGGTGATGTTTGCAACATCAATTTCGGTTTCCTTCGCATATTCTGCGTGTATGCACGCCGGGCAATCTGACGCATGTTATTGCCGACGTGGCACATCTCGCGCACCATATTGAAAAGTCGAGTGACGGTGTTTGCACCGGACGCATTCCCTTCAGAACCGTGTGGATATATTGCTCGCGATCCTGCTCCGACACAAACAAAAACCGCTCTTTGTACATTGCTGTACAAGAGCGGTTTTGTCAAATAATCTATTCAGTTTTGCCCTGCAAAATATCAAATGCAGGCTTCACATTCATCAAAAACCCAATTCGTTTTTCCGGCATGGATTGCATTATCAAGCCGGAGAACAAACTGAATTTACTGTTTCAGAACAGACACTCTTGCGTTGATTAGCTCTTTCAACGATTCCTTCATATCCTTTGGAATGAAGGAATCATCACACATTTTGATGAACTCGGATGTCATGGAGATCAATTGTTCTATCATTTTTTCTGCCGATGATTTGGTTATACCGCACCCATCCGCAAAGACAAGAAAATCTTTTCGGCGGATATTTGTCTTCTTACCGTTCATCGGCAGGGCGAATTGCTCTTTGTCTTCCGGCATGATGACGTTCACAGGAAGCAGATCATAGGCGGGAGAAAGATGATACTTTCCCGAGCCAGTTTCTGTTTCAATCAGAGAGAAATTCTTCAGATGCATATCGGAATTGCCGACGATAAACGAAAACACAAGGCGATAAAACAGCTCTGTCATATCCAGACCGGAAGCGGAAGAATACTGCTTGATGATCTTTCCACAGCGCTCGTATGAGCCCTTGTATTTATCCTGTGTCAGCCGCAAATCCAACTGACAGAAGTCCTCCATGGCAAGCATTTGGGTTCTTGATTTGTCTGCAAATACACGGTCAATTCTCTTTGTGATGTACGCATATGAATCTCCGCTTTTCACCAAAGCGTGAGGTACGGTTGCAATTCCTGCTTTATCCGCCATACACATAACAAGTTGCTCCGCCTCCGGCAGCGCACGGAATTCCTTGACCTGCGGCTTCAGAATATATCCTGTCGGATAGTTTACAACCGTCAGTCTCGGGTGCGTTTCTTTTGAAAGGTGCAGCGAAAGCTTCTTCTGAACACCGGGAACGGTATATCCTTTATTGATGCTTTCCTCGGCAAGCGTTTCTAAAGTCAAATCTGTTATCTCGATTTCCGGGATGACTGTCGTTGTGAAGAAACGCTTGATACAAGCCTTGTGCCAGCCGATATTTTCGCCGTTGTCTTTAAGCGGCTTTCCACAGCATAAGCAGTTCATATTCGTTCCTCCCTTATGCTGACGCTTCCGATAGCGTCCTTGCAAGCAACCAGAAGCAGCGCAAATCTGTCCTTGGAATCAATCTTCCAGTTGCGGCTGACAACATCCAGAAGCCATCCCTCGGGGATCAGTCCGTCGAAAAAAGAAAACAGCGTTTTGGATGTATAGGATTCTTCCCGTATCGGCAGAGTTAATGAAACCGGATGTGCATCGCCACTTGATAGATACTCCTTGTCATAAGAAAAAGAGTATCCCTCGTCGGTTTCGCAAAGCTCTCCGGCATAGACGTTGTACACATAAACGAATGCTCTTCTGAATGTACTTGTCATTTCTGTTCCTTTCTGCCCGGAACGGCTTCCATATCGAACATCGCCAAAGCAACATTGACTTTATCCAGACGCACGGTTTCTTTTCCTTGCTCCAGTTCACGCACAAAGCGAAGCCCAAGTCCCGACCTCATTGCAAATTCTTCCTGCGTCAGCCCGGCAGCTTTTCTGTTTGTTTTAATAAATTCGGCAATTTGATTCATATTCAGTATGGCCTCCTTTGCGTTGATTATGCATAAATAATATACCCTTTCGGGTACATTGTCAAGAGTGTTAATTGAATATTATACCCTATCAGGTGTATTATAAATAATAGTTGTACAGTTATACCCGTTAGGGTGCATTTTCGGAGGCGCGGTCATATATCGGGGAAACTTCCTTTACATCTGTATAAAAGCACCTCCCTCCAACATTTCAAGCGTAATGTAGCGTATTATCTTTGACTTTTCAACAGAAAATCATCGACTAAATACTGACTTTTCAAGTTTATATTCTTGCACATTGTAACTGTCAAGAAAAGTATTGCAGAGGAATTCAAAGCCTCACTAAGAAAAGCCGAAGAGCTCACCTGTTTATCTGTGAGCTCTCCGGCTATGTTTTCATCGCGTTTTGTATTTCCAAGATGAATATTCGATCAGCACTTTTTTATGCCAGTCGCTTTTGCGGGCAATGGTCCGGAAGTGTACGGAGCAAAAGTAATCAATGAGGTACACCTTCGGGATCCTATTGCGGCCCTTGTTCAGGAAGTGCTGAAGCTTGTTTTTGTTGCACCAGTTATTGATGGACGTTTTTCCATAGCCGGTGATCCTGCTGATCAGCAGCGTATCAAGCACATCCGGGTACTTTTGGAGAAGATAAGCGTAATACTCATGCATATCCTCCCGTATCACGGGAACAGGCGGATTCGTCAAGTCAGGGCTGGAGTATTTGGAGTACCAGCCTCGTGTCGCCTTATAGTATTCGGGAAACTGCTCCCGATCGGCAAGGTAAGTCTTTACGTCTGCTTTTAGAATTTTATAGCACCGCGTTTTCTTGCCGGAATACATGCAAGGGATTTTCCCGCTTTGCAAAAGAAAGCGTGCGGTGGATTTGCTGATATGGGAAATCTGATAGAGCTGATCCAGTGTCATTACTTCCGGGAGCTTGTCCCAGTTTATTGATTTGTTTTTCAAAGCCATACACCTCAGTTTTATTTCGGTGAGAGACTGCACTGTGTAGGCTTTTTTGTTCTACCTTTGTTCTGCCAGTTCTACCCTCAGTTCTACCTTTTTTGCCGAAAATTTGCTCATTTTCGCAATTTACTCGAACCCATTGATTTTACTGGGTTTTCGGGACTTTTTCCGAAAAAGTCAGCAGCCATGCGGGTTTGCGGCCGGAACGAGAGGACACGAAACTACCACGAAAATACACGAAAAGGTTAGTTACCCAATAAAACTCGAAATCAGGTAGTCTCGCAAGAGGCTCGTGGGTTCGAATCCCACCCTGTCCGCCAATAAAAAACTAACCCCTTGAAAACGAGTCGTTTTCAAGGGGTTAGTTTTTTGTGTTATGTTTTTATATTAAGTCGTTTTCGCGTGTACCGCATGCTTACGCCCCGCGCCTTTTTTTGAACAGCAGATAGGCGATTGCCGCACAGGCCGCAAGGGCTGCCGTGCCGCCCACCGCCCACCAAAAGGTGGCCGACAGGTTGTTGCTGGCCGCCGTGGGGGTTGCCTGTACCATACCGCTTGCAAGTGGTGTGCCATTTTCGTTTAGCACGGTAAGCAAAAACGTGTCGTCTGCCGCAAGGTCGCTTTTCTTCACCGTCAGCGTCACTGTGGTGCCCTGCCCCACTTCTACCAACGTGCCACCCGGCAGTTTTAGTGTGGCTGCACCCGCAGGTAAATCTGCAATGTTAAGTACCACCGTCACTGTGCCGGCGGCTTCATCCACCTGTACTGTGCTGGGGGTAAGGTTTTGCTTTGCGGGTTCGCTGGCCGCCGGGGCCGGGGTGGCTGTGGATTGCACTAGAGCCGGCGAAGCGGTGGCTTTCGGGGCGGGGGGTGGGGTAGGGGTTACTACCGGCCGGTTTTGCCGGTTTACCGGCACCGGCGCGGGGGGCGTTATAGCAACCGGTGCTGTGCCCCCCGTACCTGCCGCAGCAACAGAAACCGTTACAGTACAGCTGGCCGTATGACCACCGTCTGCCGTGGTAACGGTAATCGTCGCTGTGCCGCTGCCCACCGCAGTCACAAGCCCGCTTGCTGTTACGGTGGCCACTGCCGTATTGCTGCTTTGCCATGTGATGGTTTTATCTGCTGCTTCGGCAGGCAAAACTGTCACCGTAAGGGTTGCTGTTTTGGGGGCAGCATCGCTGTGCAGCGCAAGGGCCGTTTGGTTTAGTGTGACGCTGCTCACCCCAAGGTCGGGCGGCCCGTAAATTGCCGTAATCTGCACGTTTTTTGCAGGCATAGTAAACGTAAAACTGTCCACCATACCTTCTGGCAGTACAATGCCACTGGCAGACCAGCCCAAAAGTTTTGCACCTGCTTTGGCCGGGGCGTTAACTGTCACCGTGGCACCCGGTACTGCTTCTGCGGCGCTTGCCGTACAATTTACTGTGGTAATCAGGTACTTTTCTTCGGCGGTGTAGGTAAACGCGTCTTTCAGAACCCCTATACCCCCGTTATTTTGTACTTTTACGGTTGCTGTGCCCTGTGTGACTGCGGGTGTGGTACAGGTGATTTGCGTTTCACTTTTTACTTCGACATTGGTTGCTGCCACGCCGTTAAGATATACTTTTGAGCCCGCCACAAACCCAGTGCCCGTAAGGGTGATAACCGTCCTGCCCGTTTTAGGGCCGCCCGTTGGGGTTACGGCAGTGATTTGCGACGCAATGCCGTCGTTGTAAATCACACTGCCGCCGGTCATATTAAGGGTATTAAACCCAAGGTCCGGGTCTATTTTGCTGCTGTTGGACTTTACTGTACCATTGCTAATGGTACCATTAACGCCACCGATTGCATAATTGCCGCCGGTTGCGGCCACTGTGCCGGTAGTGGAGATCACAACATCCCCATTTTGCGCAAGAATGCCCCACCCATCACCGCCGCCCGTGCTGGCCGCGGTGACATTGGCATCCCCGCTAATGGTACAGGTGCCGCCTTTAGACATCATTGCACGCCCGTGTATAAGATTTGTTGTGCAAACTAAATTACCACCTGTAATTTGAAGGTCTCCCTTTGCTATCAACGTATTGGCTAAAGAATTAACAGTCAGCGTGCCGCCACTACCGGTGATATTCAGGTTTCCTTTGCAGTAAATCGTCGTTTCACCCCCACTGCTAATCACAACATCACCGGAATACACCAAATTGACAGTATCGGTCGTTGCACATTGAATGTCGATGTACCCGGCTGCATAGCTACTGCTCAATGTCAGTGTGGCGCCGGCTGCATCCCATACCCAGCCGGGCCCGCTGTTGCTGGTGCCAAGGTCTATTAAACTACCAACTCTCATTGTGCCGGTAACGCCCCCTGTACCTGCAAATACGGTGGTTGGCAGTACGGCAACGGCCATACACAATGCCAAAAACAAAGATGCCAACTTTTTTATTTGTTTTGGTTTCATTTTTACACTCCCTTTGTGGTTTTGCATTTTTTCAGTTCTGTGGGCAGCCTTTCGCTACACGACCCTAGGCCACTTACAACAAAACAGCCTGCCGGTAAAGCACTGCTTTTATAGCGTCGCCTCAGTGGTTTGCCGCTTTCAACACAAAAAGTAAAAGCGCCCGCACAGGCGCTTTTACTAGTCCACTGCTATTTTACCATCCGCCGGCGTGGAACTGCCCCCCAGTCGCAAAAACGTGACCGGTTTTTATAAAAAAAGCGGTGCTGCATGCACCGCTAAACCACCCATGATTCAAAAATATACCCGTCTTGCTGCGTGTCGTACTGGATGCAAAACCCCGGCCCCAATTTTTTGCGCAAGCGGTATACTGTGTTTTTTACCGCACCGTCGTCGCCCAGCATCGGCTGCTTCCACACTGTTTCATATACCCGCTTTGAGTTGAGTGCCTGCCCCTCGTGCTTTGTTAAGAAAAGCAGCACGGCAAACTCCTTTTTGGTCAACAGCAGGTCTTTGCCGTTTAAAAAAGCCTGGTTTGCCAAAATGTCAAACTGCAACGCGCCTTTTTGCAATAGCTTTGGCAACTGGTGTGCCCGCCACAATAGCGCCTCTACCCGGGCAGCCAAAACACGGTAGTCGTACGGCTTTGCAAGGTAATCGTCTGCCCCCGCCGCAAAGCCTTGCACCGTGTCGTCGTTTGAGCCCAGTGCCGTCAGCAGCAATACCGGCAGGTTTGTTTTTTTGCGCAGCTGCTGTAAAAATTCCAACCCGCTGCCGTCGGGCAGCATAATATCCAGCACCACCACATCTGGGTTTTGGGCCAGCAGCTGCTCGCGCGCCTGCGTCAAATTCATGGCAATGGCAACCTGATACCCCAACAGCTCCAGCATATCCTTATTGGCAAGCTGAATGCGCGGGTTATCCTCAACAAGCAGCAGTTTTGCTTTCGGCATCGGCGCCCCCCTTTTGGTGCAACGGCAGTACAACGGTGACGGCCGTGCCCTTGTTTTGTGTGCTGTCGATTGTGATCGTACCGCCGTGGCCCTTTACAATTTGGCGGCAGATGGCAAGCCCAAGGCCGCTGCCACGGCCATCTGTTACACCGCGCTCAAACACATGGGCCAGCAGCTGTGGCGCAATACCCACACCGGTATCTTGCACCGTTATGGTGGCGGCACCCGCGGCAGCCATAACGCCAACACAGACCTGCCCCTGCTGGGTATGCGTTGCCGCGTTGCTGAGCAGGTTTGAAATCAGTTGCACCAACTGGTCGGCATTGCCGACCACCTGCACCGGGGTTTGGGGCAGGGCCAGCTGCAACAGGTTGCCCTTTTTTTCAAGCAGGCTGCGGTATGCTTCCGCCGTGGTGCGCAAAATATGGCAAAGGTCCTGCACGGCTTTTTGCTCGCCGGTCTCTTGCAGTGACGCCAGCCGCAGGGTGCTGTCCACAAGGCGCGAAAGCCGCATTACTTCTTCCTGCACCAGCGCATGGGACTCGCGAATTTTTTCTATATCCCCCTGCCGGCCCAGCTCTAACAGGGCTTCGGCCCGCTGGGTATGCACCGAAATTACAGTGAGCGGGGTTTTTAATTCGTGCGAAATGTTGCCAAACAGTTCGGTTTTCATGCGGTTCAACTGGCCCAGCAGGACATTTTGCTCGGCAAGCTGCCGCTGCTGTTCGTTATACAGCTTAAAGTGAAAATAAAGCATGGCACCCAGCACGACACTCACCGACACAAAACCCAGGATTATGTCGGTCAGCAGGTCTTGTTCTGTGCCCCATGCGTTGACATAGCCAGGGTGAAAAAACGCGACGATGCAGATAGAAAAATAAAGCAGCAGCTCTAGCACCGACATAAGGACGGCCTTTTTGCCGGTCAGCATTAAAATAGTAAAGGCGACCGCAAACACAAAAAAACTAGGCATACCGCTGTGGTACCCGCCCGCCGTAAAAAACAAAAACGGAAACAGCCCGATAAAAATAGCAACGATGGTGATCAAATAGCAAAGCTGGTACCTGCCGGTGCGCCTGGAATACCGCAGCAGCGCATAAGAAAGGCAGGCCGAAGCGGTATTACCCGCAATGTTTTGCCACCCCGCGTGGGTGCCCACCCCCACAACTGCCATCGCAAGGCTGACCAGTGTACCGCCCACGGCAAGCACATTGAACAGCCGCACCCGAAAGTCGAGCGCAGGGCCAAAATACGAATGGGCAAATTGTATCAGCCTGTTTTTCATGCTTTCACCTGCTACGTTTTTATTTGCACTGCACCATAACTGCCGGGCTGGCTGTTCGCGTTCTGCCAAAGGTTTAAAACAAAGATAAGTTTATCATACTTCTATTTTTGGCAAAATGTAAAGCGGTTTTGTTTTTTACCCTGTTGTTCCTACAAAAAATTTACACCGGTACACGCGCGCATTAAAAGCCCGGCCACCTGACACAAATCACTGCACTAAAACATCTCTGTACATTTAGGCATTGACAAAGCGCAACCTATTGCGTATAATACGCAATAGGTTGCATATTTATTTTAAACAAAGGGGCTTACCTATGAAAATCCCACAGAACACACAATATGTTTTATTTGGCGGCAGCTTTGTGCTTGCCAACAAGCTGCAGCTGGTGGCCGACCAAACCGTGCAGGGGCTTTCGACCAAACAGTGGTTTTTGCTGCGCAATTTAAAAGACCTGCCCGCCGACCCGCCGCCCACCATTACCACCCTGGCAAAAGAGACCGACACCACCCGCCAAAATGTGAGCAAAATGCTGGAGGTGTTGCAGCGGCAGGGCTATGTGGTGTTGCAGGGCAGCACAAAAGACCATCGCAGCCAAACCGTGACCATGACCCCCGCGGGCCACGCCGTGTTGCAGCAGATGGCCGCGCAGGCGGCACCCTTTTTTGACGCGCTGTTTTGCGGTATCGGCCCCGCGGAGTGCGAAGCCGCCGCCGCGGTGGTGGTGCGGCTGATTGAAAACCTGAACCGCATGCAGGGGGAAGCCGAATGAAACACAAAAAAAGAACGATAGTGGCCCTGCTGGCAGCCGCCTTGGTGCTGGCGCTGGCCGCTTTGGTATGGCAAAATTTACCCCGGCGAATCACAGCAACCGACACGGCGTTTGACCTTTGCCAGCTTGCAGACGGCCGGTATGTGGGCAGCTGTGACAACGGGCCCGTCAAGGTGGTTGTTGCGGTTGACGTGCAAAGCCACGCGATTGCCGGTATAAAAATTTTAAAGCACGACAACGGCCGGGGCAACGCGGCAAACGCGATTACCGCCGATGTGGTACGCCGGCAAAGTGTAGAGGTGGACACGGTGGCCGGGGCAACCTATAGCTCGGACACTATTTTAAAAGCGGTTGAAACCGCATTGGCGAAAGGACAGGTTGAAGAATGAACTTACTGGTAGCATACGAATCAAAATACGGGTTTACCAAAACCTACGCGCAGTGGCTTGCCGGCGACCTTGGCGCCACCCTGCTGCCCGCAAAAGAGGTGACACCCAGCATGCTGCAGGCGTGCGACGGGTTTGTTTACGGCGGCGGCCTGTACGCCGGCGGGGTGAGCGGCATTGCACTGCTGACCAAAAATTTTGAAGTGCTTCGGCACAAGCCGCTGTATCTGTTTACCGTTGGCGCGGCGGATGTGGCCGACGACACCAATGTAGCGCATATTCGCGCATCACTTGCCCGCACGCTGACCCCCGACATGCTGCAAACCATCCACCTTTACCACCTACGGGGCGGCATGCGGTATTCACAAATGAGCTTTGTGCACCGCACCATGATGAACATGATGGTAAAAACGCTGCGCAAAAAGCCGGAAAACGAGCAGACGGCAGACGACAAAGCCATGTTAGAGACCTGGGGACAGGATGTTGATTTTACCGACCGCGCGGCGTTGGCCCCACTAGTTGCCGACATTAAAGCCCATATGGCCGCACAGTAATGCGTAACTGCCAAAAACCGGCGGTACAAACCCGCACACAACCGGCTTGCGGCATGGTGCCAAAACCCCATACTGCCGGCGGGCTTTTGGGGCAGTAACAAACTAGTACGAAAGGCCCGGCCCGGCGCGCCGGGCCTTTCAATTTTTTGCCGCCAACAGAGCCCCTTTTTTGCCCCTGCCCGCAACAGATTGCTTTAAAAAAATTTTTTGCCGCCGCCCCTGCCGCTTACCCGCCGCGCACCACAGCCGCCGGGGGCGAACTGCTTTATCACACTGCCTTGCGGTGATTTACAAAAAGGCCCGAATACGCTATGATAGAGGCGCCCGGTTTGTGATGGCAAACGCCTTTCGCCCCGGGCCGCATCGCGTGTTAAAGGGGAATTAAACATTTTGCAAAAAGAATATCTGATTCATGAAAAACCGTTCAAAGCGCTGTTGATACTGGCACTGCCCATCATCATTGGCAACCTGTTTCAACAGCTTTACACCATGGTGGACTCGATGGTTGTGGGCCGCATGGTGGGCGAGGGTGCCCTTGCCGCTGTGGGGGCGTCTTATGCGCTGACTACGGTGTTTGTTTCGGTTGCCATTGGCGGGGGCATTGGCGCTTCGGTGCTGACCAGCCGTTATTTTGGGGCCCGGCAGTATACGGATATGAAACGCATTGCCCGGCTTTCACTGCTGACCTTCCTTGCCGTCGGCGTGCTGCTGGGGGCGCTGGGGGTGCTTGCCTGCCGGCAAATTTTAGTTTTGCTGCAAACGCCGGCCGATATTTTAGACATTGCCGTCACCTACCTTAACATCTACTTTTTCGGGCTGCCCTTTTTGTTCTTATATAATGTGGTGTCTGCGCTGTTCAACGCGCTGGGGCGCTCGCGCATCCCGCTGTATTTGCTTATTTTTTCTTCTTTATTTAATATCGCGCTGGATATTTACATGGTCGGCCCGCTGCAAATGGGGGTCGCCGGTGCCGCGTGGGCCACGCTGATTGCGCAGGGCATTGCCGCCATGGTGTCGCTTTTGCTGTTTATCAAAGAGATGCGCAGCTACACCCAGCCCGCGGCCAGCGGGCAAACGCTGCGCGAATTGCGCAAAATGGGGGCCATTGCACTGCCTTCTATTTTGCAGCAGTCTACCGTATCCATCGGCATGATGCTGGTGCAGTCGGTCGTAAACAGCTTTGGCACCCAAACGCTGGCCGGGTTTTCTGCCGCAATGCGGGTAGAAAGCCTGTGCCTGGTGCCCATGGTGGGCCTTGGCAACGCAATGTCGCCGTATACCGCACAAAATTTAGGCGCGGGGCAGCAGCTGCGGGTGCGCCGCGGCTACCGCGCGGGGCTGGTGCTGGTAGGGCTGTTTGCGCTGTTGATTGCCGCCGCGCTGGAGCTGTTTTACAGCCCGATTATCGGTTTGTTTTTGGGGCAGAACGGCACCGCGCTTGCCGGGGCAACCGGCAGCGGATACCTGCGGTACATGGGCTGGTTTTATGCCCTGCTGGGCTTTAAAATGGTCACCGACGGTGTGCTGCGCGGCGCGGGCGACATGGTGATGTTCACCGTTGCAAACCTTGCCAACCTGACGCTGCGCGTCTCCTTAGCCGCGTTTCTTGCCCCGCGCTACGGCATCCAGATGGTGTGGTATGTCGTGCCGCTGGGCTGGGCAGTGAACGGCATTTTGTCGCACAGCCAGTACCGCACCGGCCGCTGGGCCCGCAGTGCCACCAAAAAGCCACAAAGTGGCAGTGCGGCCCCGCCCGCACCCTAAAAAACGGCGGTGCCAAAACAACCTGTGTCAGTGCTTTATAAAAGAGGGTATGTGGATGCAACACGATGTATTTGCCGCACAGCCGTTTGACTGCATGCAGTGTTTTTATGCCGGGGTGCAGGGGCCGGTGATTCGCGCCTGCATCACCTTTGGTGGTACGCTGCCGCTGCCATTGCTGCAACAGGCGGCAGAGCAAACGGCTGCTGCCGTGCCGCTGCTGCGCTGCACCTTTGATGCGGCACACCGGCGCTGGCAGCAGCGCGGGTTTTGCGCCGGCGATTTAGTGCATGCGCTGCCACTACCCGGCCCACAGCCCAGCCAAAGCGAAATGGATGCCGTCTTACTGCGCCCGCTGGCCGGGGACGGGCCGCCGGTACAGCTTTTTTTGCTGCACGGCACCCGGCAGGATGTATTGTGTGTGCTGTTTAGCCATCTGCTGGGCGACGGGGCGGCATTTCAGCAATATTTGCAGCTGCTTGCGGCTTGCATGCGCGCCGTTGCGGCAGGCACCCCGGCCCCCGGCCCGCTGCCGGGCACCCGCAGCTTTACCACCCTGCTGCACCGGCTACCGCCGCGGCGCAGGCTGCAACTGTTAAAAGCAAAAGCCCCAAAAGCAAAGCAAACCCCGCAAATGATCTTGCCGCGGCAGGGCGGCACCACGCCACGGCTGGTTAAAGTGGTGCTGCCCGCACCGCAGGTGGCGCTGCTGCGCCGCTTTGCCAAAGCCCACGGCGCCACTTTTAACGACTTACTGCTCACCGCCACTTTGTGCGCCCTTGCGGCGGCGACTGGCAGCAGCCGGGTGACAATCCCCTGCCCGGTCGATCTGCGGCGCACTCTTGGCGCGGCAGCGACGGCAAGCCTTTGCAACCTGACCTCAAACTATTGGTGCAGCGCCGCCCCCGCAGGCGAAGCTTTTACCACGACCCTTGCGGGCGTTGCCCGCGAGATGCAGGCACAAAAAAACAACGACGGCTGCCTGAAAGGCCCGGTATTGCTGCACCTGCTGTTTCGGCTGCTGCCTTTGCGGTTGTTGCGGCCGCTGTTTTACCGTCTGTCGCCCATACCGGTGACGTCTTACACCAACCTCGGCATTTTAAATGACGAGCTGTTGCAGTTTGGCGCGGTGCCCGTGCAAGGCGCTTTTTTGTGCACGGCCATCAAACCCGCACCTTATTTTCAGCTTTCTGTCTGCACCTTTCGCGGCGCGTGCACACTGTCGAGCTGCTTTTTTGGCGGCGATGCAGACGCCGCACAGATTACCGGCTTTTTGCAGGGCATTGCTACCACCCTTACCAGGCTGGTGGCGGCAGAGTGATGCGAAACCCCGCTGCCCCGGCATAACAATAAAATACCGCCCTTGCCCTTTTAAAAATTTGAGCCCACACCCACAGTTTTGCCGCCTGCGGGTGTTTTTTATTGCCCCGCGCCGCACAGTGCTTGACTTTGCACTAGCACCAGAATATAATACTTGTTATACAAGTATTACTTTTCTTACTTTTTAATATTGCTTTTACAGGGGGCAACAAAAATGGGCATTTTGCAATGGGCAGGCCTTGTGTTATTGCTGGTACTGCTGGCGGGCCTGCTTGCCGCCGCGGGGTACATTTTTTACTGTACCCATTACTGGCAGCCGGGCGCCGCCAAAACCGCAAGGGCCGGCTTTACCGAAAAAGAGGCCACGCTGCCGGGCGGCGCGGTGCTGCACTATGCCGAGGGCCCCGCAAACGGCACTGCGCTACTGCTAATCCACGGGCAAACCGGCGCGTGGCAGGACTACCAAAAGGTACTGCCCGCCCTCAGCCGGCACTGGCATGTGTTTGCGGTGGATTGCTACGGCCACGGCGGGTCTTCGCACGACGCCGCGCTGTGGAATTGCTGGCGCAGGGCGAGCTGATTGAGCTGCAAAGCAACCACGACATTCACCGCACCCACCCCAAAGTGTTTTTAGACGCAGTCGGGCGGCTGCGGCACTGACAACCGGGCAACTTAACAAAAACAACACGGCGGCGGCCGTGTTGTTTTTTTGCGCCTTGGCGCGCAAAGCCGCCGCTAATATGATACAATAGGCTAAAACCATGCTGGGGGGGGGTACCGTTTGAAGGATATTGTCACCTTGCAGTTTCGCGGCAGCAGCCGCGAAGAGCTGCTGCCGGGTTTTGAAGCAGACTTCCCCTGCATTGCGTCCCGCACGCACCTTACCCACACGATGCCCTGGCACTGGCACAAAGAGCTGGAGCTTTTTTATGTCGAAAACGGCGCGCTGGAGTACATGACCCCCGGCGGCAAAATGGTATTTCCCGCGGGCAGCGGCGGGCTGGTGAATGCCAACGTACTGCACACCACCAGCCCCTGCCCCGGCGCAGGCGGCGGCAAAACAGTACAATTATTATACCTGTTTGACCCGTCGCTAGTTGCGGGCGCACCCGGCGGGCGTATTGAAAAACAGTATGTATCCCCCCTTGTCAATAACCCCGCCGCCGAATTGCTGGTATTACAACCGGGTAACCCTGCCCATGCCGAGGCATTACAGCAGCTTTACCGCTCGTTTTGCCTCAACCAAACCGATGCCGCGTATGAGTTACGTTTGCGCGCTGTACTCTCTGCCCTTTGGGTGCCCCTGCTGGCCCTTTGCCCCCCACCACCGGGCAACCCTGCCGCCCGCGGCGGGCAGGGAGATAAAATTAAACAGATGATGGTGTATATTCACGAGCACTACCCCGAAAAGCTGACCACCGCGCAGATTGCCGCCGCGGCTTATATCAGCGAGCGGGAATGTTTTCGCGCATTTCGCGAAGCGCTGCAAACCACCCCCATGGCCTACCTGCGCGACTGGCGGCTGCAACAGGCAAGGCTGCTGCTGGAAGCCGGGCGCCAGCCGGTGACCGAGATTGGCCACCGGTGCGGCCTTGGCAGCAGCAGCTACTTTGCCAAAATTTTTCACGGGCAGGTGGGCTGTACCCCGCTTGCCTACCGCCAGCATTGGCAGGATTGTGTTATTTCTGGGCAGAGTTTGGATAGTTTTGGCCCCACCGGCGCAGTATAATGACAGTGTGCTGAACGCACTATTTTAGAATGCTCGGGGGGCCCATGATGGTCGTTTCTATGACAGTGTTTCACCTTACACCCTTTTTACAGGCAGTCAATGATTGCACCGGCAGCGTTTGGTTGCTGGATGAACAGGGGGAACGCACTGACCTTCACCGCAATACGGCGCTGCAGCAAACGCTTTGCGGGCGCCACGCCGCAAACGGCAATTATTCCAAGTTTGCACTGAATATCCCGCAGCCGCGGGACTATTTGTCGCTGGTGCAATTTTATACCAGCAACTGCTAGGCTGCCCGTGCCTGTTTGTGGGGCTTGCCTGTGGCAGCTTTTCTTTTCGCCTTTTCTGCCGGTGTGCGGCCCGCTGCGTTTTGCGGGGGCCCGCGTACCGCAGTATGCCCCTGCACCGGGGCAAAAGGTTTCGCCTTTCAAAAAAAGCCGAAATTTCTCCTATGTGTGTATGTGCGGCAGTGCATTTGGGGTTGCTGGTGGTGATGCGCCCGCTGCCTTTTGCGCTGTGCACAGGCGGGCCGGTTGCGGTGCAGCAGCCGGCCCGTTTTTTATTTTTTACCCGGCGGGTTTGACGCCGCCGCGCGGGCGTGGTATAGTGGGCGCAGCCGCACGGGCCGTTGCCCGTGCCAAAAGGGGGCACTGCGATGGCATTGCAAAACTATAAGCTCACCCTGCAGTACGACGGCAGCCGTTACCGCGGCTGGCAGCGCCTTGGCGGGGGCGAAAACACCATTCAGGCCAAGCTGGAGACCGTGCTTTCACAGCTGTGCGGTGCCCCGGTAGAAGTACACGGCAGCGGGCGCACCGACGCCGGGGTACACGCACTGGGCCAGGTGGCAAATTTTAAAACCGATGCGGCATTAACGGCACCGCAAATACATGAGTACCTGCGCGCCTACCTGCCGCAGGACATCAGCGTGACCGATGTGCAGGTTGCGCCGCCGCTGTTTCATGCCCGGCTGAACGCCACCGCAAAAACTTACCTGTACCGCATTTGGAACAGCCCGGACCCTAACCCGTTTTTGCGCAAATACAGCATGCAGGTGCCGCAGCCGCTCGATGTCGCGGCCATGCGGGCCGCGGCCGCCGCATTTTTAGGCGAGCATGATTTTACCGCCTTTTCTAACGCAAAGGGCAAAAAGAAATCGATGGTGCGCAAAATTGACGCTTTTACCTTACAACAGGACGGCCCGCTGCTCATTTTACAGGTGCGCGGCAACGGCTTTTTGTACAACATGGTGCGCAAAATGGTCGGCGCACTGTTGCAGGTGGGCCTTGGCCAGCTTACGGCACAGGGCATTGCACAGCTGCTGGCAAATGGCGAGCGCGGCGGGGTGACGATACTTGCCGATGCCTGCGGGCTGTACCTTGAACGCGTGGAATACGGTAAGCCCCCGGCGGGCCACCCTGCCCCCAAAACCTGATACCGATACAAAAAGGCGGCTGCAAATTGCAGCCGCCTTTTTTGTTGCTATGCGCAGCCTGTGGGCCAGGCCGTTTTGTACCTATGCTTAGTTTGCACCGGTTTCCTTGTCCACCATTGCCTTAAACTCATCTGCCACAAACTGCACCTTGGGCCCAATGACGACCTGGACACTGGTTTTGCTGGGGCGGATGACGCCGGCGGCGCCGGAGGATTTGATGACCTTTTCGTTGACAAGCAGACGGTCTTTCACTTCAAGGCGCAAACGGGTGATGCAGTTGTCAACGCTTGCCACGTTGGCAGCTCCGCCCACACCTTCTAGGATTACTTTCGCAATACCGGTGTAATCGTCATTTGCAAGCTGAATGCCCAGCTCCTGCTCTTCGTCGTCCTCACGGCCCGGGGTCTTGAGGTTCAGCTTTACAATGATGATGCGGAAGATAACATAGTACAGGCCAAAGAACACGAGGCCGATGGGGATGAGCAGCCACGAGTTTTCAGCATACGGCGCTTTAAACGACAAGAACCAGTCTACAAAGCCCGCGCTGAACTGGAAGCCTGCACGGATGGGCAGTGCGGCAATGATGGCGCAGGAAATGCCGGTCAGCAGTGCATGCACGACATACAGCACCGGAGCAAGGAACATGAACGAGAATTCCAGCGGCTCGGTGACGCCGGTGAAGAACGAGCACAGGGCGGCGGCCATCAGCAGGCCGGCGGCAATTTTTTTCTTTTTGTCTTTTGCCGTGTGGTACATGGCCAGCGCCGCGCCGGGCAGGCCAAACATCATGATGGGGAAGAAGCCCGCCATATACTGGCCGGTCTGGCCCATCACACCGCCTTCGGCAGTGCCCCAGAACTTTGCAAGGTCGTTGATGCCCGCGACATCAAACCAGAACACGCTGTTCAGCGCGTGGTGCAGGCCCACCGGGATGAGCAGGCGGTTTAAGAAACCGTAAATGCCAACGCCGATGGGGCCAAGGCCGATGATGCTGGTGCCAAAGTTGACCAGCGCGGTGTAGATGAGCGGCCACAGGAAGAACAGCGGGATGCAGACGACCAGTGTCGCCAGCACGGTGACGATGGGCACACTGCGCCGCCCGCTGAAGAACGCCAGAAAATCTGGTGTTTTGGATTTGTAGAACTTGTTGTAGCAGTATGCGGCAATAAGGCCGCACAGGATGCCGATGAACTGGTTGTTGATCTTACCGAACGCGGCATTTGCCTCTGCGCCGGTGATGGTCTTTACCACCGCCGGGCTGAGCATCGTCTGCACGGTCAGCCAGGACACCAGGCCCGCAAGGCCTGAAGTGCCCTGCTGGTCCACCGACATGCCAACCGCAACGCCGACGGCAAACAGCAGCGCCATGTTGTCGATCAAAATGGAGCCGGCTTTAATCAGCAGCAATGCAAGCAGGTTGCTGCTGCCCCAGCCCGCGGGGTCGATCCAATAACCAATGCCCATCAAAATACCTGCTACCGGCAAACACGCGACCGGCAGCATCAGGGATTTACCCAGTCTTTGCAGGGTTCTCATAATGAAATTCCTCCTATGTGTGTATGTGTAAGAGCCGCCGGCCCACGGCGGCCCAACCTACCAAAACGCGACGGCCTACTTTTTTTGCAGGCCGATGATGCGGTCCCCCACGGCGGCCACCCTGCCGGTCGTGGTGGTCAGCTTGCCAAACTCCTCCGCATTGCAGATGACCACGGGGGTAATGGTGTCGTACCCCTCCGCCGCAATGGCCTCGCGGTCAAATTCAATCATCAGCTGGCCCGCTTTTACCCGGTCGCCTTTTTTGACGTGCACGGTAAAATGCCGCCCTGCCAGCTTCACGGTTTCCAGCCCCACGTGAATCAGCACCTCGGCGCCAAAGGCGGTGGTGATGCTCACCGCATGGCCCGTTTCAAACATCACATCGACCACGGCATCGCACGGGGCAACGACGGCGTTGCCGGTGGGCAGAATGGCAACCCCCTGGCCCACAATGCCCTCGCTGAACGTGGGGTCGTTCACCTCGCTGACCGGCACCACTTTGCCGGCCACCGGTGCCCCCACAATTTCCTCTGCGGGTTTAAAGATTCGGTCGAAAAATTTCATTTATGTTTCTCTCCCTTATTTTTTTTGATTGACGCGGCAGATGTGCACCGCGAGATAAGCGCGCTTTTCGTCTGACACCGGGTGGTGGCTCTGTGTTTCAAGGTAGGCGACAATCTTGTCGGCACAGGCATATTCCACCGGGTAGGTCTTGCGAATTAAACTCACAAAGTTTTCTTCCGGCCGCGTTTCCGGCTCGGCAGAAAACACGCGCAGCGCCAAAAATTTAAGGTGGATGATAAACTCGTCGTAATAGGGGGACGACGCATCCAGCACAAGCTCTTTGCAGCCGTCCAAAATTTCCATCACATCGTGCAGCACCTGCGTCACCCGCAGTGTTTCGCTGATTGACGTGTCAAACTGCGCGTTTACAAGGTGCAGCGCAATGCTGGCGGCTTCGTCCTCCGGCAGGGTGACATGCAGCTCTTTGCGCACCAGCGAAAGGGCGTATTTGCCCACCGCAAACTCCTGCGGGTAAAAAATTTTGACTTCGGTGTACAGCGCATTGTGAAAATCCATGCCCTCTTGCAGCCGCCGAATGGCAAAGCCGATATGGTCGGTCAGCGTCAGGTAGACGTTTTGGTTCAGCTTTTTGTTCAGCGTCTCTTTTGCGTATGCGATAATATGGGTGCAAAGCTCAATCTGTTCTTCGGGCAGCGATGCAAACAGCTCTTTCATGCGCTCGGTCTGGGTTTGGGTATTCATGCGAAAAATCTTTTCTACCCTGGTTTCTTCCAGTACCTGCCCCGCCCGTGTGCCATAGCCAAGGCCCCGCCCCATGGCGATGACCTCACTGCCGGCATCGTCGATGCAGCTGACAATGTTGTTGTTGATCGACTTGATGATTTTCATTCGCCACACCTCACAAACGCCACACAGCCTTAGCTGTGCCGCCTTATTTTCCATTCAAAAGGTAAATTTTACCATGCATCAAAAAAAGAAAAACCAAATTTCACAGATGAGGTCTGCCTGCGGAAAGCGACAAAAAATCATCTGCAAAATTTGGTTTTGCCTGCCATGCAGTAACAACCCAAGTTTCGCGTTTTCAGCATACCCAGTTGACCATAAAATGTCAATCCGTTACCGAATTTTTCAGATACATTACTAATAACCAGCCTCAAATTTTGTGCAAACTATGTCTATTTTTTTGCTTTTTTCTTAATTTTTCGTGCAAAAGGAAACAAAATTTTAACCTATGCTTTACCCGGCAAAATTACCGCTATAAGGTGTTTAAAACTTCTTTTGCCGCCTGTACCGCCTGCTCGCTTGTGACAAACTGCTCGTATTCACCCGCAAACGGCAGCCCCATGGCAACCCCTTCGCGGCGGTACTGCATGCGGCTTTGCACCGCTTGTTTGCCCGACAGATGAAACACACGCACCCCGGCCGCCGCAAGCTGCGGGATGTTTTGTGCCGTGACCCCGCTGCCTGCCATGATGGCAACCTTGCCGCTTTGCGCCACCAGCTTTGCCAGCAGCGGTGCGCCCTGCACGGCGTTTGCCTGCTGGCCGGAGGTGAGGATGGTGTTCACCCCAAGCGCTGCCGCCGCCCCCAGTGCCGCAAACGGGTCGGCCGCAAGGTCAAACGCGCGGTGCAGTGTAAGCGAAAGGCCTGCCGCCTGCTGTGCAATGCGCCGCATTGCCGCGGTATCCAGCGTGCCATCCGGCTGCAAACAGCCAATCACGATGCCCTTTGCCCCGACCTTTGCCGCCACGCCCGCCGCCCAGCAAAGCTCGGCCTGCTCTGCTTCGTCATAACAAAAATCTCCCGCGCGCGGGCGCAGCAGCACATGCACCGGCACCCCCGCCTGCCGCACCACCTGCTCAATCAGCCAGCCGCTGGGGGTGGTGCCACCAATCAGTAAATTTGCGCAAAGCTCCAGCCGGTCGGCACCGCCGTGCACGGCGGCAAGGGCCGACGGCAGCGAATCCACACAGACTTCGAGTAAATGCTCCATTGCAAGTTGCCCCTTTCCCCTGTTTTTTTGCATCATAGCGCAAAACCACATCCCACGCAAGGGGTGCCCGCCACCCGCAACAAACGATACCGCCCCGCGGCGGGCCGCGGGGCGGTATCGTTTAAAATTTTTCAATCAGGGCTTTTTAACGGGGAAGCACACCTCGGTCACCAGCTCGTTCGGGTCGTCGGTCTCGGCCCTGCTGACATGGTAAATGCAGAACATTGGCCCGTCAAACTGGTACCCGTTGTTCCGCACCCAGTTCGCCACCGCGTGGTTGACCGTCGTCAGCTGGTCGTACCCGCCCTTGTAGGTGGCAGAGGCAAACTGCACCGCGGGCTCGGTTTTAAACGCCACGTGCTGCGTGTCGCGGTACTGCCCCTTGACGACCGCCTGAATTTCAACGTCCACATCGCTGTCTTTATACTCTTTGTCGTGGTAGACGGCCAGCGTATAACCCCCGTCTGCGGGTTGCAGGCCTTGGTCTGCGGTCTCCTGCATCAGGGTGTTCCACAGCCGCCCCTCCTCTGCATAGGCGGGTAAAATATCCCGCACACTTGCCACAAACCGCGGGGGCAATGTTTTTAACGTCACACCATATTCCATTGTCGTCTCGTCCTCTCTCAGCCGTTTTATGGCTGTTTCAAGGAGGAGCATACGGTGGTCAAGCTGCGCCGCCTGCTGCTGCAACTGCTCTTTTTGCTCTTGCAGCAGCTCAAACAGCAGCTCGGGGCCCGCGCCGCTGCAAAGCAGCCGCTGGATGGCCGAAACTTCAAACCCCATTTCGCGCAGCGCGCGAATGCGCTCTGCCTGTGGCAGCTGGTCTTCGCCGTAGTACCGGTACCCGGTAAACCGGTCGATGGTTTTCGGCTGCAACAGGCCGTTTTCGTCGTAATAGCGCAGCATCCGTATACTGATCCTTGCAAGTTTTGAAAAATCACCAATTTTCAGCATGGTACCATACCTCGTCTATTCGTTGGTATTGAGCTCACGGTCAGTATAAAGGCTGCCACTGTGTCAGAGTCAAGGGGTTGCCCTGCAAATTTTTTTGCGCGGCGTTTTAGCCCTGCGCGCCGGTGAGGAAATCCCACGCGGCCTGCACCAAAAAGGCGACGCCGGTTTCAAACGCGGCTTCGTCGATGCAGAACTTGTCGCTGTGCTGCGGGTACTCGCCGCCGCCGCCCAAAACGGCAAACGACGCGGGCACCTTGGCGGTGTAATCTGCAAAATCCTCGGCGCCCATCTGGCGGGGCAGGTTTTGCAGCAGCATGGCGGGGGCGGCCACCACTTTTTTGGCGGCGCCGGCGGCCACGGCGGTGGCGGCTTCGTCGTTAATCAGCACGTCCACCGAAAACTCGTACTGCACCTCGGCAGTGCAGCGGTAGGCAGAGGCGATGTCCTTTGCAATGCGGGTGATGCGGTCGGGCATTGTTTTGCGCAGTGCGCGGTCAAAGGTGCGCACCGTACCCTCCATTTCGGCTTCGCCTGAAATAATATTGCCCTTCGTGCCGGATACCAGCTTGCCCACGGTGACGACGGCGGGCTCTGCCGGGGCAATTTCTCGGCTGACGATGCTTTGCAGCCCCACCACAATGGCGGATGCCGCGAGGGTGGCATCCACCCCGGTGTCCGGCATGGCGCCGTGGCAGCCCTTGCCGTGCACTTTAATAGTAAATCCATCGGACGCTGCCGCCGACGGCCCAGCGGCGACGCCAATCACACCCACCGGCATCATACCGATAATGTGCTGGCCAAACAGCATGTCCACGCCGTCCAGCGCGCCCTGCTGCACCAGCGCTTTCGCGCCTTTGACAATCTCCTCTGCGGGCTGAAACAGCAGCCGCACCGTGCCGGGCAGTTCGCCCTTCACACTGCACAGAGCTTTGGCCGCGCCGTACAGCATGGCGGCGTGGGTATCGTGGCCGCAGGCGTGCATAACGCCCGGCACGGCAGAAGCAAACGACAAATCGGTGTGCTCGGTCACCGGCAACGCGTCGATGTCGGCCCGCAGGCCCACCATTTTGCCGGGTTTGCCACCCTTGATGTCGGCCATCAAGCCGGTGGGCGCAAACCGGGTCACAGTGAGGCCCAGCCCCTCTAATGCCGCGGCAATGCGGTTGGTGGTTTCCACCTCTTGAAAGCTGAGCTCCGGGTGGGCGTGCAGCTCGTGGCGAAAGGCAACGACGTCCTGTTGTACGCCGGCGGCAAGTTTTTTGCTATCCATGAATTTGCTCCTTAGTCTGCCCTGTAAGTGGGGGGCGGTTTTCTTTTCAGTATACGCGCCACCGGGTGTTTTTTCAACGCGGCGGGCCAAAACCGGCAGCTTGTTTTCACCTTTTTTGCCCTGTGGTATAATAGACAAAAAAACGCGGGGCAAAGGGGGCGGCAGTTGCATGTGCAGCAGATACGAGGTAGACCTTGCGACTTTGCAGGGCCTTTTTGCGCTGTTTCATGGCCTTGCTTTGCCGCAGCAGCTGCCGCTGGAGCAGCTTGCCGGTGAAATTGCACCCTCGCTGCCCGGCGCCGTGGTGCGCAGCCTTGCCGGCGGGTTAGCCGTTGCCGCCCCGCGCTGGGGCTTTACCGCCGAGGGGCACGGGGCCGTCATCAACGCGCGGGCCGAAACCATCCGCGAGCGGGCGCTGTTTCGCGACAGCTTTGCACTGCGCCGCTGCCTAATACCCGCCACCCGTTTTTTTGAATGGGACGCCACGGCGGCTAAAAACAAATACGCGTTTACCCGTGCCGACGGCGCACCGCTTTTGCTGGCGGGCTGCTGGCGCACCGAGCAGGGCGACGAGCGCTTTGTGGTGCTGACGCGGGAGGCAAACAGCTCGATGGCCCCGGTGCACGAGCGCATGCCGGTGCTGGTTGCCCCGCAAAACGCCGCGGCGTACCTTACCAGCGAAGCGGCGGCACGGCAGTTAGTTGCCGCCGAGGGCCCGCCTTTACACTGCACGGGCGCGGGCGACACCCAGCAACTGACACTGGGTTTTTGAACCACTGATTTTTAACACCCTTGTTTTGTACAATTAGACCGTTTAGTGGGCCGGCACCCGGCGCCGCAGTTTTTGCCGTACCGGGTGCCGGTTTTAAGTTTGTTTTGCCTTATGCGGGTATGCGCGGCCAAAATAAAACAGTTTATTTGGCTTTAAAAAGGCTTTTGGCAGTCGTTTATGCGGGTGCCCGCCTTTTACTTTACCGCCTGTTACATGCCGGGCGGCGGTGGGCACGGGGCTGCAACGGCGTTTTTTGCCGCTTCGTCCCGTTTTTTTATTTGTATTTTTGTTGCAACCTGCCCACCTATTTTAGTGGGGGTGATATGGGCAAAACGGTGCGTCTGGCAGCGCCCCAGCTTGCCGTTATCCGCACCGGGTAATCTTAGTAATTGTCTGTGCGCTGCCTCAGGCTTTCAGGCCATCGCAGATAAAAAAGCAAAAAATGGGCAGGCACCAATATACGGTGCCTGCCCTGCCTTATTTTTATGAAAAGCCCGCTTATTCCAGCCCCAAAATGGCGATGCCCACCAGCACGGCGGCGATGACCGCATACTGCCCTTTGGACAGTTTTTCTTTTAAAAACAGCCGCGACCACAGCACCGAAAAAATGCTGTACGACGCAATGGTGGGCGCCGCCACAATGGCGTTGCCCGACAGCGCAAACACATAGCTGAACTGCCCCGCCGTCTCGCACAGCGCCGCCACATATTTCACCTTTTCGCGTTGCGGTAAAAAACGCTCTTTTTTTGCCAGCCGCAAATACAGGTAAGCCCCCGCGGCCATTGCCAAAAACGTAAACTCGTAAGACAGGTTTGCCGACACCTCGTCCATCACCACATCCAGCACAAACGCATCCGCAAAGGTGCCAAGGCCATCCAGCAGGCAGTACAGCAGCGGCAGTGCAAGGGCAAGGGCACTGTGGGTATACCGGCGGTCGGCAGCCGCCTGCCCCGCAAGGCGGCGCGCGCGGGCGTCGGCCCGCTGCTCTAACACGGCAAGGGCCACAATGCCCACGCTGATGAGCGCCACCGCGCCGAATTGCAGCCCGCTCATGCGCTGGCCCAAAAACAAAAAGCACAGCAGCGCGGTGATAGCGCCGGATGAATTGCAGATGGGTGAGGACACCGACAGCTCAATATACCGCAGCCCGGCATAGCCAAAAATCATTGAGACGATGTATAACGCCGACACCGGCAGGTAGCGCAACAGGTTCACCGGGTCATACTGCACCCCGCCCGCCGTCACCTGCCACAGCGCGTGCAGCCCCATCACCGAGCCCACGGCTATCACCATTTTCCAGTGGCTGTTTTGGTCCTGCGGGGCCGAGCCCATTTTTGAAAACAGGTCAGAGCCGCTCCAGAACAAAACCGTGACCATGGTGTAAACAAACCACATTGTAAAAACCCAACCTTTCGCGCGCCCGCACAAAAAATACCGCCCGCCGCACAGCCGCCGGCATATTGTTATAATACCACACCCGGCAAAAGGGTGACAATGGCAAAACAATGTGCCGCGCTAGGCTCGCGGCGGCTTTTTTGCCCACTTATGCCCCCGTTTATGGTATACTGTGGGTGGCAGTTGCCCACCGCGCTGCCACCCACAATAAAGGAGGCCCCGCCATGTTTGAGACCCTTGCCGCCCAGCGCCAAAGCTGCCGTGCTTATGATACCGCCCGCCCGGTAGAGCCCGAAAAGCTCGCCGCCTGCCTTGAGGCCGCGCGGCTTTCGCCCTCTGCCTGCAACAGCCAGCCCTACCACTTTTTTGTGGCTGGGGGCAGCAAAGCCGCCGCAGTGGGCGAGTGTTTGCGCAGTGACAATATGAACGGCTTTACCGCCGAATGCCCGCTGTTTGTGGTACTTACCGAAGCGCCGTACACCCCGCGCGCCGAGGCCCTGAACAGCATGAAAAACCAGGACTACCGGCTGATTGACATTGGCATCGCGGCGGCGCAGTTTACGCTGCAAGCCACCGACCTTGGGCTGGGCAGCTGCATTTTGGGCTGGTTTGACGAAGAAAAGCTGCAGCAGCTGCTGGGCACTTCTGCCCGTGTGCGGCTGGTGCTTGCTTTGGGGTACCCCAAAGCCGGGGACAAGCTGCGGGACAAAAAACGCAAAACGGCACAGGAGCTTATCACTACCCTGTGAGCAGCGCCGTGCCACCTAAATAGGAGGTCGATTACAATGCCGTTTATCAACACAAAAACGAACCTGCCCATCAGCAAACAGACCCAAATCGCGCTGAAAGCATCGTTTGGCGAAGCCATTGGCCTGATTGGCAAAAGCGAGCCGTGGCTGATGGTACAGTTTGAAGCCGACAGCAATTTGTGGATGGCGGGCAGCGATGCCCCCGCCGCCATGGTGGAAGTAGACCTGTACGGTGCCGCAGCAGCCGCGGATTACGAAGCGCTGACCGCCCGCATTACAGCCGAGCTGGAAAAGCACCTTGCCCTGCCGGCAGAGCGCATTTATGTGCGTTACCTTGAAACCCGGCACTGGGGCTGGCGTGGCGGTAATTTTTAAGGCCGCGCGCCGTGCTGCCACTTGACAGTACAAAAAGAACATAATATAATAATGTTATAATAAACTTGACGTTTATTGTAAGGGGGGTGTGCCTGTGGAAAGCCAATTGGATTTCAGCGGGCGCACCCAACTTTATTTTCAGCTGTACGACATTTTATACAAAGACATCCGCGACGGGGTGTACAAGCCCGGTCAGTTGCTGCCCACCGAAAACACGCTGATTGAACAGTATCACATCAGCCGCGTGACGGTGCGCAAGGCGCTGGACCTTTTAATGAATGACGGGCTGATTGCCAAACGCCGCGGCTACGGCACCTTTGTGCAGAATAAAAAAGTAGAACAAACCCTAACGCGGGTGCAGCATTTTGCAAACGAGATGGAAAAACGGGGCTACGAGTCGTCGGTCACAATGCTGACCAACGAGGTCGTTTACGCCAGCCGCACCGTCGCGGGCGAATTGCAGATTGACGAGGGGGACGAACTGGTGCGCGTCGAGCGGCTGCGGTATGCCGACGGCGTGCCGATGTGCATTGAAAATTCGTACCTCATTTTAGACAAATGCCCCGCGGTGCCCAAACACGATTTTTCAAAGCAGTCGCTGCGGCTGTTTTTAGAGCAGCAATACCACATTGTATGGAAGCGCGCAAGCCAAAAAATTTACGCGGTCAACGCAAGCCCCAAACAGGCCGGCTACCTTGGCGTCAAAGAGGGCGAAGCGCTGATTTACATCGAGCGGGTGTCTTACGACCAGTTCGAGCTGCCCGGCGAGTACCTGCAAACCTGGTACCGCGGCGACAGCTATTACCTGACTGCCGACCTGGAGGCCTGAAAGCGGTTCTGCCGCTGCCCGGCCACTGTGGCATGGGGCAGCGATATCGATACAATAACCTGTCCATCAATCAACCAATTAACCCAAGGAAGAAAGGATGCACCGTTATGAAATTTTTTATTGATACCGCCAATGTGGAGGATATCCGCAAGGCGAACGACATGGGCGTCATCTGCGGCGTCACCACAAACCCCAGCCTGATTGCCAAAGAGGGCCGCGACTTCAACGAAGTCATCAAAGAGATTGCCGCCATTGTTGACGGGCCGATTTCGGGCGAAGTAAAGGCCACGACCGTCGACGCTGCCGGCATGATTGCCGAAGGCCGCGCCATCGCAAAAATCCACCCGAACATGGTCGTCAAGATCCCGATGACCGTCGAGGGCCTGAAAGCCACCAAGGTGCTGGCCGCCGAGGGTGTCAAGTGCAACGTAACGCTGGTGTTCAGTGCAAACCAGGCGCTGCTGGCCGCCCGCGCGGGCGCCGCATTCGTCAGCCCGTTCCTTGGCCGTCTTGACGACATTTCGCAGCCGGGCATTGACCTTGTGCGCACGATTGCCGAAATTTTCAGCATCCACGGCATTGAGACCGAAATTATCGCCGCCAGCATCCGCAACCCCATCCACGTGACCGACTGCGCGCTGGCCGGTGCCGATATTGCCACCGTCCCCTACAGCGTCATTGAGCAGATGACCAAACACCCGCTCACCGATGCCGGCATTGAAAAATTTCAGGCGGACTACAAAAAAGTATTTGGGGAGTAATAGCATGACGCAGGAAGAAAAAAAGAACCTTGCCGTGACTGCCTGCAAGGTGCGCATGGGTGTGATTGAAGCGACCCACGGCGCGAAGTCCGGCCACCCGGGCGGCAGCCTTTCGGCCGCAGACCTGTTTACTTACCTGTATTTTAAACAGCTGCGCATTGACCCCAAAAACCCCCGCTGGGACGACCGTGACCGCTTTGTGCTAAGCAAAGGCCACACGGCGCCGGGCCTGTATTCGGCCCTTGCACTGCGCGGGTTTTTCCCGACGGCGGACCTGCCCACGCTGCGCCACATTGGCAGCTATTTGCAGGGCCACCCCAACATGAACATGACCCCCGGTGTGGATATGTCCACCGGCTCGCTGGGCCAGGGTATTTCTACCGCGGCGGGCATGGCGCTGGCCGCCCGCGTGCGCGGCAAAGACTACCACACCTATGCACTGCTGGGTGACGGCGAAATTCAAGAGGGCCAGGTTTGGGAGGCCTTTATGTTCAGCGCGCACTACAAGCTGGACAACCTGACCATCTTTATTGACAACAACAACCTGCAGATTGACGGGCAGGTTTGCGACGTGATGAGCCCGTACCCCATCGACGAAAAGCTGGCGGCGTTCGGCTTCCACGTCATCAACATCGACGGGCACGACCTGGACGCAATTGCCGCGGCAATTGACGAGGCACTGGCCACCAAGGGCAAGCCCACCGCCATTATTATGAAAACCATCAAGGGCAAGGGTGTCAGCTTTATGGAGAACAAAGCGGGCTGGCACGGCAAAGCCCCGAACGACGAAGAGTATGAGACCGCGATGCAGGAGCTTCGCGCGCAGCTTGCAGAACTGGAGGCGAAGTGAGTATGGCCGACGTAAAAAAGATCGCCACCCGCGACAGCTATGGCAATGCGCTCGTGGAGCTGGGCAAAGAGCATGAAAACCTTGTGGTGCTGGACGCGGACCTCGCCGAAGCCACCAAAACCATCACGTTCCGCAAGGCATTCCCCGAGCGGCACTTTGACTGCGGCATTGCCGAAGCCAACATGATTGACGTCGCCGCCGGCATGAGCACGGCAGGCCTTGTGCCGTTTGCTTCTACCTTTGCGATGTTTGCCGCCGGCCGCGCGTTTGAGCAGGTGCGCAACACGCTGGGCTACCCGCACAGCAACGTGAAGATCGGCGCGACCCACGGCGGTATCAGCGTGGGCGAAGACGGCGCTTCCCACCAGTGCTGCGAGGATTTTGCGCTGATGCGCACCATCCCCGGCATGGTGGTGATGAGCCCCGCCGACGACATTGAGGCAAAAGCCGCCGTGCGTGCCGCTTACGAGTATGTGGGCCCGGTGTACATCCGGTTTGGCCGTCTTGCCGTGCCGGTGATCAACGACAACCCCGGCTACCATTTTGAGATGGGCCGCGGCGTGACGCTGCGCGAGGGCAAGGACATCACCATCATCGCCACCGGCCTGATGGTGGCCGAAGCCCTTTCTGCCGCCGAAACGCTGGCCGCCGAGGGCATTGACGTGCGGGTGGTCAACATCCACACCATCAAGCCGCTGGACACCGAGCTGGTGGTAAAAGCCGCCAAAGAGACCGGCCGCATCATCACCGCCGAAGAGCACAACATCATCGGCGGCCTTGGCGAAGCGGTATGCTCCTGCGTGGCAGAGCACTGCCCGGTGCGGGTGCGCCGCGTGGGCGTGAACGACGAATTTGGCCACTCCGGCCCCGGCGCCGACCTGCTGAAGCAGTTTGGCCTGTCGGCAGAGCATTTGGTTGAAGTCGTGCGCGAAGAACTGAAAAAATAAACGGGCCGCCCGCAGCAGTGGGCAGCACCGAAACAGCAAAGGGCACGGCATTTGCCGTGCCCTTTGTGCAGCGGCCCCGGCAGTTTGCCGGGGCCGCTGTTTGTTTTTACTTTTTATTGTTTTACCCCGCCGCTGCCCTTAACCGGCAACCACCTCTACCCTGCTGCCCGCCGGGGTTTTGCGCACGGCAATCTGGTGGTCGATGCGGCTGCGCAGCTCTTCGACATGCGAAATAATGCCCACCAGCCTGCTGCCGGACGCAAGGGACGCCAGCACGCCGATGGCCTGCTCCAGCGCCGTGGCATCCAGCGTGCCAAAGCCCTCGTCGATAAACAACGCGTCGATCTCTACCCCGCCCGCCGCGCTTTGAATGACGTCCGACAAGCCCAGCGCAAGGCAGAGTGCCGCCTGAAACGACTCGCCGCCGGACAGCGAGCGCACCGAGCGCACCTTGCCGGTGTAGTGGTCCAGCACCTCAAGGTCCAGCCCCGTCTTGCCGGATTTGTCCGCCAAATCATCACGGCGGCGCAGCTCGTACTGGCCGTCGGACATCTGGGCAAACCGGGCGGCCGCTGCCGCGACCACATAGTCGAAATAGGCGGCCTGCACATACTTTTCAAAGTCCAGCTTCGCCTTGCCCGCAAGGGTGCCGCAGGCGATGTCTGCCAGCAGCTTTGCCTCCCCCGCGCGCTTTGCCGCTTGCCCGCTTTGTTGCTGGGTTGTTACAATATTTTTTTTGCACTCTTCGTTGGCCGTTTTGCGGCCATACAGCTTTTGCAGCTCGCTTTGCGCCGCCGCCAGTGTGGCGGCCGCTTCCTCCGCCTTTGCCTTTAACGCCGCAAGGTCCGGCGGGGCGGCCTGCGGGCCCAGCTCTTTTGCAAGGGTGGCAAGCGTCTCCTGCAAGGTGGTGCGCCTTGTGCGCACCCGCTGTACGGTGTCTTGCAGCTCTTCCAGCGCGCTGCCCGGCAGCAAGGCCGATACGTACTGCTGTTTGTCTGCAAACCCGGCCTTTGTCAGGGCCGCGTCAAAGGTGGCCTTTGTTTGCCGGGCCGTTTCGCGGGCGGCAGCAAGGTCTGTTTGCTGCTGTGCCAGCTGCCGGGTGTCGGCATCCCGCGCGGCGGTGGCCGCCGTCAGTGCCTGCTGCACAGCCTGTGCTTCGTCGTCCAGCGCCTTTGCCTCTGCCTGTAATTTTTGGTGCGCCTGCTCGGCGGCCGCCGTGTCGGCAAAAGGCAGCGCCGCAAACCCTGCCAGCCGCTCCTCGGCACTTTTCAGTTCGGCGGCGGCGGTGGCCGCAGCCTCCCGCGCGGTTTGCTGGGCAGCTGTTGCGGCTTGCAGCTGTTGTTGCAGTAGCCCGCGCCCGGCTTCCAGCTGTTCTTTTTCTGTTACCTGTGCGGCGGCGGCCGCTTCGCGCCCGGCGGCCGTTTTTTCTGCTGCCAGTGCGGCGGCTTTCACCTCTTCCAGCGCGGCGCGCACCTCTTTGCCCTGCGGCTGTGCGGGCAGCGCTACACCGCCCGCCTGCACAAACGGCAGCACGGCCTCATACAGCTGGCGTTGCATCGCTTCGGCGCTCTCTTTGCTGCTGCCCGCTTTGGCCGATGCCGTTTGCCACGCGCTGCGCGCTGCTTCGTGCTCCTTACGCAACGTTTGAAACTGTGCTTCATCCGGCGCCTGCTGCACACGCACCGCCGGGGCCGGGTGATGCACCGCCCCGCATACCGGGCAAGGGGCGCCGTCTGTCAACTGCTCTGCCAGCAGACCGGCCTGCGCTTCATAAAACAGTTTTTCTTGCTGTGCAAACGCCGTTTGGCGGGCGGCAAAGGCGGTATTTACCTGTTCAAATTCGTCTTTTGCCTGCTTTGCAATGCCAAACTGTTCCGCAACCTTTTTAATCTGCTGCAAAAATTCTTGTGCGCGGGCGGCGGTTTGCTGCGCCTGCTTTTGCAGGGCTTTTTCACTCTCTTGTGTGCGCACGCTTGCGGCAAGTTGGGCAATGCGCTCTTCGGCCTTTGCCTGCTGCTTTTGCAGCGCTTCGCCGTTTTGCGCGGCCTGCCGGGCGTTTTTCTGCGCGTCGTCCTGCTGCTGTTGCAACGCGGCAATGCTGCCCGCCAGCGCGTCCCGCTCGCGGTAGCGGGGCAAATCGGCGGCAAGCTGTTCTATTTGCTTGCGCAGCGCTTCGCGCCGGGGCTGCTGTGCCGCAGATGCGGCAGCGCGCGTTTGCAACCCTGCAATTTGCAGTTCGGTTTGTGCCAGTGTTTGCTGCAAAGTGGCAATCTGCGCTTCGGCCTTTGTCACGGCGTCTGCCGCCGTTTCGGCCCGCTGTGCCACGCCCTGTACGTCGCTTTGCGCGCGCAGTGCGGCCTGCAAGCGGGCAACGTCGCGCTGGTGCTCACTTGCCTTTGCGTCCAGTGCCGCAAGCTCTGCCTGCGCGGCGTCGCGGCGGCCCAGCTGCTGCAAACGCTGCTCGGCCTTTTCTTTTTCGGCAGCAAGGGCAAGTTGGGCCGCCTGCAACCGGTCTGCCTCTGCCTGCTGCGCCTTGTACTGCGCTTCGTCTGCCTGTATCGCAGCTTGCAGCCACGCCAGCATGTCGTCTGCCGTGGCATCGGCCCCCTGCCCCGCCAGCAGCTCGTGCTGCTCGGCTAAGGCGGCATCCTGCGGGGGCTGTGCCGACGCAAAATATTGCACAAGGGCCGCCGCCATGCGCTCGTATTCGCTTTTTTCGTCCAGCGCCTTGCGCCGCAGCTCTTGCTGCACCCGCAGGCAGGGCACTGTGCCGAACACCTGGCGCAGAATGACCGAGCGCTCCTCGCTTTTCGTGTTCAGCAGCTTTAAAAATTCGCCCTGCGCAATCATTGAGATTTGTTTGAACTGGTTGTAGTCGATGCCCAGCAGCTCGGTCACGGCGGCATCCACCTCTTTGACCTTCGTGACCACCTTGCCGCCCGGCTTTGTTAAAGTGGCCGTGGCGGGCTGCAATACCGGCTCGCCGCTACCGCGCTTGCGCGGGCGCTGGTATTCCATTTCGCGGCGCACAGTGTACCGCTGGCCCCGGTGCAAAAACAGCAGCTCGACAAACGGGGCAGTGTCCGGCGCGGCAAAATCACTGTGCAGGCCGCCGGCCTCGCGGTATTCGCCGCTGGCCTGCCCGTACAGCGCATAGCAAATGGCGTCAAACAGCGTGGTTTTGCCCGCGCCGGTGTCGCCGGTGATCAAAAACAGCCCGCCCGGGCCAAACGCGTCAAACGCCACCTCTGCCTGCCCGGCATAGGGGCCAAACGCCTGTATTGTCAAATGCAGCGGCTTCACTGTGCCTCACCCCCGCTCTTTTTCCACGCGGCGTCAAACTGCGCCTGCTGGCCCGGGGTCAGCGCGCTGCCGTTCATCAGCTCAAAAAATTCGCCAAACAGCTGCGGCAGCGTTTTTTGCTCCACCGCCTGCGCCGCGCTTTGCCCTCCTGCCGCGCGGGTGCGCTTGTTGTCAAAATCCAGCTTCATCAGGTTGGGGTAAACGGCACGCACCCGGCTGATGGCGTCAATCAATTCTTCTTCGTCTGTCAGGGTGACGTGCATATAATCCTGCGCGTCGGTGACGTTTTGGGGCGACAGCAGCGCGTCGATGGGCCCGCGCACCTCGCGCATGTCGTGCAGCGGCGCCAGCGGCAGCAGCTCTATTTCTGCCTCCCCGCCCGGCGCGCCAAGGGTCACCAGCGCGGCGCTTTTGTGGTGGCGCACCTCTGAAAACGAGTATTTCAGCGGCGAGCCCGCGTACCGCACCGTGTCGCGGCCAATGCGCTGCGGGCCGTGCAGGTGGCCCAGCGCCACATAGTCATACCCGTCAAAGCGCGAAACGTCCACGTTTTCCACCCCGCCCACCGGCGCAATTTCAGAGTCACACACCGCCGGCAGCTGGCTGCCCGCCGTGACAAACTGGTGGGCCACCAACACATTGCGCCGGGCGGCATCCGGCGGCAGTGCCGCCAGCGCCGCCACAACAGCCGCGTCGGTATTTGCGGGCCGCTCGCCCAAAAACGGGGTCAGCATCGCCGGTTTTACAAACGGCAGCAGCGTGATATCCACCGGGCCGTAGTCGTCCGTCAGCGTGACCCGCTGGGGCACAGCACCCACTTCACCCGCAATGTACACCCCGGCGCGCTGCAACAGGCTGCTGGCAAAGGCCAGCCGCTCGGGCGAGTCGTGGTTGCCGCTGACGGCCAGCACCGTGTGCCCCGCCGCGCAAAGCGCCGTCAAAAACCAGTCCAGCAGCTCCACCGCCTCGGCGGGCGGCACCGGCTTGTCGTAAAGGTCACCCGCCAGCAGCACGGCATCTACCTTGTGCCGGGCCGCCAGCCGCACGACCTGCCCCAGCACAAAGCGCTGGTCTTGCAGCAGGCTAAACTCCCCCACCCGTTTGCCAAGGTGCAGATCCCCCAAATGCAGCAATTTCACAGGGGCACCCCCTTTTGTGTTATTTGTATTTATTATAGCATTGCGGCACAAAACGACAAAACAAAACTTTAACTTACAAATCAACTGTGGTATACTGAAAAGCACCAATGGAATGTGTTGCCCGCCGTGCGGGCTTTGTACAAACGGGGCGCGTTGCCGTGCCCTGACACAGGAGGAATCCACTATGAAATTTCGCACAATATTGGCCCTTGCGGCGGCTGCCGCCGCCTCGGCATTTGCAGTAAAGGCGGTGCGGGAGCGCCGCGCCGCGGAAGAAGACGTGACGCTGGAGCTTTCGCCCGAGCATGTGCCTGCCTATGACCCTGAAACCGACACCGTGACCCCCGCGCCCACCGAAGAGGAAGAAGAAGCGGTCGACCCGTTTGCCATGGCACAGGCCGTTGACTTTGCAGACGCGGGCGGCGAAGAGGCCCCCCAGGGCGATGCCGATGCAAGCGACGAGGTTGACCCGATGAAGCTGGCCCAGTCGGTTGATTTTTCCGGCGACTGGGAAGATATCGACTGCAAAGGGTAATGCGATACCAAGCAGGGCTGCCACCGGTGGCCCTGCTTTTTTACCCCCCGCACCGCCTTGCGGGGCGGCATTTGTTAACTTGACAAAAGCAGTATAATAAAAGCAGAGCTTTCTGCCCGCGGCCAGTCTGCGGGCGGCTAAATTTACAGGTTAAGGAAGTTGTTTATGACCAAAATAGATATTTTTTCCGGCTTTCTGGGCGCGGGCAAAACCACGCTGATTAAAAAGCTGATTCAAGAGGCTTACGCCGGCGAAAAGCTGGTGCTGATTGAAAACGAATTTGGCGAAATTGGTATTGACGGCGGCTTTTTAAAAGAGGCCGGCATTGAGATTACCGAAATGAACTCGGGCTGCATCTGCTGCAGCCTGGTGGGCGACTTTGGCAAGGCACTTGAAAAGGTGCTGGCCGAGTATGCGCCCGACCGCATTTTGATTGAGCCGTCCGGCGTGGGCAAGCTGTCGGATGTGATTCGCGCCGTGCAGGGCGTGGCCGCACACACCGACGTGGCGCTGAACAGCTTTACCACCGTGGCCGACGCCACCAAGTGCCGCGTGTACAGCAAAAACTTTGGCGAGTTTTACAACGACCAGATTCAAAACGCCGGCACGATTATTTTAAGCCGCACAAACGACATGCCGCTCGAAAAGCTGGAGGCTGCCACCGCGCTGCTGCGCGGCCAAAACGCCGACGCAACACTGATCACCACCCCGTGGGACGAACTGGAGGGCGCACAGATTTTGACGGCGATGGAGCGGCAGGACACGCTGCAAAGCGAGTTGCAGCGCCTTGCCGCCGAAACGCAGCACAGCCATGAGCACGACCATGACGATGAGGATGACCACGAACACGAGCATCATCATGAGCATGACCATGAGCATGACCATGAGCATGACCACGAGCACGACCACGAGCACGACCACGAGCATGAGCACGAGCATGAGCATGAGCATCATCACGACCATGACCACGAGCACGAACATGGCGAAGACTGCACCTGCGGCTGCCACGACCATGACCATGACCATGAGCATGGCCACGAGCACCACCACCATGCCGACGAGGTGTTTTCAAGCTGGGGCGTAGAGACCGCCCACCAGTTTACCGAGCAGCAGATCACCGCGGCGCTGGCCGCGCTGGGCGATGCGGTAAATTACGGCATTGTGCTGCGCGCCAAGGGCATTGTGCCCGCGCAGGACGGCAGCTGGCTGCATTTTGATTACGTGCCGGGTGAAAGCGATGTGCGCCGCGGCGCCGCCGACGTGACCGGCCGGCTGTGCGTGATTGGCTCGCAGCTGGACAATGAAGCGCTGGCCGAGCTGTTCCAGCTTGCCTGAAAGGAGCCGAAGCGATGATCCCTTTATACCTGTTTACCGGCTTTCTGGACAGCGGCAAAACGAAGTTTATTCAGGAAACGCTGGAGGACCCCCGGTTTTCGACCGATGAAAAGACACTGCTTGTGCTGTGCGAAGAGGGCGAAGTGGAATACGAGCCCAAAAAATTTGCCTCGCAAAACGTGACAATTGTCACAATTGACAGCAAAGAGGCCTTTACCCGCGAATACCTGCGCAACCTTACTGCAAAGCACCACAGCGACCGCGTGCTGATGGAGTACAACGGCATGTGGCAGCTGTCGTTATTATATGAAAACATGCCGAAAAACTGGCAGATGTATCAGCATATCTCGCTTGCGGCGGCGCCCAGCTTTGCGCTGTACAACGCCAATATGCGCAGTTTGGTCGTCGAGCGGTTTTCGGGCGCGGAGATGGTACTTTTTAACCGCTGCAATGCCGACACCGACAAGATGGAGCTGCACAAAATTGTGCGCGCGTCGAACCGGCGCAGCGAAATTGCCTACGAGTACGAAAACGGCAGTGTGGATTACGACGAGATTGAAGACCCCCTGCCGTTTGACCTTGAAGCGGATGTTATCGAAATTGCCGACAATGATTTTGGCCTGTGGTACATGGACATCACCGAGGACCCGCAAAAATACGCGGGCAAGCAGGTGCGCTTTTTGGCACAGGTGTGCCAGACCCCGCGCGTGCCAAAGGGCTCGTTTGCGCCCGGCCGCTTTGTGATGACCTGCTGTGTGGAGGATATCACCTTTGTGGGGCTGGTGTGCAAGTACGAAAAGGTGGAAAGCCTGAAAGACCGCGACTGGGTGACCATTACCGCTAAAATTAAAGTTGAGTATGCGGCCATTTACGGCGGCAAAGGCCCCGTGCTGGTGGCAAGCGACGTGCAGCCCGCCCAAAAGCCGGACGATGAAGTGGTGTACTTCAGTTAAGCTTTCAACCGCCGGCGTCTTTGTCTGTTGAAAGCCGTGTGGCTTTTGGCCCGCAATTTTACCAGTAAAAATAAAACCCGGCCCCTTATGTGGGCCGGGTTTTTTGCTGTTTTTACGGGTTTTGTGCCGCTAAGGGCGGGCCGCCGGGGCTTTGCCGCGGTAACTGCAAAAGGCACGCACGGCCTTATGGCCGCTGCTTAGTTTAGCGCGGGCAGCTCGCCGCCGCGAATTTTTACATACTCCTCCATCGTGTGCTGGGCCGCCCAGCTCAGAGTGTTGGCGTCCGGCTTCGGCGCACCGTCCGGCCATGCCGCGCCCCAGGCACGCAGTGAAAAGTTCATCACGAAGCCGGGCTTCACACCGTCCTCGGTGGGCTCTTCCTCGTACTGGCCCGCCATCGTGTACAGGCCGTCAGCCCCTGCCACAAGCCGCCAGCCCTTGACTTCGGTGCCAAGGTAGGTGCCCTGCACCAACAAATCGCCGTTATCGTTGGTACCGCTTAAATCAAACAGCGATTTGCCGTCTTTGTCCAGCAGGCAGAGATACAGCTTGCCCGTGCCGGTGGCCGGGTCGATTGCAATGCGCACCGCGCTTTCCAGCTCATCGCCATTATATTCTTCATACACGCCCTTTGCGTTTGAAATCGTCATAAAGCCAAGGTAATCGCCCGCGGGGAACATTTCGCCCTCCAGCGCGGGGTTTGCTGTTTCTGACGACGCAGTGGCAGCGGGCGATGCCACAGGCACCGAGCTTGCCACCGCACCGCTGTTGCAGGCGGTGAGGGAAAGCAGCAAAAGGCCGGATAAAAGCGCCAGCCCAGCGCGCAGCAGTGATTTCATGAAACGGGTTCCTCCTTTATTCAGGCATCGGCCTGTGTCAGCTGTGCGGGGTCGACTAAGGTGCAGCGCACCAGCACGCGGTTTTTACCAGAGGGCGTACAGGTGAACAGCGAAAGGTCCCAGTCGCCGGTTTGCAGGTTTTCGGCGCCCCATGCGCCGATGGTGAACACTTCGCTCACCTGCAGCTTGTAACTGGTGCCGTCCATCGCAGTCAGGTCTATTTCGTCCCCCGGCTGCAATTCGCCAATGCGCCCAAAATGGGCCTTATAATTATGTGCACAGATTACCAGCCGCGCAATTTCGCCGCCGGTGCCCTGGTAGCGCATCGGGGATTCTTTCAGCCCTTCAAATTCATAATTGCTTTGCACCGGCAGCTCGATGCCAAACGCGGGGATTGAGATGGTGCCAAGCAGCCCCTGTGCCTGCACGTCGGCCATTGCGGTGGCAAGGTCACAGTAGGGTTTTGGGGCTTTTTTCTCTTTCAGTGCCGCCTGCTGCAACGCCTGTGTGCGTGCCAGCAAGGCGCTTGCATCTGCCGCCGCCCTGTTGGCCTCGGCTTCGTTTTGCAGCGCAAACACGCCCGCAAGGCCCAATGCCACAATGCCGATTACCAGTAAAACAATACTGATTGTGCGGCGCAGGTTACGCTTCATGCCCTGCACCCTTTTCGCTGTTGCGGCGCTTTTTGTCCCACAGCAGGCCCACGGCGCCGCCGCCAGCCAGCAGCACGCCAGCAGCAGCCGTCACCCATACTTTCAGGTTTTCCTGCCCGGTTTGCGGCAGGCGGCCCAGCGGGATGCGGTTATCCTCAAACATCACCAGCGCGGGGTACGGGCGCGGGGTGGGGGTAGGCACCACCGGCGCTGCCGGGGTCGGGGCGGACGGGGTGGGGGTCGGGGTCGGCACCACATACACCGTTGTCGGGGTGGTTGGGGTCGGGGTGGGTGTCACCACCGGGGTCGGGGTCGGCGTCGCGGTCGGGGTCGGCACCGGGGTCGGGGTGGCGGCGGGCGTTTTGGTGTTGGCAAGGTAAGCGATGGGGAACGCCGTATCCTGCGAATACACCTTCAGCGCCGCTTCGGTGCCGCTTACGGTAATATTGCTCACCGCCGTGTAATTGCCATCGTCTTTTACAAAGTAATACGGGGTGGTGTCCAGCTGGTAGCCGGGCGCGGCAGCCGTTTCTATCAGTGCGTACACGATGCCCGGCTTGCAGTCCAGCGCTTTAAACACGCCGTAGCTGTCGGTCGTGCCGGTGGTGACTTTTTCTGCCGCCAAGTAGCTGCCATCCGGCTGCTGCACCATTTTGTACACGTCAAATTTCGTGCCAGGCAGCAGCAGGCTGGTGTCGTCTGTGTCGTGCTTATACACTTCAAGGTAATAATTTTCGCTGATGACGCCGGCGGTGATCATCTTCACATCGCCTTCCAGCTTCACCTCGTCGCCGCTGCGGTCGGTTACGACGCCGGTCAGCGTGATGCTGTTGCGGCCAAGCTCGCCAAATAAAACGCCCGGGGTCAGCGTTACTTTGGTTTTATAGGTCAGGGTCAGGGCCGTGCTGTCCGGCACGGTAAAGGTCAGCGTGTGGGCAACCGGGTCAAAGCTGGGGCTCAGCGGCACGCTGGCACCGCCCGACGCAAGGGTGTACTGTGCGGTGCCCGGCAGGTAGGCAATGGCTTCGCCCATCGTATCCACCAGGGTCAGCGTGTCTTTGCCCTCTACGAGGTCCAGCCCGGCCTGGTTCACCTTCACGGTGTACTCTACAAACGGGGGGTTGGCGTACACAAAGTTTTTGTCCACCAGCCTCGCAAGGTCGGTCATGGTCTCGGCGCTTTTTTGGTTCTTTTCAAAGCCCACCACGGTGGCAGTGTTTTTAAAGATCTGGTGTGCGTTTTCGGCAAACAGGTCCTCGGTCTGGGTTTTGTACACCAGGTAAAAGGTCCACACTTTGCCATTTGCATCTTTAAAGCTTGCAACATCCTCATCGGTGACGGTAAAGGTCAACTGGGTGCTGCCATCCGGCAGGGTGGTCACCGTGGGGTCCGGCAGGGCAACGCCGGTGGCATCGCCGGTGTTGCGCACCAGCATGGCGCTGCCGGCAAGGTACAGCTGGCCGTTATGGGTGGCGTCCTTTTGCAGCGTATCCACAATGGTCACCGTGGGGTAGCTGCCGTCCGGGTTCTGGTCAAGGTAGTTGTTGGTGCCCGTGAGGTCGTTGCCGTAATATTTCAGCTGCAGCCCCCAGCGGAACAGCCCGTACTGCTTTTCTGAATCGTTCAGCAGTGTTTTGGCAGCAAGCGGGCCCTGCAAAAACTGCACGGTATAGCTGGCGCCCGCCTGCTTTGTCAACGTGCCGGCCTCTATTTTAGAGGTGTTCTGGTAGCTGCCCGCACTCGTGGGGGTCGTATCCATCACCGTGGTATAGGTAATGGTATAAACATCGTTCGGCTGCGGGCTTGCAATGGTAAAGCTAAACCCGCCTGCCGTGGTGCTGAGTGTGGGGTTAATAATGTCGGTGCCGCGCTGAATGACAATGGAATCGCTTTTCAGTGTGTGGCCCGTGCCCAGCGTGTCGGTAAAGGTGATATCGCCGCCCGCCCAGTTATAAGGCACGTTTACCTTGCTGGTCCAGTGCAGCAACGGGGTACCGGTGACGGGGTCTTTTTGCAGCTTTTCAATGACGACCCGCGCGTCGCTGGTGCTTTTGGTGATGTAAACAAAGTTGGTGCCGATGTTGCCGGTACTGCTGGTGCTGCCGACAGTGCCGGTGCCGTTTTCCAGCTTGACATTGTTTTTATAGCTGTCCTGTACCAGGTTGTCGTTGTCTTTTACCTGTGTCGTATAGGTAAATTTATACGCATTTGTCGTATCGCCAAATGTGTAGCTTGCAAAATCCGCCCAGGTCAGCGTGGTGGGGGTGCCCCAGTCCGCTGTGGCGGCGGTGCTTTGGGTCACGCTGCCACCCGGCAGCTGGTACATGCTCACGACCACGCTGTCAAGGCCGGTAATGTCGGGCAGATCCTGGGTGTCAAACCAGTCGGTCAGGGTCATACCGTCAAGGCTTGCCGCGGTGGTGCCAAGGTTGACATACACCGACCAGTCGATGCTGGAGGCGTAAGTGTCCGCGTCCCGGTGGGTGGTATTGCTTTTTGTGAGCCATGTTTTGTCCAATGTAATGGTGCTGCTGGATGCCGGCGGGGTGCGGGTATCGCTTTTCGCCGTTACCGTGTTGGTGCGGGCCGACGAATTGTTGATGTTAAACACCGCATCGGCGTTTAATGTGGCGGTATATTGCAGGTACACGGTCTCCTGCGTGGCGTTGCCGGTGGCATCGGTGCCGCCCAGCTGGCCAAAGGTCGTGGTAAAGCCGTTGCCCTCGGTAAGGGTGGCAAAGGTGGGCGCTGTGCCCGCGTACGGCGTGGTGAGGGCTTCGTCGGTAAAATAGGCAATCGAGCCGTCGAGATAGGTCAAATAGCTGCCCATCGTATCGGTAATCACGACATTTTGCTGCGGGCCGCTTGCCTGCACCTTTACCACAAAGGTGTACTGCTGCGGGTCGGTGGGCGACTGCACCGGCGCAGATTTTTGCACCGACAACGTATCGGCACTGTCATCGCGCTCGATGTCCAGCGGGAACGACCCCACACCGGGGAAGGAGACCGTGATGGTGCCGCCGTTTTGCCCGGAGCCCGCATCGTGGACGATGCTGCCCGCAAGGTACATGGTGCCCGCGATGTTGCCGCTGTTGTTTTGGAACACCGCTTCGTTGTAATGGATGTTGATGCGGTGGTTTGCGCTGTCTATGGCATAGGTGCCCACCGCCGTACTGGTTGAGTCCAGCACGTCGCCGGTGGCGCTGGTGCTGAACACGAGGTCCAGGTTATCCGGCAGAGTGTAGTAAAACACGTCATTCGTCGTAAAGGTGTCCTGGTTGTCCAGCTGCCAGGCAAGCTGAATGGCGAACGGGTCACCATACTGCACCGACAGGGTGGAGCCCGCGTTTAGCTCGGTGCCGTTGATTTTAATGGATTTACTGGTGAGGTAGGCAGAAAGGTCCACCTCCTGCGGGGCGGGTGTCGGCGTAGCGGTCACCTCTGGCGTGGCGGTGGGGGTTGCAGTGGGCTCTACCGTGGGGTCGGCAAACAGCGCCACGCCCAGCGCCGCCGTGGCGGTTGGCGCAGCAGTGGGTGCCGGTGTCTGTGTCACTTGTGGTGTGGCCGCAGGGGCCGGCGTAATCGTCGCCTCCGGCGTGGCTGTTGCCTGTGGTGCCGTGGTAGCCTCCGGTGTCGTGGTAGCCTCCGGCGTCGCGGTCGCTGCCGGCGCTGCTTCGCTGCTCACTGCCGAGCTGCTTTCTGCCTGCGCCGCACTGGCCATCAGCGGGTAGGCCGTCAGCCCAACGCCCGCAAACAGGCAAAGCGCAAGTGCCACAGCACCCAGCCGCAGAGAAAGCGGAACCACCCTGCGCCCGGTATGCTGAAAGAGATTTTTTTGCTTTTGCGGCCTTTTATTACGCTGCAAAAAGCTGAAAATTGACCTGATTTTTTTCATGGGTTTTTTCTGCTCCTCTCTGGCAGGTTCTTATTATTTTATGTTTCACTTGCCTGCCTGTGGCAGACCGTGTAAAAAACACACTGAATCGCTATACTTTCATATTATGCCATTTGTCAGTCACCGCTAAGTCGCAAAATGTCGGTTTTGAGTGAAATGTCTTAAAACTTGTAAAAATTTTTATACAGTTCTTCAGCAAACTAAAACAGACGCAAAAAAGCGGCAGTATTTTACATTTTTGTAAAATACTGCCGCCTTACTTTGTGCTGTCACAACGAGGGGTTAGCGCAAAAAGCCCTCAATAATTTTCTCTTCCGCCTCGTGCTCCGTCAACCCCAGCGTCATCAATTTTGTAATCTGCTCGCCCGCAATTTTGCCAATGGCCGCCTCGTGGATCAGCGCCGCGTTTACATTGTGGGCCGTCAGCTCCGGTGTTGCCGAAACCTTGCCGTCATCCATAATAATGGCATCGCACTCCGAATGGCCGCTGCAAGCGGCCTCGCCCACAAGGCAAGAGCGGAACAGCTGTTCAGAATGCCCCTTGGCGACCGAACGCGACACCAAATGCGCGCCGCTGCCCTCGCCGACGAGGTTGATGACAAAGTCGCTCTCGGCGCGCTGCACACCGTCGGTGAGCAGCTTTTCTTTGACGACCATTTTAGCGCCCTGTTGCAGCGTGGCCTTTGTTTTGCGCACGGTCGAATCCACCCCGCCGATCTGCGTGGTGTTCATCTCCATATAAGCGCCCTCGGCAAGTGTAGCCTCGGTGACCGGGTTGATGACCCGCGCGCCGCTGCCCTTGCCGGTGCCGATGTGCTTTTCAAGGTACAGCACTTTGGCGCCTTTCTCTAAAAAGAAGCGGTGGATGCCGTTGTGGCGGGATTCCTCTTCGCCGTCCGAATGGATGCCGCAGCCCGCCACGATGGTGACGTCGGCACCTTCGCCGATGTAAAAGTCGTTGTACACCAAATCGTCCACCGCGCTGTGGGTCACGCAGGCGGGGATGTAGACCATCTCGCCGCGGGTGCCCGGCTGCACGGTGATGTTGATGCCCGGCAGGTCCTCTTTTGAGTCAATTTGAATATGCTCGGTCGAGCGGCGGCCCGCACAGCCGCTATCCTCGCGGATATTGTAAGCGGCGTCGGGAATGCCGTTCCAGTCCGACACGATTTTTAGCAAATCTTCCGTGATCTGGTTCATGCCTGCTCCGCCTTCCCTTCACAGAAATTCACACTGCTGCCGGTTTCCAGCAATTTAGGCAGCACCGCCTCTTTGTGGCCGCGGGCCACAATGTGCCCGCCTGCCAGCACGACAATCTCGTCCGCAATATCCAAAATGCGCTCTTGGTGCGAGATGATCAGCGAGGTGCCGCGCGTTTCGCGCCGCAGCTTTTGAAATACGGCGATCAGGTGGTTAAAGCTCCACAGGTCAATGCCGGCTTCCGGCTCGTCAAATACCGTCAAACGGGCACCGCGGGCCAGCGCCATGGCAATTTCAATGCGCTTAATCTCGCCGCCCGACAGGCTGGCATTCACGTCGCGGTCAATATAATCGCGCGCGCAAAGGCCCACCTCGGTCAGGTAGCTGCAAAGGTCGCCGCGCTCCAGCGAATGGCCGGCCGCCAGCTCAATCAAATCGCTGACCGTCAGGCCTTTAAACCGCACCGGCTGCTGAAACGCATAGGCAATGCCCAGCGCGGCGCGCTCGGTCACCGACAGCGCGGTGATGTCCTGCCCCTCAAACAAAATCTGGCCGGCAGTGGGCTGCTCGATGCCCATGATGATTTTGGCAAGGGTGGACTTGCCGCCGCCGTTTGGGCCGGTGATGACCACAAACCGGTTATCGCCCACCGTGAGGCTGATGTCGTCAAGAATATCCTTGTTACCGCCATCCTCCACACGGAATGAAATATGCTTTAGCTCCAGCATTTGGGTACCTCCAAACAAACAAAAACAAAATCTGTGCGGCAAAAGGCAAGCGGGCCGCACGCCGCTTTTTATTATACCACAAAAACCCTGTATTTCTACCGGGTTTTAAAAAAATCTCTACAAAAACAGTGTGCTTTTTTAAAACCACACTCTGGGCGGGCGGGGGCAAAAAAACACCGCACAGCTTTGTGCGGTGTTTTGCGTGTTTTTTAAAGCGTCAGGGGTTATTCCTGCGGCAGCACCAGGCGGATTGACAGCTCGCGCAGCTGCTTTTCGTCCACCGTTTCGGGGCAGCCGCTCATCGGCTCGCCTGCGTTTTGCACCTTGGGGAAGGCGATCACGTCGCGAATCGAATCCATGCCCAGCATCAGCATGACCAGCCGGTCAAAGCCAAAGGCCATGCCGCCGTGGGGCGGTGCGCCGTAGCGGTAGGCATCCATCAAAAAGCCAAAGCTCTCGCGGGCGCGCGCCTCGGTAAATCCAAGGGCTTTCAGCATGCGGTTTTGCAGCGCCGGGTCGTTGATGCGGATTGAACCGCCGCCCAGCTCGCAGCCGTTGAGCACCATATCGTAAGCGCGGGCGCGCACGGCACCGGGGTCGGTCTCCACCTTGTCAAGGTCGGCTTCGTTTGGCATTGTAAACGGGTGATGCATCGCCATAAAGCGGCCCTCTTCCTCCGAATACTCGAAAAACGGGAAATCGGTGACCCACAGGAAGTTGAATTTGCCCTCGTCGATCAGCCCGTGCTTTTTGGCAATGGCAAGGCGCAGCGCGCCCAGCGCCGCAAACACCACGCTGTTTTTGGCATCGGCCACCACCAGCAGCACGTCACCGGTCTCTACCCCGGCAGCGGTGCGCAGCGCGGTTTTGGTCTCGTCGCTCAAAAACTTTTCAAAGCTGGACGTCTCGTTTTCCGCCGTGCAGCGGGTGTAGGCAAGGCCCTTGGCCCCGTAGGTTTTTACGGTGTCGACCAGCTTGTCAATCTCTTTGCGGCTCAGCTTGTCGGCAAGGCCCTTGGCGTTGATGCAGCGCACACTGCCGCCCGCCTGCAAAGCGCCGTCAAACACGGCAAAGCCGCAGCCGCGCACGACGTCGGACACGTCCTGCAATTCCAGCCCAAACCGGGTGTCGGGCTTGTCAGAGCCAAACCGCGCCATCGCCTCGGTGTACGGCATGCGCAAAAACGGGGTGGGCACGTCGACGTTCAGCACTTCTTTAAAAATCTTTTTAACAAGGCCCTCGTTCATCGTCTCGATGTCGGTTTCATCCACAAACGACATTTCCATGTCAATCTGGGTAAACTCCGGCTGGCGGTCGGCGCGCAGGTCCTCGTCGCGGAAGCACCGCACAATCTGGAAATACCGGTCGAAGCCGGACAGCATCAAAATTTGTTTATACAGCTGCGGGGACTGCGGCAGCGCGTAAAAATGGCCGGGCTGCACGCGGCTGGGCACCAGATAATCGCGCGCGCCCTCCGGCGTGGATTTGATCATCATCGGTGTTTCCACTTCGCAGAAATGGTTTTGGTCATAATAGTCGCGCACCAGCTTGGCAATGCGGCTGCGCAGCACAATGGGCGCGTGCATGCCGGGGCGGCGCAGGTCAAGGTAACGGTATTTGAGGCGCAAATCGTCGCCCACCTTCACTTCGTCACGCACCTCAAACGGTGTGGTCTCGGCGGCGCTTAGCACCCGCAGGTCGGTGACATACAGCTCAATATCGCCGGTGGGCAGTGCCTTGTTGATGCTTTCGCGTTTGCGCAGCGTGCCCTGTGCCACCACCACATACTCACTTTTCAGCCCGGCGGCCTTTTCAAACACCGCGCGGTCGGTGCCGTCGTCAAATGCCAGCTGCAAAATGCCGGTCGTGTCGCGCAGGTCGGCAAAAATCACCCCGCCAAGGTTGCGGCTTTTCGCAATTGAACCACAGGCCGTTACCGTGCTGCCCACTTTTGCGGCAGTCAGCTCGCCGCAATAATCGGTGCGGCGCAGTGTCCCCATTTTATCCATTATTTCCTGTCCCTCTTTCCCGCCCGCGCAGCGGCGCAGGGCCGTATTACTACTTAAGTTAACCCCTGTTAAGCGAACTGCTTTTCTGCGGCGGCAAGCCCGTCGCGCTGCAAGGCCGTTAGCGAAATTTCGCACTCTTCGCCGTCGCTCATGCGTTTCAGCTTTGCACTGCCCGCGGCAACCTCGCTCTCGCCCAGCACCATCGTGTAGCGCGCGCCAATTTTATTGGCGTATTTCATCTGCGGTTTCAGCCCGCGGCCCATTAAGTCAGTCTCGGCCCAGCAGCCGGCAGCGCGCAGCGCGGCGGCCACACGCTCGGCCAGCAGGGCGGCCTGTGTGCCCATGCTGCACAGGTAAATGTCCGGCACGCGGTCGGGCGGCAACGCCACCTTTTCGGCCTCCATCACCATCAGCAGACGTTCTAGCCCCATGCCAAAGCCAATGCCCGGCGTGGGCTTGCCGCCCAGCTCTTCTACCAGACCGTCGTACCGCCCGCCGCCGCACACGGTGCCCTGTGCGCCCGCGCCGGTGTGCACAAATTCAAACACGGTGCGGGTGTAGTAATCCAGCCCGCGCACAATGGTGGGGTTTTCAACATAGGCGATGCCGATGTTGTCAAGCCCCTCTTTCACGGCGGCGTGGTGGGTTTTGCAATCGTCGCACAAAAATTCGCGCATCAGCGGCGCGCCTTTGGCCACGGCGGCACAAGACGGGTTTTTGCAGTCTAAAATGCGCAGCGGGTTGCGCTGCAGCCGGTCTTTACAGGTGTCGCACAGCTCGTCCAAATGGCTGGCAAAATAGCTGCGCAGCGCGTCGTGATACTTGGGGCGGCAGTTTGGGCAGCCGATGGAGTTGAGCTCCAGCCGCACCGACTTGACCCCCACGCTTTCCAGGCAGGCAGCACCGGTGGCAATCACCTGCACGTCGGCAGCGGGGCCCGCCGCGCCAAACATCTCAATGCCCAGCTGGTGAAACTCGCGCAGGCGGCCCGACTGCGGCTTTTCGTACCGGAAGCAGCTTTGCAGGTAGTACGCGCGCAGCGGCAGTGCATCGGCCAGCAGGCCGTGCTCTAATGCGGCGCGCACCACGGCGGCCGTGCCCTCGGGGCGCAGTGTGATGCTGCGCCCGCCCTTGTCGTCAAAGGTATACATCTCTTTGCCCACCACGTCGGTGGTTTCCCCCACACCGCGGCGAAACAGCTCGGTCGCTTCAAAGGTCGGCAGGCGAATTTCTTTATAGCCAAACCGCGCCACCGTCTCTTTGAGACTCTCTTCGATATGGTGCCAGCGGTAGCTCTCTGCCGGTAAAATGTCTTTCGTGCCCTTTTGGGCAATAATCTTTTCCATGCATTCACATCCTGTCTAAGCGGCCCGTACCGGCGCCTTGCGCGCAGCGGGCATTTACCTAAAAATACAGGCCGGCCCGCAGGCAGACCTGTACTAAAAGTTTGCGTTTTTAAAAGTGGGTTTAAGCTTTGGGATTGACGATGTTGCGCCAGTCAAGGTCGCCGCGCTCCAGCCCGTGGATCAGCACCTCCGCCGTTGCGATGTTGGTGGCAACAGGGATGTTGTGCACATCGCAAAGGCGCAGCAAATTCAGCTCGTTGGGCTCGTGCGGCTTTGCCGAAATGGGGTCGCGGAAGAACAACAGCAGGTCGATTTCGTTGCAGGCGATGCGCGCCGCAATCTGCTGGTCGCCGCCATGCGTGCCGGGGAGAAAGCGCTGAATGGAAAGGCCGGTGGCCTCCCCCACCAGCTTCCCTGTGGTGCCGGTGGCAACCAGGTTGTGCTGGCTGAGCACGCGGCAGTACGCAATGCAGAACTGTACCATCAGTTCTTTTTTAGAATCATGCGCAATGAGTGCAATATTCAATACGCTCTACCTCCGTTTACGATAATCTCGAAAACCGCGGCTTTCACCGCGAAAAAACGCAACTACAATTCAACGCACCACCAGCGGTACATCCTCGCCCGCAATGCGCCGGGCAATGGCATCCAGCGCGGCAAACGCCAGTGAAGACGGCGGCAGCGGCTGCAGCCCCGCAGCGGCGGTGGCAAGCTCGGTGCTTTCGGGCACCACGCCAATCAGCTGTGCGCTGACCGTGTCGATGCACTCGTCTAAATTCTGCACCGGGTTTTTTGCAAACCTGCCGGTGCGCACCCGGTTGATAATCAGCCGTACCGACGGTATTTTTGCCGCAAACAGCTCGTCGCTGACAATGCGCCCGTCCCGCATGGTGACGGGGTCCGGCGTGATGACAATCAGCCCTGCGGCGCACACGGCGGCAGCGGCCTGAAACGGGGCACCAAGGCCCGCGGCGGTGTCCAGCAATACATAGTCAAACACGCCGGCCATTTTGCCGGTGAGCACCCGCAGCGCCTGCGGGCGAATTTCGCCGCCGCTGTACGGTGCGCTGACGACGGACAGCCCCGGGTAAAGCGGGCTTTGCACCACAGCTTTGTCGGCATCGCAGCGGCCGGATAAAATATCCTCGATATCGTAGACCGTTTTGCCGCACACGCCGGCGATGATGTCGACGCTGCGCAGGCCGGAGTCAAGCTCGATGAGCAGCACCCGGGCCCCATGGGCCGCAAGGCGCGCGCCAAGGTGTACCGCAAGCGTGCTTTTGCCGGTGCCCCCCTTGCCGGAAGCCACCATCAATACCCTGCCTGCCACAAGCTGTTCCCCCCATCGCACTGCTGCGGCAGGGCGGCCCCCTTTGCCAAAAACATCATACCTCGCCGCAAGCTGCATTGACTTATGATTATTATACCATATACGCCGCACTACCACAACAAAAATTTCACCTTTGCCATAAAGCACAAAACCGCACCAAAAGCAGTGGGCAGTGTGGCGGGGCCAAAGTGTTTTTATAATAACAAAACCGCACAAGGCTGTTGTGACACAGCTTTGTGCGGTTGCTTGCATGGTGCGCCAGGAGGGACTCGAACCCCCGACCTTCTGGTTCGTAGCCAGACACTCTATCCAGCTGAGCTACTGGCGCGAATGCGAGTATCATAATATCATACCCCCGCCGGTTTGTCAACGACTATTTGCCTGTTTTTTTTACTTTTCGCTTACTTTTTGCCGTATAAATTTTCATTTTGCAGCCGTTGCCCCCGCCCCGGTGCGCGCTTGACAATCGCGTTTGTGCGCGCTACACTAACAGTAACAATAAATGCGATGAACAGGTTTTCCCCTGTGGGTTATCCGTTTTCAGAGAGCTGCCGGCTGGTGCAAGGCAGCAGCGGCCCCACAGGCCATCCCCTGGGAGCAGCGGGCCGAATTACAGTAGGCCTTGCCGGCAGGCCCGCCGTTACACGGGCGCCCGTTACTGGACGGGGCAGAGCGGCCGCTGTGGCGGCAATGAGAGTGGTACCGCGGAGCAACCGCTTCGTCTCTCGCCTTCCCTGGCGGCAGACGAGGCTTTTTTGTTTTTGTCTGCCTGCCGGGCAAAACCAGACAAAAAGGTGGGGCTGCATGGAAAAGAAAATTGCAATGATACCCGGCGCGGGCATTGGGGCCGAAGTACTGGCCGAAGCCGACAAGGTGCTACGGTTGGTCGCCACAAGGTTTGGCCACCGGTTTGAAACGGTAGAGGTCAGCGGCGGTGCCAACGCGCCGCTGGCGGAAAGCGAGCTGGCTGTTTGTACCGCCGCCGACAGCGTGCTGGCCGGCATTGGCACCGGCGAAGCGCTGCGCCAGCTGACGGCGGCACTGCATTTGCAGGCCAGCATGCGCCCGGCGCTGCTGTACCCGCAGCTTGCCGAGGCAAGCCCACTTGCCCCCACACTGGTCAGCGGGGATATTGACCTGATGCTGGTGCAGGCGCTGGACAGCATGGCAGGCCCGCAACCGGCCCCGAAGCACGGCAAAGACAGTGCGCAGGACACGCTGGTCTGCCGCGCCGCAGAGGCCGAGCGCGCCGCGCGCATTGCGTTTCGCACGGCCGAGCTGCGCCGCGGCGGGGTGGTATTTGTAGAGCAGCCCGGCGCGCCCAACTGCAACCAGCTGTGGCGCGAGGTCGTGCAGGCCACGGCACAGCAGTTCCCCCGCGTGTCGGTGTCGGTGCAAACCGCGTCGGCCACCGCGTCGCAGTTATTGCGCGAGCCGGCGCAGTTTGACGTAATTCTGGCAGACGGCATTTGCGCCGAGTTTTTGGCCGGGGAGGCCGCCGGGCTGACCGGCTGTGCGGGCATGATGAGCTGCGCGATGCTGGGCGCGGGCAGCCGCGGGCTGTACCACCCGGTGCTGGGCCCCTCACCCGACATGGCCGGGCAAAACCTTGCAAACCCGGTGGGCGCGGTGTTTGCCGCCGCCATGCTGTTAAAGTACGCTTTCGGCCTGACTGCCGAGTGCGCCGCCATTGAACAGGCCGTACAAAAGGTGCTGGACGACGGCTACCGCACGGTGGATATTCTGGCGCCGGGCTGCCGGCTGGTGAGCTGCGACCGCTTTGGCGATTTGATTGCCGCGGCACTGACCAGCCCCGCCCTGTACCGCAAGGTAGCGCGCAGCGTGAAGGCGGCGGGGGACGGCTTTGTGCCGCTGCGCCGCCGGGTGGCAGGTGCCGCCGAGTTATAAGCCCCTTGCCAAAGGGCGGCAGATGCCGTATACTGTTGCAAGTGTGAAAAAAATGAAGTGAGGGACAACGGATGAAAGCACGTATTCCGAAACACCGCGAATTTGTAATTTCGATGGACGAGGAGAAAGAGCCGAAGCATGCTGAGTGCTGGGAGAAGCTGAGCCAGATTGTGAAGGACTACCAGAAGCAGGGCAAATCGGTCTACACCGAAACCTTTATTGAGGACAATGAGGCCAAGGTGAAGGCGCTGCAAGAGCAGTACCAGTTTACCTATACCATTGAGGAAAAATAACCCTCACCCCAAATAGGCAAAAAAATAGCACTCCGTTTGTGCCGCAGTACACACTGCCGCAAACGGGGTGCTTTATTTTGTATGGTTGCTTTTTATGCGTTTGCCCTGCCGCCGGCAGGCATTGGGGCCCACACCTGCCGCTTTGCCTGTTTTACCGCACAGTGGCCTTGCCACACGGGGGCAAAAACGACACGCAGCCGGGGCGGGTTATACGCTTAGCACGTACCGATCGCCCAGCAGCTGTTCGTTTTGTTTCAACAGCGGGCGCACGGCACTGTCAAGGTACTCGGTCACCTGCTGCGGGGCACGGCCAATAAAGTGCTCGGGCACCAGCAGGCCGTCAATATCCGCCTGCACCAGCCCAAACGCGGGGTCGGCCAGCACGCGGGAGATCAAATCGTTGGTGCCGCCCTCCTCTTTGACCACCTTGCCCGCGGCGATGGAGTGCAGCCGCAGCCGCTCGTGCAGCTCCTGCCGGTCGCCGCCCTTTTTGACGGCGTGCATCATGATGTTTTCGGTCGCCATAAACGGCAGCTCGGCCAACACCCGCGCGCGCACCACCTTGGGGTAAACGACCAGCCCGTCGCAGACGTTGAGCAGGATACCCAAAATCGCGTCGGCCGCAAGGAAGCCCTCTGCCATCGCGATGCGCTTGTTGGCCGAATCGTCCAGCGTGCGCTCAAACCACTGGCTGCCCGCGGTAAAGGCGGGGTTCAGCGTGTCGGCCAGCAGGTAGCGGGCCAGCGCGCAAATGCGCTCGCTGCGCATCGGGTTACGCTTGTAGGGCATGGCGGACGAGCCGATCTGGTGCGCTTCAAACGGCTCTTCCATCTCTTTGAAGTTTTGCAAAATGCGCAGGTCGGTCGCAAACTTCATCGCGCTTTCGGCAATGCCGGCCAGCGTGTTCAGCACCATCGAATCCACCTTGCGGCTGTACGTCTGCCCCGACACCGGCACGACCTTGGTAAAGCCCATCTCGGCGGCAATGTCCTCTTCCACCGCTTTGATTTTTGCGGCGTCGCCGTCAAACAGCTCCACAAAGCTGGCCTGGGTGCCGGTGGTGCCCTTGCTGCCCAGCAGCGCCAGCGTGCCGGTGCGGTATTCAATCTCGTCGAAATCCATCATCAAATCTTGCAGCCACAGGCTGGCGCGCTTGCCCACCGTGGTCAGCTGCGCGGGCTGCAAATGGGTGTAGGCGAGCGCCGGCATGTCTTTGTACTTGTCGGCAAAATCGGCAAGCAGTGCAATGACGTTCAGCAGCTTGCGGCGCACGACACCCAGTGCTTCGCGCATGATGATGATGTCGGTGTTGTCGCCCACATAGCAGCTGGTTGCCCCCAGATGAATGATGCCCTTCGCCTTTGGGCACTGCACGCCATAGGCATAAACATGGCTCATCACGTCGTGGCGCACCTCTTTTTCGCGCGCTTCGGCCACGTCGTAATTGATGTCGTCCTGATACCGCTCCAGCTCGGCGATCTGCGCGTCGGTGATGGCAAGGCCCTGCTTTTGCTCGGCGCGGGCCAGTGCCACCCAAAGGCGGCGCCAGGTCTTAAACTTGTGGTCGGGCGAAAACAGGTATTGCATCTCTTTACTGGCGTATCTGGTTTCAAACGGGCTGATATAACGATCCTGCTGCATGATTCCCTCCGGTTTTCATCTGTGTGTAAATTACAATTTGTAATATCCGATACCGCCCTCAAAAATGGGCTGGTAATGCTCGCCCGGCACATTGCGGTACAGGTGTTCGCCGCACCGCTCGTTGTGGCCCATTTTGCCCAGCACGCGGCCGTCCGGGCTCAGCAGCGCTTCCACCGCCAAGGCGCTGCCGTTCGGGTTTGCACCCGGCTGCATGGTGGCTCGGCCCTGCTCGTCCACATACTGCGCGGCGATCTGCCCGTTTTCGGCAAGGCGGCGCAGCGTCTCTTCGTTTGCGACAAACCGTCCCTCGCCGTGGCTGATGGCCACACTGTAAATTTCGCCCGGCTGGGTGTGCGAAAGCCACGGCGAACCACTGGACGAAATGCGGGTGCGCACCAGCATGCTTTGGTGGCGGCCAATGGTGTTGTAGGTCAGCGTGGGGCAGCCGGCATCGGTTTTTTGTATCTGGCCAAACGGCAACAGCCCCAGCTTGATGAGCGCCTGAAACCCGTTGCAGATGCCCAGCATCAGGCCGTCGCGCTGTTGCAGCAGCGCGGTGACCTCCTCGGCAATAGCGGGCGCGCGGAACAGCGCCGTAATAAACTTACCGCTGCCGTCCGGCTCGTCCCCGCCCGAAAACCCGCCGGGCAGCACAATAATCTGGCTTTGGCCGATGGCCTTTGCCAGTGCCGCGGCACTTTCGGCCACATGGGCCGGGGTGAGGTTGTTGACAACCAAAATCTGCGGCCGGCCGCCGGCCTGCTGCACCGCGCGGGCGGTGTCGTACTCGCAGTTGGTGCCGGGGAACACGGGGATCAGCACCCGCGGCTTTGCCCCACCCAGTGACGGGCCGCCGGCCAGCGGGGTTTTTAGCGGCACGGTGAGGGTTTGCACGGCACGCGCTTCGCCCGTGTGGTACGGGAACACCGGTTCCAGCTTATCCTCCCAGATTTGCTGCAGCTTGTCAAGCGCAATGCGCTCGCCCGCGGCGGCAAACACGTACTCTTCGCTCACTTCGCCCAGCCGCTCGCCCACACTGTCACCGGGGGCAAGCTCTAGCAAAAAGCTGCCGATGCCGCAACGGAATAGCTGGTCGGGCGAAATGCCGTTGTCCAGCTCTACCCCAAGGCGGTTGCCAAGGCACATTTTAAACAGACCCTCAGCGGCGCCATGCCAGCCCACGGCCCACGCGGCGCGCAGCCGCCCGGCACGGGCAAGGGCCTGCATCTTGCTAAACACGGCAAGCTGGCTTTGCGGGTCGGGCAAAAAGCCCTCGCCCACCGTGGGGGCAAGCAGCGCAATGGTGCTGCCCGGCTGCTTAAACTCCGGCGAAAGCACCCCCTCGGCAGTGCCCATGGCCACCGCAAACGACACAAGGGTGGGCGGCACGTCCAGCGCTTCAAAGCTGCCGGACATGCTGTCCTTACCGCCAATCGACGCGACGCCAAGGCACATCTGCGCATCCAGCGCGCCCAGCAGGCTGGCCAGCGGCTTGCCCCAGCGGGTGGGGTCTTCGCCCAGCCGCTCAAAATATTCCTGAAAGGTCAGGTATGCTTTTTCATGCGAAAACCCGCCGGCAACCAATTTTGCAATGCTTTCGGTGACGGCAAGGTAAGCGCCGTAATACGGGCTTTGGTCGCTGATTTCGGGCGCAAAGCCGTAGGCCATACCGCTGGCGGCATCGGTCTCGCCCTCCAGCACCGGCAATTTAGCCGCCATCAGCTGGGCGGGGGTCAACTGCCTTGCGCCGCCAAACGGCATCAGCACCGTGGCAGCCCCAATGGTGGAATCAAACCGCTCGGCAAGACCCTTTTTGCTGCACACGTTAAGGTCACCCACCAGCGCAGCCAGCTTTTGCTGCAAGCTGTCGCCCTGCGGCGGGGTTTTGGTCAGGGTTTGCACCCCCACCTCGACCCGCGTGTGCTTTTGTGCCCCGTTGGAGCTGAGGAACTGCCGCGACAAATCGACAACGGTCTGCCCCTGCCAGTGCATCACCATGCGCGGGGTTTCGGTAACAACGGCCACGGTGGTGGCCTCTAAATTTTCTGCCGTTGCGGCGGCCAAAAATTCGTCAAGGTCTGCCGGGGCCAGCACTACGGCCATGCGCTCCTGGCTTTCGCTGATGGCAAGCTCGGTGCCGCCAAGACCGTCGTATTTTTTGGGCACGGCGTCAAGGTCAATGGTCAGCCCGTCGGCCAGCTCGCCAATGGCGACGGCAACGCCGCCCGCGCCAAAGTCGTTGCAGCGCTTGATGAGCCGGGTGACGGCCCCGTCGCGGAACAGCCGCTGCAGCCGGCGCTCGATGGGCGCGTTACCCTTTTGCACCTCGGCCCCGCAGGTCTCTAAGCTTTCGGCGGTGTGCGCCTTAGAGGAGCCGGTGGCCCCGCCTATGCCGTCACGCCCGGTGCGCCCGCCCAGCAGCACCACCACGTCGCCCGCCTTGGGCACCTCGCGCCGCACGTTGGCGGCGGGGGTGGCGCCCAGCACGGCGCCGATCTCCATGCGCTTTGCCGCATAGCCGGGGTGGTACACTTCGTCCACCAGCCCCGTGGCAAGGCCGATTTGGTTGCCGTAAGACGAATACCCCGCCGCCGCGGTGGTGACGAGCTTGCGCTGCGGCAGCTTGCCGGGCAGCGTCTCTTGCAACGGGCGCAGCGGGTCGGCAGCGCCGGTGACCCGCATGGCCTGGTAAACGTACGACCTGCCGGAAAGCGGGTCGCGTATCGCCCCGCCGATGCAGGTGGCGGCACCGCCAAACGGCTCGATTTCGGTGGGGTGGTTGTGCGTCTCGTTTTTAAACAGCAGCAGCCAGTCTTGCAGCCGGCCGTCTACCCGGATTTTTATTTTTACGGTGCAGGCGTTAATCTCTTCGCTCTCGTCCAAGTCCGGCAGGCGGCCCGCCGCGCGCAGTGCGCGCATGCCGCAGGTGGCCACATCCATTAAGGTGACGGGCTTGGTGCGCAATAGGCCGCGCCGCAGCGCAAGGTAGCGCTGCCATGCCGCGTTGACCGTCTCGTCCTCAATTTTCACTTCGTCCAACAGCGTGCCAAACGTGGTGTGGCGGCAGTGGTCGCTCCAGTAGGTGTCAATCACCCGCAATTCGGTCACGGTGGGCTCGCGCTGTTCGCCCGCAAAGTACTGCTGGCAAAACGCAAGGTCGGCATCGTCCATCGCAAGGCCCCAGTGCGCGGCAAACGCGGCGCGCGCCTCGGCGTCCATGGCGCAAAACCCGGTGAGGGTTTCCACCGGCTGCGGCTGCGGCTGGGCGCTGGCCAGCGTCTCTTTTGTTTTTAGCGACGCGCGGCGGGCCTCCACCGGGTTGATGAGGTATTTTTCAATCGCGGCAAGCGCCTGCTGGCCAAGGCTGCCGGACAGCAGGTAAATTTTTGCCGTGCGCACCACCGGCCGCTCGCCCTGGCTGAGCAGCTGCACGCACTCTGCGGCCGAATCTGCCCGCTGGTCAAACTGGCCGGGCAGGTATTCCACCCCCAGCACCGCGTCGGCCCCGGTGGGCAGCGTGTCGTAAGTGAAGTCAAGCTGCGGCTCGCTGAATACCACGCCAATGCTGCGCGCGAATAGCTCGGGCGAAATGCCCTCTACATCATAGCGGTTGAGCACCCGTACACCGGTCAGCCCGTCCGCGCCCGGCTGGGTGCGCAGCTCTGCCAGCAGGTGGCCCGCCTCCACGGCGACCTCGGGCCGTTTTTCAACATAAATGCGATATACCATGGGTCAGATGCTCCTTTCGCTGCTGGGGCCAAGGGCCGCCAGTGCCCGCGCGCCGATGTCGCGCCGGTAATGTGCGCCCTCAAAACGAATTTTTGCAGCGCCCTCATACGCGCGCTGCACGGCTTGCTGTAAATTATCGGCCGTTGCCGTAACGCCCAGCACGCGGCCACCCGCGGTGACAAGGCCCCCCGCCGCCTGCTTTGTGCCCGCGTGGTACACGGTGACACCTGTGCCCGGCAGCTGGCCCTGTGTAAGGCCGGTGATGGGCAGCGCGCGCCGGTAGCTTTGCGGGTACCCGCCGGAGGCCAGCACCACGCAGGCCGCAGCGCCCTGTGCAAACTGCACCGGCACCTTTGCAAGCTGCCCCTCGCTGACCGCCAGCATAATGGTCAATAGGTCACTTTGCAGCAGCGGCAATACTACCTGCGTTTCCGGGTCGCCAAACCGGCAGTTGTACTCAATCACCTTCGGGCCGTCGGGTGTCAGCATCAGGCCAAAGTACAAGCAACCGCGGAACTGCCGCCCCTCGGCGTTCATCGCCGCCATCGTGGGCAAAAATATCTCCCGCTCGCAGCGCGCGGCAATTTCAGGGGTATAAAACGGGTTTGGGGCAACGGTGCCCATGCCGCCGGTGTTGGGCCCCGCGTCGCCGTCAAACGCGCGCTTGTGGTCCATGCTGCTCACCATTGGCACCATGGTGGTGCCGTCGGTAAAGGCCAGCACGCTGACCTCCGGCCCGGTCAGGTATTCTTCAATCACCATCTGGTTGCCGGCGCTGCCAAACAGCCGCTCGCGCATGATGGTGCGCACCCCGGCCAGCGCCTCTTTTTTATCCTCACAAATCAGCACGCCCTTGCCCAGCGCAAGGCCGTCTGCCTTCAGCACCAGCGGGAACTGATGCGCCTGCTCGACATAGGCCGCCGCCGCGTCGGCATCGGTAAACACCTCGTACCGGGCGGTGGGGATACCGTATTTTTTCATCAGGCCCTTGCTGAACACCTTGCTGCTTTCAATTTCAGCGGCGGCAGCCGTGGGGCCAAATGCGGCAATGCCCACCGCGTTCAGCCGGTCCACCAGCCCAAGGGCCAGCGGGTCGTCCGGCGCCACCACCACAAAATCCAGCGCCTTCTGCTGCGCAAATTCCACGATGCGGTCAATTTCGGTCGCCGGGATCTCGACGCACTGCGCGTCAAACCCGATGCCGCCGTTGCCCGGCAGCGCATAGAGCTCGGTGATGGTGGGGTTTTCTTTCAGCTTTCGGATGATCGCATGTTCGCGCCCGCCGCCGCCGATCACTGCAACTTTCATCGTTCGTACCTCCCTTTTTTACGGTGCGGCAGGCCCGCCGCACCCCCGGTTATGCGGGTACTTCGTAAATTTTCAGCTGTTCGCTGTCGTAAACACATAAAAAGCCGGCAAACTGGGCAGTGGCACCGTCAAAGGCCGGGCAGTACGCAAGGTAGCGAATGCCATGTGCCTTGCAAAGGCTCTGCACCGTGCTGTGTGGGGTATCGGCATTAAAAATCGCCGTTATTACCGCCAGCCGCTCTTCCACCTGCGCACCGGCCACCCCCATGTTGCTGACGGCATATTTAAAGCTTTCCATATAAGCGCCGCGGCCTGAAAGGCCGGAGTAGACATTGCTCAGCCCCTCTTGTGCGGCGCCGGTGTGGATGCGGTTGGTGGCAAATAATTCGCCCGGCTGCAATGCCGCGGCAAGCCAGCGCATGCCGGTTTCCTCTGCCGCCGTCAGCGGCACCGTACCGTGCTGCGCAGTGCTTTGCGCCGCGGTTTCCAGCGGGGATGCCAGCACCTGCAGGCCCGCAAACGCAAGCTGCGCCTGCATCAGCAGCCCGGTGGCGGCACTGGCGGCAACCAGTACCCCCAATGTGCCCGCCGCCACTTTGCGCACCGCGGGCAGGCGCTTTGCAAACCAGTTTTTCGCATCGCCCAGCGCGTCCAGCGCCAGCAGGTTGATGAAAAACAGCCCGGCAAAGCCGAAATAGATCTGGCTCATTGCGTAGTGGTCAAACAGAAAAAACGCTGCCATGCCGCCCACTGCGCCCGCGTGCCAAAACAGGTGCGGCACGTCCAGGCGGGGCAGGCGGCGCACATCCCGCAGCAGGGCAAACAGGTACAGCGCCACCCCGGCAGGTGCCATGCAAAAGGTTTGCAGCAGCATAAAAACGGGCAGCAGCAGTTTGCCCAAAAGCGGGCTTTTTGCCGTGATGAGCGCAATATAATTTGCAAAATACGATTTTTGCAACGTGCCCGCAGGGCTGAACACCATGCTGGTGGAAGCACCTGCCGCAAAGTAAAACCGGTACAGCAACCAAAACCCGCCGCCCACCAGCAATACAAACAACCAGGCGCCGCCGCGTGAAGTGCCGCCGCGCAGGCCGCCCCATACTACCGCCGCCACTGCCGCAATGGCCACGATGCCCGCAACCGGCCCTTTGGCAAAGCAAAGCAGCCCAAAGCAGAGCACCAGTGCCACCCAAAGCGGCGCCCCAGCGCGAAATTTTTGCCCGGCCAGCTGCCAAAACAGCAGCACAAACAGGCACAAAAACAGCGTGGCGGTGGCCTGCCCGTTGATGTTGGTCAGCAAATGGCGAATGCCGGTGTTCCAAAACCGGCTTTGGCCGCTGGGCCACACCTTATAAAGGCTGACACAGCCCAGCAAAAAGGTGGCCGCCAGCAACAGCGCGCTTTTGGCGCGGCTGCCGCCAAACACCGCCTGCCCCAGCTGCCACAGCGCCCACACCAACAGCGCCAGCAGCAACGGAGTTTGGTAAAAGGCCAGCACATCATATACCGCAAGACCGCTTGCCATTGAAAGGCCTGCCGCCAAAAGCTCGGTGAGGTAATGGTAGGTCAGCGTCACCCCCGCAAACCGCAGGTCGGCGGGCGGGAAGCCCAGCAAAAAGCTTTCGGCGTTGCCAAGGTTCCAAAAAAAGTCCTGGCTGGGGGTAATTTGCCCCACGGCAGCCGGGTGGGCAAACAGTCCCGCGCCCGCGGCACTGATGAGTGCCAATACCCCTGCAACCGCCGCCAGCGGCAGATATGCGCGCAGCGTTTGCAACACGGCTGCAAACGAGCCACGGCGGCGCCTTGCGGCTACCGGCAGGCCCAGCACGGCAGCAAGCGGCAACAGCCGCACCGGCCATACGCTGCCCACCGCGCTGGAAAGCACCGCCAGCCCCGCAAACACCGCAAACGCCAGCACCAGACCTGCGGCCTGTGCCGCCGGGCCCGCCAGCTTTTTAAAAACCACCTGTGCCGCAAAAAACGCGGGCACCGGCACACACAGCACCCCGCACAGCAGCGCAAGGCCATACTCGGCCGCGCTGCCGCCCGCGCGCTGCGCCAGCGCGGCGGCCCCACAAAACGACAAAACGGTCACGGCAAGGGCTGCGGCATTGGCCATTGTAAAGCGGCCCGCTTTGGCCTTTGCCCCGCTCAATGGTGAAACAGCCGCAGACCGCAAAACGCCATAGCAATGCCATAGCGGTCACAGGTCTCGATGACCTGGTCGTCGCGCACCGAGCCGCCGGGCTGGACAATGGCTTCTACCCCGCTGCGGGCAGCGCGCTCGATGTTGTCGCCAAACGGGAAAAACGCGTCGCTTGCCAGCACGACACCGCGCACCTTGGCAAGGTAGGCCTTTTTTTCGGCCAGCGCTAGCGGCTGCGGGCAGGTGGTAAACACCTGCTGCCACGCGCCGTCGCGCAGCACGTCGTCGCTCTCTTCGCTGATGTAAACGTCAATGGCATTGTCACGCACCGCGCGGCTGATGCCCGCTTTAAACGGCAGTGCCAGCACCTGCGGGTGCTGGCGCAGGTGCCAGATGTCGGCCTTATTGCCCGCAAGGCGGGTACAGTGGATGCGGCTTTGCTGGCCCGCGCCCACGCCGATAGCCTGCCCGTCTTTGGCATAGCACACCGAGTTTGACTGGGTGTATTTCAGGGTGATAAGCGCCACCAGCAAATCGCGCTTCTGCTCACTGGTCAGCGTTTTATTTTGGGTCACGACGTTTTGCAGCAGGGTTTCATTGATGGCAAGGTCGTTGTGGCCCTGCTCAAACGTGATGCCAAAAATATCGCGCTGTTCCAGCGCGGGGGGCGCATACGCCGGGTCGATGACGACGATGTTGTAGCCGCCCTTTTTCTTGGTTTTTAAAATGGCAAGCGCCTCGTCGGTATAGCCCGGCGCAATCACGCCGTCCGACACCTCTTTTTGGATCAGGTGGGCGGTGGCGGCGTCACACTCTTCGCTCAGCGACACCCAGTCGCCAAAGCTTGACAGCCGGTCGGCACCGCGCGCGCGGGCATAGGCACACGCGAGGGGGGAAAGCTGCATGCCCTCGACAAAATAAATTTTTTGCAACGCTTCGCTGAGCGGCAGGCCCAGCGCGGCCCCGGCGGGGCTGACATGCTTAAAGCTGGCGGCGGCGGGCAGGCCGCTCATCGCGGCAAGCTCGCGCACCAGCTGCCAGCCGTTCAGCGCGTCCATAAAATTGATGTACCCGGGCCGCCCGTTGAGCACCTGCAACGGCAGTTCGCCCTGCCGGGCAAAAATGCGGGAGGGTTTTTGGTTGGGGTTACAGCCGTACTTCAGTTCCAGTTCGGTCATTTTACAAGGTTCCCCTTTCTTTAGCGCAGCTGCTCGGGGCTGATAATCTCCGGCTTCGCGGGCCCCTGTGTTTTTTCGTAGCGGTTGCAAATGCGGGTCTGCTGCTCGCCTGCGCCAAGGGGCAGGTAGCGCACAAACAGGCTGATTTTGTTTTCGGTGTCAAGGCTGTTCCACAACAGGTCGGTCAGCTCGTCAATCGTCTCTGGCAGCGCGACACAGCGCGGCTCGCCCATAAAGCTGGGCAGCGGGTTGCCGTCGCCCTCGTAAGTGTGGATCAAATGCCCCTGCCCTGCCACCGGCTGCGGGTACTCGTAAAAATACCGCTGCACGGAATCCGGGTTGCCGCCGGCACTTTTGATGATGCTCATGCGGTACCGCATGCGCCCTCCGGTGCGCTTGATGTAGCCGCTGATGCGCGGGGTGTAGTTTGGGGCGTCCGGCTCGAACTTGCGCCGGCGCAGCGCGCGCGAAAAGCTGCCGCCAAGCTCCAGCTCGTCATAAATCGTGTCGGTCTGGTCGCCGTTTGTCACAATCAGCACCTGGTCGCCCAATGCGCGCACCGGGGCATACAAAATCAGCGAGGGGTCTTGCATGCGGCTTTCGTCCGCCGCTTCGGTGATGATGCCGTCACCCCGCTGTGTAAACACGCGGTTACGGCTGTTGGCACTGCGCCCCATAATAAAATAGGCGGCAACGGCAAACGACCCGCTGGGGCTCAGGCCCAGCAGAACACCCCGGCCGGGGTAACTGTTTTGCCGCAGCAAGCTTTCAAGGTCTTGTGTTCCCATCTGTCAAACTCCCTTTCGCTTGTAGTTTTTTTGTGCGCGCCAAAGTGCGGCGCAAAGCTGCTCTACCGCGCGGGGCAGCAGTTTCCACTCGGCCTGCTCCATCACGCGGCGCTGCAGCGTGGCGGCATCGTCGCCGCGGTGCACCCGCACAGCACGCTGTGCTACTATTTTACCACCATCCGGTACCTCGTTGACAAGGTGTACGGTTGCGCCGGTCACTTTTACGCCGGCGGCAAGGGCAGCCTCATGCACTTTTAAGCCATAAAACCCCTTGCCGCAAAAGCTGGGGATGAGGCTGGGGTGCACGTTGAGGATGCGCCCGCTGTAAGCGGCGATGACCGACGGGCCCAAAATAGAGAGAAACCCCGCCAGCACGACCACCTCAATGTTGTTTTGTTGCAGCACCCGCAACAGTGCCTCGTCAAAGGTGGCACTGTTGGGGCAGGTTTTGCGCCACACAACCGCCGTTTTTACCCCGGCGCCCGCCGCGCGTTGCAGCGCGTATACCCCCGGCTTGCTGGCAACCACCAGCGCAAGCTCGGCATGGGGCAGCTTGCCCGCCGCTTTGGCGTCTAAAATAGCTTGCAGGTTGGTGCCCCCGCCGGACACCAGTACCGCGACCCTTACCACAGCTCGACACCGCCTTCGCCTGCGGCAACTTCGCCCAGCAGGTAAGCGTCTTCGCCCTGTGCTTTCAGCACCCGCAGCGCTTCGTCTGCCTGCGCCGCACCCACCACGACGCAAAGGCCGACCCCCATATTAAAGGTATTGAACATATCCCGCTCGGGCACACTGCCCGCCTTGGCGATGCGCTCGAATAGCGGCGGGGTGCGCACGGCCTTTTTGGCAATGCGGGCCACAAGGCCGCCCGGCAGGCAGCGGGGGATGTTTTCGTAAAAGCCGCCGCCGGTGATGTGGCTGGCGCCCAGCACCCGCACCTGCTTTGCCAGCGCCAGCAGGGGTTTGACATAAATGCGGGTCGGCGCCAGCAGCGCTTCGCCCAGCGTGGTGCCAAGCTCCGGCAGGTACTCGCCTGCCGCGCCGCCCTCAAGGTCAAACACGCGGCGCACCAGTGAAAAACCGTTTGAATGCACGCCGCTGGAGGGCAGCGCGATCAGTGCGTCGCCCGCGCGCATGGCCGTGTTGTCAAACATGCGCTCTTTGTCCACAATGCCGACCGAAAAGCCCGCAAGGTCGTATTCGTTTTCCGGGTAAAAGCCCGGCATTTCGGCCGTCTCGCCGCCAATCAGCGCCGCACCGGCCTGCACACAGCCCTCGGCCACCCCGGCGACGATTGACGCAATGCGCTCGGGCACATTTTTGCCGCAGGCGATATAATCAAGGAAAAACAGGGGCGCGGCGCCGCTGCAAATGATGTCGTTGACGCACATGGCCACACAGTCGATGCCCACAGTGTCGTGTTTATCCAGCAAAAAAGCCAGTTTCAGCTTCGTGCCCACCCCGTCGGTGCCCGACACGAGCACCGGTTGTTTCATGCCGGTGAGGTCGGGGGCAAACAGGCCTCCAAAGCCGCCAAGGCCCCCCAGCACACCGGGGGTCGTCGTGCGCGCCACATGGCGTTTCATCAGCTCTACCGCGGCGTACCCGGCAGTGATGTCCACCCCGGCGGCGCGGTAACTGTCGCTAAAGCTTTTTTCCATCCTGTGCCTCCCCTGCCGCAGCCTTTGCGGCGGAAATTTTATGTTCAAACTTGCTTTTTTGTGCCCTGCTGGGTTTCGGTGCCGGGTAATTGCCGGTAAAGCAGCCCTTGCAAAAGCCGCAGGTCGAGCGGTCGGCCAGCATGTCTAAGCTGTCCACGTCCAAATAACCCAGGCTGTCCACCCCAATGATGGCGCGGATCTCCTCCACCGTGTGGCGGTAGGCGATCAAGCGCTCGCTGGAGTCGATGTCGGTGCCAAAGTAGCACGGGTATAAAAACGGCGGTGCCGACAGGCGCATATGCACCTCTTTTGCCCCGGCTTCGCGCAGCAGCTGCACAATTTTCAGGCTGGTGGTGCCGCGCACGATGGAATCGTCCACCAGCACGACCCGCTTGCCCGCCACCACCGAGGCAATGGGGTTCAGCTTAATGCGCACATCGTTTTCGCGCTGTTTTTGGCTGGGCGCAATAAAGGTGCGCCCGATGTATTTATTTTTGAGGAAACCAATGTCATACGGGATGCCGCTTTGTTTGGAAAAGCCCAGCGCCGCGTCGAGGCCGGAATCCGGCACGCCGATGACGACATCGGCTTGCACCGGGTGCTGCAACGCCAAAAACGTGCCGGCGCGCTGGCGCGCCGTATGCACGCTGGAGCCATCAATCACTGAATCAGGCCGCGCAAAGTAGATAAACTCAAACACACACATCGACGACGGGCCGCCGCAATGGCGGCGCAGGGTTTTAATGCCGTCGTCGCCTGCAACCACAATTTCGCCCGGCTCGATATCGCGCACAAACTCGGCGCCCACGGCGTCCAGCGCACAGGACTCGCTGGCAAACAGCACGCTGTCGCCGATGCGGCCCATGCACAGCGGGCGAAACCCGTGGGGGTCGCGCACGGCAATCAGCTTGCTGGGGGAGGCGATGACGAGACTGTACGCCCCGGCCAGGGTATCCATTGCCTTTTCGACCGCTTCTTCAATGCTGGGGGTTTCCAGCCGCGCCTTGGTAATGGCATAGGCAATCACCTCGGTGTCGCTGGTCGTGTGGAAGATTGCGCCCTCCAGCTCGTACTTTTCGCGCAGCTCGGTGGCATTCGTCAGGTTGCCGTTGTGCCCAAGGGCCATGCTGCCCTTGATGTGCCGCACCACCAGCGGCTGCGCGTTGGCGCGGCTGCCGGTGCCGGTGGTGGCGTAACGGCAATGCCCCACCGCCATTTTGCCGCTGCCCAGTGCCTCTAATGTGCGGGGGCGGAACACCTCGTTCACAAGGCCGATATCCTTATGTACGGTAAACACTCCGTCGTCGTTGACCGCAATACCGCAGCTCTCCTGCCCGCGGTGCTGCAACGCGTACAGGCCGTAATAGGTCAGGGCCGCCACGTCCAGCTGCTCTTTGCCCGCAAACACCCCAAAAACGCCGCACTCCTCATGCAGCTTTTCTGCCTGCTGTTTGTGCATGCTCATTCCCCCAAAAGGCGCCGCAGCACCTCCCGGTACGCTTCCTCTTCACCGCCAAGGTCCCGGCGGAACAGGTCTTTATCCAGGTGCGCGCCGGTTTTGGCATCCCAAAAACGGCAGGTGTCGGGGCTGATCTCGTCGGCCAGTATAATGGTGCCGTCCGGCAGGCGGCCAAACTCCAGCTTGAAGTCAATCAGGTCGATGTCAAAGCCGGCAAGGTAGCTTTTCAGCACGTCGTTTACCTTAAACGCCAGCGCGTCGATGGTGGCAAGCTCCTCTTTGGTGGCGGCGCCCAGCGCAATGGCAAAGTAGTTGTTGATCAGCGGGTCGCCCAGCGCGTCGTCTTTATAGCTGTATTCCAGCGTCGGGGAGGTAAACCGGGTGCCCTCTTTTACGCCGAGGCGGGCGCTGAAGCTGCCGGCGGCCACGTTGCGCACGATGACCTCCAGCGGCACAATCTGCACCTTTTTTACCAGCGTCTCGCGGTCGGAGAGCTGTTTGACAAAGTGGGTCGGCACGCCTTTGCGCTCCAAAAGGGCCATCAGCGAGTTGGTCACCTTGTTGTTGACAACGCCTTTGCCGCGAATGGTGCCTTTTTTGGCGCCGTTGCCCGCGGTGGCATCGTCTTTATACTCTACCAGCACCAGCGTGGCGTCATCGGTCGCGTATACCTTTTTTGCCTTGCCCTCATACAGCTGTTCCCGTTTTTCCATTGTCGTTTCCTCCCGTTTTGTCTTTCCTGTTGTTGGTTGTCTGCTTCTATTGCTTGCGGGCGCTGGCCCGCGCGGTCTGTGTTACAGGTTGGCCAGTGTTTTTTGCAGCGCTTCGTCCTTTTCGGCAAGGCGCAGTGCCTCTGACCGGCGGCGGGCGCGCAGCTTTTCGGTGAGTGCCTCATCGCTCACTGCCAAAATCTGTGCCGCCAGCAGCGCGGCGTTGGCCCCGCCGCCCAGCGCCACGGTGGCAACCGGGATGCCGGCGGGCATTTCTACCGTGGCAAGCAGTGCGTCCATGCCGTCTGCCGCGCCGCCTTTGATGGGCAGGCCGATGACCGGCAATACGGTGTTTGCCGCCAGCGCGCCCGCAAGGTGGGCCGCCATACCGGCCGCGCCGATAAGCACGCCAAACCCGTTTGCCGCCGCCTCTTTGGCAAACTGCGCGGTTTTTTCCGGCGTGCGGTGGGCGCTCATCACATGTGCTTCAAACGGGATACCCAGCTCTCGCAGTACCGAAAACGCCTTTTGCACCACCGGCAGGTCACTGTCGCTGCCCATTAAAATACCGACCTTCTTCATCTGTTTGTCCTCCCTTGTATTCCCTGTTTTTTGTTGTTTTTCAAAAAAAGGCACGAAAAAAGGCTATGGCATGATTCTGCCATAACCTTAGATTTCATATTTAGATGCAGCTACACCTATGTTATTCGTGCAGCCGTCGAAGGTTGCTCCTAGCCTGTTAAAATCCGGCAGTAATCCCGTTTTGCCCCTTAATGGGTACCCGGAACTACCGGGCCGCAGCTTACGGTATCGACGCATCCTTCTCCCCCTTTTCGTACGATGAAAAACGGTGGAACAAGCGCGCGAGGTTTGCCGGCGCTCACAGTAAAGAAATACACCTATATCTTAGATTGTTTGGCCCACAAAAGCAACGGGTTTTAGAGCAGTTTGGTTTTTTTCTCTCAATCGACCAGACAACCGGGCATTTTACTCGCCTTGTTTTATTGATTTTTACAAGAAACATACATTTCTTTTGTACTTTTTGCCGTGCACCTGCAATTCGCGCCTTTTCGATAAAAAAAGATTGACCGCGCCCTGCGGGTTTGTTATGCTAAGTGCAGAACGCAGGCCTTGCGGCCCCCAGCCTGCCGACCAGTAATAAGGAGGAATCATTATGATTCAAAAAAGAGACATCGCGATTTGCATTATCCTCTCGATCGTCACCTGCGGCATTTACGGCCTGTACTGGCTGTCCTGCCTTGCGGACGACGTCAACACCGTGTCGGAAAACCCCGGCGACACCTCGGGCATCGTGGTCGTGCTGCTGAGCATCGTCACCTGCAACATCTACCAGATTTACTGGATGTACCGTGCGGGCGACAAGATTGACGTTGCGCGCCAGCGCCACGGGTTGCCCTCGCAGAATAATGGCATTGTATACCTGTTGCTGACTTTGTTCGGTTTCAGCATCATTGCCTGGGCACTGCTGCAAAACGAGCTGAACGCCATGTCCACCCCCACGGCGGCATAACATGCCCCCGGAAATTGCAAAACGGCTGAAAAAACTGGCCCTGCTGGTGCTTGTACTGGCGGGCCTTGGTGCCGGCGGGCTGGTGTTGTTTTGGGCTGGGCTGGGTGTGCCCTGCCTGTTTCACACCGTCACCGGGCTGTACTGCCCCGGCTGCGGCGGCACCCACCTTGTGGCCGCGCTGGTGCAAGGCAATTTTGCTGCCGCCTGGCGCGCAAACCCCGCGTTTTTTTTGTTGTCGCCCGCCTTTGCCTTTTTGGCAGTGCGGCTGACTGCCCGCTGGGTGCGCACCGGCACCATTGCCCCCACCCGCGCCGAGCGGGTGCTGCTTTGGTGCTGCATTGGCGCGCTGGTGGTGTTTGGCATTCTGCGCAACCTGCCGTTTTACCCGTATTGACCCCCTGTGGCCTTGGGGGCAAAGCGCAAAAGTAGCATATAACCGGCAGCAGGCCGGCACGGTAGACACCGTGCCGGCCTGCTGTTTTTTTGTGTAATGCCTGCTGCTTTTAGCGTGTACTGTCACCTGCGTGCTGTGCTTTACTGCCACGGCAGCGCGCACCCCGCCCCCCCCCACTTTTAAGCGGGTAAAGCAGGTGTTTATTGGGCAGGCAGCTTTAAAGCAAAGCAAAAAAAGACGGCGCGGGCTGTTGCCCGCGCCGTCTGCGCTTTGAAACTACCGGTTTTCAAAGGGGCCCGGCGGCCCGTACAGCACGTTGCCGCACCGGCGCCGTTACTGCGTATAACTGTTCATCGTGTCAAATAACACTTTGTTGAATGCCGCAAGGTCCATTTCCAGCGCCACCGTCACATTGGGCGGTGCGCCATGTGCCGCGTACTGCGGCACATGCTCAATATCCCGCGCCGCGTCGCTGCCAATCAGGTGGCGGTAGTCGCACAGGGTCATACCCCGTGTAAACTCGCCCTTTGTTTCCACCACCACATGCAGCGGCAGGCTTTTCGTGATGACCGAAGGCTCGATCAGCCACATCACCGCACAGGCGTCACACAGGCAGCCACGGCCGTCCTGGCGCACGACATAGTCCAGCAGCCGGGCGGCAAATGCCGCGGGGGCGTTGCCCATGTCGCGCAGTGTCTCGACGTCCTGCGCCGTCATTGCGTTTTGCCGGGTGAGGTTTAAACCCACCATGCGCAGCGGGATACCCGCCTCAAACACAACTTTTGCGGCCTCGGGGTCGGCGTAGACGTTAAACTCCGCTGCCGGGGTGTGGTTGCCGTAGGTCAGGCTGCCGCCCATGCACACGATTTCGGGTATCCACTCGGCCAGCCTTGGCTCGCGCAACAGCGCAACGGCCACATTGGTCAGCGGGCCAATGGTCACCAGCGTGATGTCCCGGTTTACACTGTCTGCATAAGTGCGAATCAGGTAATCGACGGCGTGCAGCTCTTCCAGCTGCTTTGTGGGCTGCGGGATTTCGATGTCGCCAAGGCCGCCCGCACCGTGCACGGCGGCCGCTGTTTCCAGCGGCACCAGCAACGGCCGGTCACAGCCCGCATAAACGGGGATGTCCTGCCTGCCGGCAAGCTCGGTGACATAGCGGGTGTTGCGCTGGGTATTGGCCAGTGCCACATTGCCCGCCACCGTGGTGATGCCTACAACGTCCAGGTGCCGAAAGCAGAGCAGCAGGGCGATGGCGTCATCAATTCCGGTGTCACAGTCTATGATTACTCGTTTGGGCATCTCCGTCTCCTTTGGGGTTTATTTTGCAGCTACCGTTACTTTGCTGCCTTTTTCAATGCGGCGCAGTTTGACGATGCGAATCAGGTTGATGACCACGATGCTGAGAATGGTCGCAACATACGGGATCATCTCAAGGAACTCGGTGGGGAAATTGCTCTGGGTCTTCAGCGTGGTCGCCGCAGCGTCCGAGAAGCCGAAGAACAGCGAGGCGAGTGCCGAACCCACCGGGTTGGCACCTGCCATGTTCATCGCCGACAGGCCGATGTAGCCACGGCCGTTGACCATGTTTTTCATGAAGAAGGTAACCCAGCTCATCGACATAAATGCGCCGGCAAAGCCGCACAGGATGCCAGAGAGGGCAAATGCGATATAGCCGATCTTCGTCACCGAAATGCCGACGGATTCTGCCGCTTTGGGGTTTTCACCCACCGAGCGCAGCCGCAGGCCGATGCGGGTCTTTTTCAGCAGGAACCACACCGCAAACACCGCAAACGCGGCAAGATAGGTGAGCAGGCTCTGCTGGAACAGCACGCGCCCGATGAACGGGATGTCTTTTAAGAACGGGATGCTGACCTGCGGGATCTCGTAGGCACGCATCGCACCGCTGGTGGTGGACTTTTCGCCCGTCAGCAGGTACATGATGAACACCGTGCCGCCGGTGGCCGCAAGGTTGAACGCGATGCAGGTGAGGTACAGGTCGGTTTTGCCGGTCAGTGAGGCAAAGCTGATGATGAGGCCGCACAGCAGCCCGATGAGCACCGCGCCCAGAAGGCCGACCCACACCCCGCCCATCTGCGCGAAGATGACCGCGCCGAGGGCCGAGCAGAGCATCATACCTTCAATACCCATGTTAAACATGCCTGCTTTACTGTTGATCGCAGCGGCGAGAGCAGCAAAGACCAGCGGGGTGGCAAGGCGAACGGCTGTTGCACAAAATTCGATCCAGTTGATATTCATAATCGCTGTTCGCATGGCTTTTTAAAAAAGCACATGCACTCCTTTCCTTAAACTCAGGCGGTTGCCTTTGCTGCTTCTTTTGCTTTGAGGTCTTTTTCGGCTTCTTTGAAGATGATGCGGTTTTTCGTACCCGCCATGAAGGATTCGGCCGCGACCAGCAGGATGATGATGCCCTGAATGACCGTGACGAACTCGGTGGGGATATCACCGGTGGTGTTGACCACGTCGGCGCCAATGCGGATATACGCGAGGAACAGCGCCGCAATAGGCACCAGCACCGGGTTGCGCCGCGCCAGAACCGCGACCAGCAGGCCGTCAAAACCGTGGCCGGTTGTCGCTGTCCACTGAAAGCGGGTGTAGTTGCCCATCATTTCGGTGGCACCGGCAATACCGGCGACTGCGCCGCCAAGCAGCTGTGCGCCAAACGAAACGCTGACGACCGAAAGGCCCACGGCCTTCGAGAAGTTGGGGTTCGCGCCGACCATGCGCATTTTCCAGCCAAACGGCGTTTTGTAGAACAGCACCGAAACCAGCACGAGGCACAGCAGTGCGACCACAAGGCCGGACTGAATGCGGAACTTGCCGAAAATCGAGGCCATCTGCGCACTTTCAGGGATTTCTTTCGAGCCGATGAACGAAATGGTCGAATCTTTCATTTTGTAGCGCAGCACCCAGGTGCAGAAAAACCCGATGATGCTGTTGAGCATTAAGGATACCACGACGACGTTCGCCTTGAACTGGCGATCCAGAATGGCCGGGATAAACGCGACCAGTGTGCCGGTGGCGATAGCGACGACGTACATGACCGGCACCATGATGCCGGAGGGCAGGTTGGCCGGGGCGAGGCTGAGCGACGCCCAGGTGACCATGCAGGCGGAGATCATGAAAATGCCCTCTACGACGAGGTTAAACTTATTGACCGCGTACATAAAGCACATCGCCAGGCCGCAGATGGTGAACGGGATGGCAAGGTTGACAAGGCTGCCGATGCGGCGGGCCGACGAAAACGGGCCGGCGACAAACAGCTGGATGATTTTGACCGGTTCTTCACTGATCGAGAACAGGATAATCAGCGCGGTCGCATATGCGATGGCAAGACCCGCGAGGATGCGCAGGAGCTCCATGCCGACCTCGATTTTTTGGGTTTTGTTCATAACAGGCCCTCCATCTCTTCGAGCGTCATTTCTTTTACACCGAGCATGTATTCGCCCAGTGTCTCCTCCGAGACCTCATTGGCCTTGGGAAATGCCCCGACAACTTTGCCTTTGCGCATGACCAGCAGGCGGTCAGAGCATTCCAGCACCTCGTTGAGGTCTGCCGAGATCAGCAGGGTGGCTGTGCCCTCCGTGCGCGATTTTTTAACAATTGTTTTGCGGATCATCTCCGCGGTGCCCACGTCGATACCACGGGTGGGCTGGTTTGCCAAGATAAAGTTGGCGCCGCTGGTAAACTCGCGCGCGACAACGACCTTTTGGATGTTGCCGCCCGATAGCATGCGCACCGGCTGGTTGCGGCCGTCGCAGGCAATTTCAAACTCTTTGATGTAGCCGTCAACCACTTCGTCGATCTTTTTGCCGTTCATAAACAGCCCGTGGCGGAATTCTTTTTTGTCAAACCGGTCGGCGACGATGTTCGTCTTGATTGACAGGTCTGCCGCGACACCATGTACCATGCGGTCCTCTGCAATATAGGCAAGGCCCATATCGCGAATTTCGCGCACGCTTTTGCTTTTGATCGACCCGCTGTTCAGCAGCACGTCACCGGTGGCAAAGCCGCCCATGCCGCACAGCACGTCGGAAAGCTCGGTCTGGCCGTTGCCTTCAACGCCGGCAATGCCAACCACTTCGCCCTCGCGAATGGTGAACGAAAGATCATCCAGCACCCGTTTGCCGTAAGCGTTAATCTTGACAAGATTTTTAATCTCGACAATCGGCTTGCCGGCGGTCGGGTCCTCTTTTTCAATCTTCAGCACCACATCGCGGCCCACCATCAGTTTGGACAGTGACGCTTCGGTCAAATCCTCTGTGTTGTGGGTGCCCATGCAGCGGCCATGCCGCAGGATGGTCACGCGGCTGCAGATGCGCATGACCTCTTCCAGCTTATGCGAAATAAAGATGACCGAGTGGCCGTTGTCCCGCAGTTTCAGCAGCTGCTCAAACAGCTCTTCTGTCTCCTGCGGGGTCAGCACGGCGGTGGGCTCGTCGAGAATCAGAATCTTTGCGCCTTTGATCAGCGCTTTCAAAATCTCGACCTTCTGCATCTGGCCGACCGAAAGGTCTGCCACTTTGCGGCGCGCGTCCACGTTGAAGTTGTACTTGTCCGCGATTTCCTGCGTCTGCTTGACCGCAGATTCAAAATCGAACAGGCCGTGCTTCATCGGCTCAACGCCCAGCGTCACGTTTTCGGCCACGGTGAGCGACGGCAGCAGCATGAAATGCTGGTGCACCATGCCGACGCCCTTCGCGATCGCGTCCAACGGGTTTTGCATTTTTTCTTCTTTGCCGTTGATGAAAATCTTGCCCTCCTGGCAACTTTCCATACCAAACAGAATTTTCATCAGCGTGGTTTTGCCGGCGCCGTTTTCACCCACAAGGGCGTGAATTTCCTTTTCGCCGACCCCAAACGTAATATCTTTGTTCGCCACAAATCCGTTCGGGTAGATTTTGGTGATGTCTTGCATACGCAGTACTTCGTCTGCCACGCACTGGACCCCCTTTTGCAGTCTGCGGTTGCCGCGAGGCGGCCGGTACCGCCCCATGGCCCGCATTTCTTTTTGTTCTGTTTTTAAGTCTTTCTACAAGATAACCCGGGTTGCCTTCGCCCCCGGGTTATCCATTGTAACAAAATCAGCTAAAGCTTACGGGCGGACGGAAGCGACATATGCTTCGTACTCGCTGTCATCTTTAAAATCGTAGTACGATTTCACAGTGACTTCGCCGTTTGCAATCTTGGTCTTTGCTTCTTCCATCTTGGTGCGCACGTCCTCGGGCACTTTCTCCTCGAAGTATGCGTTGTCCACATAGCCAACCGAGCTGTCAGCAAGGCCGAGGGTCAGGGTCTTCTGCCATACGTCCTCACCAGCTTCGATCTTGCCGAAGATGGAGACGAAGGAGTTGCCAACCTCTTTGAGCATCGAGGTCAGGATGACGTCGGCGCGCTCGGGGTTCTCAGAATCCTTGTAAGCAGCATATTGGTCGGAGTCAACACCGATTGCCCAGGTGCCGTTGGAAGCGCAAGCCTCGAACAAGCCGTCGCCCGAACCACCTGCTACCTGATAGAACACGTCCGCTTTGTTGTCGCGGGCCTGGGTCAGGCACAGCTCTTTCATCTTAGCGGGGTCAGACCACGAACCAACAGCAGCCTTAACGACCTTCACAGTCGGATCATAGTCCTGCACGCCGTTGATGTAGCCGGTAACGAAGTCAGCGATAACGGGGTTATCCATGCCGACGTCAACCGCAACCACTTTGCTGGTGCTCATCGCAGCAGCCATCATGCCGACAAGGTAAGAACCCTCGTTCTGAGCATAGAAGATGCAGGTCATGTTCTCGGGCATGTCAGCCGGGTCCATCTTGGTGTCAAAAATGACGAACTTGACATCGGGGTAATCTTTCGCAATGGCGAGGCAGTTGTCAGCATAGGTCGAAGAAGCGACGATATACTGGTAGCCCTCGTCGATTGCGTCGAGGATGTAGTCGTTGTACTTGTCAGCCTTGGAGGAGTCGCCGGTCTCAATGGTCTTGGTCTCCCAGCCGTTGGCTGCCAGCTCTTCGATGCCACGTTGGCCCGAATCACTGAAGGATTTGTCGCCGAGGTTGCCGACGATGTAGGCGATTTTGCCCTTCGTGCCCGTAGCGGTAGAGGCAGAAGCAGCGCTGCTGCTGCCAGCAGGGGTGGAGGTTGCAGCAGACGAAGAAGCGCTGCCGCCGCAGGCTGCCAGCGAAACGGCCATGGCTGCCACCAGGAGGATGGATACTAATTTTTTCATTGTTTCTCTCCTTTTGCTTTCTTTTTTGAACTCATCAAACTTTCCGGGGTGGAAAGCGGGTTCCAAAATCAGTGCCGGGTGAGATCCCGGATCCAACGCATTGACAGCACCCGTATGGTGCCGACAATCGCTTCCAGCACAATGGTCATCTTCAAAATCAAAATGACCTGTACCGGGGGCAGATGCAGCACAAAGGCCGCAAGTGCCGCAAGGGGAATGCAAATGATCCACATGATGACGATATCCGAATAAAAACCGGTCTTGCCGTCGCCGCCGGCACGCAGAATGGCAATCATGCCCACCATTTCCAGCGCCGAGAACGGCCAGATGCAGCCGAGCACCAGCATAAACTGTTTCGCATAGCTTACCGCGTCGGGCTGCAGGTTATACAGCGACAAAAACGGGCCGCGGGCCGCAATCAGCACAAGGCCGATCATCACGCCGCCAAACACGCTCATCAGCATCATGGTTTTGGCCTGGCGCTTGACCTTTTCAATGTTGCCGCTGCCGATCGTTTTGCCAATCACCACACTGCAGGCATTGAGGAAGCCGTTGCCGACGGCCGCTGTAAGCTGGTAGAGCACATCCGCCACGTTAAAGCCCGCCACCACCGACGTGCCCAGCTGCCCGGTAATGGCGCTGCTGGCGCTGGTGCCGATTGACCAGATGACCTCGTGTGCCGCAATGGGGGAGGCCACCTTGATAAAGTCGCGGTTGATCTGCTTGTCCCACAGTTTCAGGTGCCCAAACCGAAAACTGATATGGCTTTCAAATTTTAGCACGAATACACTGCAAATTACAAGCTCTACAAGTCGCGCTGCCACCGTGCCGATCGCAATGCCCAGAATACCGAGTTTCGGGAAACCAAACTTGCCAAACAGCAGGCAGTAGTCGAGGAAGATGTTGACCGTATAAGAGATCACGTTGGTCGCAAGAATGATGCGCACCTGTTCGACCCCGCGGCAGGCTGCAAACAGCATGACGCTGATCGCACAGGGCGCGTACATCAGCGCCACCACCCGCAGGTACCCGGCGCCCAGCTCAATCAGGGCCGGGTCGCTGCTGTAAATGCGCATAAATGTGGTTGGGGTCGCCATGACAAGGATGCTGACCGCCAGCCCAAAAACCGCAGAATACCGCAGCCCCGTGGATAAAATGGTGCGAATGGCATCGACATTGCGCTTGCCCCAGTACTGTGCGATCAGTACGCAGGCACCCACCGCAAGGCCATTGCACACGGTGTAAAAAACAAAGAAGATCTGGCTCGCCTGGGACACAGCCGACATCTGCAACTGGTCAATACCGCCCAGCATAATGCTGTTGACAGTGTCGACACTGATGCGCAGCAGCTGCTGCAGCATGATGGGTAGTGTCAGTGAAAACAGGTCGGAGTAGAAGCTCTTCTCTTTGATGAGAAACTTCATTTCCCCTCCTATTTTGCACTCTGCGTGACCTTTTCTACCAGCCACGCGCGAAATTTTGGTACATCCAGGTCAAGAGCAACTGAAACATTTGGTGCCTTTTTGCTGCGGCCACGGCGGTCTACAAAGGTGTGGCCCAGCGTATAGGTGCCGGCACATTCCACATCCACAAAGCAGTGCTCGTAGGTCATGCAGTCGGGGCACAGCGCGGCGGCCAGTGCCAGCGCGTCGTGCATCAACGCATCCTCGCCGCCCGCGGCGTGGCGCACAAACATGTAGTCCAGTAAATCGGCCACCACCGTGCCGGCACGGGTATTTGCCGCGCGAATCGCGGCGCTGTCCTCGGGCAGCATTGCCGCCTTCAGCGTGACGTCAAGGCCCACCATCGTCATCGGGATGCCGCTTTGTGTCACCACGTGCGCGGCCTCCGGGTCGACCCAGATATTAAACTCTGCGGTGGGGGTGACATTGCCGCCGGTTGCCGCACCGCCCATGAAGTACAGGTGGCGGATGAGGCCGGGCAGGTCGGGATGCTCCAGCAGCGCAATGGCAACGTTGGTCATTGGGCCGGTGACAAGCAGCTCCAGCTCGCCGCCCTTGGCAAGCGCGGTGTCATAAATCATCTGGGACGCTATTTTTGCATCGAACTGCCGGTGCTGTGCCGTGGGCAGCTGCACACTGCCAAGGCCGGTTTTGCCGTGCGTGCCGTCGGAGTGATACCCCCGGTCGCGAAACGGCTTGTCGGCCCCGCGGCATACCGGGATGTCGACGCCGAGATATTCTGCAAGGTCAAGGTTGTTCTGCGCGACGTACCGGTGCGGCACATTGCCGTTGACCGATGTGATGGCACAGATTTCAATCTCACTGCTGTACAGCGCCGCAATGATGGCAATCGCATCGTCGGTGCCGGTGTCGCAGTCGATCAGAAACGGTCGTTTTTGCTGCATTGCGATTTTTGTCCTTTCGGCCTGTGTGCACAATTGACATCAGGCAAGCGAGAGGGCGACCTCCATCATCTGAGTGAAGGAGAGCTGGCGCTCCTCTGCGGTGGTCACCTCGTCCTCCGAGTCGGAAATGGTCAGGATGCAAAGCGCATTGGCCCCGGCTGCGGCGGCGTTGGCATACAGCGCGGCGGATTCCATTTCGACCGCAAGAATGCCCATCTCTTTCCACGATTTACCCTGGGGCAGCGGCACACCGTAGAACATGTCGGACGAAAGCACGTTGCCCACGTGGTAGGTGTAGCCCAGCTCTTTGGCGCTGGCGACTGCCTTTTCCAGCAGGTCATAGCTGCAAATGCAGGAGTAGCTGCCGGGCAGGCCAAGCAGGTTGACATAGTTGCTGTTGGTGCAAGAGCCCATTGCAAAGACCATCTCTTTGATCTTGACCTCTTTTTGCAAGGTGCCTGCGGTGCCGATGCGAATGAGGTTTTTGCAGCCGTAGATGTGAATGAGCTCGTAGCTGTAAATGCCCATCGACGGGCAGCCCATGCCGGTGCCCATCACCGAGACAGGTTTGCCTTTATAGGTGCCGGTGTACCCAAACATGTTGCGGGTCGCGTTGAACTGCTTGACGTTTTCAAGAAAGGTCTCCGCAATGAATTTCGCGCGCAGCGGGTCGCCGGGCAGCAGAACGGTCTGTGCAATCTCCCCTACCTGTGCCTGAATGTGAGGAGTCGGTGCCTCTAATTTTGCCATGATCGCTCCATTCCTTTCTGTTCTGTGTTGTATTTTGAAGCGGTTTTGTGCACCGCTGCAAGTCATTATAACGTATTATCTTTGCTTTTCAAATTGTTTTTTCAAAAAGAAAACCAGTGCTTACAGTTCGGTTGCCGTTTTGGCAAACGCCTCGACCTCGTCCCACGTAGGGATGCTGCCCGCAGCGCCCTTGCGGCTGACCGCGATGCTGCTGGCAAGGCTGGCGTACCGCAGCGCGTCGGCGGCACAAAGCCCCTTTGCGATGCTGGCGAGGAAGAACCCGCAGAACGTGTCGCCCGCGGCCGTGGTGTCGACCACCGGCACATCGTAAATGCCGTGGTGCGCGCGCTCGGTGCCGCACTGGTAATACACGCCGTCCTTGCCGACCGTCAGCACAATGGCCGCCCCGGCAAACCGGCGCACCAGCGCCGCCAGAATTTCTTCGTTGCCGGTTACCTCGGCCCCGGCCAGCGCCTTGCCCTCTACCTCGTTGATCAGGTAGTAGTCCACCAGCTCCAGCGGGTATTGCAGCAGCTGCGGGGTGATGGGTGAGGCGTTGAACGCAACCTTCATGCCCTGTTTTTTTGCCGCGCGGATTGCGTAATCCACATTGCTGATTTCGTTTTGCAGCAGCAGAATATCCCCCGCTTCAAACCCGGCCAGCACCTCGTCGATATAGGCAGTGGTTACTTCGCCGTTTGCACCGGCGCAGACAATAATGCAGTTTTGCCCCGCAGGGGTGCGCTGAATGACCGCGTGCCCGCTGACCGTCACAAGCTTGCGCAGCGGGTGAATGTCAACGCCCGCCTCCTCCAGCGTGTCAATCAGCAGATCACCGTCGGGCCCCACGGCCCCGGCGTGTGCCACCCCGGCACCGGCCCTTGCCAGCGCGACCGACTGGTTGAGCCCCTTGCCGCCGCAGCCGGTTTCAAAGGTGGTGCTGGAGATCGTCTCCCCCGCCGCCACAAAATGCTCGACGCCATACACCTTGTCGATATTCAACGAACCCAAGTTCAATATCCGCATTCCTCTGTCTCCTCCTCATTCTCTTGGGGGTGCCGTGCTGCCCCGCACGATCAGCTCTCTGCCAATCAACACCTCGCGGGGTGGCCCGGTATAAGTACCGCGGATACGCTCGAATAGTGACTGCACCGCTTCCTTTGCAAACGCCGCGCTGTCGTTGGTCACCGTGGTCAGCGGTGGGCTGCAAACGCTGCTGTATCTGATGTTGTCCATGCCGGTAAGCGAAACATCGGCCGGTACAGACAACCCCCTCTCAAGCAAAACCTGCTGCAAACCCAGTGCAATCATGTCGTTGGCGCAGCAGATAGCGGTGGGCATGGGCTGCAGGGCTGAAAAATAAGTGCCGCTTTTGCGCCCTGCGTCGCTGTTAAAATCCATTTCAAAAATCAACTGTTTTTCCACCGACAGCCCGGCCTCCTGCATCGCGTGCAGGTACCCCGCTTTGCGGCTTGCCGCAATGGCGGTGCCCACGGCGCCGCCGGCAAAGCCGATGCGCCGGTGCCCAAGGCTGATGAGGTGGCGGGCCGACAGGTATGTGCCCTCGTTGCGCACCCCGTGCACCGAATCAAACGGGCAGGCGTCGTAAGAGTTGATCATCACGACCGGCAGGTTCATGCGGCCCAGCTCGCGCAGCACCGACTGGTGCACCGCGACCGACGCGAACAAAATGCCGTCCACCCCAATCGACTCGGCAAGGGCAAGGCATTTCATCTCGCTGTCAAAGCTGCCCTCCGAGTCAAACAGCGTAATGGTGTACCCCTCGGCAAACACCAGGTGCTGCATCTCGTTGGCCATTCTGGAATAGAACGGATTCTGGATGTCCGGCACAACCATCATCAGGTTTTTGCTGACCTTGGTTTTGAGGCTTTGGGCAATGCGGCTGGGGCGGTAATTGAACCGCTGTACCACCGCCGCAATGCGGGCCGCCGTTTTTTCATCCACATAGCCGGTGCGGTTGAGAAACCGGGAAACGGTGGCTGCTGAGACTCCTGCTTCTTTGGCAATATCCCGAATCGTCACCGATTTTCCCATCGTCATCTCCCCCGCATGTAACCGATTTCACACCTGTATTATATTTTCGCATTTGGGCAATGTCAATATCTTTTCTCTTTTCTGTAAACAAATTGTGTAGTATTGCACAAGATACTCCTTTTTTCTCTGTAATACCATACAAACGAACCGCAAACTCGTTTATAAAACCGTTTCCACATTCTACCTTCCCACGCGGTTTTGGGGGGTAAATAAAAAGCGGCGGGCACCGCCTTTTGCATGCTCTCGCATAAAAAAGTGCGGTGCCCGCCGCAGAAAAGCAGGGGGTTAGCCGAGCTTTGCAAGCTCGATGGCAATGCGCGAAGCGACCCGTGCATTGTTGTAGGCCAGTTGCAGGTTGGATGCAAACGACACGCCCTTTGTGTAGTCCTTAATATGGGACAGCAGGAACGGGGTGGTGTCTTTGCCGTGGATGTTTGCTTCCTTTGCGGCTTCAAGCGCGTGGTTGATGACGGCTTCCATCTCATCATAATCCAGCTCGTACTCCGCGGGGATGGGGTTGCCGATGACAACGCCGCCCTTTAAGCCAAGGGCCCATTTGGTCTGCAGGATTTTTGCCATCTCGGCCGGGGTGTCAATTTTGGCGTCGGCCTTGCAGCCGCTCTTGCGGCAGTAGAACGCGGGGAAATCCTCGGTGCCCATGCCCAGCACCGGCACACCCATCGTCTCAAGGTATTCCAGTGTTTTCGGGATGTCCAGCAGCGATTTTGCGCCGGCGCAGACGACGGCGACCTTGGTGGCAGCCAGCTCTTGCAGGTCGGCGGAGATGTCAAACGTCAGCTCGGCGCCGCGGTGCACGCCGCCAATGCCGCCGGTGGCAAACACTTTGATCCCGGCCATCTCAGCCAGCATCATGGTGGTGGCAACGGTGGTGGCACCGGTTTTGCCGGTGGCAAGGTAAACAGCCACGTCGCGGCGGCTCACTTTGCCCACGTTCTCGGCACGGCACATCAGGTCCAGCTCGTCTGCCGTCAGGCCGACTTTCAGCTTGCCGCCGATGATGGCGGTCGTCGCGGGGATGGCGCCCTCACCGCGCACAATCTCCTCGACCTTGTGCGAAAACTCCACATTCTCGGGGAACGGCATGCCGTGCGAGAGGATGGTGGACTCGAGTGCCACAACGGGCTTGCCCTCGGCAAGCGCCTTTTCGATTTCGGGAGAAATAGACAAATACGGATTCATGTAAACAACTTCCTTTCCTGGTTCCATAGACTTGTTGACAAACTTGCTTTTCCCCTAGGCGGGGTGGGCGCTTCAGACAGCTTCGACCGTCAGGTGGTCCCGCTCGACGAGCGCCCAGATATTCTCCGCACTGATGTTGGGGTTGATGGTGTTTTGGTGGCTGATGGCCATGCGGGACGCCCCGGTGGCAAACAGCAGTGTTTTTTCGACCGACAGCCCGGCAAGGCTGGCGTAGACCAGCGCGCCCATAAACGCGTCGCCCGCGCCGGTGGCGTTGACGACCTGCTCCATGGGCGGGCCGTACGCGCGCAGCACCTTGCCGGTTTGGTCCACATACAGGCAGCCGCGGCGCCCCTCGCTGACCACAATGCGCTCCGGCCCCTGCTGTAGCAGGTCAAGGCAGGCCTTTTTCAAATCGTCCTGCCCGCCAATGCTGCGCCCCGCAATGATCTCGGTTTCCAGCCGGTTGGGCTTAATGGTGTGGTACCCGCGCAACCGGCCCTTAAACTTGCGCGCATAGGTCGTGCTGACCGTGTCGGCAAAAATGGGGATCTCGGCCCCGTAGGTCGCGGTGACATAGTCCAGCACGTCCTGCGGCAGGCCGCCGTCCATCACAATGGCACTCGCACCGCGCAGCAGCTTGTGGCGGCTTTTCAAAAAATCGACGCTGAGCTTTTGCAGCACCCGCATGTCGGACAGTGCCAGCGCCATTTCGCCGTTGGCATCGTGCAGCGACAGATAGGTGGACGAGCTTTCCCCCTCAAGCACCATAAAGCCGGAGGTATCAATACCGGCCGTCTCGCACTCGCGGCGGATTTTTTCGCCGTATACGTCGTCACCCGTCACGGTGATCAGCTTGACCGCGGCGCCCATGCGCGCGGCGTTTTCGCAGATATTGTGGGTCACCCCGCCCACCGACATGCTGATGATGCCGGGGTTCGAATCTTCCATCACAAGGCTTTCGCGGCTGCGGCCCATTAAATCGACATTGGCGGCACCAATGCCCACCACATACGGGGCACTTTGCTCTGCCAGCACATAGCCTTTACCGAGGATCAGACCTTTTTTAGACAGGTTGGTCAAATGTACCCCCACCGACGAACGGGTGATGCCCAGACGCTTTGCAATCTCCCCCTGCGGCAGCATGGGGTCCTGGCGCAGCAGGTCCATGATCTGCTGTTCCCGCTCGGTCATCGCGCTCACTCCTTTACTTTTGCTTAATTGTTAAGCATATGCTTATATTGTACTCGATTCACAGATTTTTTCTATTCGCAAAACTGCCAAAACAATTTTTTGTTTTTTAGCCATTTTTGATATTTCGCCCTTGTTGCACCTTTTTCCTGTTTTAAAAACAACAAAAGCGCACCCGGCAACCCATTGCCGCATGCGCTTTTACAGACATTTTTTTAATTAGGGGTCCAGGTGGTTCAAATCTCGCGGGAACAAGCTCGCCTCGCGAATGTTGGCAAGGTTGCACAGCTTCATCGTCAGCCGCTCAAGGCCAATGCCCAGCCCGCCGTGGGGCGGCAGGCCGTATTTATGGGCGGACAAATAGCTTTCAAACCCGGCGGGGTCCATGCCGCGGGCCTCCAGCTTTGCAATCTGCTCGTTGTAATCGTGGATGCGCTGGCCGCCGGTCGTGATTTCGAGGCCGCGGAACAGCAAATCGAAGCTGTAGGCCTCTTTCGGGTTTTCGGGGTCGTCCATCACGTAGAACGGCCGCTTGCCCGACGGGAAATGGGTGACAAACACAAATTCGCTGCCGGTCTGCTGCTGCATATGGCGGCACAGCAGCACCTCGTCGTCGGCGGTCAAATCGTTGCGGTTTTTGCCGCCGCCCACGGTTTTCAAATAGTCCACCGCCTCGGCAAACTTGACCGACGGGATGGCCTCTATCTCGGGCAGCTGGATTTTCAGCAGGTCAATTTCCGGGCGGTAGCGCTCGGCCAGCACCCGCATGACATACCGCAGCATCGCGGTCTCCATGTTCATCACGTCGTACATGCTGTGGATGTAGCCCATTTCAAAATCAAGGCCGGTGTACTCGTTTAAATGGCGGCTGGTGTTGTGCAGCTCGGCGCGGTAAACGGGGCCCACCTCAAACACGCGGCCAAAAAACGCCACGCACATCTGCTTATACTGCTGCGGGCTTTGGGCCAGTGTGGCGTCGGCGCCAAAATATTTTAGGCGAAACACCTCCGCGCCGCCCTCGGCGCTGATGGCGGTGATTTTAGGCGAGTGAATCTCAGCAAAGTCGTTGGCCTGCATAAACTCGCGAAAGCCGGTCTCAATGCCCTCCATCATGCGAAACACCGCGCGCTCACGCGGGTGGCGCAGCGCTACCGTGCGGTAGTCAAGGTTGGTGGCAAGGGTGGCTTTCAGCGTGCGGTCCGCCATGTTCAGCGGGTAGGGCGCCGCCGGGCGCGAAAGCACGGTAAAATCGTCCATCAGCAGCTCTACCCCGCCCGCGGCGCGCGCTTCGCGCCGCACGGTGCCGGTGACCGACACATAGCAGCCATCCTCCAGCTCCGTCAGGCTTTTGCCGCATACGCTGTGGTCGTAAACTGTCTGCAGCAGATACCGGCCGGTGCGCAGAATCACAAATGCAATACCGCCAAGCTCGCGTAAATTATGCACGCAACCCTCGATTGTGGCTTTTTTGCCTTCGAGCGCGGCAAGTGCCATTGGCGATGTGCAGCGCAGCAGTTCCTCCCCTTTGATTTCTGTTTTCATCTTTCTCTCCTGTTCCCGGCCGTTCTTTTCGCAGCCCCTAAAGTTTAATAAATTTCATTTTAGCAAAGATGGCAGTGTTTTTCAACACTGCCATTTGTTTGAAACATTGTTTCACTTTTCACTTTCAGGCGCATGCAGGGCGGTTTCCAGCACGGTGCGCATGCCCTCTTTGGTCGCGGCGCCCTCGTGCAATTTTGTGCTGCCCATATAAAAGGTGGGCACATAGTAATAATCGTAGCTGTCGGCAAGCGCCTTTTGCTCGCGCTCCTCAATCTCTTCAATCGGCACCGCCGCATAGGCGGGGTTTTCTGCGACCAACTCGGCCAGCCATGCTTTTGCCTGCCGGCAATACGGGCAGCCGTTTAATACAAACAGGGTCAGTTTTTGCATCTTTATCGTCTCCTTTGCAGCGCAATGCGCGCTGACAGGTTGTTTTCGGTATCTGTTATTATATGCTTTCTTTTTTAAAAAAGAAAGACGGTGGCAAAACAACTTAACACCGCTTTTATTTTATGTTACAATAATTAGGTATAATACGCCGGTTATATGGGCCGGTAAAGGCGGTGACAAATGATGCAGGAAATCAAGGGAATCGGCGCCTCAAACGGGTTTGCCCTGGGCCCCGTGCGGGTCATCAACCGCCACTATTCGGCGCAGGGGCGCGTGCTGCACCCCCCCGAGCAGGAACACGAGCTGCTGTTTGCCGCCGTTGCGCTGGCGCAGCAGGAAATTGAGGCGCTGGGCCGCCGCGCTGCCGAGCGGGACCGCGATATTTTTACGTTTCAGGTCGAAATTCTCAACGACGCGGGGTTGCTGTCTGAAATACGGCAGTACATCTCTGCCGGCACCGGCGCCGCCGCCGCGGTAGAGCGGGCTGCCGCGCTGTACATCACCCAAATGCGCAACATCACCGACGAATACCTTGCCGGGCGGGCGGGCGACATTCAGGACGCCTGCCGCCGGGTGGTGGATATTTTAGACGACCGCCCGCGCGAGCGGCTGGTAATTGAAGAGCCCTGCGTGCTGGTTGCGGACGAGTTATTGCCCAGCGACCTTGTTTCGGTGGACCACGAAAAGCTGCTGGCCATTGTGACGGCAAGCGGGTCCACCCAAAGCCACGCCTCCATCATCGCGCGCACCTTTGGCATACCCGGCATTGTGCTGGCGGGGCCCAAGGTGCTGCTGGCGAGTGACGGCATGCTGTGTGCCGTGAACGGCAGGGCGGGCACCGCCGTGCTGGACCCGGACGAAGCCACCCGCGCGCGGTACGCCCACCGCATTCACCTGGCGCGGCGGCGCAGCCTGTCGCTGGAGCGGCTGCGCGACACCCCTTGCATCAGCCGGGACGGGGTGCGCATTTCACTGCTGGCAAACTGCAGCGGCCCCGCCGACATTGCCCGCGCGTTTGAGCTGGGGGCGGACGGTATTGGCCTGCTGCGCAGCGAATTTTTGTTTTTAGACGGCGGGCAGCCCGGCGAAGCCGAGCAGACCACCTTTTACTGCGACTGCATTCGCGCCGCGGGCGGGCGGCCCATCACCATCCGCACGCTGGACATCGGCGCCGACAAAGAGGTTGCCGGCCTGACGCTGGACGAGCCCAACCCCGCGCTGGGGCTGCGCGGGCTGCGGTTTTCTCTGGCCCGCACCGATTTGTTTCGCACCCAGCTAATGGCGCTGCTGAAAGCCGGCCTTTGCGGCCCGCTGAAGGTGATGTTCCCGATGATCTCATCGCCCGACGATTTGACCCGCGCCCTTGCCGAGGTGCAGGCGGCCCAACAAATGTTAACCCAGCGCGGCGAGGACTTTTCAAACAAGGTAGAATTTGGTATTATGGTGGAGACGCCGGCGGCCGCGCTGATGGCAGACGAGCTTGCCGCGCAGAGTGCGTTTTTCAGCATCGGCACCAACGACCTCACCCAATACACCCACGCGGTAGACCGTGTGAACCCGGCGGTAGAGCCGTATTACACCCCGGCTTCCCCCGCCATGCTGCGACTGCTGCGCATGATTGCGGACGCGGCGCGAAGCGCCGGCATTGAGGTGTCGGTGTGCGGCGAATCTGCGGCCGACCCGGACTCGGCACTGCTGTATGCCCGCGCCGGTATTCGGCGGCTTTCCATGGCCGCCCCCGCAATAGCAGAGGTCAAAGAGCGTCTGCTGGATGAACTTATTACGATAGGATAGCCGGGCCGCCCCGCGGTACCGGCAGCTAAGGAGCTGCTGTTATGCACAATTACGTCATCATCACCGATTCCACCTGTGACCTTTCCCCGTCGCTCGTCGAAAAAATGCAAGTTGAAGTCATCCCGATGGAGTTCACCATTGCGGATAAAAACTACCGCAACTACCCGGACAACCGCGACCTTGACCCCGCCGATTTTTACACAAAGCTGCGCGCCGGCGGCATGGCCACCACCGCACAAGTAACCGCCTTAACCTATACCGAGGTGGCAAAACCGTTTTTAAACGCCGGGCAGGACGTGCTGTTTTTGATCTTCTCTTCCGGGCTTTCGGGCAGCTTTAACTCCAGCCGCCTTGCGGCGGAAGAGCTGAGCCACAACTACCCCGAGCGCACGGTGCGCACGGTGGACAGCCTTGCCGCCAGCATGGGCGAAGGGCTGCTGGTGTACCACGCGGCGATGCGCCGCCTTGCCGGTGATTCGCTGAACGAGGTGGCCGACTGGGTAGAACAAAACCGCAACCGCCTGTGCCACTGGTTTACGGTGGATGACCTGCACTTTTTGCACCGGGGCGGCCGGGTAAGCGGCGCGGCGGCCGTGATGGGCACAATGCTGGGCATCAAGCCGGTGCTGCATGTGGACGACGAGGGGCATTTGATCCCGATGGAAAAGGTGCGCGGCCGCCGGCAGAGCCTGGACGCGCTGGTACAGCATCTGGAAAGCACGATTGCCGAAGGCGAAAACGAAACTATTTTCGTCAGCCACGGCGACTGTGCCGAGGACGCCGATTATGTGGCCGAAAAGCTGCGCGGCCGGTTTGGCATTGTGCATATCGAGACCAACTTTATCGGGCCGGTGATCGGCAGCCATTCGGGCCCCGGTACGGTGGCGCTGTTTTGGCTGGGCAGCCACAAATAAACAAACACAAAAAGCGCGGGACAATGCCCCGCGCTTTTATTTTTTACTCTGCACCGGCCCCACCGGGGCGGCGTTTAATGCCCGTTGTGCTTTTGCTTTTGTTTTGCCCTGTGCAGCGCCAGCTTGTGCGCCGCCGCTTGCTGTTTTTGCACGCGGCTTTGCTGCTTGCGGGCAGTTTTGCCCTGTTGCTGCTGCGCCTTTAATGCCTGCTGGGCCTTGGTGCCCACCCCGGCGGGTGCCAGCTGTTTTTGTATTTCGCGCTGGCGGCGCTTGGGGTTTTTGTGCGCAGACGGTTTTGCGTCGGCCTTGATGGCCGGGCTAAACCGCAGCGTATCCCAATGGGCTAAAATGAACGCGTAAATCTCCGCGTCCTTCGGCTCGGCGCCAAAGGTGACCTTGCACACCTGCAAGCCGCCTTTGTCCCACCGCTCGCAGACACCCACCCAAAACGGGTCTTCAAATAGCACACGAAACGAAACCTGTGTCGGCTTCATGCTGAACAACCTCCTTAAAAAAACCTGCACAGGCCGGACAACCAAGGAGGCAGGTTACTGACGGCGGGGCCAAAGCCGCGCCGCGCCCGGACTACCAACCGGGCCGTGTTTTTGCCTGTGCATCGAACAGATTACATAAAAGAAAAGATAAAAGACAAACCTTTTGCCGGTCAGCCCCGGCCATCCTGCTGCCCCAACGCGCGCAGCGGCTTGTCAAACCGAAACAGCACGCAGGTCAAAAGGCCCACGGCCCCCAGCACCAAAAACAGCAGTGCGGCCCCGCTGCCCTTGCCAGCCCCCACCAGTGCCACCAGCGGGCTGGCAGCGCTTTGGCGCGCAAGCAGCGGCTCGAACACCCGGTCTACCAGCAGCCCCCCGGCAAGGTTGCCCAGCGGGATGGTGAAGAATTGCAGCGTGTTGCGCGCTGCAAACACCCGGCCTTGCAGCGCCAGCGGCACATTGCCGCGCAGCAGAACGTCTAAATTCGCCCCCATTAGCGGGATGCCCACCCAGCCGAGGGCCGCGCCGACACACCACGCCGGGGCGCCGCGCCCCAGTGCGAGGATGAAATTTTCGGTGCCCATTGAAAACAGTAGTGTGTTCAGCACCACCCGCACCCGGTTTTTGGGCGCGGGCAGTGTGGAGGCCAGCAAGCTACCCGCCAGTGTGGCCGCCCCGGTGACGGCGTTTACCAGCCCCAGCACCTGCTGGCCGCCCCCCTGGCGGGACAGCAGCATGGGGGTGAGCGCCGCGTTGTACACCGACGCGGTAAAATTGATGAGTGCCAAAAATAAAATCAGGTGTAAAATGCCCCGGTGCTGCTTTAAGTACCGCAGGCCGGCGGCGGCCTCGGCAAGTACCCCGCCGCCGCCCGCCTGTTTTACCGGCGCGCCCGGCAGGTGAATGCCCCACAGCAGGGTGGCAAACGCCACAAAAAAGCTGGCAAGGTCCGCCATTAGCACGACCTGTAACCCGCCAAAGCCCAGCAGGGCGGCGGCGAGCACCGGGGTTAAAATGCCGGTGAGGGAATTTGAAAAATAGCGCAGGCCGCCCGCCTTTTGGTAATACTGCGGCGGCACCAGCAGGCTGACCGCCACGTCTGACGCGGGCTGCTGCACCGTGTTCATCAACCCGGTAAGCAGATTGATGGCATACAGGTGCCACACCTGCAGCCCGCCGCCCAAAGACAGCACCAGCACGGCGGCGGTGCACAGCGCGGCAAAGCTGTCGCTTGCCAGCATGACGGTTTTTTTGTCCCACCGGTCACACAGCGCGCCCGCAAACACCGAAAGGCAGACATACGGCGCGTACGAGCACACCGTCAGCAGCGCGGTGGACAGCGCCGAACCGGTTTGGCCATAGGCCCAGATAATGAGCGCAAAAGACGTCATCGCGCTGCCCAGCTGCGAGAGCGACTGGGTGGACCAGAGTAGTAAAAAAGGGCGCAATGAGGCCCTGCTTGTTTGTTGTTGCATTTGACTTTGCTCCTTTACTTTTCAACCTTTTGGTTTTAAAAAGGTGCAAAGCCCTTGCAGGTGACAATTTTTGTGCTCCGTGCGGCCACCCGCAATCAGGCCTTGCACGGAGCGGTTGCAATGCAGAGGATCATGTTTTGTCTCCTTTACTCATTTTATGCCGGGCTGCCCGGCAGTTACTGTGCGTGGGCGGCGGTGCGCAGTGCCAGCAGTACCATTTGCTCTACGCTGCCGGGGTGGTCGTCACGGGTGGGCAGGTCCTCAAAGGTCTCGCTGCCGTTTTCATCCCACGCAATGCCCACGGTGATGCCCACCATCATCAGCGCGCGGCTGCCAAACTCCGCCGCCGCGGTGTACAGCGCGGTGCCCTCCATCTCCGAGCACAAAATGCCGTACTTTGCCCACATCTTCGACTTGTAGTTTTCGTCGCGGTAAATGCGGTCGTTGCACACGGTGTTGCCCACATAGGTGACAAGGTTCATCTCGCGCGCAAAATCATCCGCGGCGCGCAGCAGGCCAAAATCTGCCACCGGCGAAAAATGACCGTTGAACAGGTTGTCGTTGATGCCCGACGTGGTGCTGGTGGCCTGCGAGAGCACAATGTCAAACTTGCGCATGGTAGGCAGGTAGCCGCCCGATGTGCCGGCGCGCACTAAAATTTTGCAGCCAAAATCGCGGCAAAGCTCGGTGGCATAAATCAGCATCGACGGGTTACCCATGCCGACGGCCATTACCGACACCCGCACCCCTTCAAAGGTGCCGGTGTAGCACAGTGCGCCGCGCTGGCTGTTTACAAGGGTCTTGTCTTTTAAATATGTTTCGGCCATCATGGTCGCCCGCTCGGGGTCGCCCACCAAAACAACCCGCTCGGCAATTTCGCCGGGGGCGGCTGTAATATGCATGCTCATGGTAAAACCTCTTTTTTTGATTTTGTTTTTTATTGACGCCGCCAAGGCAAAGCCGGGGCGGGGCGTTTAGGACAAATTGCCGGTCAGCACCATCACCGCGGCAAGGGCGGCCAGCGGCGCGGTTTCGCAGCGCAAGATGCGCGGGCCAAGGCCCACCTGTGTGCAGCCCGCGGCAACGGCCTGCGCGGCCTCCTGCTCGTCAAAGCCGCCCTCGGCACCGGTGATGATGGCCACCGTTTTGGCTTTGGCCAGCCTTGTGTGCAGCGCGCTGCCGGGGGCAAGGGCGTCGCCGCCCCGCTCGTAGCAAAACAGAGCCACATCGGCTGCGGCCGCCTGCTTGCACATGGCGCTAAATGCCAAGGTGGGCAACACTTCGGGCACCTGTGCGCGGCCGCTTTGCTTTGCGGCCTCTTTTGCGATGCGGGCCCAGCGCTCCAGCTTCGCCGCTTCGTTTTTCATTTTTGCCACGCAAAAACGGCTTTCAAACGGCACCACCCGCACCGCGCCCAGCTCGGTGGCCTTTTGCACAATCAGCTCCAGCTTATCGCCCTTGGGCAGCCCCACATACAGCGTTACCGCAACGCCCGGCTCGGTAGTGGCGGCGCGGCGCGCACGTATGGCAAGGCGCACCTGCTGGGGGGTAACTTCTACAATTTCGGCGTCGTACTCGCTGCCGCTGCCGTCAAACAGCAGCAGCGCTTCGCCGGGCTTGCAGCGCAGCACCCGTGCCACGTGGGCGGCTTCCTCGCCCAGCAGCAGCGCGGTGTCGCCCTGTATCTGCGAGGCAAAATAACGGTGGCTCATACATTACCCCTTTGCCGGGTGGTTTGCAAGGATGCACACCCACCCGTTGTCGCGCCGGATTTCGCGCACGGCAAGCCCTGCCGCGCGGATGGCCTGCGCCACTTCGTCCTCGCGCTCGTCGATAATGCCGCTGGCAATAAAGGTGCCGTTTGGCGCCAGCAGCGCAGGGATTTGCGGGGCAAGCTGTTTGATGGCGTTTGCCACAATGTTGGCGGTGATGAGGTCGTACTGCCCCGACGCCTTGTCGGACAGATCGCCGATTTCGACGACAAACCGGTCGCTGACGCCGTTGAGCGCCGCGTTTTCGCCCGCTGTGCGCACGCACATGGGGTCAATGTCCACCCCTTCGGCCTTGGCGGCGCCCAGCAGCAGTGCCGCAATGGCCAAAATGCCGCTGCCGGTGCCGATGTCAAGCAGGCGCTCGCCGCCCTGCACCAGCTCGTCCAACGCCACAAGGCACAGCGCGGTCGTTTCGTGCGTGCCGGTGCCAAAGGCCATGCCGGGGTCCAGCCGCAACACGGCGCGCCCCGGCTCGTCGATGCTCTCCCAGCTGGGGCAGATGGCAAGCCGCCTGCCCAGTGTCATCGCATGGTAAAAGGCTTTCCACCCGTTTTCCCAGTCGGCTTCCTCAATGCCCTGTACCTCCACCGTGCCCGCCACCTCGGCGGCAAGCAGGCGCTGGTGCAGCAGGTCCACCACCTCGGCAAGGTTTTGCTCCGGCGAAAGGTAAAGGTGAATGGCAACGATGTTGCGGTCCTTTTGCAGCAGGTCCTCTTCAATCAAATCCACATGCGCGATGGCCTGCACCTGTGCCTCTAAGTCAGAATAATCCTCAATATAAATGCCGCCGCCCGACACGCCGGTCGCAATGGCTTCGGCGGTGTCCGCGTCTTTTTTGGGCACGGTGATTTTAATGTCTTTCCACTCCATAGGCTTCTCCTTTAAATGCGGTTGATGCCAAGGCGCACCGCTTCGTCGGCGACGGCCTTTGCCACAATGTCGGCCACCCCGCGGTCAAACGGCGAGGGCAGCACCTTTTCGGCACAAAGCTGGTCTGGGGCCACCGCCGCGGCAATGCCGCGGGCCGCCGCCTCTTTCATGCTGTCGGTAATGCGCGGCGCGCGCACGGCAAGCGCCCCTTTAAACACGCCGGGGAACGCGAGAATGTTGTTGACCTGATTGGCAAAATCGCTGCGGCCGGTGCCCACAATGGCGGCGCCGCCGCGCTTTGCTTCGTCGGGGAAAATTTCCGGCGTGGGGTTTGCCATGGGGAACAGGATGGGCTGTGGCGCCATGGTGGCCACCATTTCGGCCGTCACCAGCCCGGGGCGCGAAACGCCGATAAACACATCGGCCCCGCGCATCGCATCGGCAAGGGTGCCGGTGCGGCGCGACAAATTGGTCACCTTGGCCATTTCGGCCTGCACCGGGTTTGCAAACGGCGCGCCGTCGTACAAAATGCCCTCGCGGTCCACCAGTGTCACCCGGCCAAGGCCCATTTGCAGCACCAGCCGGGCAATCGAAATACCGGCGGCCCCCGCACCGTTGATGACGATCTCCACCGCGCCCTCCGGCTTGCCCACCACTTTTAATGCGTTCAGCAGTGCCGCACACAGCACAATGGCCGTGCCGTGCTGGTCGTCGTGAAATACCGGGATATCGCAGACCTCTTGCAGCCGCCGCTCAATTTCAAAGCAGCGCGGGGCCGCAATGTCCTCTAAATTGATACCGCCAAAGCTTTTGGAAATCAGTTGCACCGTGCGCACAATCTCGTCCGGGTCTTTTGAATCCACGCAGATGGGAAACGCGTCGATGCCGCCGAACTCTTTAAACAGCACGCATTTGCCCTCCATCACCGGCATGCCCGCCGCGGGGCCGATGTCGCCAAGGCCCAGCACCGCGGTGCCGTCGGTGATAACTGCCACCAGGTTGCCGCGCCGGGTGTAGGTATAGCTCAGCGTTTCGTCCCGCTCTATTTCGCGGCAGGGCTCTGCCACACCGGGGGTGTAGGCGAGCGAAAGGTCGGCCGCGTCCCGCAGGGGCACCCGGCTGTCCACCTCTATTTTGCCGCCCCACTCTTTGTGGGCGGCCAGCGCCGCGGCGCGCAGCTGTTCGTTTTGTTGCATCTGTCTTCATCCTTTCAGCCCCCGGCCCCGCCGGTGCAAACCCCGTTTTTGTTTCACTAGCGACCCTATTATAACAAACCGCGCCGCCGCTGCAAAGCGGTTGCGGGGCAAAACGTGCCAAAAAAGCGGGATACCGTGCTATTTTTGCCCCGCAAAACAGCTTGCGCAGGTGCCGGTGCCCCCCATTTTGCGCTTGCCCCTGCCTGCTTATGCCGGCGGGCCGCAAACGCACAAAAGCCGCCCGCCCCTTGCAATAGACGGGCGGCGGCGCAAAATTATCCTCAATACAAAAAGGTGCCGCGGCGTTTTTAACCACCGCGGCACCTGTAAATCAGGTCGTGCCAAACATCTCTTTCAAGGTCTTAAAAAAGCCCTTGCGCTGTTCGTAGTTTTCGTCTTTCAACGTCTCTTCAAACTTTTTCAGCGCGTCGCGCTGGGTGCGGTTCAGCCGCTTTGGCACCTCCACATTGACCCGCACGTACTGGTCGCCGCGGCCCTTGCCATTGAGGTACTGGATGCCCTTGCTTTTCAGCCGGAACACCGTGCCGCTTTGTGTGCCCTCCGGCACCGTGTACTCCACCTTGCCGTCAATGGTGGGCACCACAATCTCGGCCCCCACCGTCGCCTGCGAATAGGTGATGGGCACCGTGACCCACACGTCGTACTTATCGCGCTCAAACAGCGCGTCGGCGCGCACCGAAATCAGCACGATCACATCGCCCGCGGGCCCGCCGTTCAGCCCCTTGTCGCCAAGGCCGCGCATCGCAAGGCTTTGGTCGTCGTCGATACCTGCGGGGATGTTGACCTCCAGCTTTTTGCTGCTGTTCACCCGGCCGGTGCCGGAGCACTTGCGGCAGGGGGTCTTGATGATTTTGCCGCGCCCACCGCAGCGCTGGCAGGGCCGCTGGCTTTGCATCACGCCAAACGGGGTGCGGGTCTGGGTGGTCACCGTGCCGCTGCCGTTGCAGTCCGGGCAGGTTTCGGGGCTGGTGCCCTTGGCCGCGCCGCTGCCCTCACACTCGGGGCAGGTGTCCTGGTGGTTGACCGTGATGGTCTTTTTACAGCCGTGCGCCGCCTCCATAAACGACAGCGTTACCGACACGCGGATGTCCGCGCCGCGCCGCGCCGCATTGGCCCCGGCCGAACGGCCCCGGCTGCCAAAGCCGCCAAAACCGCCAAACATGTTGCCCAAAATATCGCCGAGGTCGATGTCCCCGTCGAAGCCCGAAAACCCGCCAAAGCCGCCTTGCCCGCCCGCACCGTAGTTCGGGTCTACGCCCGCGTGGCCAAACTGGTCGTACCGCGCGCGCTTATTGGCATCGCTTAATATTTCGTAAGCTTCGTTCACCTCTTTGAACTTCTCCTCGGCTTCCTTGTCGCCGGGGTGCAGATCAGGGTGATACTTTTTGGCCTGCTTGCGGTATGCCTTTTTAATTTCGTCCTCCGAAGCGCCTTTGGCAATGCCCAGCACCTCGTAGTAGTCGCGTTTATCCGCCAATGAAAGTCACCTTACCTTATCTTCGCATCCGCCGATACCCGGCAGGAACGCTGGATGAAACCCCACAAAACCGACAGGGGCATACGGCGGCATCTTGGCCGCCGCAGCGCGTTTTGCAGTCTGGTGCAAAACCCTGTCGGTCGGGGGCACAACCTTTGCGGGGGCTAGCCCCGCAAAAGCGTGTGTTTACTTATTGTCGTCCACTTCGCGGTAATCGGCATCCACAACGCCGTCGTCGTTTGCCTTGCCCGCGTCGCCCGACGCATTGGCAGCACCCTCGGCGCCCTGTGCGCTTTGTGCCTGCTGGGCAGCCTCGCTGTAAACGCGCTGGCTCATTTCGCCAACCGCTTTTTCCAGTGCTTCACTTTTTGCCTTGATGGCCTCGGTGTCGCTGCCCTTCAGCGCCTCTTTCAGCGCGTCCTTGGCATCGGTGATGGCCTTTTTCTCGGCGTCATTCATCTTGTCGCCCATGTCCGCCAGGGTTTTTTCGGTCTGGTAGACCATCGAATCCGCCGCGTTGCGGGTCTCGACTTCTTCCTTGCGCTTTTTGTCCTCGCCGGCATACTGCTCGGCCTCTTTCACGGCCTTGTCGATATCGTCCTTGCTCATGTTGCTGGACGCGGTGATTGTGATGCTCTGCTCTTTGCCGGTGCCAAGGTCCTTGGCCGAAACGTGCACGATGCCATTGGCGTCAAGGTCAAACGTGACTTCGATCTGCGGCACGCCGCGCGGTGCTGCGGGGATACCGTCGAGGTGGAAGGTACCCAGAGACTTGTTGTCCTTTGCAAATTCGCGCTCGCCCTGTAATACGTTTACTTCTACGCTGGGCTGGTTGTCGGCCGCAGTCGAGAAAATCTGGCTCTTTTTGGTGGGGATGGTGGTGTTGCGCTCAATGATTTTGGTGCACACGCCGCCGTAGGTCTCGATGCCCAGCGAAAGCGGGGTGACGTCCAGCAGCAGGATGCCCTGCACGTCGCCGCCCAGCACGCCGCCCTGAATGGCAGCGCCAACCGCGACGCATTCGTCCGGGTTGATGCCCTTAAACGGGTCTTTGCCCATGAACTTCTTTACCGCGTCCTGCACGGCGGGGATACGGGTAGAACCGCCCACCAGCAGTACCTTGCTGAGGTCCGACGGGGAGAGGCCTGCGTCTTTCAGCGCCTGGCGGGTGGGGCCCATGGTCTTTTCAACCAGCTGTGCGGTCAGCTCGTCGAACTTCGCGCGGGTCAGCGTGGTGTCAAGGTGCTTCGGGCCGGTGGCGTCTGCCGTGATGAACGGCAGGTTGATGGCGGTTGAAGCAACGCCCGACAGTTCGATTTTTGCTTTTTCAGCGGCTTCTTTCAGGCGCTGCGCGGCCATTTTGTCCTTGCGCAGGTCAATGCCGTTCTCTTTTTGAAACTCGTCTGCAAGGTAGTCGATGACGCGCTGGTCAAAGTCGTCGCCGCCAAGGCGGGTGTCGCCGGCAGTCGCCAGCACTTCGGTCACGCCGTCGCCCATCTCGATGATCGACACGTCAAACGTGCCACCGCCAAGGTCGTATACCAGAATTTTCTGGTCGTTCTCTTTGTCGATGCCGTATGCCAGCGAAGCGGCGGTCGGCTCGTTGATGATGCGCTTGACATCGAGGCCGGCAATGGCGCCGGCGTCTTTGGTTGCCTGGCGCTGTGCGTCGTTGAAGTAGGCCGGCACGGTGATGACCGCTTCGGTCACCTTTTCGCCCAGGTACGATTCGGCGTCGGCTTTCAGCTTGGCCAGAATCATGGCTGAAATTTCTTGCGGGGTGTAGGTTTTGCCGTCGATGTTCACTTTATAATCGGTGCCCATTTCGCGCTTGATGGACGAAATGGTGCGCTCCGGGTTGGTGATGGCCTGACGTTTTGCGACCTGGCCCACCATGCGCTCGCCGGTTTTTGAAAACGCGACGACCGACGGAGTGGTGCGTGCGCCCTCTGCGTTTGCGATAACGACCGGCTCGCCGCCTTCCATCACGGCGACACAAGAGTTCGTTGTGCCAAGGTCAATACCGATAATCTTTCCCATACTCTATCTCTCCTTTAATGCAAAAACTGCGTTGTGTTGTTTCAATTTAAAGTGTTGTCGGCTTTTGTGTTTCAAAAACAGGCCCGCCGGCGGGGTGATCTATGTCAACGGCCGTTGGCCGAAAGACGTTGGGGCTATTCTGCCACGGCCACCGTGGCGTGCCGGACGACCTTGTCGCCCAGCTTGTAGCCCTTTTGCAGCACCTGTAGTACGGTGCCGCTTTCCACACCTTCCGGCGCGGGCTGTTGCAGTACGGCGCTGTGCATCTCCGGGTCAAACGGCTTGTTCAGCGCGTCAATCTCTTCAATGCCAAGCTTGCTCATGGCCTCGGTCCACTTGGCGAGCGTCATTTCAACGCCCTTTTTAAAGTTTTCATCCTCTGTCGGGGCCGCGGCGGCCATTTCCAGCGCGTCTGCCACCGGCAGCAGCTGGGTGACCGCAAAGGTCAGCCCGTTGTTAAAAACCATATCTTTTTCGCGTGAAGTGCGCTTGCGGTAATTATCGTATTCTGCGGCGGTGCGCATCAAGGTATCCTTTGCACCCGCAAGGTCCTTCTCCGCGTCGGTGAGTTTCTTTTTCATGCCACCCAGTTCTTTTTCCAGTGCGGCAAGGGCTTTGCGCTCTTTTTTATCCGCCTTTTTGTCGGTGGTTTCCTCACCGGGGGTCTCGGCCTGCGGGCAACCTTCTTCGTCGGCTGTCTGCTGCAGGGGCTCTTCTTCACTGCCCGGTGCGGTGTTCTTTTCGTTTTCTGCCATGGGTCTGCTACTCCTCCTTGCCGGCGCCCGTCATTGCCTGACAAAGCTTTGCCGAAAAATATTCCAGTGTTGGTATGACTTTCGTGTATTCCATGCGCGAGGGGCCCATCAGTGCGATGGCCCCGGTCAGCCCGCCGCCTGCAAGGTAGCGTTTTGCTGCCAGCGCGACCCCCGGCAGGCGGTAGCCGGGCATGTCGTCACCCAATAGCACCATAGGCTTGTCGTTTTTGGGTGAAATCAGCCGTTGCAGCTCGTCCTGCCGGTTCAGCAGGTCCAGGCAGCCGCGCAGGTTTGGCTCCATTTCGGGGTACGAAAGCAGGTTTTGCTCGCCCTCCACATAAACCTTGCCGCGCCCTGCGCCCTGCAGCAGCCGCACCGCGGCCACCATCAGCGGCCAGCAGTTTTTGTCTTCGCCCATCTCGGCCCAAAGCTCCTGCTTTAACAGCTCGTCCACATCGTCGCGCGCCACAAAGCGCAGCCGGCGGTTGATGCAGGCGGCCGCCTGTTCCACCTGCTCGGTGGTCAGCGGCTTTTGGGTAAGGGCCACGCGGGTGGCCACCCCGCCCACTGAGTTGACGCTCAGCACCGCGGCACTGCACCGCCCCACCTGCACAACGTGGAAATAGGCGACCTTCACATCGTCGCTTTTGGGGGTGGTTGCCACCGCGGTAAACCCGGTCAGGTGCGCCAGCTCTTTTGCGGCGGCCTTGGCAAGCCGCTCGGGGTCGTAGTCAAACCCCTCAAACGCCTCGTCAATCTGCCGGCGCAGCGCGGCGGGCAGCCGTGGCTGGCGCTCTCCCGCACCCATCAGGTTTTCAATGTAATAGCGGTACCCCTCCATGCTGGGCACCCGCCCCGCACTGGTGTGGGGTTGCTCCAGCAGGCCAAGCTTTGTGAGGGCGGCCATCTCGTTTCGCAGTGTGGCGGAGGATACTGCCATATCGAAATAGCGGCGCAGCAAATTAGAACCAACCGGCTCGCCATCATTTGCATAAAGTGAAACGATTGCCGAGAGTACCCGTTGTTTTCGTTCGTCCATTGCTGCCTTCACGCCCCTTCTGCTTTTTGTTTTAGCACTCTATTGCATTGAGTGCTAAATCTATTCTACATCAAATTACCCGGTTGTCAAGAACCAACCGAAAATATTTTTATTTTTTTACAAATTAGACACAAGTGCCCGCCCGCAGGCGCGCAAGGGCCTCCGCCGTGCCAAACCGGTACGGCGGAGGCCCTGTTGTTTTGTGCGTTGTGTCAGCGTTTGTCCGGTGCGGGGCCGTGGTGCGGGGCGTGCGGCTTTTTGGGCTTTTTGCGCACCGAAAACCCAAAGCTGCCCACCTTGGCGCCCAGCGCAAAATATTCGCCGTGCGCATAGGCCAGCAGCCCGGCACGGTCAAGGTGCAGCCGCCCGGCGTCGTCCACCAGCTTTTCATCCACATCCACCGCCACAATGTCGGCAAGAAACATCTCGTGGCTGCCCAGCGGCACGGTGTCAAACACGCGGCATTCCAGGCACAGCGGGCATTCGTCAATCAGCGGGGCCGCCACCTTGTCAGCGGGGGCCGCCGTCAACCCCGCCAGTGCAAACTTGTCCACCGCCGCGCCGGTTTTGCAGCCGCATAAATCCACCGCGCGCACCAGCGATGCCGGGGGCAGGTTGATGACAAACTCACCTGTCTCTTTTAAAATGGGGTACGAATGGCGGGTTGGGCGCACCGAAATATAGGTGCGGGGCGGTTTTGTGTTCAGCGTGCCCGCCCAGGCCACCGTTAACACGGCCGGGGCCGCCAGTGTGCCGCAGCTGACGAGGGTGGGCGGCACCGGTGCCAGCAGTGCGCCGGGGTTCCATGCGATTTTGCTCATCTGTCTTTCTCCTTTGGGCCGCGGGGTGCGGTTTGCGGTTCTTTATTATAGTATATTGTACTATGCCTGCGGCGCGCCGCACAAGGGGCGCGCGGGCGGGGGCACACACCGCCCCATAAACAGCACGCAAAAGGTCATAAATTTTACTTTTTCAGCTTTCTCTTTGCCCCGCACATGGTATAATAGCAAAAAAAGGGTCTGCCGCACAGCCCCGCGCCGCGGCAATGCCCCCGCGCACAGTAATTTTGCCCGGTGTTCGCCGGGTTATGTGAAAGGAGCCCCTGCTCATGGAACAGTTCTGGTGCGACAAAAAGGTGATTGGCAAGCAGGTATTGCCGGTGCCCGGCTGCGGGTTTGCGGCGGCATCGCTGATGGACGCGCTGGCCGGCGCCGATACCCCTTACGCCAAAAACCTTGGCGGCAGCTGGACCTTTTTGTTCTGCTCCTCCGTGCACCGCTGCCCGCCCAATTTTGCTGCCACTGATTTTGACGACACAAACTTTGACCAGATTAAAGTACCCTCCAACTGGCAGCTGGAGGGGTACGACATCCCCATTTATACCAACGTAAACTACCCCACCCCCATCAGCACGAAGCGGGGCGAGATCCCAAAAATCGCGGTGGGGCAAAACCCGGTGGGGCTGTACCGCCGCCGGTTTACCGTGCCGGCCGACTTTGCGGGCAAACAGGTGCTGTTGCAGCTGGACGGCGTCAACAGCGCGGCCGAGGTGTACTGCAACGGCGAGTTTGCCGGGTTTTGCCTGTCCAGCTTTGACGCGCACCGCTTTGATTTGACCGATTTTTTAGTGGAGGGTGAAAACCTGCTGGTAATCAAGGTGTACCGCTGGTCGACCGGCAGCTACCTTGAGGACCAGGACATGTGGCGGCTGGCGGGTATTTTTCGCGATGTGTGGCTGGTGGCACAGCCCCGCGCGGGCTTTGCCGACGTGGTGGCCCGCACTGTGTTTGAAAACGGCGATTACACCCGCGCCAATTTAACCGTGGCGGTGACCACCGCCGGTACGCTGCCGCAGAGTGCCACGCTGGAACTGGTGCTGGCCGGGCCGGACAACGCGCGCGTGCTTTCTGCCACCGAAACACTGACGGGCGACGCCGGGCAGACGTTCAGCTACACGGTAGAACAGCCCGCGCTGTGGAGCGACGAAGGCCCAAATTTGTACCACCTTGCGCTTGCGCTGAAAAGCGGCGACACGCTGCTGGACGCCCGCGGCTTTGCGGTGGGCTTTCGTGAGGTGCGCATTGACGGCGAGCTGCTGCTGCTCAACGGGCGGCCCATCAAGCTGCGCGGCGTCAACCGGCACGAGTTTCACCCCAGCTGCGGCCACGCCGTCACCCCCGAGCTGAACGAAGCGGACATCCGGCTGATGAAGCAGAACAACATCAATGCGCTGCGCACCAGCCACTACCCCAACAGCCGCGCCGTGTACGACCTGTGCGACCGCTATGGCATTTTGGTGATGAGCGAGTGCAACCTTGAGACCCACGGCCTTGCCAAAAAGCTGCCCCGCAATGACCCGGACTGGACGGCCCACTGCGTTGACCGCATGCAAAACATGGTGACGCTGCTGCGAAACCACCCCTCGATTATTTTTTGGAGCCTTGGCAACGAGAGCTTTATGGGGCGCTGTTTTATCGAGATGCGCAAGGCCGCGCTGGCGCTGGATGACACGAGGCCGATTCACTACGAGCCGGATGTTTCGTTTAAAGCCACCGACGTGTACAGCCAGATGTATGCGACGGTGGAGCATATGAAAAAAATTGGCGAGGGCAAACGGGTGCGGCTGTCACGGTTGAGCTACCCCTGCTTCGCACCCCCCGCCGGGGTAAAAAAATATGGTAAGCGCCCCTATTTGCAGTGTGAATACGCGCACTGCATGGGCAACAGCCTTGGCAACTTTGCAGACTACTGGCAGCTGTTTTACCAGTACGACCGGCTGGCCGGCGGCTTTATTTGGGACTTTGCCGACCAGGCGCTGTTTCGCAACGGGCGCTGGTGCTATGGCGGCGACTTTGGCGACGAGCCCAACGACGGCGCGTTTGCCTGCAACGGCATTTTGCGGGCCGACCGCAGCCCCAACCCCGCGCTATATGAGGTAAAGCAGGTGTACGCGCCGTTTGCGCTGGCCCTGCAACCGGACGGCATTGCCATTACCAGCCGCTTGGTGTTTGCATCCGCCGCAACGCTGGCGCTGCAATGGGCGCTATTAGAGGACGGCCGCAAGCTGGACGGCGGCGATGTGCCGGTGCCGGTGCTTGCCCCCGGCTCCACCGTGACCCTGCCCCTTGCCCCCGCGCTGCCCCAGCAGCCCAGCGGCGCGCTGGACCTTGTATGCACCTTGGTAGAAACCGCCGCCACCCCCTTTGCCGCCGCCGGGCGGGTGCTTTGCGGCACCTCGCTGCGGCTGCGCCAACGCGCGGTGACAATGCCCGCACGCTTTGTGGACGTGCAGCAGGAAAAACGCGAACTTGTGCTGGCCGCCGGCCCCGCCGTGGCACGTATTCGCCGCAAAGACGGCTTTGTCGCAAGCTACATGGTAAACGGCAAAGAGCTGCTTGCCGCCCCGCTGCGCCCGCAAATTGCCCGTGCGGTGACCGACAACGACGCCTACCTTGGGCTGCCGCCCTTTTTGCGGGTGTGGCTGAACACCGGCTTCTGGCTGCGGGCAAATTACAAGCTGCACGCAAAAGAATCCGCACTGCAGCGCGACGCGGTGTCGTTTACCTTTGCGGCCCCCGGCATGCGGCAGCTGCGGCTGACCTACCGCATGACACCGGACGGCATGCTGGCCATAGAATTTTTGGCCGAGGCCTCACGCAAGGGCCTGCCCCGCGCGGGCATTACCTTCGCCGCCGCACACGAGCTGCGCACCGTGCGCTTTTTCGGCTTTGGCCCGCACGAAAATTACATCGACCGCCGCACGGCGGCGTTGCCCGGCAATTACAGCATGGAGGCCGGGGCGTTTTGCCACGATTATTTACACCCGCAGGAAAACGGCAACCGCACCGGGGTAGAGACCTTTGCCGTCGCGGGCGGCGGCCATGTGCTGGAGGCCACGACGCTGGCCGGGCCGTTTGAGGCTTCGGCCACCCCGTACACCCTGGCCGAGCTGCAGGCGGCAGAGCACATTGACGAGCTGGAAAAAGCGGGCCCTGTCACCGTAAACCTAGACGCCGCACAGCGCGGCGTAGGCGGCGACAAACCGGCCATTGCGCTGACAAAGCCCCAGTACCAGATTGCAAAAAAAACGCCGCTGCGACTGAGCATTCTGCTGCGGGGCGAATAATATTTTGCTTTGTCATTGGCGTACCGGACTTTTATTGCGCGCTGCTTTTTAGTAAAAAGCCATCATAACAAACCGCCCCCGGTTGCAATAAACGCAACCGGGGACGGTGCTTTTTGTTTTTGTGTGCGGTGCGGCGTTTTGCCCGCGCCGGGTTTCGTTAAAAATAAGTTTAAACAGCGTCAGCCCTGCGGCGGGGCAAGCAGCGGGCCTTTGACCGCAATCAGCGCCTTGATGGGCACGCCCTGCGCCGCAAATTTTTCTTCATATTCCGTGCGCAGGTTCCAGCCCGGCTCTGCCGCGTGCAAATCACGCGTGACATAGCGCAGCGTAAACCCACATTCTTCAAAATAAACAAGGCTTTCTTCAAACAAATCGTCGTCGTCGGTTTTAAACCAAATTTCGCCGTCGTCCTTTAAAAACTGCCGGTATTGCAGCAGTTGGCGCGGGTGGGTGAGCCGCCGCTTATGGTGCGACAGCTTGGGCCACGGGTTGCAAAAGTTGATATAAATGCGCTGCACCACGTCCGCCTCGCTGAAATCCGCCTCAATCCATTGGATATTCAACGCGGTCAGCCGCAGGTTGTCCACCGCGCGGCCCGCCTGCGCATAGCCCTCTTCAATCTTGCGCTTTGCCAGCACCAGCACATCGCTTAAGCAGTCAACGGCAAGGTAGTTTTGCTGCGGGTGCTGCGTGCCCTGCACGGTGGCAAACGTGCCCTTGCCGCAGCCCAGCTCCAGCACGAGCGGCTGTGGGGTTGCAAACGCCTGCTGCCAGTGGCCGCGCTGGGCCTCCGGGTCCTGCACAAAAAACGGGCAGGCCGCAAGCTCTGGTTTTGCGTATTGCTTGTGTCGCATTCTCAAAAGGGGCATCCTCCCAAACACGGGGCCGTTTGCCCCGCACCCTGTTTTTTAAAATTGCCTGCCCCGGCACCGCCGGGTAGTTTTATTGGTTTGCCGCCGTCAGCGCCGCCACTTCGGCCGCGGCGGTGGGCTGGGTGTTTGCAAACAGCCAGCGGTAGCTGTACAGCGCATAGCCGTCTGCCCCGGCACTGCGCAGCGCCGCCACCTGCTTTGCCAGGTTTTCGCCGCTGGACCATTCTGCCGTGTCGTTGCTGCCGCCGTCACCCACGCCAATGCGGTAGGCACCAAGGCCAATGTACAGCTTTACAGCATCGGCGCGCGGCAGCGACAGCCAGTATTGCAGGTTGTTTGCAAACGCGTAATCGTCCCGCCCGCTTTTCGTGCGGTAGTCAAAGCCCCAGTAAATCTGCGGCATCACGTAATCCACATAGCCGCCGTCGCTCATCCACAGTGCCACGTCGCTGTACTGTGTGTTGTAATTGTTGTCGTTGTTGCCCTGCGGGCTGATGCCAAACGTCGCCGCGGGCCTTGCCGCCTTAACGGCGGCGTAAACCTGCTGCACCAGCGTGTTGACATTCTGCCGGCGCCACGCCGCAAGCGGCTGCCCGTTTGCGTACTGCGCATAGGCCGCCGCGTCAAAGCTGTCGTCGGCGCCCTCCGGGTAAAAATAGTCGTCGAACTGAATGCCGTCAACTTCGTAATTTTCGCAGATTTCGCGCACGCCGTCCACAATCAGCTGCTGCACTTCGGGGATGCCGGGGTTGTAGTACAGCCCGTCGCCCACGGCGATGACCCAATCCGCTTTGGCGGGGTCCGCCTGATACTGTACCGCGGGGTTTTGCGGTGCAAGCTGCGGCGGCGTGGTGGCCGACCCGCGAACACGGTAGGGGTTCACCATCGCTTCCAGCCGCATGCCGCGGCTGTGCGCCTCCTGTACCATCACGGCCAGCGGGTCATAGCCGGGGTCCTGCCCCTGGGTGCCGGTCAGCAGGTGGCTCCACGGGAAGATGCTGCTGGCATACAGCGCGTCGCCAAACGGGCGCACATGGGCAATGACGGTCGTGATGCCCATCGCCTGCAAATTGTCAAACGCGGTGGCAATGCCGCTGCGAAAAGCTTCTTCGGTTGAAAGGTCCATGGTCTGGTATTCAAGGTAGGTAATCCACGCGGCGCGGTACTCGTCGCCGGTGGCGGCGGGCTGTGCCGTGGCCGTTACCGCGGGCTGCGATGCCCCGGCAGGCGCCGGCGAAGCTGCCGCCCCCCCGCTGCTGCTGCCGGTGGCTGCCCCGCAGCCGCCCAGCAAGGACACCAGCAGCACCGCTGCCAATAATAAGGCGCCGCGCGCCGTTTTTTTGTGTTGCGTTTCGGCCATGTTTTTGCCCCTTTACAGTGTGGCATCGCCCGCAAGGGCAGCCACGGCGGCACTGCCGGCAATGGCGCCGTCCGCCGCTGCGGTGGCAAGCTGGCGCAGTGCTTTTTTGCGGGTATCGCCCGCCACCCACACGCGGGGCAGCGAGGTGGTGCAGCTTTCGTCTGCGTCCACATAGCCCTCGTCTGTCAGGGCAATCTGCCCTGCAAACGCCTTGTTTTGCGGGATGAGGCCGATTGCGACAAACAGCCCGTCCACGACCAGCTCGCGGTCCGGCCCGCCGGCGGTGCTTTTAATCAGCAGCGATTCCACCTTGTCTTTGCCACGAATTTCGGTCACGACCGAATCAAGCACAAACTCGACCTTTGTGTTGTTGCGCAGCTTGGCAAGCTCGGTTTCGGCAGCGCGAAAGCCCTGCCGGCGGTGAATGACATACACTTTTTCGCACAGGGCCGAAAGCGCCAGCGCGTCCTCTACCGCCGTGTTGCCGCCGCCTACCACCGCCACGGTGTGCCCTTTGTAAAAAGCCCCGTCACAGGTGGCGCAATAGCTGACCCCGCGGCCCACCAGTAAATCTTCGCCCGGGCAACCCAGCTTGCGGCGCTCTACCCCGCCGGCCAGCACCACGCCGCGCACCCGGTAGTCGGCCGCTGCGCCGTGCAATACTTTAATGTCACCGGCAAGCTCTGCCGATTTTACTTCGTCATACTCTATTTTAACGCCAAATTTGCTTGCCTGCTGGTACAGCGCGTTCGCAAGCTCGGCGCCGCTGATGCGGTCGATACCGGGGTAATTTTCCACTTCGGGCGACGTGATAATCTGGCCGCCCTGTACCTCTTTTTCAAGGCAGATGACCGAAAGCCCGCCGCGCGCCGCGTACATGGCGGCGGTCATGCCGGCCACACCGGCGCCTACGATCCCTACGTCATAATCATATTCCATTTGTTGTTTCCGTCCTTTTCTAAATGCTCTATCGTTAAGGGGGTCACCCTAAAAGTTCCGTGCTTATTATAGGCAGATACAGGGTATTTTGTCAAAAGGTTTGCCGCGCCGGGGGCATAAAATACTTTGGCTTTGGCTGCGCGGTGTGGTATAATCAGGGTACAGCACTGCCGCCGCTGCGGCAGGCAGTAACGGTATACAGAAAGGGGGGCGCGCCTTGGCGGAGGCCGCTTTCTATTACAAAAACCCCGCGGCACCACGGCCCAACAAGCCGCCGGTTCTCGGTGCATGTGCCATTATTCAACATGGCGACACCTATTTGCTGGAAAGCCGGGCAGACAGTGACCGGTGGGCCTTTGTGGGCGGTGCGATGGAGCCGGATGAAAGCCTGGAGGACTGTATTCTGCGTGAAATACGCGAGGAGACCGGCCTTGTGCTGGCCCCCGGCCAGCTGCAATTTGTGGGCGTTTATTCTGACCCCAGCCGCATTGCCGCCTACCCTGACGGCAACATTGCCCGCATCATCAGCGCCGTGTACTGGGTGGCGCTGCGGCAGGCGCCGGTGCTGCATTGCAGCAGCGAGTCAAAACAGCTTTGTTTTTTGACGGTCGAACAGCTGGCGCCTCTGCAGGTGGCCGAAACCCAGCTGGATATTTTAAGCGATTTTGTGGAGTCGCTGCTGTGACCGGCTGCTTTGCGCGCCTTACCTTATTTATACAGGGGGACAGAACGATTGGGGGCAAGCCCCCTTCTTTTTTTGCCCGGCGCCGTTTTGCGCCGGGTACACAAAAGCCGCCGGCAGCTGCCGGCGGCTTTGTTTTTGCTTTTTGTGCAGCTATTCGCCAAAGCGCAGCTGCAAATACCGGGTGACTAAATCCACACAGCCATCCAGCCCCATCTCGGCCGAGTTTAGGCTCAGGTCAAAATGGCTGGCGTCGCGCCAGTCGGTGCCGGTAAAGGTGTGGTAATAGTTGGCGCGCCGCTTGTCCACCCGCGCAATCTCTTTGCGGGCGGCCTCGTCGCTGAGGCTGTGGCGCTCCATAATCGTCGCGACACGCGCTTCCAGCGGGGCGTGGATAAACAGGCTGACCACGTTGTCAAAATCCTTTAAAATATAGTCTGCACAGCGGCCGATGATGACGCAGCTTTCGTTGCGCGCCAGCTCGCGGATGACCCGCGCCTGATACCGAAACAGATTTTCGTTTGAAATAAAATCGTCGCTGTCAGGCGGGATGACTTCGCCCTTGTAGGCGTCGTGCGCCACGCGGAACAGCAGCGTGCGCTGTACCTCTTCGTCAGCTTTGGCAAACAGCTGCTCGCTGATGCCGCTTTCGTCCGACGCAAGGCGCAGCAGATCGCGGTTGTAAAACTCGATGCCAAGATGGCGGGCAAGGGCTTCGCCGATGGCGCGCCCCCCGCTACCGTTTTCACGGGCGATGGTAATCACAAATTTTTTCATAAGACGAGCCTCCTCTGGGTTGGTTTCCCTGCCGGCACCCGCCACGGCGTTTGCCGCGGGGGGCAGGTGCCGTTTTCTACCATTAGTATAAGGAGTTTTCGCGGCAAAAGCAATCGGTTTTTACGACATCGCTGCCTTTGGCCCGCTCAACGCTCCCTCTGGTTTCAGTATACTGCATCCTGCATGAAACAGTGTGCTTTTGTAGCGCCGGCGCCACATCTCACCGCCAACGGTCACCCCGCGGCCCGCCAGCTATACACTGCTTTCTTTGCGCAGCGGCGCCGCCCTGCGGCAAAACCTGTATTTTCGGCGGTCTGTCAAGCCTTTCGCGCATTGCCTGTGTTTTGTTTTTACCGCGGTTTTGTGGTATACACTGTGCCCGATTTGCCATTTTTTCAGTATACACTATTTGTTTTATAATTTTATCCACTCTTTACATTTGTGCAATTTGTACATATCTAGTTCTATGTTTTGTCATTTTCATAGATTAAGTGTATTTTCCGTACCGCTTTCTTTATATTCTATTGCGTTTGACTTTACCCCGTCCAAACGGTATTGTTTATTTAGCGTATATAGTGTATATTCTGCTTAAAGGGGGTTGTCTCAATGAAAACCAACAAAGAGCAGATTTACGAGCTGATTCAGCTGCACTTTACGTCGCCCGGCAATGGGGTAAGCACGCAGTATGTCGCCGACATGCTGCATATCCGGCGCCCCAACGCCAGCGCACTGCTGAACGAGCTGGTGGCCGAGGGCCGGGTGGTCAAAACCACCGGCCGGCCGGTGCTGTACTACTGCCGTGAGGACGGCCCCCGTGAATACGCCTGCTTTGATGGCATTGTGGGGCGCGAGGGCAGCCTGCGCCGCGCCATTCAGCTCATTCAGGCCGCGGTGCTTTACCCGCCCGGCAGCCTGCCGCTGCTGCTCACCGGCGAGCGCGGTACCGGCAAAACGCTGCTGGCACACACCGCGTTTCAGTTTGCGCAGGAAAGCGGCATTCTGCTGCCAGACGCGCGCTACCACACCGAGGACTGCCGCGACTGGGCGGGCGGTGACGACGAGGCGCTGCAAAAGCTGTTTGGCACCGCGCCGGGCGAAGGGCTGTTTGGCACGCTGAAAGGCGATGTGCTGGTGCTGGAAAACGCGCATTTGCTGAGTGCCCCGGTGCGCAGCCGCATTTGTGAGGCGGCAGAGCGGCAGGAGCACGAGGACGATGCCGGGCACGGCCTGCCGCTGCTGATTTTGACGACCGACAGCGCCGGGCGTAGCGCCACCGAGGAGCTGAGCGCGCGGCTGCCGCTTTCTGCGGTGCTGCCGCCGCTGGCACAGCGCCCGCTGCGCGAGCGGCTGGAGCTGGTGCAGCTGTTTTTCAGCCAGGAGGCCGCGCGCGCAAACCGCACGCTCACCATCCGCGCCGAGCTGCTGCACTGCCTGCTGCTGTACGACTGCAGTTACAATGTGGCACAGCTGAAATCCGACATCAAAATTGGCTGCGCGGGCGCCTATGTCCGCAGCCACAACACGCAGGGCCGCTCGATTGAAGTGTTTTTAAGCGATTTCGAGTACTATGTGCGCAAGGGCTTTTTAAACTACCACCGGCAGCGCTTCGCCATTGAAGAGCTGGTCGACCCCGACTACAGCTACTCGTTCAGCCGCGGGTCTGCCGAGGCCGCCCCCGCCGAGCACGACGGGGTGTATGCCGCCAACATGTACCAGGCACTGGACCGCAAGGCCGGCGAGCTGCGCGCGCGCGGCATCAGCGAAAAGGACATCAACCTGATGCTGGAGGCCGAACTGGAGGTCAACTTTAACGCCTACCGCACCCACCTTGCCAAGCAGGCGGTCAACCGCGAACAGCTGGCACGCCTTGTGGAGCAGCGGGTGATTGACCTTGTGGAAGAATTTCTCTCGCAGGCTTCGGCCAAATTTTCAGAGGGGTACCCCCCTTCGGTGTATTACGGCCTCAGCCTGCACATCCACAGCGTGCTGCAAAAAGGCGGCCCCGGCGTGCAAAGCGCCCGGTTGACCCCCGCGCAGGTGTCGGAAGTGGTGGAAAACCACAAGGAAAAATATCTGTTTGCACTGCAGTTCGCCTCCCGGCTGGAAAAGGAATTTTCGATGCAGCTGCCCACCGAGGAAGTCGTGCTCATCACGATGTTTTTGAGCGTCGAAGCGCCCGGTGCCGCAAACGGCAGGCAGCCCGCCATGGTGTTTGCCTGCCACGGCGAGGGCATTGCCAGCGGCATTGCCACCACGGTGAACACCGTGACCGGCCTTGGCAACACCTTTGCGGTGGATATCCCGCTGGAAGAGGACACCGACACCGTGTACGAGCGCCTCAAAGCCTGCATTGAGCAGGCGGACAACGGCAAGGGCGTTGTGGTGCTGTACGATATGGACGTGCTGCGCGAGCTGCTGCTGTCGATTTCGCTGGAAAGCGGCATTGAAGTGCGCATGGCAAAACTGCCCATCCTCACCGTCGGTATTCTGTCGGCCCGCCTTGCGGCGGCCAGCAGCAGCATCGACGATTTATATAAAGAGGTGCTGCGGCACCTGTCGGGCTATAACGAGCCCGCAAAACGGCTGATCGTCACGCTGTGCACCACCGGCGAAGGCGGCGCCCAGCAGCTGAAAAGCTACCTTGAGCAGTACGGCAACCTTGGCGAGCGCGCCGTGGTGCCGCTGGCCATCTCGGACCGCGAGCTGCTGCGCACACGCCTGTTAGAGCTGATGCAAAGCGCCGTGATTGACTGCATCGTCGGCACCTTTGACCCGGGGTTCTTCTCCATCCCGTTTATCCCGGTCAGCGAGGTGTTTGGCCTGCCGCCCGAACAGCTGCCCGCCCTTCTGAACGCCGGCCGCCCCGAAAAGGAGCAGCTGAACCTCGACGAGATGTTTGGCTACCTTGCCGAGCACTTAGAACACACCGACCTGCAAAAGCTGCGCCGCCTGCTGCCGCCCGCACTGCAAGCGGTCAACGAAAAGGTGCAGCCGCTGGACATCGATATCGAAATCGGCCTGTTTTTGCACATCGCCTGCTGCATCAACCGGCTGCTGGCAAAGCAGCCGCCGCAGCAAAACCTGCACAAGGCCGAAATTTATAAAAAGTACGAAGCCGATTTTAAAACGATTCTCTCGATTCTTCGCCCGCTGGAAAAGGGGTTTGGCATTATTTTCAGCGATGACGAAGTGGCCAATATGCTTGCCATTATCTACAAACTGTAAGGGGGCGCACCGTATGCTGCAACAAGAACTCAACGAAGCCTGTATGCGGATTATCGCGTTTTCCGGGCAGGCGCGGGCAGAAGTGATGCAGGCTGCGGCCGCCGCCCGCAGCGGCGACTTTGCGGGTGCAACCACCCTGCTGGCACAGGCCGACACCTCACTCGCCAGCGCCCAGCAGGCACACCTTGCACTGCTGGCGGCCGACGCAAACGACACCCTTGGCGCACCCACCCTGCTGGTGCTGCACGCGCAGGACCACTTAAACGCCAGCCTGCTGGCGCACGAGCTGGTAACCGAGCTGGTTTTGCTGAGCCGCCGGGTGGACACGCTGGAAAAGGCGGTGGGTGCATGAAGCTTTTGCTGCTTTGCAGCGGCGGGCTTTCGACCAGCATGCTGCTAAACCGGCTAAAAGCCGAGGCCGAGCGGCAGCAGCTGCCGCTGCAGGTTGAAGCGCATGGCCTGCACGAGTACCCGGCCCTTGCCGCGGGGTTTGACGTTATTTTACTGGGGCCGCAGGTGGCCCACAAGGCGCAGCAGGTCGCAGCGGGCAGCGGCAAACCCACCGCCGCCATCCCCGCGCTGGACTATGCGGTGGGCAACGCCGCCAATGTGTTGCGCCAGGCGCAAACGCTGCTTTGCAGCAACGCCCGCTAAGCCGCACTTTACCATCACCCAAACCGCCCGCGGGCCTTTGCCCCAGGGCGCGATGAATAAAAATAAGGGAGGACCATTACTATGTATTTCAAACAAACTACCGTCGTCAATAAGGCAGGCCTGCACGCCCGCCCCGCTTCAGAGTTCGTTATGAAAGCCAAAGGCTTCACCGCCGATGTCACCGTGCGCAACGTTGACAAAAACGGCGCCGCCGCCAATGCAAAATCCATTGTTCGTATCCTGGGCGAAGGCCTTGGCCCCGGCACCAAAATTGAGATTGCCGCAGAGGGTGCCGACGAAAAGGCAGCCGTTGACGCGCTGGTTGCACTGGTCGATTCTGGTTTCGGTGAGTAATGCCGCACCACCCCGTACCCGGTACTAAAGGTGCGGGCAGGCACTGCGGCGGGCGGGGGCCCGCCGGGCAAACATCAATGCGTGGGTTTGACACGCGGGGGATTTTTCTAAAAAAGGGAGGGGTTGCCGTGCAACTCAAAGGAAACGGCGTATCCGGCGGTATTGCGCTGGGCAAAATTTATTTATACAAGGCATTCCAGTGCAATGTAACAGCGGGAACATTTACGCAGGGGGAAGAACAGCATTACCTGCAACAATGGGCAGACGCAAAAACCGCGGCACAGGCCGAGCTGGAGGAAATCATCCGCTCGATGACTGCCGCGGGCAACGACAAGGCAAAAATCTTTACCGCCCATATTGAAATCTTGCAGGACGAGGAAATCGATGAAATGGTGACCACGGCCATTCGCGACAAGCAATCACTGCCCGACTGGGCCATCGATTGCGCGTTCAACGAATTCATCGACCTGCTCAGCAGTGCCAACGATCTTCTGATTGCAGAGCGTGTCGCCGACCTGCGGGATGTACGCGCCCGCTTATTGCGGGTACTGAAGGGCGAAAAAGAAAAAAACCTTTCTCAATTATCAGAACAAGTCATCGTCGTCGCACGTGACCTGCTGCCCAGCGATACCGCCACGCTGGACCGCAGCAAGGTCATTGGCATTGTCACCGAGGTCGGCGGCGCAACGTCGCACAGCGCTATTTTGGCGCGCGGGTACCGCATCCCGGCCGTGCTGGGCGTGCCCGGTGCCACCACCGCATTACAGGACGGCACCTTTATCGTGCTGGACGGCACCAGCGGCATCGTGCTGACCGAGCCGACCGATGACGACGTGACCACTTACAAAAAAAAGCAGGCCGATTACCTTGCCCAGCTTGCCGCCGAAGAAGAATTTTTGCACAAGGACGCGGCCCTGCGCTGCGGCCAGCGCATTAAAATTGGCGTTAACCTTGGCAATAAATCGACCCCGGAAAACTTTGTGGGCAGCGACTTTGTGGGCCTGCTGCGCACCGAATTCCTCTACATGGGCAGTGACCATATGCCCACCGAACAAGAGCAGTACGAAGCGTATAAGCTGGTCGTGGAGCACGCCGAGGGCCGCCCGGTAACCCTGCGCACACTGGACGTGGGCGGCGACAAGACCTTAAGCTACCTGCCCTTGCCCAAAGAGGACAACCCGTTTCTTGGCAAGCGTGCCGTGCGGCTGTGCTTCGAGCTGCCCGACCTGTTTAAAACCCAGCTGCGCGCCGCATTGCGCGCGTCGGCCGCCGGCCCGCTGCAGATCATGTTCCCGATGGTGGGCAGCATCGACGATGTGCGCCGCGCCAAAGCCTTTGTTGAAGAGGCCAAGGCCGAGCTGGATGCCCGTGGCGAAGCGTACGACAAAAACATCCGCCTTGGCGTGATGATTGAGATCCCGTCGATTGCCGCCATTGCCGACCTTGTCGCCAAAGAGGTGGATTTTGCGTCCATCGGCACCAACGACCTTTGCCAGTACCTGTGTGCCGTTGACCGCATGAACCCGGACATCAGCGATTACTACCAGACCTTCTCGCCCGCACTCATCCGGGTGATTGGGCAGATTATCGAGCAGTTTGACGCACAGGGCAAAGAAATTTCGATGTGCGGCGAGCTGGCGGGCGACGCGCAGGCCGCAATGTTGCTGGCCGGGCTGGGGCTGCGCAAGTTCAGCATGAGCCCCTCATCGGTCGCGCGGGTAAAGCAGGCATTGTCCCGCTTTACGCTGCAAGAGGCCCAGCAGGCGGCGGCCACCGCCAAAAACCTTGCCACACAGCAGGACATCCTTGATTTTCTTGCCGGCTGCGGCAAATAACTGGTTTCCATCCAAAAAAGAGGCACAGGGGCACGGCTTTTCGGCGCATTGCGCTGTCTGGCCGTGCCCCTGTGCTTTTTGTGTGCGGGCTAGTGCCCGTAAAATGCGCAGCTGGTCAAGTGGTCGTTTACGATGCCCACCGCCTGCATAAACGCATAAATAATGGTGCTGCCCACAAACTTAAACCCGCGCTTTTTTAAGTCCTTGCTGATTGCGTCCGAAAGCGGGGTGCTGGCGGGCACGTCCTCCATGCGCTGCCACGCGTTCACGATGGGCTTGCCGCCGACATACGCCCACAAATAGGCGCTCAGCGAGCCGCAGTCGCGGCATAGCTGCCGGTAGGCGCGGGCATTGTTGATGACAGCCAGCACCTTTAACCGGTTGCGAATGATGCCGGGGTTTTGCAGCAGGCTTTCCACCTTTTGCTCGTCGTACTGTTCAATTTTAGCGGGGTCAAAGCCGTCAAACGCGGCGCAAATAGTCTGCCGTCGGGCCAGCACGGTAGACCAGCTCAGCCCGGCCTGCATGCCCTCCAGCTGCAGCATGGCAAACAGCGTGGCGTCGTCAAACACGGGGCGGCCCCACTCGCTATCGTGATAGTCCTGTTCCAGCTGGTTTTTCAGCGCCCAGCCGCATCTTGTTTTTTCTTCCAATCCTGCGCCCCCTTTGCCCCATCTTTGCCCTTATGGCAAAAATGGGGTTTTTTACACTACAAACTGTACCATTTTTGTGCTGTTTTGTCAGCAGATTCATAGAATTTTCTATATTTTGTTTTCTTTGCTTGTTTTTCTGTTTTTGCGGACTAGTATTGCATATAGCCAAATGAATGTTCTTTAAATTCTATAATGCGAGAATCCAAGTACTTCCAGAAAGGATTTTGTCTGATGAAAAGTCTGAAAACAAAACTTCGTCTCGCCCTGCTGCTGCTTGTGATGGTTGCCGTGGCCGCGACACTGGCCATTGGTCTGCAGCAAAGTCTGCGCGTAACGCGCGACATTATTGATGTCCAGGTGCAGGACAAACTGACCGGTGCCGAAAACCTGCTGCAAACCTATGTCGGCGACCGCCTTGGCGCGCTGACCCTTGCCGGTGACGGCAATTTGCAGGGCGGCGGCAAGCCGCTGGACGGCAAAGAGGACACGATAGACGAGTTTGCCACAGACATGAATGTCGCCGCCACCCTGTTTGCGAAAGACGGCAGCGACTTTGTGCGGGTACTGACCAGCATTCAGGATGAAAACGGCCAGCGGGTCGTCGGCACAACGCTGGACACCGCCGGCCCCGCGTACGCCGCCGTGTCAAACGGGCAAAGCTACCTTGGCGAAGCGGCTATTCTGGGCAATGATTATATGGCCAGCTACACCCCCGCCTATGACAGCGCCGGCCAGTTGATTGGCGTTTACTTTGTCGGCGTGCCCATGCAGACCGTCAACCAGATTTACGACGGCGGTGTTGCAACTGTTTACAAGGTCGGGGCCGGCCTGCTTGCCGGGGTACTGCTTATCACGCTGGTCTTGTCGGGCCTCATCAGCCGCAGCATCACAAAGCCTATTGTACAAGTCACCGACGCGGCAAAACAGATTGCACAGGGTCGCTTTGACGTTGCGCTGAGCGTGCGCAGCAAAGACGAAGTGGGCCAGCTTGCCGCCGCGTTTCAGCAAACCATTGACCAGCTGGTGAACTATCAGGGCTACATCGACGAAATTTCAGACGCGCTGGCGCAGATTGCAAACGGCGACTTGACCTTTGTGCCCCAAAAGGAGTATGGCGGCCAGTTTGCCAAGCTGAAAGAGCATCTGCTGGCCCTGCTGGCCCGGCTGAGCGCGCTGCTGGCCCAAATTCATCAGGCCGCCGAGCAGGTGGACGGCGGAGCACAGCAAATCGCCGACGGCGCCACCGCATTGTCACAGGGCACCACCCTGCAGGCAAGCACCGTGCAGCAGCTGAATGCGTCGTTAACGCAGGTGGCGGCACAGGTGCAGCAAAATGCGCAGAACACCCGGCAGGCGCACGACAGCAGTGCGCTGGCCCAGCAAGAGCTTACCGCCTGCACCCAGCAGATGGCGGGCCTTACCGACGCCATGCAGCAGATTACCGCACAGTCTGCCGAAACCTCTAAAATCATCAGCCTGATCGACAGCATTGCGTTTCAGACAAATATTCTGGCCCTCAACGCCGCGGTAGAGGCCGCGCGCGCCGGCGCGGCAGGCAAAGGCTTTGCCGTGGTGGCGGACGAGGTGCGCAACCTTGCCGCCAAGTCTGCCGAGGCCGCCAAAAACACCGACGCGCTGCTGCAACAGATTATCGCGTCGATTGACAGCGGCGCACAGATGACCCGCGACACCGCCGCGTCATTGACCGAAAGCGCGGCCGCCACCGGCGAAACTCTGCGCCTGATGGAGGATATCGCGCAGGCCTCTGTCAGCCAGGCAGCCGCCATACAAGAGATCACCACCGGCATGGACCAGGTTGCGGGGGTGGTGCAGACGAACGCCGCCACCGCACAGCAGGCCGCCGCCTCAAGTGAAGAGCTTTCGGGCCAGTCCGGCATGCTGAAAGAGCTGACGGCAAACTTTCGTTTGCGCAGCGACGTGTAACCCGCGGCAGCGGGCAAACCGCTCGCCGCCGCTTTGCGCGGGCCGGCCTTGTGCGACGGGTACGCGCCTTAAACTACAAATAAACACACCGCCCGGCGGCCATAAACAGGCTGCCGGGCGGTGTGTTTTGTGCGGCAACGGCGCTGCCTGCGGTATTTTTTGGCGTGCCGCCAATCTGTACCTGCCCCGGCAGCACCGCACCGTATTTTGCTTTGTGTGTTCTGCGCTATGGTTTAAAATTAAAACGGCCGGTGCTTTGTGGGCTTTCCCCACGGCACCGGCCGCTTTGTTATCCCCCAAAGGGGGTATTTTGTTAATCTTCAAAATAATCTTTGCTGATCACAATCTCGTCGTCCCCGGTAATATCCCCAACCTTATAGCCGCTAAGGCTGCCGGCCTGCTCGTCTTCGACGCTGTGGGCGTAAATTTCGCGGGAGGTACGGTTGGCCCAATACACCCTGTCGCCAAGCTGAATGCGCTTGCCGTTTAAAAATTCGCGAATATGGATATTTAAGTTTCTCACTGTCGCCGCCTCCTTTCGCTAATCCCCTACGCCCAAATTATAATCCAAAAGGCGGCCAAATTCAACTGCTCGCTGCATTGCCGGGCACGGGCCCGCCGGCAGCGCCATGACCCCTTTTGTTTTTGCGATTGCAATAACACAAAATCCCGCCATTTTTATATAAGAAAAGCCAGTATGGGCATTGAGCTACTAAGCCAACAGACCCAGGGCCGCGTTGCACGCCGGTTTGCTGAGGCACAGGCCGCCTTGCAGGGAAATAAAGGTAGTTAGCCGCTTGAAACAAGCCTTTCGCCGATGCTATACTGTAACTGGATAATTTTTACTTATACACCAGAGGGAGTGAAAACGGTGGGATATTACAAAAAGGCAAAATGTGATATATGCGGAGAGGAAACCGGATTCAAGGGCAATAAATGCTTTGTACTTTCTGATGGCCATATGTGCCAAACGTGCGCTTGTAGATCTAGTCCATCCGAGTTAAAATATCTGGCATGGAGAGCATTTGCAAGAGCTACCGTAAGCGAGATTAAGCTTAGTATCGCACTTCGGGATGAAGTCGGCGATGAGGAATGGGAAAAAAGATTGAAACAGGAAGCTTATAATCGCACTGCGCAATACAGTTCGATAGGTACTACCGCAAAATGCCCAAGGTGCGGCTCTGCTTCTGTTAGCGCAAGCACTAAGGGTTTTGGCATTGGCAAGGCAGTTTTGGGCGCCTATATTGCCGGCCCTATTGGGCTGGTTGCGGGCAATATTGGGGCTAAAAAGGTACGCATTACCTGTTTAAACTGCGGGCACCAATGGTACGCCGGCAAAGCATAAATTAAATATCAACATTTGTAAACCACCATCTTGGCAGGAGGGTGGTTTACACTTTTGGCCTGCCTTTTGCATTGTATTTTCAGCAGAAACAGCCAGAAAACGCGTTATTTTGCATACTTAAACACAATAAAACCCGCACGGTAAAGCCAACTAAATGGCTTGCCGTGCGGGTTTTTGCTGGTGGGCCTTCAGGGATTCGAACCCGGGACCGACCGGTTATGAGCCGGTTGCTCTAACCAGCTGAGCTAAAGGCCCTCGCTGCACAAAACAGCTTATTTATTATACACTACTCCCACTTTCTGCGCAAGATGCAGTGTCGTTTTTGCCCGTCTTGTCACGGATTATCTCATTTTTCACACAGTTCTACCCGTGTTTTCACACACTGTCTTTTTACAATTACTATTGGAAACCCTAAAATACAGTTGAAACGACGGAAAGAGGAGTATGGGTATGAATGAAGAAAGCACCCCAACCAAGGGGCACAAAAACCCTTTTCGCGCGGCCGGGCACCTGCTGGGCAAAGTATTCGGCCCGGTGGGCCGTTTTGCACGCCGCCACAAACGCGTTACCGCACTAATCGTAATTTTACTAATTGCGGGCGGCGGCTTTTTGGGCTGGCGCACCTTTGCGGGCCGGCAGGCAGCGCCGGGGGGCACCGCCGCCTTTGTGCGCACGACCACCCTGCAAAAGACCTCGCTTGAAAACAGCATTTCTGCCAGCGGCACGGTGGAGAGCAACGAGGTCAGCACCGTGACCACCTCGCTGAAATACACGGTAAAAGAGGTCAATGTGCAGGTTGGCGACACCGTGAACGAGGGCGATGTGATCTGCACGCTGGACACGACCGACCTGGACAAGCAGATCACCAAAGCGAAGGAAAGCCTGGCCGACAACATCAGCAAGGCGCAGACAAGCTATGACAATGCCGAGGCTTCGTTTGAGGGAATCAAGGTCAAATACGAAAACGCCGGCATCGACTACACCAACGCCTCTAACGCGTACAACACGGCGCTCAGCGCCTTCCAGGCGGCACAGACTACCGTTGCCGCTCTGCAGTCCACCTATGACACCGCGGCGGCAAACGCGCAGGCAGCGGCAACCAACGTTGCCACCGCCTACAACAACTACACCGCCGTGCTGGCGCAAAACAACAACGACACCACTGTGCAGGCAGTCATTGACGCGGCAAGCGCGGTAAACAGCGCCTGCGGGGCATACAACGGCACCACCTTTACTGCGGGCGGCACCGTGGATAATAGCTCGGCGGCGGGCGGGCTTGCCAAAACGGCCGCCGACGCACTGGCGGCGCTGAACAGCGGCAAAAGCCTGTGCAACTACGACGCGCTGCAAAGCGCGGCAACGGCGGCTGAAACCGCCCGCAATACCGCCTACAACGCCTACACCACGCTGGGCACCCAGTATGCCAGCACTTATCAGGCGCTGACCACCGCATCGGACACGCTGGACAGCAGTAAAACCAGCGACACGCTGGAGGATTTGCAGGACCAGCTGGAAGAATGCACACTGAAAGCACAGAGCGCCGGTACCGTAACCGCACTAAACGCCACCGTGGGCAGTGCTGTGACCGACAGCACCGTTGCGACGATTCAGGATGTGGGCGCGCTGAAGATTTCGTTTACCGTAGAAGAATATGACATCCCCAATGTATCGGTGGGCCTGCCCGCCACCATCACCAGCGACGCCACCGGCGACACGGTAATCAATGGTACGGTGAGCCAGGTTTCCAAAACCGCTTCCACCTCCACCGCCAGCCAGGGCTCCAGCAGCTCGGGCGGGTTTGCGTGCGAAGTCACCGTCACCGATGCCGACACCGGTTTGTTGATTGGCATGAACGCCAAGGTGAACATCATCCTGTCCAGTGAGGACGATGTGTTTGTCGTACCCATTGATGCCGTAGGCACCGATGAAAACGGCAACAGCATTGTGTATGTAAAGACCGGCGGCAACGGCACCAATGCCACCTTTGAGGCCGTACAGGTGACGACCGGCGAAGAGAACGACTATTACATTGAAATTTCGGGCGACGATTTGACCGAGGGCATGGAGGTGCGCAGCAGCGCCGACAGCGAAGAAGCAACCGTGAACCAAAGCACTGACAGCGCGAACAGCGAAAGCAGCGGCCTTGGCTTGCTGAGCGGCCTGACCGGCGGCGGTGGCGGCGGGGAGATGCCCTCCGGTGGCGGCAACGGCGGCGGCCCCGGCGGCAATGGCGGCGGCCCGATGGGAGGCTGATAACATGGCCGAACCCAATATGACCGACACCCCGGCTACCGCACGGGCGGCCGAGCCGCTGATCGACATCCGTGATTTAATTAAAACCTACTACATTGGCCGGCCAAATGAGCTGAAAATTTTGCACGGCATCAACCTCACCGTGTGGCCCGGCGAATTTGTGGCCATCGTGGGCGAGTCCGGCTCGGGCAAATCCACCGTCATGAACATCATCGGCGCGCTGGACCGCCCGACAAAGGGCAGCTACCTGCTGGACGGCATTGACGTGCAAAACGCCACCGACCGCGAACTGAGCGCCATTCGCAACCGCAAAATTGGTTTCGTGTTTCAGACCTTTAACCTGATTGGCCGCACGACCGCACTGAAAAATGTGGAGCTGCCCATGCTGTATGCGGGCGTCCCCGCGCGCGAGCGCAGCCGCCGTGCCAAAGAGCTGCTTGCCATGGTGGGCATGGGCGACCGTGCGCGCCACCAGCCAAACGAGCTTTCGGGCGGGCAAAAGCAGCGCGTTGCCATTGCGCGCGCCATGGCCTGCAACCCCGCACTGCTGCTGGCGGACGAACCCACCGGCGCACTGGACTCGCAGACCAGCCGCAACGTGATGGATTTGTTTCACGACCTGCACGAGCAGAGCGGCAAGACCATTGTGCTGATTACCCATAACCCCGAGCTTGCGGAGGAGTGCCAGCGCATCCTGACCTTAAAGGACGGGCGCATTGTTGCAGAGCGGAAAGGAAGTGGTGTGCGTGGGACTGCTTGATAATATTCATATGGCGTTTGCCAGCCTGTGGGCCAATAAAATGCGCGCCATTTTAACGATGCTGGGCATCATCATCGGCATCGGCTCGGTCATTGCCATTGTGACGGTGGGCGATTCACTCACCGGCTCCATCAGCGATTCGATGCAAAGCCTTGGCGTGAGCAACATCACCGTCAGCCTGACAGAAAAAAGCTCGGATGATTCCAGCTCTACGACCACCACGACGACCGGCCGCGGGGTGAGTATTCGCATGTTTGGCCCCAGCCAGCCCGCGGACGAGGATTTGATTACCGACGACATGATTGCCGATTACCGCGCAGCCTTTGGGGACGAGATCACCGCCATTTCGCTGACAGAATCGATGGGCAGCGGCACGGTGTCCATCCCCGATTCCAGCGACAGTGAAAGCGTGAATGTCACCGGCGTCAACCTGGACTACCAGACCGCCGAATCCATCGACGTGACCAACGGCCGCTTTATCAACCAAAATGATTTGGACGGCGAAAAAAAGGTGTGTGTCGTTGCCGACCAGTTTGTCAGCGCCGTGTTTGGCGAAGGGGCGGACGGTATTGGCAAGTCGTTTGACGTCACCGTAAACAACAAGGTATACACCTTTTACATTGTGGGTATTTACCAGTACGAAGAGGACGGCACCGTCGCGCTGACCAGCAGCGACGTGACCTACCCGATGTATGTGCCGCTGACGACCGCGAAAAAACTGGACAGCGCGGCCGCCGGGTACCAAAGCTTTACGGTGGTGGGCAGCGCGGTAGAAAACAATGCGGATTTTATGCAGAACACTGAGGATTTTTTTGACAGCTACTACACCCGCAACCAAAGCTGGACGGTATCAGCCTCCAGCATGGAGACGATGGTCAGCACCGTCACCGAGATGATTTCCACCGTACAGGTGGCTATTGCGGCCATCGCGGCCATCAGCCTGCTGGTGGGCGGCATCGGCGTCATGAACATCATGATGGTTTCAATCACCGAGCGCACGCGCGAGATTGGCACCCGCAAAGCGCTGGGCGCGCCGGGGTTCGCCATTCGGCTGCAATTTATTGTCGAATCAGTCGTCATCTGCCTGATTGGCGGCGTGATTGGCATTATTGTGGGTATTGCGCTGGGCGCCGTTGGTGCAAACCTGCTGGGGTATGCGGCAAAGCCGTCTTTGGTCGCCATTGCGGCTTCGGTTGGGTTTTCAATGGCCATTGGTGTTTTCTTTGGTTATTACCCCGCCAGCAAGGCCGCAAAGCTGGACCCCATCGAAGCACTGCGGTACGAATGACCCTGCTTTTTCAACCTGTGTGATACCCGTTTTACTGCAAGTGGGGGGGGCCGGTGGGGGGGCCCCCCCGGTGGGTTTTGTGTGTTTT
>JAEWRN010000020.1 GCA_023460035.1 Bacillota bacterium
GCGCCGTAACGCTGCCATCGGCAATATCCCGCCCGCGGATTTGCGACGGCGCTTTTATCAGCAACTGGCGGCATAGCCAACAACCCTGCGATATTCTATGATATCAGCCGATTGCACTACTTCTTTGCCTCCGAAAAATCGGGGAAGGCTCAATTCAGTTATCGATTGCGTGTGAAAGCTGGGCTGACAGGTTATGCGCAGATTCATGGAAAGTATAATACCAGCGCCCGCGACAAGTTGTTATTGGATTTACTGTATATCTATGTCCCCCAAAATTAAACACATAAAGCTTGATGCAATAAACAGTAAAGTTTTTTGTATGGAGTATTTTTGAAATTTTTATGTAGCATATAAAAACCGTCGTCTTTATTTAACCGTTTTTTGTGTGTATCGTACTTTTAATTCCGGCTTTTCATAAACACTTGCATTTTTTATTGTTTTATGGTTTAATAGCACAAACAAAAGATAGAGGCGCGGCAATCATTAGTAGCGGGGCAACAAAACTGTTTCACAAACAGGCCACCGCAAAAGGGAAAGCCGCCGAAGGCCAGCAGGTGAAAGCTGGACCTGGGCGCACAGAGAACATCTGTGCGACTGTCGCGTAAGCGGTGAGCTATCCAAAAGACCACAAAATGCTGCGGGGCAGTCAAGTGCGCCGTCCATGCAAACAACGTGTAATCTTTTAAGGTGGCTGCGCCGTGCAGCCATCTTTTTTGTTATACCAACAGGGAGGTATGCTTGCATGGAAAAGCACACAATTTTTGAAGGGGTCGCGACGGCCCTTATTACCCCGCTTAATGAGGAACAGGTGAATTACGACGAGCTTGGCCGTTTGATTGACTGGCAGATTGCCGAGGGGGTCAATGGCCTTGTTATCTGCGGGACGACGGGCGAAAGCTCCACGCTCTCCACCGAAGAGCACGAGCAGGTCATTGCCTATGCGGTGAAAAAAGTTGCGGGCCGTGTGCCGGTGATTGCCGGTACAGGTTCAAACAGCACGCGGGAGGCAATCGGGCTGACGAAATCCGCCTGCGAAGCGGGGGCCGACGCCGTTTTGTGCGTGACACCGTACTACAACAAAACCACCCAGCGCGGCCTTGTAAAGATGTACGAAGCCATTGCGGATGCCTCTACAAAGCCGGTCATTCTGTACAATGTGCCTTCGCGCACCGGGGTCAACATTGAACCCGAAACCTACTTAGAGCTTTCGCGCCACCCACAGATCACCGCCATCAAAGAGGCCAACGGTGACATTGCAAAAATCGTCAAAACGATGTCGCTGGTAGAAGGCAGCCTTGATTTGTATTCCGGCAACGACGACCAAATTGTCCCGCTGCTGGCAATGGGGGGCAAGGGCGTTATTTCGGTGCTGTCCAACGTGGTGCCCCGCAAAACCGCAGAGCTGTGCCGCCGCTTTTTTGCCGGTGATTTTGCGGGCAGCCGCCGGTTGCAGTACGAGCTGCTGCCGCTGATCAATGCCTTGTTCTCAGAGGTCAACCCCATCCCGGTCAAGGCGGGTATGGCAAAGATGGGCTTTTGCGAAAACTACCTGCGTCTGCCGCTGGTGCCGATGGACGAGCAAAAGGCAGAGGTGCTGTACGGTTTCATGCGTCAGCAGGGTTGCTTTGAGGGGGTGCAGGCGTGAAGATTATATTACATGGTGCCGCGGGTCACATGGGCAAAGTAGCAACAGGCGTGCTGCAAAGCGGCTACGCCGGCGCACAACTGGTTGTCGCGGTGGATGCCCACGCACCGGGGGCAGAAGGTATTTTGCAGTCGCTGGGTGAATATACAGGGCCCGCCGATTGTCTGATCGATTTTTCGCACCACAGCACAGCGGGGGCTATTTGCGACTACGCGGTGGCGCGCGGGCTGCCCTGTGTGATTGCCACAACGGGCCATACCCAGCAAGAGCTGGCACTATTGCAGCAGGCTTCGAAAAGCATCCCGGTATTCTTGTCGGCCAATATGTCGATTGGCATTGCGGTGCTGGCTGAATTTGCAAAGCAGGCGGCGGCCATGCTGCCGGACGCCGACATTGAAATTGTGGAAACACACCACAACCGCAAGCTGGATGCCCCCAGCGGCACGGCCCTGTTATTGGCCGACGCGGTAAAAGAGGCGCGCGGCAATGTGCCGCTGGTCTGCGGGCGCAGCGGCCAGCAAAAACGCACGCCGGGCGAAATAGGTATTCACTCGCTGCGCATGGGCAACATTGTGGGTACCCATGAAGTGCATTTGTGCACCGACACCCAGACGATTACCCTGCGGCACGAAGCGCATGACCGTGCGCTGTTTGCAGAGGGCGCCGTGCGGGCAGCCGAATTCCTTGTGGGCAAACCTGCCGGGATGTACAACATGCAGGATTTATTTCAAAAAACAAGTATCTGAGGGAGCAGCATGAGCAAAAAGGTAGCAAAATTTGGGGGCACTTCACTGGCGGATGCAGCGGCATTTAAGCGGGTGGCAGCCATTATTGCGGCGGACCCCGCGCGGCGTTATATTGTGGCTTCGGCACCCGGCAAGCGGTTTGACGGTGATGAAAAGGTGACCGACCTTTTATACCGCTGTTATGACCTTGCCGCGCAAGGGCAAGACCCGGCACCGGTTTTTGCGCAGATTTCTCACCGGTACGAAGAAATTGCCGCAGGCCTTGGCATCGCGTTCCCGCTGGCGGGTGACTTACAGATTATTTTGCAAAACACCAAAGCGGCCCCGCAGCGCGATTACCTTGCAAGCCGCGGCGAGTACCTGAATTCCAAACTGCTTGCCGCGTATTTGGGGTTTGCGTTTTTAGACCCGGCAGAGGGCATCTTTTTTGACGAAACGGGTAATTTAGACGAGGCCAAAACCTACGCGGCGCTGCCGGCGCTGCTGGGGGCCGGGCCGGTGGTCGTGGCGGGTTTTTACGGTTGCGGGGCCGATGGGCAGATTTGTACCTTTAGCCGCGGCGGCTCGGATGTGACCGGTGCCATTGTGGCCCGCGCAGTGCAGGCGGATTTGTATGAAAACTGGACGGATGTTTCCGGCATGCTGATGGCTGACCCGCGCTGTGTCAAAGACCCCGAAACCATCGGGATCATTTCGTACACCGAGCTGCGCGAGCTGACCTACATGGGCGCCACGGTGCTGCACGACGAGGCGGTGTTCCCCGTGCGCACGGCGGGTATCCCCATCAATATCCGCAATACCGGCCGCCCGGCCGATGCCGGCACGCTGATTGTCGCGCAGGTGCCGGAGGATTGCCCCCCTTACATCATTACCGGGGTGGCGGGCCGCAAGGGCTTCGCGTCCATCACGGTAGAAAAAGACCGCATGAACGCCGAACTTGGTTTTGGCCGCAAGGTGCTTGCGGTGCTGGAAGAGCGCGGTATTTCATTTGAACATCTGCCCACCGGCATCGACACCTTGTCGGTGTTGCTGGCGCAAAAGGATATTGACGACAAAAAAGACGAGCTGGTTTCCAGCTTGATGCAGGCGGTCAACCCGGACAGCGTGTCGATTGAAAGCGGCATTGCGCTGGTTGCAGTCGTGGGCCGCGGCATGGTGCGGGAGATTGGCGTCGCGGGCCGCATGCTAACGGCTGTGGCCACGGCGGGCATCAACCTTAAAATGATCGACCAGGGCTCCAGTGAGCTGAATATTATTATCGGGGTCGCAGAGCAGGATTATGAAAAGGCAATCAATGCGATCTACCACGAGTTTGTCAAACAATAGTGAAAAGGCAGGGATGAGAAATGATTTGTGAAAACCTTGGCGTGAATGCCGCAGGGCACCTGACATTTGGCGGGCAGGACACGCTGTCGCTTGCCGCACAGTATGGCACACCGCTGTACCTGATGGACGAAGACCGCATTCGGGCCAACTGCCGGCGCTACCGCACGGCGATGCAAAGCGAATTTGGGCCGGATGCTTTACCGCTTTACGCCAGCAAGGCCGCCAGCTTTAAGGCCATTTACAAAATTGCCGCCGAAGAAGGGATCGGGGTTGATGTGGTTTCGCAGGGCGAAATTTACACGGCGCTGAAAGCCGGCTTCCCGCTGGAGAATGCCTATTTTCACTCGAACAATAAAACCGATGAAGACGTTGCGTTTGCAATGGAGCACGGGGTCGGCTATTTTGTGGTCGATTGCACCGAAGAGTTGGATGCCATCGAAGCCCTTGCCGCAAAGTGCGGTATGCGCCAAAAGGTATTGCTGCGGCTGACACCGGGTATTGACCCCCACACCTATGAGGCGGTTGCCACCGGCAAGGTGGATTCGAAGTTCGGCTCTGCCATTGAAACCGGGCAGGCAGCTGAAATTACGGCGCACTGCCTGTCGCTGCCCCATGTGGAACTGACTGGCATACACTGCCACCTTGGCTCACAGCTGTTTGATGCCGAAACCTACAAGCGCAGCGCAAAGATCATGATGACCTTTTTGGCACAGATGAAACAGCAGCACGGGTACGAGGCCCGGCAGCTGGACCTTGGCGGCGGCTTTGGGGTGCGGTACACAGACGAAGACCCCGTGCTGGATGTGCAGGCGACAATCGGCGAGCTTGCCGGGGTTATCCGTGCCCTTGCGGCAGAGCTTGGCATTGCCATGCCGGCCATTCGCATGGAGCCGGGTCGCAGCATCGTGGCCGACGCGGGCATGACGCTGTACACCGCGGGGTCACTCAAACGCATTACGGGGTACAAAAACTATGTGTCAATCGACGGCGGCATGACCGATAACCCCCGCTTTGCGCTGTATGGTTCGCGCTACACGCTGTACAACGCGGGCAAAATAAACGAGCCGCAGGCGCTGGTGGCCGATGTGGTGGGCCGCTGCTGCGAAAGCGGTGACATCATTCAAAAAAAAGTGCCGCTGCCGGCAACGGTGCGCGGCGATACCATTGCGGTTTTGACAACAGGGGCGTACAATTATTCTATGGCGTCCAACTACAACCGCATTGGGCGGCCGCCCATTGTGCTGCTTTCACAGGGTACCAGCAGGGTGGCGGTCAAGCGCGAATCGTTGGATGACCTGATTGCCAACGACATCTGAAAGAGGGGTATTTTACAATGCAGCAAAAAATTCGGGCCGGCATAATTGGCGCGACGGGGATGGTGGGGCAGCGCTTTTTAACACTGCTCGCCGAGCACCCTTATTTTGAAGTGACGGCACTGATGGGCTCTGGGCGTTCGGCAGGCAAACCGTATGCCGAAGCGGTGCAGGGCCGCTGGAAAATTGACGTGCCAATGCCGGGGAAGTTTGCAGATATGGTGGTGCGGGATGCCGCCGATGTTGCCGGCAACGCAAAGCTGGTGGATATGGTGTTTTGCGCGGTCAACATGAAAAAAGACGAGATTTTGGCGTTGGAAGAAGCCTACGCCAAAGCCGAACTGCCGGTCATCTCGAACAACTCTGCCAACCGCAGCACCCCGGATGTGCCGATGGTCATACCGGAAATCAACCCGGAGCACCTTTCGGTGATTTTAGAGCAGAAAAAACGCCTTGGCACAAAACGCGGGTTCATCGCGGTCAAGCCGAACTGCTCCATTCAGTCGTACGTGCCCATGCTGACGCCGCTGCTGCAATACGAGCCGACCGAAGTGGTGGTCTCCACCTATCAAGCCATTTCCGGTGCGGGCAAGACCTTTAACGAGTGGGGCGAGATGATTGGCAACATCATCCCGCTGATCCCGGGCGAAGAAGAAAAGAGCGAAAAAGAGCCGCTGCGCATCTGGGGCAAGCTGAAGGGCGATAAAATTGTGCCCGCAACGCTGCCCAAAATTACGACGCAGTGCATCCGCGTGCCGGTGGTGGACGGCCACACGGCAACGGTGTTTGTGAAATTTAAAAACAAACCCAGCAAAGAGCAGATTCTCGCCGCATGGCGTGACTTTAAGGGCATGCCGCAGATTCTGGGCCTGCCCAGTGCCCCGGCGCAGTTTGTGACATATATGGAAGAGCCGGACCGCCCGCAGGTATTGCTGGACCGCGATATTTACGGCGGCATGGGTGTCACGGCCGGCCGCCTGCGCGAGGACAGCATTTTTGATTACAAGTTTGTGGGCCTGTCGCACAATACGCTGCGCGGGGCCGCCGGCGGCGGGGTGCTGATTGCCGAGCTGCTGTACAAGCTGGGGTACCTGGATTTGCCTGAGGAGGGCTAACATGAAAATTGCGTTTACCAAGATGCACGGCATCGGCAATGATTATATTTATGTCAACTGTATGGATGGGGAATGGGACAACTACAAAGAGCTTGCAATCGCCATGTCCCCGCGCCGCTTTTCGGTTGGGTCCGACGGGCTGATTGCCATCTGCCCTTCGGCGGTGGCGGACGCGAAAATGCGCATGTTTAACCTGGACGGCAGCGAGGGCAAAATGTGCGGCAACGGCATTCGGTGTGTGGGTAAGTACCTGTATGACAACAAGCTGGTTGACAAAACCACAATTACGGTGGAAACGTTGAGCGGCATTAAAACACTGAAGCTGTTTGCCCAAAAAGGCAAGGTGCAAACCGTGTCGGTCGACATGGGCACCGCCGAGCTTGCCCCGCGCAAGATCCCCATTTTGGCAGATGGTGAACGCTTTGTAAACGAGCCCTATACCGTGGGCGGCAAAGAATACCGCCTGACCTGTGTGTCGATGGGCAACCCCCACGCGGTGGTGTTTGTAGACGACACCGAAAGCCTGCCGCTGCAAAATATCGGCCCGCAGTTTGAGTATGCGCCGCTGTTCCCCGAGCAGGTGAACACCGAGTTTATTAAAGTACTGGGGCCGCAGCGGTTGCAGATGCGCGTGTGGGAGCGCGGCAGCGGTGAGACCTATGCCTGCGGCACCGGGGCCTGTGCCGCTGCGGTGGCGGCAATTTTGAATGGGTATTGTGCGTTTGACACGCCGATTACGGTAAAGCTGGTGGGGGGCGATTTGACCATCCAGTGCACCCCCGATTTTAAGGTGACGATGACCGGCAGTGCCACCAAGGCTTATGAAGGAGTTTATGAATATGAAGATTCAGCTGAATGACAACTACCGCAATTTAAAAGAGAGCTATTTGTTTTCTGAAATTGCGAAGCGGGTTTCGGCCTATGCGGCAGACCACCCAAACAACAAAATCATCCGGCTGGGCATTGGCGATGTGACGCTGCCGCTGACACCGACCGTCATCACCGCAATGGAAAAGGCCGTGGGCGAGATGGCCGTGCAGGAGACGTTCCGCGGGTACCCGCCTGAATCCGGGTTTGACTTTACCCGCAAAGCGGTGGCGGATTACTATGCACGCCGCGGCACCAGCGTGCGCACCAGCGAAATTTTTATTTCAGACGGCGCAAAGTCGGACTGCGGCAACCTCACCGATATTTTGGGCGATAACCCCGTACTCATCCCCGACCCGGTGTACCCGGTGTACCTCGACAGCAACATCATGTGCGGGCGCAAGGTGACCTTTTTGCCCAGCGGGGTCGAAAATGGCTTTTTGCCGATGCCAAACGGCATTTCGGGCGAGGGCTTTGTGATTTACCTGTGCTCGCCCAACAACCCCACCGGCGCGGTGTATGACAAACAGCAGCTTGCGGCGTGGGTGGAGTTTGCCCGGCGCACCGGTTCGCTGATTTTGTTTGACGCGGCGTACGAAGCCTTTATTGTGGGCGATTACCCGCACAGCATTTTTGAAATTGAGGGCGCGCGCGAATGTGCCATTGAAATTTGCAGTTTTTCTAAAACCGCCGGGTTTACCGGTACCCGCTGCTCGTGGACCGTCGTGCCCGAAGAGCTGAAAGCGGGCGGCGTTTCGCTGCGCAACATGTGGGAGCGGCGACAGGCCACCAAGTTTAACGGGGTGCCGTACATTGTGCAGCGCGCCGCCGAAGCGGCCCTGGCCGAGCAGGGCATTGCCGAATGCCGCGGCCTGATTACTTATTATATGGAAAACGCAAAGCTGATTGCCGGGCTGTTGCAACGCAAGGGTATCTTTTTCACCGGCGGCCAGTCGTCGCCCTATTTGTGGTTGCGCTGCCCCGGCGGCATGGACTCTTGGACATTTTTTGACTACCTGCTGCAAAAGGCCGAGGTGGTCGGCACGCCGGGCAGCGGCTTTGGCAGCTGTGGCGAAGGGTTTTTCCGCCTGACGGCGTTTGGCTCGCACGAGGGCACGGCAGAAGCCGTAGCGCGGCTGGAAAAACTGCTGTAACCCCCAATATATTAAGCAAATAGAACAAATAACACGCACCCCCGTGCGGGCCAATTTGGCCCACACGGGGGTGCGTGTTTGTATTAGCCCGGCCTTGCAGGCTAATCGGGTTCAAAGGGTAAAAATATTTCGGCAATATACGCCCGTTCGCAGTCGGGGATAAAAATGCCAAACACTTCGCCCACCAGTGCCATTTGCTGTTCCAGTACGGCAAACAGCCGCCGGTGTTCGGCTAAAAACTGTTTGAGCTGCGGGTATTTCAGGCTGTCGCCGCGTAAAATGCGCTCCAGCATATGCGAGCAGTGAAACACAAATTTTACCGCAATTTCGTCTGAATAAGCAAGGCCCAGCTCTTGCAAAATAGGGTCCAGTGCCGCGAGCAGCGTTTGGGCTGCCTTGCGCGGGTTGAGAAAGGTGAGTGAGGTGGACAAAATTTCGTCAATGATACGGTTTAAAAACGCAGAACCGGCGCCGGTGGGTGTCGCGTCTGCTTCGGTGGGTACCGGCAGGTTATGTTGCGGCTCCATACTGGTCAGCGCCGTCAGTGAAAAACCGCCCCGCAGCGCTTTGTCTGCCACCGAAAGCATCCCCTTCAGGTTTAGCCCTGCAATGGTTTTTGCCTGTATGCCGGTTGTGCGGTGTATCGTCTGGTGCAGGCTGGTCAGCGGCTCCATATCGGCAAAAATTACAACCCCGGCCCCTTCATCTACCAAGCCTGCCAGCGCGCTTGCCTGGGTGAGAAAAGCTGCAAGGCTAATTTTGCCGTCGTAGCTAAGCCCGGTGGCTTCGTGCGCGCCCAGCGCTTCATTTAAATAAGCGGCAATGCCGGTGGCAACCCCGTGCCCGTGGCAAAAAACCAATACCCGCACCGGCACACTGGTCACCCATTTTTCTGCAAGGTACAAATACATGGCAACAAACCCAAGTTCTTCTGCCGGTAGGTCAGTTTGCATGTTGTGCAGCAATGCGTCGTGCAGCTGTAAAGCAATTTTATACTGCTCTGGGAAAGCGCGCTTCACATCCTGGCCGGGCAGGCAGGCGGGTGGTTCGTGCCGCTGTGCACGCAGCACCGCATTGTGCAAATGCAGCGCAATGCCCCAAAAAAGGCCTTCGTTTTTGGTGGTGGGGCGGTATTGTGCGTGTGACTGCAATACGCCACGCAGGGTGTCGCATAAAAGTGGCGGCAGTTGGGCGGCAGCTTCAGGCGGGGCCCCCTCGCGCAGGCGGGTCACGCAGCGCTGTAAATAATTGTCCACGTCAATTAACTCCAGCGGGTGGTCACCGCCGGGGGCAAGAATGGCATCTTGCGCCACTGCGGCAGACACCGGCAGCGTGACAGGCTGGCCGGGGGCAAAGGTGACAGTTGTGCCGTCAAACGCCGCCAGCAGCGCTTCTAATTTGGGTGAACCGGTATTGCCGTTTAGCTGCGCCAGCAGATCATGGGGCAGGTGGCGGCAATCGACCTCCATTGTTTTGCTGCCTCCGCCAGTGGCGGAATATTCTAAAAATGCGCGCGAACATAAAATCTTTACCCGGCTTTTCATTTCACCAATCTGCCCCGCGTACCGTGTTTGCACAAGGCAGCTCAGCACATCTTTTGAAACCTGTAGCGTCAGCTGGGTATCGTTCGCCTCGTTGCCTAAAAACAACAATAGGTGCTGCAAAATTTCACTGGGGCCGCGGTCATCCAGTGCGGGCAGCGCAATGTGTACGGGGATGCTGCGTGCCAGGCGAGCAATTTCCGGGGCCTGTGTGGCGCAGGATGAAGCGGCAATCACCATAATATTGGCACTGTGCGCGGCAAAGGTTTCACCAACACGGCTGTAGCTGTTCTTTTCCAGCAGAGTTGTTAAAAGTTCTAATACTTTAGAGGGCAGCCGTTGCACTTCATCAAGGTATAAAATGCCCCCGGCCGCCTGCTCTATGAAGCCTTTGCGGCTTTTTTCCATACCGGGCGCGGCGCCGCGCACACAGCCAAACAACTGGGATGCCGCCAGTGTGGCGCTGCTGCAGTCCTGGCAGTGAAACACAAAAAAGTGCTGGTCCTGCGCAAAAGCCTTTTTTTGTACCGCATAGTCATACATCAGCCGGGCAAGGCGGGACTTGCCCACCCCGGCTTGGCCGGTAATTAAGGTGTGCAGCCCGCGCGGCGGGTAAGAGACGGCGGCTTTTGCCTGCTCTATACAGGTTTTCAGGCTGCCTGCCGCGCCAATGCAGCTTTCCAGCCCGGTCAACGCGTTGGGCGCAGCAGGGGCGGTTTGTAACCCGCGCGCCAGCAGGGGGTCGGCTTTTAGCAGGCTTGAAGGGAAAAACTGCCCCGGCCACTGCTTTTCCAGCGCACCGCGGTGGTAAAAAAGGTCGGTTTGCCCTGCCTCTTTACCAGTTGTCCCTGCCGGTGCAGTGCGTTTAGCTCTTTTGAAACGTTTGCACGGTCATACCCCAGTGCTGCGGCGACCTGTTCTGCGCTGATGCCGGCGCAATGTTCGCCCTGCGTTTGCAGTAACACGCTGGTTTGCCCGCGTAGAAAACCGAGTACCTGTTCTTGGCGGCTGGCCTTTTCCAAACCTGAAGTTCCCCCTTTTGTTGCTCAACAATGTGTATCAAAAAACTGTTAAATCTACAATAGCACATTTTGTAAAAAACGACAATAAAACAATTATTGCGACAAAAAAACTGGGTAAAAAATAAAAAGGCAAGAAAATTTTCGCTTTTTGCGTGTTGTTTTGGGCTAATCCGTGTCAAAACAATAGCGTTATTACCATAGGTAGCTGTGATGTGTGTCCTATTCGTTCAAAAAAGCAGATAAAAATAAAAAAGATATTTTAAAATAACCAATAAAGCCGGTATAAGCCTGTGCAATAAAGAAAAAAGAAAGTAGAAAATAAAGGACACACATCACAATGCGTTTAGGTGAGCCTACGCATTTGACACCCGGATTGCCACCATGCAACAATGGCCACAGCGGGGAATTCCCCAGAAAGAAGGATGAAGCATGTATCGAGCGTTGTTATTGGGGCACGGGAAATTTGCGGTTGAATTGCTGCGCAGTGTCGAAATGATTTTGGGCAGGCAGCCGGCAGACCAGGTGGCCGCCCTGCCGCTGCCACAGGGCAAAGACCTTGCACTGTACCAAACAGAGATTGAAACCTTTGTAAAGGAGGGCAGCCCGGCAAACGGCTGTTTAATTTTTACCGATATTGCCGGTGGTAGCCCGTTTATTACGGCGGCAAAGGTGTACCGCACGCTGCGCGAAACGGTGCCGCTGGAGATTATTACCGGCATGAACCTGCCGATGCTGATTGAAACACTGACAGCACGTGAGGAGAGTAGCCTCGCACAGGGGTGCAAGGTTGCACACAAAGAAGGCAGTGATGGTATTCAGGTGTTTTCAGAGCGGCTGAACGTCGCCACACCATTGCGATAAAACCAAGTGTCTAAGGGGGAGAATAAATGAAAATTGTAATGAGCCGGGTGGACGAAAGGCTGGTGCACGGGCAGGTAATTGCCTCGTGGACCAAAATACTGGCGGTCAAATACATCATGGTCATTGATGACCAGCTGGCACAGGACAGTTTTATGAGCACCGTGCTTTCTATGGCGGCACCGTCTGGGGTAAAAGTGGAATTGATGGACGTGCCTACGGCAGTAAAAAAGTTGCAGGCAGAGCCCGCTGACAGCGGCCTGAACACGATGCTGCTGTTTAAAACACCCAAGTACGCATTGGAAATATTGAAACAGGGTATTACCTTAAAAGAGATGAATGTGGGCAATATGGGCGCAGGGCCGGGGCGCAAAGCCCTCAGCCGCAATGTGTATGCCTCCCCGGAGGAAATAGAAATTTTTCAGCAACTGCTGGCAGCCGGGGTGGATGTCTACCTGCAAATGGTTCAGCAGGAGGGCCGGGCAAGCATTGAGACAAAGCTTTGACCCATTTTAAATTTGGCAATCGGGGCGATGGCCGGCAAACCGTTTGACGGCACGGCCCCATGGTGAAATAAAAGGAGTTGATATCATGCAAGTTTTACATGCACTGATCATCGCGCTGCTGACATGGCTGGTTGCGACAGCCTGCCCCATGTGGCTGCGATGGTCCATGTACTTTGGCGCACCGCTGGTATCCGGCCTGATCAATGGCCTGCTGCTGGGGGATTTAAGCTACGGCTTACAGTGTGGCGCAACGGTAATGATGGCCTATATTGGGCTGGTTGCGATTGGCGGGTCACTGCCGTCCGACCTTTCCCTTGCGGGCTACCTTGGTGTTTACATGACGATGGCGGCGCATGCAGACCCCTCGGTCGGTATCACAATTGCGGTGCCGCTGGGCTTTTTGGGCATTTTGTGCTCCAATGCCAAAATGGCGCTAAACCCTATTTGGGTGCACCGTGCCGACCGTTATGCGGCCGAGGGCAATGACCGCGGTGTTGTTGCAATGAACCTGTTTGCTTCGCAAATTGTACCGTTTATCACCTATTTTATCCCGGCATTCTTGTGTGTGCTGTTTGGCGCGCCGTTCCTTGAAATGCTGCTCGGCGTTGTGCCGCAGCAGGTCATCAGCATTTTGAAGCTGATCGGTGCCATGGTGCCTGCGCTTGGCCTTGCCATGTTGATGAACATGATGAATAAGCGCTCAACAATCCCGTTCTTTTTAATTGGCTTTGTGCTGGCCGCTTACCTGAAGCTCGATATTATTGCGCTTGCAATTCTGGGTGTGGCATACGGTATTTTGCACCTGTTGTACACAAGAAAGAGAGGGGAAGGAAATGTCTGAACCGACAACTGCAATAGAAACCAGGGTCACCCTGGACAAAAAGACACTGCGTAAATCCTGGTGGAACTGGACCTGCTGGGGCCAAATCTGCTATAACTTTGAACGCATGATGGGGCAGGGCTTCTGCCATTCGATGATCCCCATTTTTAAAAAGCTGTACCCGAACGACAAAGAAAAACGGGCACAGGGAATGACGCGCCATTTGACCTACTACAACACCGAAAACACATGGGGCTGCCTGATCCCCGGTATTGTTGCGGCAATGGAAGAAGAAAAGGCCAACGGTGCGGACGTAGAGGACGAAGCCATCAACAACATTAAAACCGCGCTGATGGGCCCCATTGCCAGCGTGGGCGACGCTGTGACACAGGGTATTGTAAAGGTACTGCTGCTCACGATCGGCATTGACCTTGCGATGAAGGGCAATGCCCTTGGCCCCATTTTTTATGTGCTTGGTTTTTCGGCTTATGCGCTGCTGGTGGGCTATACCTGCTATATGACAGGTTATAAACTGGGCAAAAACGCCGTAGTTAAAATTTTGAGCGGTGGCCTGATCCAAGAAATCACCGAGGGCTTTGGCGCCATGGGCATGATGGTACTGGGCGGCCTTGTCGCGACGAAAATCGGCGTTTCAACCCCGCTGTCATTTGCACTGGGCGAAAAAGTGACTGAAGTGCAGGCCCTGCTCGACCAGATCATGCCGGCATTGCTGCCGCTGGCACTTTTTTTTGGTGTGTATGCACTGCTGCGCAAGGGCATCACCCCAATGAAAGTGATGCTGCTGATTTTCATTGCCGGCACTGTATTTTCACTGCTTGGCATTTTGGCTTAACATCTGCGCCGCATAACCGGCAACAGGCTTTACAAATGAAACGGAGGAACCCTTTATGACACTGCTGCAAGAGCATGAACAAACATTCCACACGGCAAAGCCGCTGATTGGCTGCCTGCATATGGCCGCATTGCCCGGCAGTTATTACGCTGACCCCACAATGACTTATCGTGACCATATTCGCCGGTTGAAAGAGGATGCAAAGGTACTAATGGATGCAGGGTTTGACGCCTGTGTCTTTGCAAACGAGGGCGACCGCCCCTACCTGTCAAAGGTGGGGCCGGAGACAGTGGCATCTTATGTGCGCATTGCAACCGAGGTTGCCGAAACCCTTACAATACCGTATGGCTGCGGTGTGCTGATTGACCCGTTTGCCACCCTTGCCGTGGCAAAAGCCATTGATGCAAAATTTGTGCGCACCTATGTCACCGGTACCTACAACGGGCTGTTTGGCTGGCAGGAGTTTGTACCCGGCGAAGTTTTTCGCTACCAGCGGCAAATTGAGGCGCAGCAGGTTAAGGTATACACCTATTTCGAGCCGCATGCCGGTACCGGCATGGATACCCGGCCGGTGGAAGCACAGATCGACGCGGGGCTGATGAACCTGCCAATTGCAGGTGTGTTGATGGGTGGGCCGCGTGCCGGGCTGCCGCCTGAAGCTTCGGCATTGGGCAGGGTAAAAGCACGCTTCCCACAGGCACCGCTGATCTTGGGCAGCGGTGGCAGGGTGGACAATATCGCCCAGTTGCTACAGTTTGCCGACGGTGTCATTATTGGCACCAGCATTAAAAAGGACGGCATTTTGTGGAACCAGGTTGACCCGCAGCGCGCAGAGGCCTTTGTAAAAGCTGCACGTGGTTAAAACTTGGCACCGGTGCCGACCGCGCAGGGAAACACTGCCATTAAAAGTAAAACAAAAAAACAAACAGGGGGCACGCCGGCAGGCGCGCCCCCTGTTTGTTTGGGAGAAAACGGTTGGTGTTTTTATTTTTGGGAGGAGAAAACTAAAAAGGAGAAGATGAAAAAGTGGGAGAGTGGGAAAGTGGGAGAGTATAAAAATCAGCCGGCTAACAGGGCGTCGTAGTTTGCGGCAACGGCAGCCCAGTCAACGACATTGAAAAAGGCTTTAATATAATCGGCACGCAGGTTTTTGTAGTGCAGGTAGTAAGCGTGCTCCCAAACATCAATGCCCAAAATGGGGGTCAGGCCACCGCCTTCCATCAGCGGGTTGTCTTGGTTCGGGGAGGAGGAGAGAACCAGTTTGCCGCTTTTGTCGGCCGAAAGCCAGCCCCAGCCAGAGCCAAACTGCCCGGCTGCAAGGGCGCTGAGTTTTTCTTTGAAGGCAGTAAAACTGCCAAAATCGCGGTCGATGGCTTTGGCCAGTGCGCCGGACGGCTGCCCGCCGCCACTGGGGCTCATGGTGCCAAAATAGAGGTTGTGGTTATAAAAACCGCCGCCATTGTTGCGAATTGCTTTGCGCAGCCCTTCGTCTGCAATACTGTTTAAATTTGAAAGCAGTGAAACGATGTCCCGGTCTGCAACACCGGCCTTTTCGGCTGCGTCGTTCAAATTTTTAGTATATGCGGCATGATGCTTGGTATAGTGGGTTTCCATCGTTAGGGCGTCAATATGGGGCTCCAGTGCGTCAAAAGCATACGGTAGTTTTATTTGTGAATACATAAAGCAGTTCCTCCATTCGTGATTGAGAGCATATCTATAAAAAGTAAATGTAATTTGTTTATGTTAGCTATTGCTAACCTGTGATTAAAGTATACCATAATAGTATATTATGTCAAGGGGTTTGTGCAAAAAAGTTGTAATTTTTTAAAAAGCTTCTTTTTAGATGGTAAAAGGTGACTTTATACAGCAGCGGACACAAAAACCGTTAAAACAAACCACCCGGCAAACGGGCTGCCCGCCAACCAAGTGGCCCAATATATAATGTATAAAAGGCTGCCCCTACAACGTCAATTAACATGATTGGCATGCTGGGCTGTATTTTTGCAGAGGGGGTGCCGTCGCAGCGACAAGGTTTTATATTGGGCGGGCACTTACCAACCGGCTAATCGGGATAAAAACAGGGAAAAGAAAGAAATAGTTGAATTACCTACAAAAATAGTATATTATATAAACGGGCCGCAGCTGGCAACTCCGTTTGCCCGTCGCACAAGCAGAAAAACAGGTCATCCGGCCCCGGTGCGGCGTGACAAATGGGCGAACCACCGCAGAAAGGTGATGTTATGAAAACACAATGGGAAGGTTTTTCTGCCGGGAACTGGACAGAAGAAATCGACCTGCGCGATTTTATTCAGCGCAACTATGCCCCGTATGAGGGCGGCGACGACTTTTTGGCCGGGCCAACCGAGCGCACAACCGCCCTTTGGGGCAAGGTGCGCGCACTGATGGACGAAGAGACCCGCAAAGGCATTTTGGATGCAGAAACCAAAACGCCCTCCGGCATGTTGTCCCACCCCGCGGGGTATGTGGACGAACAGCTGGAGCAGGTCGTCGGTTTGCAGACCGACCGCCCGCTGAAGCGCGGCATTATGCCGTACGGCGGGTTGCGGGTTGTTAAAAAAGCGCTGGAAGCCCACGGCTATACGCTGGACGCCGCGACGATGGACATTTTTTTGCATTACCGCAAAACCCACAACGACGGCGTGTTTGACGCGTACTCCGACGCGATGCGCAAGGCGCGGCACACGGGTATCATCACCGGCCTGCCGGACGCTTATGGCCGCGGGCGCATCATCGGCGATTACCGCCGCGTGGCGCTGTACGGCACCGATGCACTGGTTGAAGAAAAAAAGCAGCAGTTGAAAAAGCTGGATTTGCCCAGTTATTCTTCTGACGTGATTTTGCACCGTGAGGAAGTTAGCGAGGAAATCCGCGCGCTGGGCCGCCTTGCCGAAATGGCAAAGCTGTACGGGCTGGATATCACGCAGCCCGCCGCCAATGCCAAAGAGGCGTTCCAGTGGGTGTACTTTGGCTTTTTGGCGGCGACCAAAGAGCAGGACGGCGCGGCCATGAGCCTTGGCCGGGTGTCGACCTTTTTGGATATTTATGTCGAGCGTGACCTGCAAAACGGTACCTTAACCGAGCAGCAGGCGCAAGAGCTGATGGACCATTTTGTGATGAAGCTGCGCATGATTCGCTTTTTGCGCACGCCAGACTACGACCAGCTGTTCTCCGGCGACCCGACCTGGGTGACCGAAGCGATTGGCGGCGTGGGCGAGGATGGGCGGCCGCTGGTGACCAAAAGCAGCTACCGCGTGCTGCACACGCTGTACAACCTTGGCCCCGCGCCAGAGCCCAACCTCACTGTGCTTTGGAGCGAGCGGCTGCCCCGCAGCTTTAAAGAGTTCTGTGCCAAGGTGTCCATCGACACCTCGTCGATCCAGTACGAAAACGACGACCTGATGCGCCCGTACTGGGGCGATGACTACGCCATTGCCTGCTGTGTTTCGGCAATGCGGGTGGGCAAGCAGATGCAGTTCTTCGGCGCGCGTGCCAACCTTGCCAAAGCACTGCTGTACGCCATCAACGGCGGGCGGGACGAAAAGACCGGCGAGCAGATTGCCCCGGAGTTTGCCCCCGTCACATCCGAATATCTTGATTATGACGAGGTTTCGCGCAAGTTTGACCAGATGCTGGACTGGCTGGCCAACCTGTATGTGAACACCCTCAACGTCATTCACTATATGCACGACAAATATAACTTTGAAACACTGCAAATGTCGCTGCACGACGAGACCATTTTGCGCACGCAGGCCTGCGGCATTGCCGGGCTTTCGGTGGTGGCAGATTCGCTGTCGGCTATCCGGTACGCCAAGGTCAAGGTGCTGCGCGATGAGACCGGCCTTGCGGTGGATTACGAAATTGAGGGTGAGTACCCGGCCTTTGGCAACAACGACGACCGGGTAGACCGCATTGCAAGCGATGTTGTCTCCACCTTTATGAACAAGATTCGCAAGCAGCACACTTACCGCGGCGCCATGCCCACCCTGTCGGTGCTGACTATCACGTCCAACGTGGTGTACGGCAAAAAGACCGGCAGCACGCCGGACGGCCGTAAGGCGGGCGAGCCGTTTGCGCCGGGCGCAAACCCGATGCACGGGCGCGACACCAAGGGTGCCATTGCGTCGCTGGCCTCGGTGGCAAAGCTGCCTTACGGGGATTCGCAGGACGGCATTTCGTACACCTTCTCTATCATCCCGCGCGCGCTGGGGCGCACCCAGCCAGAGCGCATCAACAACCTGGTGGGCCTGATGGACGGTTATTTTGCCGACAGCGGCCACCATATCAATATCAATGTGTTTGACAAAGAGACCTTGCTGGACGCGATGGACCACCCGGAGCAATACCCGCAGTTGACGATACGGGTATCCGGGTACGCGGTCAACTTTATCAAGCTGACGCGCGAGCAGCAACTGGACGTGATTCACCGCACGTTCCACGAAAAATTTTAACAGCGCGTTTGCTGCCGGGCGGCACAAGGAGGCAAAACAAAAGATGGAAGGCTATCTGCACTCGGTAGAGACCTGCGGCACGGTGGACGGCCCCGGCATACGGTATGTGGTTTTTATGCAGGGCTGCCCGCTGCGCTGCCAATACTGCCACAACCCGGACACCTGGGCACCGCACACCGGCAAGCCCACCACGGTGGAAGAATTGATGGCGGACATTGTGAAATACCGCTCTTACATGAAAGCGTCGGGCGGTGGGGTGACGGTCAGCGGCGGCGAGCCGCTGTTGCAGCCAAAGTTTGTCGCGGCCCTGTTTGAAGCCTGCCACAAAGCGGGCATTCACACCGCGCTTGATACGTCCGGCCACTGCCCGCTGTCGCTGGCGGCGCCGGTGCTACAGCACACCGACCTCGTGTTGCTGGACTTTAAGGCGTTTCGGCCAGAGACCTTTCGCAAGGTGACCGGCACCGGCATTGACCAGACAGTCGAGATGGCAAAGTACTTAAACGAGAACAAAATCCCGATGTGGATCCGTGTGGTGCAGGTGCCGGGGCTGACAGACGATGCGGCAGAGCTGGGTGAAATGGCGGAGTTTTTGGCGGGGTTTTCGAATATTGAGCGGGTGGAAATCAGCCCGTTTCACAAGATGGGCGAATACAAATGGCAGGCACTTGACTTGCCGTATACCCTGACCGATACGCCCCCCGCCACACGCGGGGAGGTAGAGCGCACAAAAGAGCTGTTTCGCCGCGCCGGGCATTTTGTGCCCTAGCCACCGGTTGACAGCAAACCGCACAGCGGGTACAATAACAGTAATCTAAATCCGGAAGGTGTTTGTTTGACGTCGGTTTTGTAAGGGAAATACAGCTGCATACTACAGTGACAACGCGGTAAGGCAACGGCCTGCCCCTTGTTTGCTGTACGCTGTTTGCCCAGTAAGGCCGCAAAACACCGCTGGTACCAGCAGGGTGTGGCGCAGCCATACCCTGCTTTTTTGCAGCTTGTATTTCTCTGCCCTGTATTTTAAACAAAACAAAACAGGAGAGAAAACCATGAAATTAGAATTACGAAACGAGACACCAAACGATTACCGCGCAGTAGAAGAACTATTGCGTGACGCCTTTTGGGACGTTTATGCCCCCGGCTGTACCGAGCATTTTGTCGCGCACCGGCTGCGCGCCAGCGCGAGTTTTGTGCCGCAGCTTGACTTTGTGGCCCTGCAAGAGGGGCGCATCATCGGCAGTATTTTATATTCCCGCGCGCAGGTTACCGGGCCGCAAGGCAGCGATGAAATTTTGACCTTTGGCCCGCTGGGCGTGCTGCCTGCGTTGCAGGGGCAGGGGGTGGGCAGCGCGCTCATCCGCCACACGCTGCCTTTGGCGGCGGCGCTACACTACCGCGCGGTGATTATTTACGGCAACCCGGCTTATTACGGTCGGTTTGGCTTTCGCAATGCCGCGCAGTTTGGCATCACCACGGCCGATGGCGCAAATTTTGACGCCTTTATGGCGTTAGAGCTTACCCCCGGCGCGCTGGCGGTTATTAGTGGCCGCTTTTTAGAGGACGCGGCGTTTGAGCCGGACGATGCGGCATTTTTGCAGTATGACGCGGCGTTCCCCCCAAGGGAAAAGCATGTCACCGACACGCAGCTGCGGTAATAGTTTAACGAAAGAACGACCGGGGAAGGCAAGTTTGCCTTCCCCGGTCGTTTTGCTTGTGTTAAGGTGTAGGCACTGCCGCATACCGCATGCGGTATTGCAGTGGGGTCAGGCCGGTAGCCTTGCGAAAAACGGCAATAAAATGGCTGTCGGATGAAAACGCAAGGCAGTTACAGATTTGGCTGTGCGAATACCGGGTATACACCAGCAGTTCTTTTGCTTCCTGCACCCTTTTTTGTGTCAGGTAATGGCTAAAGCTTTGCCCTGTCTGCTGTGCAAACCGGCGCGAGAGATATTTGGGCGAAAGGCCCACCTGCGCCGCCAGTGTGTGCAGTGTAATTTTTTTGTGCAGGTTTGCCGTAACGTAATCCATACACTGTTCAATGGGGTCGGTGTGCGGGTGGTGCTTTGCCTGTTTCGCCTGTGCCACACCGGTGGTAAAGTCGGCGGCCATTTCTTCGTTCAACGCGTCCAGCTCTTGCTCGGTGGCGCAGCGCTCCATGCGGCGAATATACAAGTCGCTCATCGTGAACGCGGTTTCCTCTTCCAGCCCGCCCTCAATGGCGTACCGGGTAATCAGGGTCACGTTGGCAATGCTGCCGTAAAACAGCCCGCGCAGCGGGTTTTGCGACATTTTGCCGTACTTGATGCGCGGCTGTGCCCGGTAGGTGGCCTCCAGCTTTGCCACATCCCCCGCCCGCACACAGTTTAAAACAGCAAGCTCTTCGCGGTAGGGGGTGTGCTCGCGGTATTCTTCGCGGCTTTCAAACAGCTCTTGTATTAGCACCGGGCGCAGGGTCTGCCCCAGCGGCAGCGGCTTGCAGCGCAACAATTCGTCGGTTTCCGGCGCTGATTTGCGTAGTACCAGCAAAAACAACCGCAGGTACGACAGCAGGGTGGGCAGTGTGACGACCGGCAACGCCTCGGCCCATTCGCCCGCCTCACCCGCAGTACCCGCGGCCAAAAAAGAAAGTGCGCCCACCGCAGTGCCGGGCAGCAGCATGGGCCCGCACACAAACCGCGCAGGGCGCCCGCGGCGGGTAAAGTCGAACACGCAAAACAGCTCGCCACCTTGGTACACCAGCGCAAGGGGCTGCTGGTATTGCCCGGCGGCGACCTTGTTGACATATTGGTAAAAGGCCTCTGCCGGGCGGGGCGGGGCCTTGGTAAAGTAGCGGTATTGCAGCGCGCCTCCGCTGCCGTACACCCAAAGCGGGATGCGGCTGTTTTGGTGCAGCTCGCGCAGCATGGCGTCCTCGTACGCAGTCAATAGCAAAAAACCACCGGCTTTTTTTACAAAAAATATAGTATTTCTGTATTTATACTACCGTGAATGACGAAAAAACGCAATAAAATAGTAGAATTTGTGCTATAAAAGTAGAAAATGTGATAGTTCTACCGCTAACCCAATGCTATAGTTACGGTAAAGCCGCCTTTTATGGGGTTTAGTGGCAACAATAAATATTTTAAAGGGGGAATTATTATGCAGACCGAACGCCTGAAGGTGCGTGAAAAAATTGCTTATGGCGTGGGGGACTTGGGCAACAATGTGGCATATGGTGCGCTGGGGTTTTATTTTGTGTTTTTCCTCACCGATGTCGCCGGGCTTTCGCCGTTTTGGGCAGGCAACATTTTTATGATCGTGCGCATGTGGAACGCGGTGCTGGACATGGTGGTGGGCGGCGTTTCAGACCACACCAAAACGCGCCATGGCCGCCGCAGGCCCTACCTGCTTTACGGCGCGCTGCCGCTGGGGGTTGCGTTTGCACTGCTGTGGCAGGTGTTTTTTGTGGGCGAAGTGTCAATGATCGTCTTTTACATCTTTGCCGGGGTGCTGTTCAGCACCATGTATTCGCTGGTCGCTATCCCGTATAATGCGCTGCTGCCAGAGCTTTCGCAGGATTATAACGAGCGCACCAGTATTTCCGGATTTAAAATGGCGTTTTCGTTTGTAGGCTCGCTGTTATCGGCCATGGGGGTCACTCTGATTGTTGACACCATTTACCCCGGTAAGGTAATGTACCGGCAAAGCTACCCGGTGATGGGGTGGTTGCTGGGCGCGGTAGTGGCGGTGTGCATTTTGCTGTGCTTTGCGGGCACCAAAGAGCGGGTACAGCCCACGCTGCAAAAGCCGGAGCCGATGCTGAAAAGCCTGCGCTCACTGCTGCGGCTGAAAGAGTACCGGCTGGTGCTGGGGGTCTTTATTTTTAACATGGTCGGGTTTGACATTATTATGGCGCTGTATATTTATTTTATGAAATACGCGCTGCAAATATCCGACGATGTCAGCTATTTGTTTATGATGATCCCGCTGGTGCTGGCGGTGATTGCCACCCCGCTGTGGGTGTGGGTCAGCGACAAATTGGGCAAAAAGAAAGCCTATATCATCTCGGCCATCTACTTTGTGGTGCCGCTGCTCATCTGCCTGTTTTTGCCCGCGGGCAACATCCCGCTCATCATCGGCATCATTGCGCTGATCGGCGTGGGCATTTCGGCCTCCCAAACCTTGACCTTTTCAATTTTGCCGGACGTGGTAGAGGTGGACGAGCTGAAAAACGGGGTGCGCCGCGAGGGCACGATTTATGGCACAACGATGTTTTTGTACAAGCTTGCTTCGGCGGTGCTGGTGGCGCTGACCACGGCGATGCTGGGCGTTTTTGGCTACCTTAAAAGCGCGGGCGGTGAGGTGGTCACCCAGCCCGCTTCGGCTATTTTGGGCATCCGGCTGCTGATTGGCATTGTGCCGGCACTGTGCTTTGTGCTGTCGGCGGTGTTTGTGAAAAACCTGCCGCTCAGCAAGCAGGAGTTTGACGCCATTCGCGCGTCGCTGCCCGGCAACAAATAGGGGTGAACAAGATGCAGCAGACAATCAAGCAGCAGGCCGCCGTGATGGTGGCGCAGATGACGGTGGAAGAAAAGGCCGCGCTGTGCTCGGGGCAGGACTGCTGGAACCTGAAAGCCATTGAGCGGCTGGGCCTTGCGCCGGTCGCAATGATGGACGGCCCGCACGGCTTGCGCAAGCAAATTGGCAGCACCGACAACCTTGGCATTGGCGAAAGCGTGCCGGCGGTGTGCTTCCCCACGGCAAGCGCGCTGGCCTGCAGCTTTGACCCCGCCCTTGCGCAGCAGGTGGGGCAGGCCATTGGCGAAGAGTGCGTGCAAGAGGAGGTCGCCGTGGTGCTTGGACCCGGTGCCAATATGAAACGCAGCCCGCTGTGCGGGCGCAATTTTGAATATTTCAGCGAAGACCCGCTGCTGTCCGGCCTGCTTGCCGCGGGGATGATCCGTGGCATCCAAAGCACCGGCACCGGGGCATCGCTGAAGCATTTTGCAGTCAATAACCAAGAAAAACGGCGCATGACGGTCAACGCCGTCATAGACGAGCGCACGCTGCACGAAACTTATTTGCGGGCGTTTGAAATTGCGGTAAAGCAAGGCAAGCCCGACACGGTAATGTGCGCCTACAACCGGTTAAACGGCGCGTATTGCAGCGAAAACGAGACGCTGCTCACCGATATTTTACGCCGCCGCTGGGGTTTTGGCGGGCTGGTGGTGTCCGACTGGGGTGCCGTGCATGACCGCGCCGCCGGGGTGGCCGCCGGGCTGGACCTTGAAATGCCCGGCAACCACGGGTACAACGACGCCAAGGTGCTGGCCGCCGTGCAAAACGGCAGCCTGCCGTTGCAGGCATTAGACGACACCGCGCAGCGGGTGACAGAGCTGATTTTAAAGGGCATGCAAAGCCGTGAGGCAAAGCGGCCGTGTGATTTAACTGCGCACCACCAGCTTGCGGTGCGCGCGGCAGAGCAATCCGCTGTGCTGCTAAAAAACGACGGGGGGCTGCTGCCTGCGGCCCCGGCACGCAGTGCGGCGGTCATCGGTGCGTTTGCCAAAACCCCGCGCTATCAGGCGGCAGGCAGCTCAAAGGTCAACCCGTTTCGTGTTGAAACCGCGTGGGATGCTTTTGTAGAACAGAGTGCCGCGGTGACCTATGCGCCGGGGTATGCGCTGCGGCAAAACGTGCCGCAAACAGAAGAAGAGACCTTGCTGCGTGAAGCCTGTGCGGTGGCGCAGGGCAAAGAGATTGTGTATTTGTTTGTCGGCCTGCCGGAGGGTGGCGAAACCGAAGGGGTAGACCGCACAACCATGGCGCTGCCCCCGCAGCAAAACCGGCTGGTAGAGCAAATTTGCGGCGTAAACCCCAATGTGGTGGTGGTATTGGTGGGCGGAGCGCCGGTAGAGCTGCCGTGGGCAGCGCTGCCCAAAGCCGTTTTGCTGTGCTACCTTGGCGGTGAGGGCGCGGGCCGCGCGGTGGTGAACCTGCTGTTTGGCCACAGCGTGCCCTGCGGCAAGCTGGCCGAAACATGGCCCTTGCAGCTTGCCGACACCCCGGCAAATTGCGCTTTCCCCGGCGGGCGGCGCACCGTGGAGTACCGCGAGGGTATTTATGTGGGCTACCGCTACTATGAAAAAGCGCAAAAGCCGGTGCGCTTTGCCTTTGGGCACGGGCTGTCTTACACGCAGTTTGCCTACAGCGATTTGCGGCTGGGGCAAAGCAACTGCCGGGTGGGCGATGCGTTAACGCTGTCGTTTAACATCACCAACACCGGCGGCGTGCGCGCAAAAGAGACGGCGCTGGTGTTTGCCGCGCACGAAAGCAAAATGGTGTTTTTGCCGCCAAAGCAGCTGTGTGCGTTTACCAAAATAGAGCTTGCCCCCGGCGAGTGCAAACGCGTTGAATTGCAGCTGGACACCGCCGAACTGGGATATTACAATACCCTGCTGCACGACTGGTATGTGCCGGGCGGCAGCTACACCATTTTGGTGGGCCCGTCTTCTGCAAACTGCCCGCTTGCCGCCGCCGTGCAGTTCAATGGCCCGGTGCAGCCAGAGCCCGATTTGCGCGCCGCGGCACCGGTGTATTACGACCTGCCCAAAGGGCCGTTTGTCGTGCCCGACCAGCAATTTGCCGCGCTGTATGGTGCGCCGCTGCCGGTGCACGATGACCCCGCCCAGCGCCCCTATACGCCCGAAAACACGCTGGAGGATGTTGCCCACACGCTGATTGGGCGGCTGCTCATCCGCTATGGGGACAGCACAATGAGTAAGGCGGTGCAGGCAGAGGAAGAGCAGGCGGAGATGATGGCTGCGACCGTGCGCGAAATGCCGCTGTTTGCAATGGTATCGTCTGAAGAATTGACACAGGCGCAGATGGAGGGCATTTTAGAATTATTGAACGGCCACCCGCTGCGCGCCATAAAAAAGCTGTTGTAGTTTTATTGAATATTGTTTATATTATTAGAAACAAAGAGAGCCCACCGGGCTGCCACAAAAGGCGCCCGGTGGGCTTTTTGTACTGTGTTTTTGTAAGGCCCGTACTTTTAAACCTGCGCAACCAGCATTGCCGTGAAAGCAGATGCGCCCCGGCAGCAGGGGGGTACTTAGGCCTTAATGCTGGCCAGCAGCGCATCAAACGCCGTGCGCACCACTTCACCGGTGGTAATGCCGTATTTTGCGGGCAGGGTTTTTGTCTGGTGCGAAAGGCTGTTCACAATGCCCCAAGCGGCATAAATTACCGAAACCGCCGTTTTTTTAGCCTCTAGCCCCGGCTTTAGCGAGCCGTCGTCAAAATGCGCGGTCAACAGCCGCACCGTGTCGCCGGTGCGAAACTCCCCCTCGGGGAAATAGCGGTTATACAGTGGGGTGCCGCCCTCACTGGTGGCGGTCTGGTAATCGGCAAACATCAGGTCGATAAAGGTGTACTGCTGCGGGTGCGCAACATAATCTTCATATAACAGGTCAAGGTAGGCGGCAAAGCGGCTATACGCGGTGCCGTCTGTTTTTTTGAACTGGTTTTCAATTTTTTGCGACAGCTCTACGGCATTGCGGTGCAAAATCGTCCAGATAATCTCCTCTTTATTGGTGAAGTAGCGGTAAAAGGTAGAGCGCATAATGCCGCAGCCCCGCGCAATGTCGGTCAGGCTGACCTTGTCCACCCCGTTTTCAACAAAAAGCTGTTCCGCGGTGGAAAGAATCAGCGAAAGCTGTTTTTCCCCATGCCGCTGATATTTAAACGTGTTGGTTTCCAGCTCCATAACGCCCCCCGTTTGTGCCTTAAAGTGGTAAAAACTCTTAACGTTTTCATCTTAGCAGATTTTACAAGAAAAACAAAGGGGGTACGGCACCCGGCAAAAATAATACACAAGCACCAAAATAATACACTATATATGATTTTTACATATGCTTTACCCAGATGCAATAGTTTGCCCGGCCCGGGGAATGCTATGATAAACACGCCGGCAAAGCAAGGCGGCAAATAAACAGGGCCCCCTGCGGCCCGGCAAAAGGGGCTTTATGAAATATCGGTGTGTTTGGTTTGACTTGGGGTTAACGCTGGTACAGCGGCCGGTGGCGGCAAGCTACCGGCAGGTGTTGGCGGCATTTGGTGCTGTAAAGGATCAGGCGCAGATTGAGCGCGCGTTTTACCTTGCGGACAAAACGTTTATGCGCGAGTACCCGCATGTGCTGGGCGGCGACGGGGCAGCCTATTTTGCCTGGTATTTGGGGCTGGTAAACTACCACCTTGGCCTGCAACTGGACTTAGAGCGCTGCTGTACCCTGTTTCGCGCCGTGCGCGCCCAAAGTGATACCCCATGGCAGCCCATACCGGGCGCAAAAGAGCTGTTGGCGGCTTTGCACGCCGCCGGGGTGGGCACCGGCCTTGTGAGCAACTGGGACGACAGTTGCCGCGCGGTATTGCAAAATACCGGCCTTGCCGGGCTGCTGGATACCGTGACAGTGTCGTGCGAAGTGGGGGCCGAAAAGCCGGATGCCGCCATTTTTGACGCGGCTTTGCAGCAGACGGGCTATGATGCCGGGCAGGTGCTGTTTGTGGGCGACAATTATTATGACGACGTGGTGGGCGCGCAGAAGGTCGGCATCGACTGCCTGCTGCTAGCCCCTTATGGCCGACTTGGGATGGAAGAAATTCACCACCCTTACACCGTGCCACAGCTGGCGGATATTGGCGGCGTTTTGGGGCTAATGGGGGAGAGTACAACGTGAGACTGACGGTGATTGGCTGCTGGGGCGCGTACCCGCCCGCGGGCGGCGCCACGGCGGGGTATTTGGTACAACACGGTGATACCAGTATTTTGCTGGATTGCGGCAGCGGCGTGCTGGCCGCAATCCAGCACCAGCTGCCGCTGTGGCAGCTGGATGCCGTTATCATCAGCCACTACCACACCGACCACGATGCCGACCTTGGCTGCCTGCAATACGCGGCGATGATTGACCAGCAGCTTGGCAGGCGGGCAAAGCCTTTACTTGCGTGGGGGCCGGGCGAAGTGCAAAAGCTGGGCTACGGGGAATACTGCACCGGGCAAAGCTATTTGGGGCTGGCGCGTTTTACAGTGGGCGATTTGCAAATAGAAACGCTGCACAACCCGCACGAAATTGAAAGCCGTGCGCTGCGCGTCACCGCACCCGGCGGGCAAACACTCGTGTATTCGGGCGACACGGCCTACCACGAACCGCTGGCGGCGTTTGCGCACGGGGCCGATTGTTTTTTGTGTGAGGCTTCGTTTTACGCAGGCGGCCCGCCGTTTACTGCGCAGCACCTCACCGCCGCACAGGCGAGCGACCTTGCAAAAAGGGCGGGGGCCAAACTGCTGGTGCTCACCCATCTGCCCCATTTTGGGCAGCACTGGCAGCTTGCCGCGCAGGCGGCGGCCGCGTACGGCGGCAAGGTGCTGCTTGCACAGCAGGGCTTAACGCTTTCGCTTGGCGACACAGGCGGGCAAACGGTAGAAAACACCGCAGGGGTTAAGCGCCCCGGGCGTTTTAAATAAATAAGTTGACCTTTCGTTTTTTCACCAGACAGCAAAGTAAAAGGAGCATGAATATGATTCGACTGAAAAAACTTGCGGTAGTTCTGCTGGCAGCAGTGCTGACATTTTCGGGTTGTGCGGGTGCGGGCGCCTCTGCCGGCACTTCGGCCAGCGCTGCGCCCGCCGCGGCCACGGCCACACCGGCACAGCCGACCAGCATCAAAATTGCGCTCGGGTCCGAGCCGGATAACCTTGACCCGATGCTTTCGGCCGCGACGGACACTTCTTCGGTGATGATGAACGTATTTGAGGGGTTGCTGGGCTTTAACACCAAGGGGGAGTTTATCCCGGCAATCGCTGAAAGCTACACTATTTCCGAGGATGAACTGACCTATACCTTTACCATCAAGCAGGGCATCCAGTTTCACGACGGCAAAAGCTGCACCGCGCAGGACGTCAAATACACCTATGACAAGCTGGCCGGGCTGGACGGCGGCACGCCGCTCAACACGACCCTCAGCCAAGAGCTGGAAAAGGTGGATTGCCCGGACGATTACACCGCGGTGCTGACCTTAAAAAACAAGGATGCCGGCTTTTTAAGCAAAGCGACCATCTCGATTGTTGAAAAAGATTACGAGCAGAACAGCACCCAACCCATCGGCACCGGCCCGTACAAGTTTGCCGAGTACGTCAAGGGCCAGAAGCTGGTGCTGGAAAAGAACGACGCTTACAACACCATTACCGACCGCAAGCCTACAATCGACCGCGTGGAGTTTGAAATCATGACCGACGAAAACGCAAAGCTGATGGCGCTGAAATCCGGCGACCTTGACATTGCGGGCGTCAGCTCGACCAACGTGCCCGCGCTGAAAGATGAATTTACCATTGTGCAGGGCCCGCAGAACATGGTGCAGGTGTTTGCGCTGAACAACAAGGTAAAGCCGCTCGACGATGTGCGGGTGCGCCAGGCAATTTGCTACGCCATCGACAAAGACGAGATTATCAACGTGGTTTCAGGCGGCAACGGCGCTAAAGTAGAATCCTTCCTTAGCCCCAGCATGGCGACCTACTACAACGACAAGCTGAACGCCTACACCTTAAACCTTGATAAGGCCAAAGAACTGCTGGCCGACGCGGGCTATGCAAACGGGTTTGACCTCACCATCAAAGTGCCGTCAAATTACCAGATGCATATCGACACCGCGCAGGTCATCAAAGACGAGCTTGCCAAAATCGGCATCAATGTCAATATTGAACTGGTGGAGTGGGCACAGTGGCTGGATGGCGTGTACACCAACCGCGACTATGACGCGACCATCATCGGCCACAGCGGCAAGCTGGACCCGCAGGACTTCCTCAACCGTTTTTCGTCCACCTATGCCAAAAACTACTTCAACTTCTCGGATGCTGATTATGACGCGCTGATTGAAAAAGCGGCTTCCACCGCCGACCAGGCTGCCCGTGCCGATTACTACAAGCAGTGCCAGCAGCTGCTTGTGGACAAAGCGGCCTCGGTGTTCATTCAGGACCCGTACATCAACTTTGCAGTCGCAAAGCGGGTAGAGGGGCTGAAAATCTACCCGGTCACCTTCTTTAACCTGTGTGACCTGACGGTGGTGGCATAACCTGCTATGAAAACCGCGTTTTTTGTACTGAAAAAGCTGGGCGCCGCGCTGGCAACACTGTTTTTGATTTCGGTGCTGACCTTTTGTGTGTTTCAAATTCTGCCCGGCAACCCCGCGCACATTATTTTGGGGGTGGACGCCGACCCGTTGCAGGTAGAAGCCCTGTCTAAAGAAATGGGGCTAAACCTGCCGCTGCAACAGCGATACATCAACTGGGTGGTGGGGCTGTTTAGCGGGGACCTTGGCAATTCGCTGCGCTACCAGACACCGGTGGCACAGCTGATTGCCGACAGCCTGCCGGTGACGGTGTCGCTGACGGCCATGGCCCTGCTGATCACCGTGGTGCTGGTGGTGCCGCTGTCGGTCTACCTTGCCAAAAACAACAACCGCGCGCTGCCCACGGCAATTTCTGCGCTGTTGCAGCTGGGGGTGGCCGTGCCGTCATTCTGGCTTTCCATCTTACTGGTGCTAATTTTTGCAGTGACCTTGCGGTGGCTGCCGTCCGGTGACTTTGTGCCCTTTACCACCAGCATTACCGGGGCCTTGCGCTCGCTGGTGCTGCCGGCGGTGGCTATTTCGGTCGGCACGACGGCGGTGGTGATACGGTATTTAAAAAATACATTGCTGGACCAGATGGGCATGGATTATGTGCGCACTGCGCGCAGCAAGGGGCTTGCCCAAAACGAGGTGCTGTACCGGCATGTGCTAAAAAACGCGCTGCTGCCCACGGTGACCATCCTTGGCATGATCGTGGTGGAAGTGCTGGGGGGCAGCATTATTGTGGAAAATGTCTTTAACCTGCCGGGCATTGGCCGGCTGATCATCACCGGCGTGGGCAACCGCGATTTCCCACTGGTGCAGGGGCTGGTGTTCTACCTTGCCTTTACCGTAGTGGTCATCAACTTTTTAGTAGAACTGCTCTATTCGGCCATCGACCCGCGCATCCGTGTGCGGTAGGCCCTTGCTAAGAAAGGGGACGCACAGAGCGCCAATGAAAAACAGAAGTGGCAAAAGTAAAAACCTTGCGGCAGGGGCCGTACTGCTGGGCATTCTGCTGCTGGTACTGCTCGTCAGTTTCGTGTACCTGCCGTATGACCCCAACGTTATGGATACGGGGGCGATTTTTCAGCCCCCCAGTGCGGCACACCTGCTGGGCACCGATAATTTTGGCCGCGACATTTTAAGCCGGGTGATGAAGGGCTCGCAGGCCGCGTTTTTGGTAGGGGCGTCCTCGGTGGGCATTGGGCTTACCGTGGGGCTGTTGCTGGGTGCGGTGGCCGGGTATGCGGGTGGCGCGGTGGACGAAGTCATTATGCGCATCATCGACGCGCAGATGGCGTTCCCCGGGGTAATTTTGGCGCTCGTGTTCATCACCGTGTTTGGCACCGGCACCCTCAACACCGCCATTGCACTGGGTATCACCTCTATCCCGCGGTTTTGCCGTGTGACCCGTGCGGGTTTTTTGCAGCTGAAAACAATGGATTATGTCAAAGCCGCGCGCTCCCGCGGGGCGGGCCCGGTGCGGCTGATGGCGCTGCATATTTTGCCCAACATGGTTTCCCCCCTGCTTGTCACCATGTCGCTGGGGTTTGCCAGCGCCATTTTATCGGAGGCCGGGCTAAGCTACCTTGGCCTTGGCATACAGCCGCCCAGCCCCAGCTGGGGTATGATGCTGTACGAAGCGCAGGCCTATCTGCTGACCTACCCGTGGTATGCGGTGATCCCCGGCTGTATGATTACCCTGATGATGCTGGGGTTTAACCTGCTGGGCGATGGGCTGCGCGATTTGACCGACGCGAAAGCCAGATAAGGGGGAGAGGACAATGGAACCATTATTACAGCTGCGCGGGCTTGGGCTCGACATCTGCACCAAAGGAGGGTGTTACCCCGCGCTCAGCGAGGTGGAATTTGAGCTTGGCTGCGGCGAGATTGTGGGCCTTGTGGGTGAATCCGGCTGCGGCAAAAGCCTCACCTCCCTTGCCATTGCGGGGCTTCTGCCCGCCGCCGCCCGCGTCAGCAGCGGGCAGATCACCTTTGACGGGCAAACCCTAACGGAACTGACAGAGCAACAGCTGTGCCAGCTGCGCGGCAAAGAAATTTCAATGGTGTTTCAAGAGCCGATGACCGCCCTGAACCCACTGTTGCCGGTGGGGGTGCAAATTGCCGAAGCGGTGCTGCAACACGGGCAAAAGGACAAGGCGAAGGCCCGCCTGCAGGCGCTGGACATGATGCGGCAGGTGGGGCTTTCGCGCCCGCAAGAGCTGTACTGGGAGTACCCGCACCAGCTTTCCGGCGGCATGAAGCAGCGCATCGTCATTGCGATGGCGCTCATCAACCGCCCCGCGTTGCTGATTGCCGACGAGCCCACCACCGCGCTGGACGTGACGATACAGCACCAGATTTTACTGCTGCTGCAATCGCTCAACCGGGCGCTTTCCACCACGGTGCTGCTAGTCTCGCACGACCTTGGGGTCGTGCGAGAAATTTGCGGGCGGGTTGTGGTGATGTACGCGGGGTTTGTGGTAGAACAGGGTACGACCTCACAAATTTTGTACGACCCACAGCACCCTTATACCCGCCGCCTGCTGGATTCGCTGCCATCGCCGCAAAAAAAAGGCCAGCCGCTGTATACCATCCCCGGGGTGGTGGCGGCGCTGGACCGCCGCAAAGCGGGGTGCTGCCCGTTTTGTGACCGCTGTGACGAGGCGGACGCGCGCTGCCGCACTGCACTGCCGCCGCTGGTGGCACAGGGCAGCCGAATGGTGCGCTGCTTCCACGCACAGGGCGCACAGGCAAAGGGGGCGGCGGTATGAGCGAACAGGTATTGGCGCAGCTGTGCGGCATCACAAAAGAATACCGCGTGCGCGACCACCGCAACCCGTTTCACAAGCAATCGCTGCGGGCGGTCAACGACCTCACCCTTGCCGTACAGCCCGGCGAGATACTGGGCCTTGTGGGCGAATCGGGCTGTGGCAAATCCACCGCGGGGCAGCTGCTGGCCGGGCTGTTACAGCCCACCGCAGGGCAGCTGTATTACCGCGGGCAGCCGGTAAATGGGCTTAGCCGGGCGCAAAAACAGGCGATGCGGCGCGAAATACAAATTATCCTGCAAGACCCGTACGCCTCGCTGAACCCCAGCCGCAAAATAGGCTGGCTGCTGCAAGAGCCGCTAAAGATCAACACCGTACTGCCGGCAGCCCAGCGCCGCGCGCGCGTGGGGCAGATGATGCAGACGGTCGGGTTAGACGAAAGCTATTTAAACGCCTACCCGCACGAGCTTTCAGGCGGGCAGCGCCAGCGGGTCAATATTGCGGCGGCGCTGATGCTGCAGCCCACACTGCTGGTGGCGGATGAAGCGGTATCGGCGCTGGATGTTTCCATCCAGTCGCAGATCCTCAACCTGCTGTTACAGCTAAAAAAAGCGAATCATTTGACCTATTTATTTATTTCTCACGACCTCAACGTGGTGGAGTATATGAGCGACCACATCGGGGTGATGTATCTGGGCCAGTTGGTGGAATACGGCGATGTAGAGACCGTATACCGGCACGCGTTGCACCCGTATACGCAGGCGCTGCTTTCGGCGGTGCCCACCGTAAACGAAGTGCCACGGCAACATATTGTGCTGCAAGGCGAAGTGCCAAGCCTGGTATGCCCGCCCACCGGGTGCGCGTTTTGTACCCGTTGCAGCAAGGCAAAGCCCATTTGCATGCAAACACCGGCCCCGCTGGTAGAAGTAACACCGGGCCACAGCGTGCGCTGCCACTTTGCGGCGCAGTGAGGTACAGATGAAAATTGGTGTAATTTCAGACCTGCACGTCGATATCAACAAGGCGTACCCGGTGGCGGAGCTGCTGGCACAGCAGGCGCGGCAACAACAGCTTGACGCGCTGCTGCTGGCGGGGGATATTTCAAACCATGTCAGCACAACACTGGCCTTTTTAGACCGTATGGGCGCCCTTTGCGCGGTGCCGTGCTGGTTTGTGCCCGGCAACCACGATTTGTGGCAGCAGGGCGACGAATACCCCGACACTGCCGCATTGTACAAGCTGTATGCCCAGCACCCGACGTGCTTAGCAGGCCGCAATGTGCCGCTGGGCGGCGACTGGGCGGTGGTGGGTGAGACCGGCTGGTACGATTATTCGTTTGGTGATGCCGCCTACACCCCGCGGCAATTTGCCAGCCATGAGCTGGGCGGGCGCACCTGGCAGGACAGCCTGTTTACCAGCTGGGGCAAGCCGGATGCGCAGGTGCACGAGGCCATGCTGCAAAGCCTTACGGCAAAGCTAAAGCAGACGCAGGGCAAAAAGCAGATTGTCGTCACCCACATGGTAACGGCCCCGCAGTTCACCGTGCCCGCACAGCGCGAAAGCTGGGCGTATTTTAACGCGTTTTTGGGCAGCAGCGCCTATGGGCAGCTGTACCGGCAGGCGGGGGTGCGCATCAGCATTATGGGGCATGTGCACTACCGAAAACAGGTGAGAGAGGGCGACACCCTGTACCTGTGCAGCTGCCTCAACTATTTTAGCGAATGGCAAAGCAGCGACCCCGCAAAAGAGGTCGCCGAAGCGTTGACTATCCTTGAACTGGACTGACGCAAAGAAGTGCAATAAACAACAACAGGGCCGCAAAGCAATTGCTTTGCGGCCCTGTTGTTTAAGCTAACCTGTCAGGCAGCTGCCTGCCGAATGAAAAATTAGTCGTTTGCTGCTGCGCTGGTACCGGCAATGCGGCCAAAGACCACAACGTCGGCCAGTGCGTTGCCGCCCAGGCGGTTGCCGGCGTGGATGCCGCCAACAACTTCGCCCGCTGCATACAGGCCGTCAATCACGTTGCCGTCGGTGTCCAGCACTTCGGCATTGGTGTTGATCCGCACACCGCCCATGGTGTGGTGAATCGACGGGGTGCGGATGGTGGCATAGAACGGGCCAACATCAATCGCAGCGCCAATTTTGACTTTGTTAAAGTCAGTGTCCACACCGGTCTCGGTGAAGCTGTTGTATTTTTCAATCTCAGCCACAAAGGTAGCGGGGTCGCAGCCCATCTGGGTCGCAAGGTCCTCCAGAGTATCTGCCTTCAACACGCTGCCCTCTTCAATCAGGGTGTCAATGTCGTTGCCCCAGCCGTTTTTGCCGCCCGGCTGCGGGTCACCGGCCGACTCCTGGTCGCAGATGATGTAGAAAATGCCGTCGGTCTGCTCCAGTGCGGCCTTGGACAGCACGTCGCGGCTTTCGTACTCAGAGACAAAGCGTTTGCCCTCTTTGTTGACGAAAACCTGGTCCTCCGCACTGCCCCACAGGCCGCCGCCCAGCGAGCCGGTGACCGGCTGCGAGCTGGGCATCAGCTGAATGTAGCCCATGCCGACGAGGTTTGCATTGACGGCCTGCGCCATCACAATGCCGTCGCCGGTCAGCAGCGCCGAGTTGGTGGTGGGCATGTCTTCAGTCAAAACGCCCCAGTAGTTGTCGTACTCCATTGCCATTTTGGGGTTGGCGCCGTAGCCGCCGGTGGTTAAAATGACGCCCTTGGTGGCGGTCAGGGTGACAGGGGTGCCGTCGGTCTGGGTGGCTTTTACGCCAACCACTTTGCCGTCTTCAACAATCAGGCTTTCACCGGCGGTGTTCAGCATGATGTCCACGTTGTTTGCTTCGCAGCCTTTCATCAGCGGGTCAATCAGGCCATGGCCAACCGATGCGGTCAGTGCGTGGGTGCGGGGCCACAGTGCGCCCAGCACGGTGCTGATGTTGTCCGAAATTTCAACGTTCTCATCCAGGCTGGCCAGCCACTCCAGCGAAGCCAGAGAGTTGGAGGTCAGGGTGTGAACAAGGTCGTAATCGCCGTAAATGGTGGTGCCGTCCAGCCCGGTGCGCTTACCGCCAATGTAGGTCTGGTAGGTGTGCAGCTCAACGGTGTCAAACAGCGCGGTTTTGTCACCGGCCATATACTCTGTAATCTGCGACTGCAGGGTTTTCAGGGTATCCTGGTACTCGGTGTCAATGGTGGTGGGGTCAATGGCAAGGATGTCGTTCAGTTCTTTAATCTGCGAGTCTTCAATGGCTACATTGGCCTGACGCTCGGGGTCCACTGCGTTGTAGGCACCGCCTGCACGCAGGGTGTTACCGCCCACGGCAGCGCCTTTTTCAATCACGATGACCGAAGAACCGGCGCTGCTTGCGCTAACGGCAGCCGAAAGGCCCGCGCCGCCCGCGCCAATAATCACGACGTCGGCGGTCTTTTCAATCGGGTCGCCGGCGGTTTTTGCAACTTTTTCTTTCGATTTCAGCGCGTCCACGTCGCCGCCGGCCTGCTGCACGCACTGTGCCACAGCCTCAATCACGGCATCGCTGGTCACGGTGGCGCCGCTCACGGCGTCCACGTTCAGGGTCTGGCCATCCACGATCAGGCCGGGGAAGGTTTCGAGCACCGGGGTAGCAATACCCGCGGTTTCGTCGTTGTCACCAATGGTGACCGAAACAATGCTGGTCGCGTCGAACTCGGTGGTGACGGTAAGGTCACCGTTACGGCCCTGTACCGTGGCAGAGTAGGTGCCTGCCTTGTAGCTTGCCCCCGCCGCTGCACTGCTGGACTGCGCACCGCAGCCGGCCAGTGAGAACAGCAGAACCAGTGACAAAGCTGCTGACAAAAGTTTCTTTTTCATGCTTTCCTCCTTTTTCTTATAATAAACTGTTTGAACCGAAGCCCAAAATAGTTTATTATTATATTGTTATGGTCGCATATCGTTAGTTAATTGTCAAACAAATTGGAGTTTGGCCAGCACAACCAAAAATTGAGGAATTGTATGGAATTTAAGCAGCTTTATTATTTTGTCGAAACTTGTAAGAGAATGAATTTTGCCGTCACCGCCGAGGCGCTTTATGTAACGCCGCAGGCCCTGAGTAAATCAATTAAGACGCTGGAAAACAACCTTGGGCAAAAACTTTTTTATCTGAATAAAAATGCGCTGATCCTGACGGAATTCGGTGAATTTTTCTTGCCCAAAGCGCAAAATTTGCTTGCGGAGTATTATGCCATGCGCAACGAGGTGGCAAGCCTGAGCAAAAACTACAACGGGCTGATTCGGGTGGGCATCGTGCCGTCTGCCAAAAAGCTGATCACCGCAGATTTTTTGCAGGATTTTATGGAAAAGTACCCTGAAACGACGATTGATTTCACCCAAATGTCGGATGAGTCTTTAAAGCAGGGGGTCGTGGGCCATTCGCTGGACCTTGGTATTGGGGTTTACCCCACCAGCGAGCCGACCCTTGAAACAATAAACCTGTGCAAAAGTGGTATCAGTTTAATTATGAACATTAAAAACCCGCTGTGCAAAAAACAGACCATCCGCGTGGCCGACCTGCAGGGGCAGGAAATCATCGTGCACTCTGACCTGTATATGGTCGAAAAGGCGCTGTTAGAGCAGGCACAAAAGGCCGGGCTCAATTTAAAAGTGCGCCTTAAATCGTCCGAGCTCAGCCTCACACGGCCATCGATGCATTATTTTAACTGTGTCGCCATCACCCCCACCCTGTATGCGAAAAACTACCAGTTTTCAAAACAGGCGGTCTGCCGCAGCTTTGCGGCCGAAGAACCGCTGGAATGGGGCCTGCAGCTGTTGATGACTAAAAATAAAGCGCAGTACACCAAGGTGCAGCTGTTTGTAGAAAGTTTGCTGCGCAACATTGAGCAGCGCAGCGCAAATGAAGTGGTATTTGCTTTTTAACCCCGCCCTTATACTTTGTTTATAGTTTGCTGGTAAATACCCTGGCAGGGGTACTGCAATGCAAACAAAGATGCTGTTGACCACAGACCATTTGACGAAGGTTATGTCGTAATTAGGTGCCGCAGAAGTGAACCCGCTGCGCGGGCAAAAGGTAAACACATGGGGCGGCGAAAAGGGCATAAAAACGGGCAACGGCGCATAGGGTCTTGCGCCGTTGCCCGTTTTGTGTCAAGCGGTCAGCTATTGCAGTTCCAGTAAAAATGTCCCGGCAAGGCTGCACTTTTTCAGGTTTTGGCCCGAAAGGCAGGCCAGCCGCCCGCTTTCGCACAGCTGGTCAAACTGGCTGCGTGAAAGGCCCAGCTTTTGCCGTATTGCCACCGCAGCTTTGTACGCGGCGGGCCACGGGGCGTCTAGCTCAATGCAAACAGGGGTTTCGCCGGCCGCATCCGGCCCCAAAACAGTAAGTTTTGGCACGCCGGGCACGGCGCCGTTGCGTTTTAGCAGCGCCGCGTCGGTTGCGTACCGCATGGCAAGCGCGGGGTCGTTGGTGTGAAACCCGTGCAGCAGGTCTTTTGGCAGGCTAGCGGGGTTTACGCGCGAAAGTATCGTGCAGTTCCAGGTTGTGTCACACTGCGGGCATTTAAAAATTAACCAGACATCCAGCGCTTTTTGCTGGGCATTTACACGGAACAGCCCGCTGGAGGCAAAGGCGGTTTTAACACCGCAATGCTTGCAATAGCGCACGGCGGTGGGGGCGGCGGTATAGGCTACCGTCCATTTTATTTGTTTCAACAGTAAAAATCCTTTCTGTCATCAGCGCTATGGGCAGAAAGGTGTTAAAAGGCGGCTTAAAGGTGAAAAGGGTTTTCATACAGCTTCCTCCTGTAAATTAAAAAAGGCCGCGCCAAGGTACAGATACCATGGCACGACTTTTGGTTTGTTGAAGATGCGGCCCAAACGGCTTAGAATCCAAACCCCAAAATGCGGCGATATCCGTGAATCTCAAAAATGTGTAACACAAACAGGCCGCGCGGTGCGCGGCTGCGGTGGTCAGCAATTTTGTTGATTAACGGTTCGTCGACATTGGGCCTCTCCTATCTGGGTGGATTCTGCATTACAGTATAAGACGGCGCGGGCGCGCCGTCAAATTTTTTGGTTTACCAATAAATTTTTTTGCAGCCATTGCAATAAAGGGCACTGAGCTATACCCGATTTGCTGGAGAGTGCGGAGTAGTGTAAAATAAAATCACTACGAAGGAGTGTCCAGCATGGAAAAAAGCAAAGGAACACGGTACAGCGAGGAATTCAAACAAGGCACTGTCA
>JAEWRN010000021.1 GCA_023460035.1 Bacillota bacterium
TATTCGCACTGCGTTTGGCTTCCGCAACACCGACAACATGATCGCCATGGTCATGCTGTCCTGTTCGTGCGTCCAACTGTTGCTCCCGGGCCGCTAAGTTACCCACACAAACTACCGAAGCCTCAAAAAACCGGGCGGCTTTGCCACCCGGTTTAAATACATTTGTATGCAGCACAAGCCGTAAAACGCGGCCTTTTTATTGTGGGGTACGGTACCCCGCCCCCCAAAGGCCGCAAAAGCCGGCGCCCAAGGCAATACAACCCCATTTTAGCCCGAGGGCAGGCCGCCCTGCCCCAAAAAGCGCCGTCAGCCCTGTTTAGCAAGCAGCGCCGCCGTTGCGGGCAGCTTTGCGGTTACGGCCAGCAGGCCGGGCGCACTGGCGGGGGCTGCCGCCACCATGTCGCAGTTTTCAAAAAAGGCCACCGGCGTGCCGTCAAACTGGCAAACGCGGCCCCCGGCCTCCTGCACCAGCAGTACCCCCGCGGCAAAATCCCACGGCTTTAAGTTGCGTTCCACATAGCCCACCATGCGCCCGGCGGCCACATAGGCAAGGTCCAGCGCCGCGCTGCCAATGCGCCGCAAGTCCGCACAGGCGGCAAACAGCTGCTCAAACAGCGCAAAATTTGCCCCGGCAAGGCTGCGGTCATACGGGGCGGTGCCCACCGCCACCAGCCCGTCGGCCAGCGGCACTTCGCTGACGGCCAGCGGCGTATCCCCTAAAAACGCGCCGCCACCTGCCGCGGCGTGGAACAACTCGCCTGTGAACGGGTTATACACCACGCCAAACACGGGCTGCCCGTCTTGCAGCAGCGCCAGCGAAATGGCACTTTGGCCAAGGCTGCTCATCAGGTTGGCCGTGCCGTCCACCGGGTCCAGCACCCAGCACAGGCCGGCGGGCTTTGGCTGGTTCACCTGTTCTTCACTGTAAAAACCGGCGTCGGGCCAGCGCGCCGTCAGCGCACCTTTTAGCTGTTCTTGCACCGCAAAATCACAGCTGGTGACAAAATTGGCCCGCCCTTTTACCGTAATATCCCGCGCGAGGGCTTTGTTTAACAACAAACTGCCCGCCTCGCGCACTAAATTTAAAATGGTCTGTTGCTCTGCCGCTGTCAGCATGGCGCGGCCCCCTTTACCCTTTAAAATTTGCCCGCGGTGTGCAGCGCGTTCAGCCGCAGCACAGCGGCGATGGTTTTGCCGTCCTGCAATTCGCCGCTCAGCGCCTGCTGCACCACACTTTGCAGCGGGGCGGTTTGCACCGTGACAAATTCGTCCTCATCCAAATGCTGCCGGGTTTCGTGCAGGCCCTTTGCGGCATACAGGTAAATAATCTCGTTGCAGTACCCGCACGAGGGGTAAAATTCGCCAAGCGAAATCATCTCGTCCGCCTGCACGCCAACCTCTTCTTCCAGCTCACGCAGGGCGGCGACGCGCGGGTCTTCGCCCGGCTCCAGCTTGCCGGCCGGCAGCTCTACCAGCTCTTTGCCGTACGGGTAGCGAAACTGCCGTACAAGGTAAATTTCGCCCGTTTCGGTCAGGGCGGCCACGCAGGCGCCCCCGTTGTGGTGCACGACTTCGCGCGTGGAGGTGCTGCCGTTTTCCAGCCGCACGGTGTCTTTCGTCACCCGGATGATCCGCCCGGTAAAAACGGTTTCACTGGCAAGTGTTGTCTCGTTATGCATCGGTTTCATTGTCCTCGGTTTCTTTTTGCCCCGCCTCTTGCGGCTGTTTTTGGCAAAATACTTTTTCAATGCGGCGCTCGTTCACCTGCTCTACCCTTAGCAGCAGGCCGCCGTAAGCTAAACTGACCGGCTCTCCCTGCTGGGGGATGCGCCCCAGCCGCGCGGTGATCAGCCCGCCCACCGAATCAAAATCATCCTCCGGCTCGGGGTCGGGCATCGGCAGGCCAAACCAGTCAAACACGTCCTCAAGGTCGGCAGCGCCGTCGGCCAAAAGGCCGCCCTCTACCGGGCGCAGCTCGTCGTCCTCGGGGTCAAATTCGTCCTCAATGTTGCCCACAATCTCTTCCAGGATATCCTCCATCGTCACAATGCCGGCCGTGCCGCCGTATTCGTCCACCACGATGGCAATTTGGGTGCGCTTTGCGCGAAAATCCAGCAGCAGTTCGCGGGCATGGCAGTTTTCCGGCACAAACATGGCCGGGCGCAAAAACCCGTGGATGGGCACGTCGGCGCCCGCGGGGTCGTCCACCAGGCTCAGCAGGTCTTTTACATATAAAATACCAATAATGTCGTCGAGGTTTTTGTGGTAGACCGGCAGGCGCGAAAAGCCGCCCTCAATGGCCAGCGGCAGCACCTCGTGTGCCGTGCGCGAATCGGCAATGGCCTTGACCTCGGTGCGGTGGGTCATGATGTCCACCGCGGCGATGTCGTCCAGCTCAAACACGCCGGTGATCATCTCTTTCTGGCTTTCGTCCAGAAAATCGCCCTCCTGCACGTCGTCCACCATCGCCATCAAGTCCTGCTCGGTTACGGGCGCGCGGGCCGAAAGCCCGGCGGCGCGCAGCACGGCACGGGGCAGCAGCAAAAAGGGTTTGCCCAGCAGCGTTGCAAGGGCGGCGGCGCCTTTGCCTTGGGGCAGTGCTGCCGGCGGGTGGGCGGCGCCCAGCGCAAACAGCAGCGCGTCAAGTACGGGGCAAAGCAGCACGACCGCCACGGCTGCCGCCGGCAGCCGGCGCAGCCAGAGAGCGGCGGCAAACACGGCCCCGGCGCGCAGCAAAGCCGCCGCGGTGACAGTGCCCCACCACAGCGCCGTGATGCCCAGCAGCGCATCGTCGCCGCGCTGCCCCGGCCCCTGCACGTCGCGCAGCGCACCGGTGTGGTACACCGCAACAAGCGACAACAGATAAGTGATGCCACAGACCAGCAAACTCAGACCGTCCGGGTCCATCCCGTCAAAACTCCCTTACATCGGCGCAAAACGCCGTTTTTTGGTATCGCTGTCCAGATTTTATAGTATTTAAGGCCCGCTGTCAAACCCCGTTTTGCCCGCACCTTTGCGGCAAAACGCCCCTTGGCAGAGGAATTTCCCCAAATTGCCACATAATTAAGGGTAAATAGACGATATTAACAAGAATGGCCTGAGAAAGCGGTTTTTTGTTATTTACTTATCAGGCCGAATTTGTTAAAATATAGGTTGCGAGAGTGCAATCCATCACGCGATCAATTTTTTAGGGAGGAACTTAAAAAATGGCAAGAGCTAAAAAGAGTATGGATGGCAACACCGCCGCAGCGCACGTAAGCTATGCGTATACGGAAGTTGCCAGCATCTACCCCATTACTCCGTCCAGCCCGATGGCCGACCAAGTCGACCAGTGGGCAGCTGCGCACCGCAAGAATATTTTCGGTGACGAAGTACGAGTAATGGAGATGCAGTCCGAGGCAGGTGCCGCAGGCACCGTGCACGGCAGCTTGAACGCTGGCGCGCTGACCACCACCTATACCGCTTCGCAGGGCCTGCTGCTGATGATCCCCAACATGTACAAAATCGCCGGTGAACTGCTGCCGGCCGTGTTTCATGTGTCAGCCCGTACCGTTGCGACCCATGCGCTGAACATCTTTGGTGACCACAGCGACGTGTATGCCTGCCGCCAGACCGGCTTTGCAATGCTGGCCGAGTCCAACCCGCAGGAGGTCATGGACCTCGCCGCGGTGGCACATCTGTCGGCCATCAAGGGCCGCGTGCCGTTCGTGAACTTCTTCGACGGTTTCCGTACCAGCCACGAGATCCAGAAGATTGAGGTCTGGGACTATGACGACCTGAAAGACATGGTGGACATGGACGCCGTTGCGGCGTTCCGCGCCCGTTCGCTGAACCCGGAGCACCCCACCATGCGTGGCTCGCACGAGAATGGCGATATCTTCTTCCAGCATCGTGAAGCCTGCAACAAGTACTACGACGCGCTGCCCGCGATTGTCGAAGAGTACATGGGCAAGGTCAACGAGAAGATTGGCACCAACTACGGCCTGTTCAACTACTACGGCGCACCGGATGCCGAGCGCGTCATCATCGCGATGGGCTCCATCTGCGACGTTGCCGAGGAAGTCATTGATTACATGACTGCCGCAGGCGAGAAGGTCGGCCTGGTCAAGGTTCGCCTGTACCGCCCGTTCGTTGCTGAAAAGCTGATTGCCGCACTGCCGAAAACCACCAAGAAAATCGCCGTGCTGGACCGCACCAAAGAGCCGGGCGCACTGGGCGAGCCGCTGTACCTCGACGTTGTCACCAGCCTTGTGCGCAACGGCGTGTCAATCCCCGTTGTGGGCGGCCGCTATGGCCTGGGCTCGAAAGACACCCCGCCCTCCAGCGTGTTTGCAGTGTACGAGAACCTCAAAAAAGACCAGCCGAAGGACAACTTCACCATCGGCATTGTCGATGATGTCACCGGCCATTCGCTGGAGGAGACCGCTGCCCCCGACACCACCCCGGCAGGCACTGTTTCGTGCAAGTTCTGGGGCCTTGGCGGCGACGGCACCGTGGGCGCCAACAAGAACTCCATCAAGATCATCGGCGACCACACCGACAAATTCATTCAGGCATACTTCCAGTATGACTCGAAAAAGACCGGCGGCGTGACCATCAGCCACCTGCGCTTTGGCGACAAGCCCATCCGTTCGAGCTACTACATCAATAAGGCCGACTTTGTTGCCTGCCACAACCCGTCTTATGTCATCAAGGGCTTTAAGATGGTCAACGACGTCAAGCCGGGCGGTACCTTCCTGATTAACTGCCAGTGGACGAAGGAAGAGCTGGACCAGCATATGCCTGCCTTTGCAAAGCGCTACATTGCAAAGAACAACATCCAGCTGTACACCGTCAATGCCATCGACAAAGCCATTGAGATTGGCATGGGCAAGCGCACCAACACCATTTTGCAGTCCGCGTTCTTCTCGCTGGCAAAAATCATGCCGGAAGAAGATGCGCTTCGCTTCATGAAAGAGGCGGCACACAAGTCCTACGCGAAGAAGGGCGAAGCCGTTGTCAACATGAACTATGCCGCCATCGATGCCGGTGCCACCGCGTATGTCAAAATTGACGTGCCCGCCGCATGGGCCGACGCAAAAGACGAAGGCGAAGGCAAAACCCTCACCGGTGCTGCCCCGCTGGTCAAGCAGGTCAAGAACATCCTTGACCCGGTCGACATGATGGACGGCGACAGCCTGCCTGTTTCGGCCTTTGTGGACCATGCAGACGGTACGTTTGAGCAGGGTGCTTCGGCTTACGAGAAGCGCGGTGTTGCTGTCAGCGTGCCCGAGTGGGATGCTGAAAAGTGCATTCAGTGCAACCAGTGCTCGTTTGTCTGCCCGCACGCGGTTATCCGCCCGTTCCTGATGGATGAGAAGGAAGTTGCCGCTGCCCCCTCGACCATGAAAATGGCCGCCGGCAAGGGCAAGGGCCTCGAGAGCTACCAGTTTGGCATCGTCATCTCCCCGCTGGACTGCATGGGCTGCGGCTCGTGCGCCAACATCTGCCCGGCCCCCGGCAAAGCACTGAAAATGGTGCCGCAGGAGAGCCAGCTTGTCGAGCAGGATTCGTTCGACTACGCCGTGGCGAATGTCACCAAAAAAGAGACGATGTTCAAAAAGACCACCGTCAAGGGCAGCCAGTTCGAGCAGCCGCTGCTTGAGTTCTCGGGCGCCTGCGCAGGCTGCGCCGAGACCAGCTATGCCAAACTGGTCACCCAGATGTTTGGCGAGCGCATGTACATCTCCAACGCGACCGGCTGCTCGTCCATCTGGGGCGGCGCCGGCGCGACCAGCCCGTACACCGTCAACCGCGAGAGCGGCTTTGGCCCCACATGGGCAAACAGCCTGTTTGAGGACAACGCCGAGCACGGCCTGGGCTTTGCCCTTGGCCAGAAGTACATCCGCGAGAGCCTGATCAATAAGGTCAAAGAGCTGCGCGATGTCACCACTGTTGACAGCAAGCGCGCTGCAATCGACGAATACCTTGCAACCCTCGATGACGGCGACGCCAACCAGATCGCGACCAAGAAACTGGTTGCCGAGCTGGAGAAGGACCCGACCTGCGAGTACAGCAAAGAGATTCTGCCGAAGAAAGAATTCCTGTCGAAGAAATCCGTCTGGATCTTTGGTGGCGACGGCTGGGCGTACGATATCGGCTTTGGCGGCTTGGACCACGTGCTGGCTTCCGGCGAGGACGTCAACGTGATGGTCTTTGACACCGAGGTGTATTCGAACACCGGCGGGCAGGCTTCGAAGGCCAGCCAGATCGGCCAGGTTGCACAGTTTGCGGCAGCCGGCAAATCGATTGGCAAAAAGGACCTCTCGCAGATTGCGATGTCTTACGGCTATGTGTATGTTGCGCACATTGCGATGGGCGCCGACTACAACCAGACCGTGAAGGCCATCAAAGAGGCGGAGAGCTATCCCGGCCCGTCGCTGATCATCGGCTACGCCCCGTGCGAAATGCACGGCATTAAGGGCGGCATGGGCAACAGCCAGCTGGAGATCAAGCGCGCTGTGGCATCCGGCTACTGGCATATGTACCGCTTCGACCCGCGCCTCAAGGCAGAGGGCAAGCCTGCATTTATCGTGGATTCGAAGGAGCCGACCGAGAGCTACCTCGACTTCATCAAGTCCGAGAACCGTTATGCCCGCCTGCAGATGGCGTTCCCCGAGCGTGCTACCGAGCTGTTTGAGAAGGCCGCTGAGACCTCGACAGACCGCTACGAGTACCTCAAAAAGCTCGAAACTTTGTACAAATAAACACCTCTCTTAGCGTGATGGTGAAATAAAGGTGCCCGCCGGTAATTCGGCGGGCACTTTTTTGCGCTTTTTGGTTTTTTGGCAGCGGCGGTTGCGGCCTTGCCTTTGGCTGCGGTGCGGCCCCAAAAAACAACGGGGCCGGGGCGGCGGGGCAACAGGGCGCGTAGCCGGGCTGGGTTGCGGTGGCCTTCTTCCCTTTTTTAAAATTGTGCCGCCTGCGCTAGCAGCCGGTTGCTGTTTGCATATCGGCTGGGCCGGCGTTCGGCACGCGGGGTGCGGCCCTGTTTTGTGCGCTGCCCCTGCCGGTGCGGCGGGCATTGGGCCCGGCGGGCAAACCGGTAAAAAACCGCGGCACAAAGCCGGGCGGGCGCAGAAATGCCGCAAGAAAACCCCGCGCCGCCCGCCACAGGGGGTGGGCGGCGGTGCCCGCTTGTGATACAATAAATAAACAAGCAGGCAGTAACCGGCTGTAATTTACAACAAAGAGGTGCGGGCGTCTGGTATGAAAAAATGTGAACTTAAAACCGTGCTGGTCGATTTGTTTTACGACCTTGCCGGCAGTGTTTTGTTTGGCATCGGCATTTATACCTTTATGAAAGCGGCGGGCTTTGCGACCGGCGGGGTGTCGGGCCTTGCGCTGATCATCAACCACCTCACCGGGCTACCCATCGGCACGATGATGCTGGTGCTCAACATCCCCATTATTCTGGTCAGCTACCGCACGCTGGGGCGGCGGTTTTTGCTGCTCAGCTTAAAAACCATGGTCATTCAAACGCTGATTGTCGACCTTGTGCTGCCCCGGTTTCCGGTGTACACCGGCAGCCCGCTGCTGGCGGCGCTGTTTTCCGGCGTGCTCATCGGCGCGGGGCTGGTGCTCATTTATATGCGCGGCTCCTCCACCGGCGGCACCGACTTCCTCATTCTGTCGCTGCACAAGGTGATGCCGCACCTGTCGGTGGGGCAGTTTTCGCTGATGATTGACAGCGTTATTCTGCTCATCGGCGCGCTGGTGTACGGCAATATTGACGCCGCGCTGTACGGGCTGATTTCCACCTATGCGGCGACGCAGGTGATCGACCGGGTGCTGTACGGCACCGGCAGCGGCAAAATGGCGATGATTATTACGACGCAGGGCATGCAGATTGCCAAAAGCATCAGCGAGCAGACCGACCGCGGGTCGACACTGGTGCGGGCAAAGGGCACCTTTTCGGGCGAAGAAAAGGACATGCTGATCTGCGCGTGCAGCAAAAGCCAGATTTTTAAGGTGCGCTCTGCGGCCCACGCCGCGGATGAAAACGCGCTGGTGATGATTACCGAGGTGGATGAGGTGTACGGCGAGGGCTTTAAGCCGCCGCAGGGGCAAACGACCCCGTGACAGTGACCGCAAAGCAAGGGTGGGGCAAAGGCCCCGCCCTTTTGTTTTTAGGGGTAACGAGACATTGTAAAAGCAGAAAAAAGTGGTCACAAATGTCGGCTTTCAACATTTTCCACGTAGTTTTCAACACCGCCGTGGAAAAAACATTCCCCAGTTTCCCCAATACAACATTTTTCTGAAGCCGTTTTGTATGGGGCGCGTAAAGAGAATGTATATTCTGGCTGAATTTAGGCAATTTTCGACGTGTTTTGCGGTGTGGCATTACAAATGGTATAGCGGTTTTAAAACGAAATGTTGAAAACTCGGTTGAAAATGTTAATAACAGCGGGTTTACGGCCTACTTTTTCCACAGCGGGGGTGGAAAGCTGTGAAAGCTTTGACAACTGAACGTTGAATTTGCGAAGTTTGTCGAGAGTGGTATACATTCTCAACAGTCGCCCAGCCGGTGGCAAAGCAGAACAAAAATCCATGTAAAAAAGACAAGATTGACCGGTTTTCAAAAGTTTTCACAGGGTTTTCCACACAATAAACGGGTTTTAAACAGGCCCCGTGTGTAAAACGGTAGAAATTCGGGCGAACTCGTGGTAAAATAAAGCTGTACCAAACAACCGCAAAGGAGGCTGTACAGTATGAAAATGATTACTGCAATTGTCAACAAAGAGGATTCCGGCGCGGTCTCTTCCGCCCTGACCAAAGCGGGGTTTTCGGTGACACGGCTGTCGACGACCGGCGGTTTTTTGCTGGCGGGCAACGTGACCATGCTGATCGGTACCGAGGATGAAAAGGTGGACGAAGCCATTTCAATCATCGCCGAGTTCTCCAAGCAGCGCACCGAGATCGTGCCCTCAACGGCATCGTACGGCATTGGGGTCACCACCGCGTTTCCGCTGGAGGTTACGGTAGGCGGGGCAACGGTGTTTGTCACGCCGGTAGACCGGTTTGAAAAGCTTTGATGCTGCAGCGCTTTCACGGCAATGAGGCGCTGAAAAGCGACCTTGCCGCCGCGCTGGCGGCCGGGCGGCTGCCGCACAGCATTTTGCTGTGCGGGGCCCCGGGCCTTGGCAAAAACTACGCGGCACGGCTGCTTGCGGCCGATTACCTTTACCCGCAGGGCGAGCCGGGGGCCGACACCGTGCTGCTGGGGCAAAACCCCGAATGCATCACGGCCACCCCGCAGGGTGCCGCCGACATCATCCCGGTCGACCGGGTGCGCGAGGTGCGTGCCGCCGTGCGGTCCACCTCGCTGTCTGCCGAGGGCCGGGTCGCCATTATTCAAGACGCACAAAAAATGCAGGCCGCCGCGGCCAACGCGCTGCTCAAAGTTTTGGAGGAGCCGCCCGCGGGGGTCCTGTTTGTGCTGACCGCCGACAGTGAAGCGGCTATTCTGCCCACCATTCGCTCGCGCTGCGCGGTGTATACCCTCACCCCGCCGCCAATAAAAGAGTGCGAAGAGGTGTTGCGCCAGCGCGGTGTTGGCGCCGGCGACGCGGCGTTTTTGGCCGCTGCCTATGGCGGCGCACTGGGCTATTGCCTTGCCGCCGCCGGGGACGCACAGCGCATGGAAACGCTGCGCGGCGCGGCAAGCTTTGTAGCCCTTGGGGCCGCAAACGACCGGTTTGGCCTGTTGGCCGAAGCCACCAGAATTGAGGGTAAAACAAAACGAGACGAGGCCGAGTGTTTTTTAGCCGACCTTGCACAATTATATGCCGCGGCGCTGGATGGCCGCGCGGTACCCGGCCTGCCCGCATTGTCGCGGCAGGATGCGGCCCGCGCTTTGCCCGCGGTGTTTGAGGCGCAGCGGCGGCTGCGCGGTGGCAGCGCAAAGCTGGTCAGCACCTTGCTGGCCCTGCGCATTGCCCCGCCCGCCGATGCCTGACGCAGCCACCCCTTACTCCCTTTTGAAGCGCTGCCCGAATTTCGCCGCAGGGCAGCGGCACTAAAAACCCACCGCAGCGGCAGCGGCAGGATAGTCTATGGCAAATGTAATTGGCGTCCGGTTTAAGGCCGGAGGCAAGGTGTACTATTTTGACCCCGGTGGGCTGGACATCCAAAAGGATGACTACGTAATTGTCGAAACCTCCCGCGGCACCGAGTGCGGCGAGGTGTCGCAGGGCCCGCACGAGGTGCCGGAAAGCAATATCGTCAAACCGCTCAAAGAGGTCACGCGGCCGGCGGACGACGCCGACATCCGGCGCATGAAGCAAAACCGCGAGGACGAAAGCAAAGCGTTTGACGTGTGCGAAGAGCGCATTGCAAAGCACGGGCTGGACATGAAGCTGATCGACGTGGAATACACGTTTGACCGCAGCAAAATTTTGTTCTATTTCACCGCCGACGGCCGGGTGGATTTTCGCGACCTCGTGAAAGACCTTGCCGGGGTGTTTCGCACCCGCATCGAGCTGCGGCAGATCGGCGTGCGCGACGAGAGCAAAATGCTGGGCGGCCTTGGTATCTGCGGGCAGCCGTTTTGCTGCAGCCGGTTTTTGACCGATTTCCAGCCGGTGTCCATCAAAATGGCAAAGGAGCAGGGCCTGTCGCTGAACCCCACCAAGATCAGCGGTGCCTGCGGGCGGCTGATGTGCTGCCTTGCTTACGAGCAGCCGGCGTACGAGTTTTTGACCGGCATCACGCCGGGTGTGACCAGCTATGTGCACACGCCGGACGGCGACGGCACGGTGTGCGAGGTGAATGTGATTTCGGGCAATTTGCGCGTGCGGCTGGACAAGTCGCCCGATTTGCCCAAAACCTACCACCGCGACCAGGTGGCCCTGCTGCGGGCCGCCAGCAAAAAGGGCAGCCGGCGCAAAGGGGTGGGCGCCGTGCCGCCCCCGCAAAGGGCGGCAGAGCAGCAACCGGCCCCTGCCCCGGCGGCAGCGCCGGCAGCACCCCCCGCCCCGCCTGTGCCCGAAGCGGCACCGCCCGCACAGCAGCGGGATGCGGCCCCGAAAGAGGAGAGCGGCAACCCAAAACCGTTTAAGCGGCGCAGGCGTGGCCCACGCCGCGGCAACAAGCCGCAAAACGGCCCCGCACAAGGCTGAACAGGCTGTTTTTGCAACAATTTTAACGCTTGATTATTTCAAGTTTTATGTTAAAATATAGGAAACGGAGGTGTTAAAACATGGCTTATAAAATTTCTGATTCCTGCATCAGCTGCGGTACCTGCGAGAGCGAGTGCCCCGTTGGCGCAATTTCTCAGGGCGACAGCCAGTACGAGATCGACGAGGCAACCTGCATCAGCTGCGGTTCCTGCGCGGGCGTTTGCCCGGTTGGCGCTATTTCTGAGGGCTAATTTCGTAGTAACACAAAAAGTCAGGGCGGGCGGTTAATGCCTGCCCTGATTTTTACACAGGGGGCAAAACAAAAGGGGGGCCGGGTGTGGAACTTTGCGACGTGACGCTGGAGCGCCTTGCGGGCGGCACCGGGGTTTTCGTCAGCCCGCGCCACCGGTTTGGCACCGACGCAATGCTGCTGTCGGCCTTTTGCAATGTGCACCGTGGCTGGCTTGCCTGCGACCTTGGCACTGGCTGCGGCATTGTGCCGCTGCGCTGGCATGACGCCGGCCACCGCGGCCCCTGCTATGGGGTAGAGCTGGACGCTGAGGGTGCAGAGCTGCTGGCGCTGGCCGCAAAAGAGGCGGGTGCCGCGCATATTACGGCATTGCAGGGTGACCTGCGCGCCTTGCCGCCGGTGCTGCCCCGCGGGCAGTTCCACGTGGTCAGCTGCAACCCGCCGTACTTTACCGGCGGGTTTGTGTCGCAAAAGCCCGCGCGCGGCACGGCGCGGCACGAGCTCACCTGCACCGCCGCCGATGTGTGCGGCGCGGCGGCCCAGCTGCTGCGCGACGGCGGGCGGCTGTGCGTGTGCAACCGGCCCGCCCGCCTCACCGATTTGATGGTGGCAATGCGGCAGTGCGGCATTGAGCCCAAGCGGCTGCGCTTTGTGCGCCGCAGGCCCGAAACGGTGCCGTGGCTGTTTTTGCTGGACGGCCGCAAGGCCGCAAGCCCGGGGCTTGCCCTGTTGCCCGACCTGTATATGGAACAAGCAGACGGCAGCCCGTCGGCCGAGCTGCTGCAAATTTATCAACAAGGAGGGGGTGCGACGTGAGCGGTACCCTGTATATCGTCGGCACCCCGATCGGCAATTTAAGCGATTGGTCGCCGCGTGCGGCGCAAATTTTTGCAGATGCCGATTTTATCGCGGCCGAGGACACGCGTGTCACGTTAAAGCTGCTCAACCACCTCGGTATCAAAAAGCCGCTGGTCAGCTATTACGAGCACAATTTAAAAGAGCGCGGCGAGGCCATTTTGCGCCGTATCCGCGCCGGCGAAACCTGTGCGCTGTGCAGCGATGCCGGCATGCCCGCCATCAGCGACCCGGGCGAGGTGATTGTCACGCAGGCGCTGGAAGAGGGCATCTGTGTCGTGCCCATCCCGGGGCCCAGCGCAGTCGTCACCGCACTGGCGGTGTCCGGCCAGCCGACCGGCCGGTTTTGCTTTGAGGGCTTTTTGCCGATGAACCGCCGCCAGCGCAAAGAGCGCTTGCAGGAGACCTGTGGCGAACAGCGCACGCTGGTGTTTTACGAGGCACCGCACAAGCTGACCACCACCCTTGCCGACCTGTTGGGCAGTTATGGCGACCGCAGCGTGACAATTTGCCGCGAGTTGACCAAGCTGCATGAAGAGATACAAAAGACCACCCTTGCAAAGGCATTGGCACAGTACAACGACGTACCCCCGCGCGGGGAATTTGTACTGGTCGTCGCCGGGGCGCCCGCCCCGGTGCGGCAAGCTTGGACCGAGGCGCGCGCCGTGGCACTGGCAGAGGAGCTGGTTGCCGACGGGCAGCCCGCCAGCGCGGCCTGCAAGCAGGCCGCCGCAGAGAGCGGCATCGCCAAAAGTGTGATCTACCGCGCCCTTACGGCCCAAAAGGAGGAGTAACGGTGGATAAACCCACCAAGATCATTATTGTTTCAGATTCGCACGGCGACCGCGGTGCGCTGGCAGCAGTGCTGGCAGCCGAACAGGACGCCGACGCGCTGATTTTTTTGGGGGACGGTCTTTCAGACCTTGCCGCGGTGCGCGCAAGCTGCCGCTGCCCCATGGTGTACGAAGTGCGTGGCAACTGCGACTACGACAAAAGTGTGCCGCCGGAGCGTCTGGTGGCATTTGATGACCTGCTGCTGTTCTTTACTCACGGCCACGGGTACGAGGTAAAAGCGACGCTGGGCCCCCTGCTGCGGGCGGCAAAGCAGCGTGAGGCAGATATTGTATTGTTTGGCCACACCCACACCCCGCACCTGGAGCAGGTAGAGGGTATTTGGGTGTTCAACCCCGGCTCGGTCAGCATCCCGCGCACAGGCCGGCCGAGCTACGGCATCCTGACCATTACAAACGGGGTGCCGCAGTTTGTCCACCGGGAGGTAACAGGACGATGAAATTTGCACTGCAGCGAATCGACAGCACCGACTCGACCAACAGCTGGCTGCGCCGCGCGGCGGGCAGCCTTGCCGACGGCACGGCGGTGTACACCGACAACCAGACTGCCGGGCGTGGGCGCGGCGGCAAGGTGTGGGAAAACCAGCCCGGGCAGGCACTGTATTACAGTGTGCTGCTGCGCCGCCCGCTGGCAGACCCCGCGGCCCTGCCGCTGGCGGTGTCGCTGGCGGCGTCCGACGCGGTACAAACGCTGTGCGGGCGGGTGCCGGGCATTAAGTGGCCCAACGATTTGCTGCTGTTTGGCAAAAAAATCTGTGGTATCCTGTGCGAAAGCGTGCAGGGCGACGGCGAAGCCTGCTATATTGCGGGCATTGGGCTGAACCTTGTGCAGCCGGCCAGTTTTTTTGAGCAGGGTGGCCTGCCCCACGGCGGTTCTATTTTTTCGCTGACCGGGGTGGATTGCACGGTGGACGTTGCGGCGCAGGCGCTGACAAATGCGCTGCAAAAACGGCTTGACGTGTTTGCGGGCGGCGGGTTTGCGTCGATTGCGCAACAGTACCGCACCGCCTGCATCAACCTTGGCCGCCGGGTGTTCACCGACCAGATAGAGGGCATTGCAGAGCAGATTGACGATGCCGGGCGGCTGGTGGTGCGCACGGCCAGCCGCGAAGTGGCGGTGTTCACCGGTGAAGTGACGGTGCGCGGCATTTACTGAGCCTTTTTAAAACGAAAAAAATTCAAAGCCGCCGTGCGCGGGGCAGTTGCCCTGTGCACGGCGGCTTTTTGTGTTTTGTTCCCATAAATTATCCAATAAGTATAAAATGGAATAGTAATACACAATTTGTGCGAAAATATGTTTTTTGGCTGGCCACAGGGCAATTTGTGCCCTGTAAGGGGGTCATGGCCGGGTAAAACCGCCGCGAATCGCCTGTTTGCGGGCACCATACCCCGCCGGCAAAAACCCTTTTACAGGGGTAAAAAAACACGGCAGCGGGCAAGAAAACCTGCCAAGCTGCCGTGCAAAGCAATCATGTGAATAAAAAAGGTCAAACAGCGGTGCTGTTCTGTGCCGGTTCAATGGATTTTGTGAAGTTGTGCTGGCTGCGCACAAAGCCGTGCCGCTCTAAAAAAGACTGGCTTTTTAAGTTGACCCGCTGGCAAAAGGCCTGCAGTTCGCCGCAGCCGATGGACTGTGCCTGCCGTGACAGCGACAGCAGCATGCCGGTGCCAATGCCGTGGCCGCGCAGGGCCTCGCGCACATAAAACTCGTTGAACACCGCGGCCAGCGCGCAGTGCGACAGCAGCAGTGAGAGCTGCATGTCGGCATACCCAACAATCTGTTCGTCCTCAATTGCCACTACCAGACGGCGGTGGGCGTCCTTTGCGGCGGCGCGAAACACCGCCTCAAACACGTCGCGCGGCAATACGCGGGCCGCCTGCTCGCAGCACAAATCGTACAAGCCGTCAAGGTCCTCTTCTTTTGCACTTCGCACAAACACCGTTAAGCCCCCCTTTTGCCGGTCGTAGGCAAGTAAGCCCGCCTAGGGAATGACAAAATAGCTGGTAAACCCGGCCTGCTTTGCGGCGTCGTTGACGACTGCCAGCGCTTCGGCCGTGCTGCCGGAAACACCGCGCACGCCAAAGCCGGTTGCCCCGCCGCTGACAAACGGCGAAAGCAGCCCCGCAAGGCCGGTGCTGTCCGACAGTGCCGCGTCGTCCAGCCGCACGAACACGCGCTGTAAGCCAAAGGTCGCGGGCGACGCCCCGTAGCTGTCTGCCAGTTCCCCGCGCACTGCGGCGGCGGGGAATTCAAACCACACGCTCACCCCGTCGATGCTTTGGTACTGCTGGCCCAGCTGTGCCAGCAGCTGCTCTTTGGTGCCCGCCATTGCGCCGTAGGTCGCAAGGTTGAGCCCGGTGCCCTCGGGGAATTGCAGGTTTTGCAGCAGCACCGTGTCAAAACCAAGGCCCTTTACTTCGCCAATCAAATCGGTGATATACTGCTGTGCCACCGGGGAGTTGGGGTTCAGCCACGCCTTGCCGCCCAGCTCTTTCGAGGTGTCCAGCCAGGTGATGTCCTGGTTGTTGTATTTGACGGCCGTCGTGCGGTCGACAAACGGCACAATGCTGTCTTTAAAGGCGCACAGCCCGGCCACCGGGGTCACCCCCGCGTCGCGAAACGCAGTGGCGATGGCCGCCGCGTCAATGGTGGTGGCCGCAATGGATTTTTGGGCCAGCGGCAGCGCCGAACTGTAATACAGGTAACCGCGGTCGTCTTTCAGCGGCAGCACGGCAAAGGTGATGCCCTGGCTTTTCAGCTGTGCCGCCAGCGCGGTGGCCTTTTCGGGCGTATCCGCTTCGTTTAAGGTGACCATGGCCCAGCCGCCCATGCCGTTTGCGGCGGGGGTTGCCTCCGGTTGCGGTGCCGTGGTGGCGGCAGGCTGCGCCGCAGAGGATGCCGCCGGCGCACTGCTTGCCGCGGGGGCTGCCTGTGAGGAGGAGACGGTGCCGCCGTTTTTATACCGGTACCACAGGCCGGAAGCGAGGTCCAGCCCCGGTTTTGCGACAAACCAGCCCACCCCAAACACAGCACCCAAGATCACGACCCAAAGTGTAATGCGACGGGCCAGATTTTTTTTTGCGCCAGAACCGGAAAAACTCCGCCGGTAGCGCTTAATTTTGACAGGTCTGCTTTTTTTCAACACAAGGCCTCCTCAAAAAATGGGCAAGATACAAAGTAGAGCAAAAAACGGCGTTTGCCGTTTAGATGGCGGGCGTGTGCCCGGAAAACCCATAAATAGCAAGCGCCAGAATACCGACGTAAATTAGTGTGATCGGCAGCCCGCGAAAGGTGGCGGGCAGGCTGCGGCTTTGGATTTTGCGCTGCCCCTCGTTGACCAGAACGACCGCCAGCACATAGCCCAGCGCGCTGCCCAGCGAAAAGCCCAGCGATTGCACCAGCGTGTACCCGCCGGTAGAGGTCAGCAGCAGCGTGCCCAAAATGCTGCAGTTAAAGGTGGCCATGGGCAGCAGCGTGACATAGTCTTTTGCCAGTGCCCGCTTTTTGGGCAGCACCAGCACCAGCAGTACGATAAAAAAGGCAATGGCGCTGCACAACACCAGCACCAGCGGCAGAAAAGCCGCTTTGTACGGCAGAGTAAGGGCCATCAGCGCGCGGCCCGCAAAAAAGCTCAGCAGGCTGCTAATCAGCTGCACGGCGGTCAGCAGCGCCCCAAATTTAAACAGCTCTACCGAGCCGTCGTCCACAATTTTAACCAGCCGCGACACACCCAGTGCGCGGGTAAAAATGGCGTTCTGCGCCGCAACGGCGACAATGGCATAAAAGAAAAACGTGAGAATCGGTTCTAATATTGTCATTTCAGGTTCGCCTCCATGCTCACGATGCGCTTAATCACATTGCGCATCCAGCGCCAGGCCGCAGCCAGAACACCCACCAAAATAAACCCGCCGGATACAAGCTGTGCCATTGGCAGCAGCGGGCGGCCGGCCACGGTGTACCCCAGCAGGGTGCCTGCACCCAGCAGCTCGCGCAGCGCGGCAACCAGCAGCAGGGCCAGCAAAAAGCCAAAGGTGGTTACCAGCCCCTTGCGCACGGCAGTGCCAAGGCGCTCGGGCTGGGTGCGCTCGTACCGCTTTAAAATAATCGGCTCTACCACCAGCAGCGGCAGGTACAGGCCCACCGTCTGCATGCCAACGCCAAACAGCGCGCTTTCAGCAAACCACACGCCAATGTACACCACGGCGGCGGTCAGCGCGTAGGCAACGCCGCGAAACCGCGGCCAGCGCCCGCGGCACACCAGTGCCGCAAGCAGCCGGGTGGGGGTAAGCAGCAGCAGCACGCCAAGGCCCAGCACCAGCGCATTGTGCAGCGTGGTGGCGGCCACCACAATGGGGGCAAGGCCAAGGCCCTGCATAAACACGGGGTTGTTCAAAAAAATGCGGTCGCGCTGCATCAGCCGGTCCATATTGTTCATCAGGTAATTGTTGTTTTCCTGTTTCATAACGACTTCGACCTCCTTTGAAAGGCGGCCTTGCTGCACACGCGGTCAAGGTAACCGCTGAACGCATTGGCCAGCAGCAGTGCAAAGCAGACGCCCAGCTCGTAGGCGCCGTAATAGCGGAACATCATCGTTAAAAAGCCCGCAAGCACGCCGTAGGCCGCCCGCGCCAGCCGGTTTTTGGGGGCGGTGGTGGGCTCACACAGCATAAATACGGCGGCGTACAGCAGCGCGCCGGACAGCAGCTCGTACTTCATCAGCTCAAAGGCACCCGCCGTTGCAACGCGCGGGAACAACACGCTAATCAGCGCGCTGGTGGCAAGAAACGCAAGCGGCAGCTCCAGCGAAATGCGGCGGCGCAGCAACAGATAAAGGGCCACCGCCAAAATTACCAGCACAAAGGTGGCGCCCATGGGCCCGGCATAGTTGCCCAGCGTCAAATCCAGCGAGGGGATGTTGGGCACGCCGCCGGTGCGCAGAATGTGCGAGGACGCGTCCTCCAGCGTGGCGGTGCTGGTGTCCCACAGGCCGACATGGGTAAACGGGGTCGGGTAGCGGAAAATCTGGTCCGGCCAGCTGACGGTGACAACGGCATAGCCCAGCGCCGCGGGGTGAAACGGGTAACTGCCCGCACCGCCAAACGCGTGCTTGCCCACCAGCACCGCCACCACCACGCCGGTGACGACAATGGCATAGCTTGCGGTGGCGGGCAGCATCAGCGTAAACAGCGCCGCAAACACCAGCGACGAATTTTCGCTGGCATCATACCGCTGGCCGCGCAGCTTTGCCACTAAAAAGTCGCACACAGAGGCGGTAAAAAACGCCAGCACCAGCATCGCTGCCGGGCGCAGCCCGTAAAGATAAACTGCCATAAATGCCAGCGGGAACAGCGCAAACAGCATGTCGCTGTTTTGCGCAAAGTCCGCGTGGCGCGGCAGGTGGTTCTTTTCATCCTGTTTCATGAGAAAGACCTTTCCGGCGCAAGGGGCGCCTTAAAGCGTCGTAGTAAAGCCGTTACAGGCTTTTGTAGTAAGCAATCTCGGCGGCGGGGCTGGCGGCGCCAAACACGGCCGAGCCCGCAACCAGCACATTGGCGCCGGCGGCGACACACAGCGTTGCCGTTTCACGCGAAACACCGCCGTCCACCTCTAAAAGAAGGTCGGTGCGGCCGGCCTTTGCGGCGGCGGCACGCAGCTCCGACAATTTTTCCAGCGCAATGGGGCGAAATTTCTGCCCGCCAAAGCCGGGCTGTACGCTCATCACCAGCACCATTTCCACGTCGGGCAGCCAGCGCAACGCCTGCTGCACGGGGGTGTCGGGGTTGAGCACAATGCCCGCCTTGGCACCGCCCGCATGGATGGCATCCAGCGTTTCGCGGATGGGGCTGTTTGCTTCAAGGTGCACGGTGATCATCGACGCGCCTGCGGCGAGGAACATCGGCACATAGTCCAGCGGGTCGGTCAGCATCAGGTGCACGTCGTAAAATGCGGGTACGGCCTTGGCAATGCTGGCAAGCACCGGTGCCCCGAAGCTGATATTCGGGACAAAATGCCCGTCCATCACATCAAAATGTAAAAAATCCGCGCCGGCGTCAAGGCAGGTGCGGCAGTCCTGTTCCAGGTGGGCAAAATCTGCCGAGAGAAGAGAGGGTGCGACTTTAGCCATAAAAGCTCCTTTCCCATAAGCGGGGGTATGGCCCAAAGGCGGTGCCCCACAGATGACAATATACTACACTAAAATAAACAAAAAATCAACCGCAGGCGCAGTGTGAAGCGGTTTTTTGGCACTTTGCAGCAAGGGGGGCGCCGGGGGTGGTAAAGCGTGCACAACCCTTTCAAAACAGGCCGCACACCGCGGTTTTAGGCCCTGCCCCGCCCGGTGGCCGGCAAAGCGCACCAGCCGCGCCACACACATAAATTTCACACCTTTTGCGCTATTTTTATGCAGCTGTGACCCGGTGCTGGTAAAATTTTTCAAAAGTTTTCCTACAATCAAACTGGGCGTTGCAAAAATGGGGCTTTTTTTGGTATGATATGTGATATAATAATAGACAAGAATTTAACGCAGGGGGGCAGCCCCCCGCGGTGCATACCGTGCAGGCGGAAAGGAAGTATTCAGATGAACGCACTCAAAGCAAAGGACAATATCTGGTGGGTCGGCTCGCTGGACAAGGACTTGAGGATTTTCGACATTATTATGTATACCGACTACGGTACGACCTATAATGCGTATATCGTCAAGGGCACCGAAAAAACCGTGTTGTTTGAGACGGTAAAAGAGAAATTCTTTGCCGACCATTTGGCCAAGGTCAAAGAGGTCTGCGACCCGGCGGACATCGATTATATCGTGTTTGACCACACCGAGCCGGACCATTCCGGTTCGCTGGCACAACTGATCAAGCTGGCCCCCAAGGCCACCGTGCTGGGCAGCATGGCCGCGATCAACTTCCTCAAGGAGATCGTCAACGAGCCGTTCCCCCACCGCGTTGTAACCGAAAAGGACGTCATTGACATCGGCGGCGCGTCACTGCATTTCTTTATGACCCCGATGCTGCACTGGCCCGACACCATGTTCACCTGGATCCCCGAGTATCGCGCGCTGTTCACCTGCGACGTGTTTGGCTGCCACTATGCTGACGACGCGGTGTTTAACGACGAGATCAAGGGTGACTTTGTAGACGCGTACAAATATTACTTTGACAACATCATGGGCCCGTACAAAAACCCCCATATGGCAAACGCGCTACAAAAAATTGAGGGGCTACCCATTGAATTCATCGGCAACGGCCATGGCCCGGTGCTGCGCACCGACATCGACCGTTACCTTAAAATGTACCACGAGTGGACGGTGCCGGCCGTCAATGACCCCAAAAAGGTCGTCATCCCCTATGTCACCTCTTACGGCTATACTCGCCAGCTGGCAGAAAAAATTGCCGAGGGCATTCGCAGCGAGGGCCTGGTGGCCGAGATCTACGACCTTGTGTACGGCGAAAAAGACAAAGCCATTGCCGCGCTGGACACGGCGGACGGCATTTTACTTGGCACCCCAACGATGGTGGGCGACGCACTGCCCCCCGCGTACGAGATGCTGTTGCACCTGAACCCCATCATTCACAAGGGCAAGTTTGGCGGCGCGTTTGGCAGCTTTGGCTGGAGCGGCGAAGCCGTGGCCAACCTGACGGCCCGCATGCAGCAGCTGAAAATGAACGTGCCGATGCCCGCGGGCTACCGCGTGCGGCTGAAGCCCAGCGAAGAGCAGCTTGCCGGTGCGGTGCAGTTTGGTGTCGATTTTGCCAAGGCGATGAAAGCCTGAACTTTGCCCCTGCGGCAAAGTTTGGTTTTGATAAAGAACGCAAAACTGATTAAAGGAGGCGAACCCGGATGAAAAAGTGGAGATGCACGATTTGCGGCGAAATCTTCGAAGCGGAGACGAAGCCGGAAGTGTGCCCGGTGTGCGGCGTCGGTGCCGATTTGATCGAGGAATACACCGAGGAGTAACCCCCAAAAAAAGCGCGATGAAAACGGACCGGAAAGGCCCCCTTTCCGGTCCGTTTTTTAAGGTTTTACAAATGGAATGCCGCCGGGTAGTGTGCGGCGGTGTGTGTCACGCGGCAGGGCCCCTGCCGGTGGACGTGTTTTGATTATTAGCACGCAAGGAGGTTGTCAATGGAGACAAAAAAGTGGCGCTGCACTGTGTGCGGCCAGATTTTTGAAGGGGCCGAGCCCCCGGTGCCCTGCCCGGTATGCGGTGCGGGGGCCGATGCGTTTGTGCAAATTGGGCAGGCCGCCCCCACCCGGTGGAAGTGCACCGTGTGCGGCCAGATTTTTGAGGGCGCACAGCCCCCGGTGCCCTGCCCCGTGTGTGGCGCAGGGGCCGATGCGTTTGTGGCGCTGGGTGTGCAGACGGAAGCCGCCGCCCGGAGCGACACCGACGAACAGTTTGTAATTATTGGCGGCGGCGGCGCGGCGCTGGCGGCGGCAAAGGCCATCCGCGAACGCAACCACACCGCAAAGATCACGGTTATCTGCGGTGAGGGCGTGCCCCCGTACAACCGGCCCGCGCTGTCTGACATGGTGGCCGACGGGTACAGCTTTTCGGCGATTGAGCTGCAAGAGCTTAGCTGGTACAAACAGCAAAACATCAAACTGGTAATGGACGCCAAGGCGCAAGCGGTGGATGCCGCGGCGCATACCGTCACGCTGACAGACGGCCGTGTGCTGCCCTATGCCAAGCTGCTGCTTGCCACCGGCGCAAACGCCTTTTGCCCGGTAAAATGCGAAGCGGGCAGTGTGCCGGTGCGAGTGCTGCGCAGCTATGTGGACGCACAGGCCCTGCTTTCTGCGGTGCGCATGGGCAGCCGCGTGGTTGTGGTGGGCGGCGGCATTTTGGGGTTGGAGGCCGCCCTTGCCCTGCGCGAGCAGGGGGCGCAGGTGACTGTCGTAGAGCTGGCCGAACGGCTGATGAGCATTCAGGCGGACGAATTTGCCAGCGCCGTGATTGAAACCCGGCTGGCTGCGCTGGGCATGCAGATTTATACCGGCGTCATGGTGCAAAAGGTCGATGCCGAGGGCATTCACCTTTCCAGCGGCGAACTGCTGCACGCCGACCTTGTGCTGGTGAGCGCGGGTATCCGCAGCGAGCTGACGCTGGCGGCACAGCTGGGCCTGCAAACCGGGCGCGGCATTGTGGTGGACGGCGCGATGCGCACCAGCGCGCCCGACATTTTTGCCGCGGGCGACTGTGCGGAATTTGAGGGCCGCGTGGCCGGCCTGTGGGGCGCCGCGCTGGATATGGGCAACGCGGCAGGCGCCGCGATGTGCGGCGATGCCGCGGCCTACCATGCCCCGGTGCCGGCCACCGCGTTTGAAGGCGGCGGCATCAACCTGTTTGCGGTGGGCAATGTGAACGGCGAGCGGCTGCAAACCGTGGTCGTGCACGACGAGCCGACCGGCGTATACCACAAGCTGGTGTTAAAAAACGGCAAGCTGGTGGGCGTGTTGATGATGGGCGAAGTGAAAAACGGCGCGGCGGCGGTTGCGGCTGTCGAGCGCGGCGACGGGCTGAAAGCGGCTTTGGCACTGTTGGTATAACACCAACAACGCCAAATTTTTGCGGTTTTGGCTTTCACAAGGTTTTTTCGAAATTCATTTTTTATTCACAAGCGTTTCATAAAAACGCCGTAACTGCCCCGTATAATAAGAATCACAGAAGGACGGAAGCCGCAACCGAAATTCTGTACATGATTCCTCCTCACACCAAAACACACCCCTTGAAGAAAACCCGCAGCGTGGCTGCGGGTTTTCTTTCTTTGACGGGGTATATTGGCCTGTAACCGCGGTATTGCGTGCTCAAAATGTGCGAAGCAACAGCGAAATGGCGCAAAAAGCCAGCACCAAAGCCCAAACGGCCGAAATAAGCTTGGCGTGTTTTGTAAGCGCTTTTTGAAATACGGTGCCCGATATGGCCCAACAGGCCGTACATAAAAAGGCGGCAACCCCGAGCAGCAGGCAAAACAATACCAAGGCGGGCAAACAGCGATAGTGCGTCAGAATAAAGGTTTAAAAAACGGTGATGCCGTATAAAATGGTGCTGGGGTTGACAATTGCAGCACGGCGCTTTAAAAAACAGTGATATTTTACCCGGCATAAAAAGCAAAGCAGAAAAGAGGACACCCATGCAGCAAACAAACGCAAGAAAGCTGGCTACCCCCGCACAGGCTTACCTGGCGCTGTACCGGGCACTGCGCACCGCGGGCGCATTTCGCAAGGCAAGACAAAGCGGCAGCCTGTCGCTGCAACTGCAAGAGCGGCTGATGCTGGCCGTCACCGAGGTCAACGGCTGCGCGCTGTGCTCGTACGGGCACAGCCGCATGGCGCTGGAGGCCGGGCTTTCGGGGCAGGAGATTGAAGAGCTGCTGGGCGGGCAGACAGACGGTGCCCCCAAAGAGGAATTGCCGGCCATTTTGTTTGCCCAGCACTATGCCGACACCCGTGGCAAACCCACTGCCGCCGCATGGGCACAGCTAATCGCCCGCTACGGTGAGCAGCAGGCTGCCGGTATGCTGGGCGCGATACGCATGATCACCGTGGGCAACACCTGGGGTATCCCCACGGGGTCGCTGCTGGCGCGGCTGACGAAAAAGGAAAAATACCACGTCGATGCGCGCAGCAGCGTGGGGTACGAGTTTGCCATGCTGCTGTTGCTGTTGCCGTTTTTGCTGGTTGCGGCGTTGCAGGCACTGGGCACCGCCCTGCTGCGCCGCCCGCTAATGTGACGGGGGTTGCCACCGCGTGGCAACAGTAAAATTAAAAAATAAACCAGTCATTGCGCCGGCATTGCCGGTGCGGCTTTTTTTTATGCCCCGCGCCCCGGCACCCGGCACCGCCGCAACAAAAGCCGCAAACGCGCACTGGGGGCGGGCCTGCGGCTTTTGTAAAAGGGCTACGGCAGGTGCAAAAACCCGTTTTGCGCCGCCCGCGGGCTTGCAAGGCGGGGCCGGGTGGTATATAATATAAAGCACTGACAACTTAAATAAAAAAACAAGTTGCTTTTATGGGGCCTTTGCCCCCTTGACCCCGGTGGAAGGAGTGTTTCACGCTTGAGTGAGAAAGAAATCAATGTGGGCATCGGTTTTGTGACCGGCCGCAAAAGCTTTTTAAAGGTGCTGCGCACCTATATTTACAGCTGGAAAGAATGTGGCCTGACCACCCGGCCGGACATCAACCTGCACGTGTTTGTTGCCTACGATTTGCGCTATAACAACACAAATTCGTCTGATTTTACCCTGATTGGCAAAGACCTTGCCCGCGAAGTGAAAGAAATTCACCTGATCAGCGCACAGTCGGTGCAGGCGTGCGCGGGCCAGCTGGTGCAGCGCGGGGTGCTCAGCGCGCCCGACGCGCAGCTGTTTTTTAGCTCGGGCTATGCGGCCATGCGCAACGCGGTGTTGTACGAGGCCGTCAAGTGCGGCATGGACAGCCTGTTGTTTTTAGACGATGACGAATACCCGCTGGCGGTGACAAACAACCACGGCTCTGCAATCTGGAGCGGCCAGCAGGTACTGGCAAAGCACCTTGCGGCCATCGAGACGGCGGACATCACAAACGGGTACCACTGCGGGTACATTTCGCCCATCCCGTCGCTTGAATTTGGCGACCGGCTGCCCGAAGCGGCGTTTCGCAGCTTTATTGAGGCGCTGAGCAACGACATTTTAAACTGGGACAAAATACGCGATATCATGCGGGTGGGTGGCGTGACCTATGCCGACACCGAAGTGCTGATGCGCAACACCGCGCACGAGGTGGAAGAAGTCAACGGCTGCAAGTTTATTTCGGGGGCAAACCTCTGCCTCAGCCTGCGCGACCCGCAGCACATGTCCCCGTTTTACAACCCGCCGGGCGCGCGGGGTGAGGACACCTTTCTCAGCACCTGCCTGCATGACAAAAAGGTCGTGCGCATCCCCTGCTATGCGTTTCACGACGGGTTTGCCACCTACAATCACCTGCTCAACGGTGTGCTGCCAAGCTGCCTGAAGCCCATCTGCGGCGACTCGCGCAGCATCGTGAACCGCTTTTACAATGCCTGCATCGGCTGGGTGCGGTATAAACCGCTGCTGCTGTATATCACCCAGCGCGGGCAGTACCGGCAGCGCATTGACGAAATGCGCGAAAACCTGCAAAGCAGCCTGCCGGCTATCTGCGCCGCTTTTCACCGCGACGACTTTAACAATGTGCTGGCAGAGCTGGACCGTTATGACGGCGCGGTAGAAGAGCATTATGACCAGTTTTTGCGCACCGGCGAAATTTGGCGCGCCCTGTGTGCCGACCTTGCCGCCCACCCGGGCGCGGCGCGCTGAGCAGGGCAAAGCCCGGCCCAGTGCATGCTTTGTGGTAAACGGCGCTGACACAAAAAACAAAAACATGCAAACAGGCACCTGCCATGGCAGGTGCCTGTTTGCATTGCGGCAAAATGCCGGGTGCCGCGCGGCGGCGCTAGCCTTTGTACAGCGCGGCAAGTGCCTGTATTTTGCGCCGCAGTGCCGCACGCACCCGCGCCGGGCCTAGGCATTCGCACCGAGGGCCAAAGCTCAACAGCATATCGTAGTAATAATCGTTTTCAATAAACGGGAAATTGACAAAAAAATACGCGTCGCCGTCCGGCACAATTTGTTCGTCGCTGCAATAATCCAGCACCCGCTCCAGCAGCGATTTGTGCACCCGCAGCTGAATTTCTATCTGCATGGCCGCAGCATCGGCGCTGAAATCCAGCTGCGGGTTGGGGTAGGGGCGCGGTACAAAAGTTTGCGCCAACATTTGCAGGTTTGCCGTGCGGGCCAGCTTAAACAGCCGAAAGTCGTTTCGGTTATGGCAAAACCCCAGCCAGTACCACTGGCTGTTTTTCAGCACCAGCTGGTAGGGCTCTGCCCTGCGTGCGGTTTTGGTGCCGGTGCGCCCGGTGTAGGTAAACGAGAGCAGCCGGTTTTGCTGCAAGGCGGTTTTCAGCAGCTCTAAGTTGGGGCCAATGTTCCGGTTGCCCGTCCACGGGGTCAAATCCACCTGAATCTGGTTTGCCCTCAGTTCAATTTCTTTTGCGCTGGCCGCGGGGATAACGCTTTTCACCTTGGCCAGCGCACTGACGACCTCGCTGCCGCGCACCATGCCCGAAAGGCTGGAAAGCCCCATTAAAATGGCGGACAGGTCATCTGCCGAAAAGACCTTCCGGTCCAGCTTGTAATTCTGCATAATCTCAAAGCCGCCGCCCACGCCGGGGGTGGCGCGCACCGGGATGCCCGCAAGGTTGATGGCGTCGATGTCGCGGTAGATGGTGCGGGGTGAAACTTCAAACAGGTCCGCCAGCTGCTGTGCGCCGACGCGCTCTTTTTCAAGCAGCAGCAAAATAATGCTTACCAGCCGGTCAATTTTCACAAAGGGCCCGCCTTTCTGATTATTTTGGCAAATTGTTGCCATACTGATGTCAACAATTAATGGTATCGTAAAAGCAGAAATAAATCAACAGCCTGTAAGGAGGAACGAGCATGCAAACAACAGCACTCGTTGTCATTGACATTCAAAATGACATCACAAAAAATTATAAAGAGGTCATCGGCAACATCAACAGCGCCACCCGCTGGGCGGTGGCGCACGGCATACCGGTGGTGTATATCCGGCACGAAAATTTATCCGCCGGCACAAGGACGTTTAAAACCGGTACGCGCGGGGCCGAGCTGGCACCGGACATGAATATTGTATCGGACCACATTTTTACAAAGTACAAGGGCAACGCGCTGACCAGCGAGGCGTTTGCGGCCTTTATCCGCGAAAACGAGATCAGCAAATTTTACCTTGCGGGCGCGGACGCCGCCGCCTGCGTGAAAGCAACCTGCTATAACCTGTGCAAAGCGGGGTATGACGTGACGGTTTTAACCGACTGCATTACCAGCTATGACAAAAGAAAAATTGACGAGATGCTGCGCTATTATGAAAGCAAAGGCAGCAAGCTGCAAACCGTAAAAGACCTTGTTTAAGGCTGGCGCTGCACAGGCGGGCGGTGCTACAATAAAAACGGCAGGCGGCAAAAAAGCCCCCTGCCACCCCCGCAAAGGGCACGGCCGCCCAAAGCCCCCGCGCGCTGCACCGCGTGCGGGACAAACAAAACCCCCGGTACCCCGGGGGTTTTGCTGTGTCTTTAATGGGTACAAGGCCACCGCCTTAAACGCGGACAGCCGTGCCGGGCTTACTGTGCCGCGCCGTTTGCAAGTGCCAGCTTTTGCGCGCGGGGCAGCTTTTTAATGGCGGCCTCGCGCTGCAGCGCGGCTGATTTGCCGGCACAGCCCTCGGTGTACAATACCGTCACCGGGCGGCGGCTGCGGGTGTATTTTGCCCCCCGCCCCGCATTGTGCGCCGCGGCACGCTTTACAACGTCCAGCGCAATACCGGTGTACAGCGTGTCGTCGGCACAGCGCAGCAGGTAGACCTGCCACTGTTTTTCTTTGGCGGGCACCGCTTTTTTTGCCGCGGTTTTGGGGGCGGTAGGGCGGCGCTTTGGGGCGGCGGGCAGCGTTAGCCGGTAACTGTCGTTTAGCATCGCCCGCAGTTCTTCCACCGGCAGGGTGTCGGGGTACACGCTGTTCCAGTGCTGTTTATTCATGTGGTAGGCGGGCTGCACGCCGGGGTACACCTTGCGCAAAAAATTGGCCTGCATCGGCTCGCATTTTAAATTGACGCAAAGGCCGCCCCGCTCAAAAATAAAGGCAAAGGCCTTTTGCCCCGGCCCGTGGCGCAGCACGGCCCAGGCGTTGGGGTCTGCCACATCGTCGTGAAAAGGGTAATCCTCCACCGCGCCGGGGTAACTCAGGCACAGGGTAATCAGCTCGCGGCGGGTCATAGGGCCTGCCCCCATTCGTCGGGCCGAAAGCCCACCAGCACGGTGTCGCCCTGCACCAAAATGGGCCGGCGCACCAGCATGCCGTCGGTCGCAAGCAGCGCAAGCTGCTGTGCTTCGCTTAGGCCGGGCAGCTTTTCTTTCAGGCTCAGCGCGCGGTACTGCCCGCCGCTGGTGTTAAAAAAGCGCACCAGCGGCAGCCCGCTTTTGGCGTGCCAGCTTTGCAGCTCGGCCAGTGTGGGGGGCTGGGTTTTAATATTGCGAAAGGTGACATCCAGCTGTTTTGCGGCCAAAAACGCCTTTGCCTTAGCGCAAGTAGAACAGCCTGGGTAGCATAAAAATAGCATAAAGGCCCTCCCGCTGCCGTCGTGGCGGCAGTTGTTTTTTGTGCCCCTATTATACCACCGCAGTGCCGCCGCGGGCAAAGGGGTGTGCGGCAAGGCACAAAAAAACCCGGCCGCCGGCCGGGTTTTTTAAACAAATTTTATTGCAAAGGGTACGGCCTTAGTTTGCCGCGGCAATGGCCTCTGCCGCCAGCTTGCCGGAGGTGAGGGCCCAGCCGTTGTTTGCGCCGGACGGCGAGTCGTCGCCCATCACGCCGCCCACCACTTCACCGGCGGCGTACAGCCCGCTGATGGCGGTGTCATTTTCGTTTAGCACCTGCAGCGAGGTGTTGACCACAAGGCCGCCCATCGTGGTGGCAAAGCGGGGCTTTTGCTCTACTAAATAATACGGGCCGCTGCCGATTTTCATCTTCAAATAATCTGCCGGGCGGCCAAAGGCCTCGTCCACCCCGGCATCCACATAACCGTTATAGGTATCCACCGTGTTTTGCAGTGTGTCGGCATCCATGCCCACCGCGCCGGCCACCGCCGCAAGGGTATCGCCATGGGCAAATACCGGGGTGCTGGCGCCGTTGTTTGCAAGGTAGCCGTTGATCTCGTCCTCGGTAATGCCGGCCTCGGTCAGCTTTGTTTTCCAGGTGTCAAAGGTCTGCTGGTCCAGCAGCAGGTACAGCATGCCGCCCGGCTGCTGCACTTCGGTCTCTAAAATCGTGCGGTTGCTGGCCTTTTCGTTGACGACCCGCTCGCCGGTAGAGTTCACTAAAATTGCGCTCATGCCCCAGCCCGCAATGTTGCCGGCAATGGTCGATTTTGCGTGGCCCTGCGACACCTCAATGCCGTTGGGGTAGCGCTTGCCGTATTCCATCAACCGGGTGGCGGCGCCCACGTCATCGGCGCTCGCCATCACAATGCCGTCGCCGGTAGAGGTCTCCAGCCCGTAGTACAAAGCGCTTTTCAAATCGTCTGAAAGCAGGTCCTGGTTTGCGCCGTATCCGCCGGTGGCAAGCACGACGGCACCGGCCTTGATCTCGTAGGTAGTGCCGTCTGCCGCAACGGCAGTTAAGCCGACCACCTTGCCGTCTTGTACTGTTAAGCTTTTTGCGCGGGTGTTTAGCAGCACCTCTGCGCCGGAATTTTCAACCGCAGTGCGAAAGGTCGCCGCAAACCCGGCGCCGCCGCCCTCGTAGGCCAGCTCGCGGTTATGGCTATACTCGGCCAGCTGGTGAAGGCCGCCGTCCATGTTGTACTGCACGTTGCAGCTTTCGTTTAGCCAGTCGGTGGCCGGGCCCACGTTTTCGGCGTACAGCTTCAGCAGCTCGGGCACGTTCAGGTTGTTGCCGTTTTTCATAAAGTCGGCAACCATCGAATCCACCGAATCATCGCTGACACCCGCCTCGGCCTGCAGCTTGCTGCCCATTACCACCTGGTTGCCGCCGCTCACGGCAATGGTGCCGCCAAGGGTGCCTGTTTTTTCAACCAGAAGTACCTGCTTGCCCAGCTGCTGCAGGCGCACCGCGGCGGCCATGCCGGCCCCGCCGCCGCCCACGACCACCACGTCTGCGGTTTTGTCCACTACTTCAGACGATGTTTGCTCGGGCTTTGTCTCTTTCAGCTTGGCTGCGTCGCCGCCCGCCTTTGTCACAGCATCGGCCACCGCCTCTAAAATGCCATTGCTGGTGTAGGTGGCGCCCGCCACGGCCGCAACCCCAAGGCTTTGGGTGTCCACAATGGTCTGGGGCAGCTCGGTCAGCGCGGCATCCGCAATGCCCGCGGTCTCCTGCTGGTCCGTTACCTCTATTTTGGTGATGGCCGTGTCGCTAAAGGTCACCTCCACCGTAATATCGCCGTTGCGGCCGGTGCCGGTGCCGGTGTAGGTGCCGGCCTTGTAAGCCCCCGCCGCAGTTGAAGAACAGCCTGCCAGGCCCATCAGTAGCACAGCCGACAGCAGGATGCTGCATAGTTTTTTCATTGTGTTCCCCTCGCTTGTTATTTTTTTGACATTAAGTACACGGCTTTCATTATAAGGGTTGCTGCCGGTTATGTCACAAAAAAAGCAGAATGTTGCAAAAAATTCTAAGTTATAGAGAAAAAGTTTTGCCATGGTGCTTCTATTTTGGCCAAAATGTCAGCAAAATAGCCAAAAAATGCCTAAAAATTTGGTAGTAAATGCGGGCGTCTGCGCGTTTACTCTATCACAAGGGTTGCTTTGCGGCGGTGCCTTTTTGTGGTATCATCGTTAAAAAGGGGTGGGTGCATGAAAAACGACCGGCTGTTTCAAATTTTGTATCTGCTGCTGGAGCAACAGACCTGCACCGCCCCGCAGCTGGCCGAAAAGCTGGAGGTTTCGGTGCGCACAATCTACCGGGACATCGATGCCCTTTGCCGCAGCGGGGTGCCCGTCACCTGCCGCGCGGGCAAGGGCGGCGGTGTGGCGGTGATGCCGGGCTTTACGCTGAACAAGACCCTATTGTCCGAGGACGAGCAAAACCAGATTTTGTTTGCGGTGCAAAGCTTACAGGTGGCGGGGGGCGAAACGCAGGCGCTGGCGCAAAAGCTGTCGGCTGTGTTTCAAAAGACCGACGCCAACTGGATTGAGGTGGATTTCAGCCGCTGGGGGTATGCCCACACCGACACGGTGCGCTTTGATTTGCTGCGGCAGGGTATTTTGCAAAAAGAGCTGCTGCGCCTGCGCTATTGCGGCGCGTCGGGAGAGACCACCCAGCGGGACATTGAGCCGATGCGGCTGGTGTTTAAAGACAAGGCGTGGTATTTGCAGGCGTTTTGCCGCAAGGCGGGCGACTTTCGCACCTTTAAAATCAGCCGCATTGAAACACTGGCGGCTACCGGCGAGCATTTTTGCCCCCGCCCCGGCCCGCTGCCGCCGGTGGAGACCCAGACCTTTGGCCCGTGCGGGCTGGTAGAGGTGTCGCTGTTGTTTGACGCCGCCGTTGCCTACCGGGTGCTGGACGATTTTGAGCATGACAGCATTACACGGCAGCCCGACGGCACGCTGCTGGTACAAACCGAAATCCCGCGGGGCGAATGGGCGACCAGCTACCTGTTGTCATTTGGGCCGGCGGTGCGCATTTTATCCCCTGCCTCACTGCAATGCGAAGTGCGACAAATTGCAGAAAATATTTCTTTTCATCACAAAACCTGACAGGTATTTGTCAGGTTTTGTGCGGTATGCTGATAGCACAGAACAACGGCTGTTCTGCAACTGAAAAATGAGAGGAGTGTTATGTATGGAGCAGCGCTATTGCCAAAGCTGTGGTATGCCCATGGGGGCCACCGACGAGCTGTACGGCACCGAGCAGGACGGCAGCAAGAGCGCAGATTATTGTAGCTATTGCTATGAAGGGGGCAAATTTACCTTTGACGGCAGCATGGAGGAGATGATTACCCTCTGTGTGGCCCCGATGGTGGAAGAAAACCCCGACATGACCGAGGCACAGGCGCGCGAGAGCATGCGGGCGTTTTTCCCGCAGCTCAAGCGTTGGCAGCCGGCCTAAGGCAACCTGCCACCCCTGTTTTTTGCGGGTCACGGCCCCGCAGGCGGCAGGGGTGCATAAGGGGGGCTGTGCCGCCGGTTGCGATCCGCGCGCAACTGACGTGCAGCATGCCCCGGCAAACCATTCAAAAAAACAGGCCGGCACCCGCGCAGCAGCAAAGGGGCCGGCCTGTTTACAATAGAGAACACGCAAAAAGGGAGGAAACAAAGAAGATGAGTATTTCATTAAACCAGCAGGACGGCAGTGCCCCGGCAATGCAGCAGATTGCCGCAGCGGTGGGCAGCAGCCTGTGGCAGCGGGCCTGCATCTTTTTGCAAAGTAGTTACGGCAGTGTGCCGCTTATCCAGTACAGCGGCTGTTCGGCGGCACCGGGGTGGAATGTGAAATACCGCAAGGGGGGCAAGGCGCTGTGCACGCTGTACCCGGACGACGGCTTTTTTACGGCGCTCATCTGCATTGGCCCAAAGCAGGAGGCGGCGGCGGGCCAGCTGCTGCCGATGTGCACGGCCAAAACGCAGCAGATTTACCACAGTGCGAGCGGCATGGCCGGTACCCGCTGGGTGATGCTGACGGTGGACGACGAAGCACAGCTGCAAGACTTTGAAGCGCTGGTGGGTCTGCGCGCAACCCCCGCCCCGCGCAAAGGGGGCTGAAAATGGCAGAGTATTTGCGGCTGACCGCCGAAAACCTGGCACAGCAGCATATTTGCTGTGCGCTGAGCGGTAAAACCGACGGGGAGGGTGTGCTGGCCAAAAAAGAGTGGCTGCGCGCGCGGTTTGCGGACGGCCTGGTTTTTTTAAAGCTGAACGCGCGCGGCAAGGTGTTTATCGAATACCTGCCCGCCGAGCACGCGTGGGCCTCGGTGACGGCGCCACACCAGATGTACATCAACTGCTTTTGGGTGGCTGGCAGCTACAAAAAGCAGGGGCACGGGGCCGCGCTGCTGGCGCAGTGTGTCGCCGATGCCAAAGCGGCGGGCATGCAGGGGGTGATTGTGTTGTCTGCCGCGAAAAAGAGGCCGTTTCTCAGTGACGGTGCCTATTTAAAGCGCAACGGCTTTGTGGTGGCGGATACGACCGAGACCGGGTACGAGCTGCTGTGGCTGCCGCTGGCAGAGGGCGCGCAGCCCCCGCAGTTTCACCCGGCGGCAAAACGGGGTGAGACTGATTTGCCGGGCCTTGTGCTGTATTACACCGCCCAGTGCCCGCACACCGCGTTTTACGCGCCGCTGCTGGGGCAGCTTGCCGCACAGCAGGGGGTGCCGGTGACACTGTGCAAGCTGCAAAGCGCCGCCGAGGCCCAGCGCGCCCCCGCCCCGTTTACCACCTACAGCCTGTTTTGGCAGGGGCGGTTTTTGACAAATGAAATTTTGTCGCCCACTAAAATAGAAGCACTGCTGCAAACGCTGAAAGCAGAGCTGTGACCACCCAAAAAGCCAACTGGTGCCCCCGGCCCGCCGTTTGGGCGTGGGCACCGGGCATCGCAATAGCGGCAAAAGCGCGCCGCAGCGCAAACAAAAACAAAACCGGCCCGCAGCAAGCTTGCTGCGGGCCGGCGCTGTTTGATAAATTGCTTTTTTGCCCCGCCGCATAAAAAACAAGGGGCGACAAAGGCACCAAAGCGGGCTAGCCGGTGCGGCGTGACAGTTGCCCCGCTATGCCGGCGGCATTAAGCTGGCAAAAACACATTAAACGCCAGCACCACGCCCACGGCACCCAGCACACACAGCGCTACCGGCACCTTTTTTGCGGCCAGCAGCGCCGCCATGCCGCCGCCCAGCAGCCCCACGTACCAGCGCTGCGGGTCTGCCGACAGAATACCGGGGAAGATCAGCGCCGCCATGGCCGTGTAGGGGATCATATCCAAAAAGCGCTTCGCCCGCGCGCCGGGGCGAATTTTTTCTAAAAAGGCGGCGGGCAGTGCGCGCGGCAGGTAGGTCACCAGCATCATGCCCGCAATCAACAGCAGTGTTTGTGTGCTCATTTAAGTTCCTCCTCTGCGGGATTTGGCTCAATCCAAAACGCGCCGACAGCGGCGCACACCAAGGTAGAAATAATCAGCGCCCAGCTGGAAGCAATGAACTGCGAAAGCAACAGGTTGCACAGCCCGGTGGCGACGGCGAGCAACCCAAGCTTTGCGTTATGCTGCACATGCGGCACCAGCAGCACCACAAACATGGCGTACAGCGCAATGCCAAGGCTGGCGGCCAGCAACGGCGGCAGCAAGCCCGACACCGCGACGCCAATAGCGGTGCCCCCCTGCCATGCAGACCAGGTGACCGAGACCAGCCCAGAGAAAAACCAAAAGCCGCTGTTTTGTTCCGGCTGGGTCATAAACAGCGCAAACGACTCATCGGTAATGCCAAACGCCACCAGCAGCCGTGCGGGCAGTGGGCCGCCCTTCATGCGGTGAAAAATACAGGTGCTCATCATCAAATGGCGCAGGTTTAAAATAAACGTGGCGAAAATAATGGTACCCGCCCCGGCACCCTGCATCAGCATCGACACCGCCATCATTTGGCTGGCCCCCGCAAATACAAAAGCCGACATGCCAAGGGTTTCGGCTGCGGGCAACCCCGCCTGTGCGGCGGCAATGGCAAAGGCGACGGCCACCGGTAAAAAACCAAAAATAACCGGGGAACCAGCTTTTACCCCGGCAACATACTGCTGTCTGCGTGTCACGAACCTGCACCTCTTTTTTACTATTCTGTGCGATAGCATACCGCAAAAACCGGACAAGAACCTGTCACGCTTTGCAATATCCCTTTTTAATATGTGACTTTGATTATACGCGAAAACAAAAATGCACACAATATTAAAATTGTGTGCAAAACAATTCTGAAAATGGTACCCCGGTTACAGCTCGTCTAGCAGCGCCCGCACGGTGTGCAGGGCCTCGGCAAGGCGGGCGGTGGTTTCGGGTGCGGTAATGGCAAGGCGTACCCCGGCAGGCGGCGGGTTTTTGCCCACGGCAAAGCGGTCGGCCCCGTACACGGCAACCCCGCGCGCAAGGGCCCGCTGCTCAAACTCGTAGCCGGTACACCCGCCCGGCAGCAGCAGCCAGCGGCTAAGGCTGGTAGGCGGGCCCAGCAGCGTGTACCCGCGCAGCAGCTCGTCGGCCAGCCGGTTGCGCGCGGCGGCGCGCTTGCGCCGGGTGGCAATCAGCGTGTCGGCCTTGCCGGAAAAGACCAGCCGGGACGCAAGCTCTAACAGCAGGCCGGACTGGGTGAGGTTTAAATTATACAGTGCGGTTTGCAGCTGTGCGGCAAGGTGCTCGGGCGCCGTCATGTAGGCAAGGCGCAGCCCCGGCAGCAGCACCTTTGACAGGCTGGCAAGGTAGACGAGACGGTTTGCCCGGGCGCCAGCGCGGCAATGGGCGCGGGGCGCTGTGTGCGCAGCAGGCTGTTGATGCCGTCCTCCAGCACAATCAGGCCGGTTTGCTGTGCGGTGCGCGCCACCATGGCACGGCAGGCGGGCGACATGTTGTGGTTGGTAGGGTTGTGCAGGTCGGGCATCACATAAATGGCGCGGATGCCCTCGTTGTCAATCGCGTAGTGCAACCCTTCTTCACACAGCTCGCCCTGCCGCTCGCGCAGCGGCACCAGCTGGATGCCCAGCAGCTTGGCGGCACTTTTGAGCCCGGGGTACACCAGCGGGCTGGTGCCAATTTTATCCCCCGGCGCAAACAGCCCCGCCAAAATGGCGGCAAGCGCGTTTTGCCCGCCGCCGGCAAACTGCACCTGTGCGGGCGGCACGGTAAGCCCCAGCTTTGCCAAAAACAGCGCGCCGGCCTCCTGGTGGCGCACCACCGGGTAATGCTGGTACTGGAATAACCCGCCCACCCCCGGTTCGGCCAGCATCTGGCTAAGCAGCTCGGCCGCCTCCTGCGCGGGGATGGTCTCAGGCGCAAGCGAGCCCATTTCAATGATGGCCGGGCCCGGCTGGGCAAACACATTCGTCTCCATGCCGTAGGCCACAAAGGTGCCGCTGCCCACTTCGCCATGCAACAGCCCCTTGCCCATGCACTGTTTGAACGCGCGCGAGACGGTGCTGAGGTTGATGTCTAAAAAGTCGGCAAGCTCGCGCTGCGGCGGCAGCTGAGTGCCGGGCAGCAGCTTGCCGCTGGCAATGTCCTGCTCCAGCTGCTGCGCCAGCAGGCGGTACAGCGGCGCGTTGCCCTTGGGCAGCACCGGCCGCCACGACATGGGGTAGTTGTCAAAACGGTTGAACGGCATCGGGGCACCCTCCTTTTCGCGGCGCGTCAGGCCGGCGAGACACAGTAGGTGACATACGGCTCTGCGGGCAGATAGCCCAGCGTTTTTGCAAGGGAAAGCGAGCGCAGGTCGTGCGCGTCCCAACTGGGGTAGCCCCCGCGGGCAAGGCAGTTCAGCATCAGCTGCGCACCGCAGGCACGGGCAAGGCCGCGCCGCCGGTAATCCGGGTGGGTGTCGATTTCAATTTCAATGCCGCCGCTCCACGAGGTATAAGACGACGCGCCCGAAACCGGCTGCCCGTCGCACAGGGCCATCACGCCCAGCCCGTCGCGGGCATAATCGGCATAGGTGGCAAACTGCGAGACAAGGTCGCGGGACCACGGCTGCAAAAGGGCTGCCTGGTACAGCGCCTCGCCGATGGGTACCAGCCGGCAGCCGGCGGGCAGCGCTTGGGTGTAAGCCAGCAGTTTTTCGTGGTCAAAACCGGCCGTGATTTTTTGGGTGGCATAGCGGGTGAACTTTTCGCAGCCGGGCCATGCCGCCTCAAGCAGCCCTTCCCAGTCAGGGGTGCGTGCCGCCATCAGCAGCGGCGCGGTGCGCTGTGCGGGGAAATGCCGCACCAGCGCCTCATTTGGCACCCCGGCAAAAAAGCAAAAGTCGCCCACGATTATCTGCGCCGCGCGAAACGGCGGCTGGCCACTGGCATAGGCGTGGCCCATGCGCCCCTCAAGGCAGGAGTACAGCAGCGTCTCCTGCCAGCCGCTAAACAGCGGGGCAACGGCGGGTAAAAGTGTGGCGGGCAGCGGGGCAAAATTTGGTTCCATGCAAAACCCTCTTTTCAATGTGGCACCCGCTGGCGGCCTTGCCTCGCCGAGCAGCGGGCGCGGGGGCCGCTTGCGGCGCAGGGCGCCTTGTTTTACGCATCAGGCAACGGTTGCTGCCGGCGCCCAAAGCAGGCAGGGCAAGTTAGCCCTGCACCGGGCGCAGCGGGTCGCTTTGCTGTGCCAGCTTTGCGGCGGCCCGTGCCAACCACTGTGCGTCGGGGCCGGGCAGTGTGGCAATGCGCGCGGTAATGGCGCGGGCGGCACGCAGTTCGGCGGTTGCGCCGGTCTCGTCATCGGGCCACAGGGCGCGCAGCGCGGCAAGCTCTGCCGGGCCCAGCAATGCCACAAAGGCGGGCAGTTCGTCATCTTCCAGCTCGGCATCCAGCAGCAGGTTAGAAAAATCGGTTAGCGAAGTAATCTGTTGCTGTGCCAGTGCCAGCTTGTCGTCAAGGTAACGGCAGCTACACAGCTCGTCCAGCAGGGCGCTGTACTGCTGCGGGGGCATCGGCGTGCCAAAGTCAAACTGAAATTCGTCGACCGGCACGGCGTCGGCGGGCGGGGCCAGCAGGGTGCGCAGGGTGCCCGCTTCGGCGGCGCTTTGCAGCAACGCCGCCGCCTTGGGCAGGCAGCGCGCCACATACCCGCAAATGCCGTCCGGCAGCGCAAGGGCGGCCTGCAAGGGGCCCACTGCGCCCTCCAGCACTGTTTGCAGCTCGGCGGTGGTCAGCGGGCGAAAGCGTGCGTTCAGCGCGGTGATGTCGCCGGGTTGCAGCGCAAGGGCGTGCGGGCTGCGCCCGGCCAGCACACAGCACAGCGACGTCAGCAGCACCGGCTCGTACAGGTTGACAAGCAGCTCTTCATACGGGCCGTAAATGCCGCGCAGCAGCCGGTCAATGGCGGTATCGTCAAAATGGCGGCAAAAGTCGTTTTCAAAGGTCAGCACCTCGGTGTACCACGCCATAAACTCAATGCCAACAAGGCCGGTGGGCGGCAAAAATGCGGGGTAGTCGGCGGTAATGTGAATCTCCTGCGCGCCAAACCGCGGGTCGTACAGCTTAAAAAAGCCGCGAATGCCGTCTGCCAGGGTAGCGCGGTAATATACGTTGGGGGTGTGCAGCAGGGTTTTGGTGAGGTGGGTGTGCACCAGCTTGGTGCGCTGCAATTTACGCCGCAGCAGGGTCATGCCCTCGTCAAACAGCTGCTGTGCCGGGGTGTGCAATAGCAGGGCCAGCGCATCGTCCGGGTGGGGGCAGGTTTTCAGCCGCAGGCCCACCACAAACAGCAGCGAGTCTAAAATATGGCGCGCGACCTCGTTGCGCACCGAGCTGCTTTCGCCACTGGTAAACCGCTCTACCTGCTTTGCAAGCAGACCAAGGTAGCCCAGTTGAATGACTTCAAGCTGCTGCGGGGCCAGCAGCCCGCGCGCCACGGCCTGCCCCAGCAGCGATTCGGTGTAGGTGGCGCTGTTTAGCAGCGCGGGGTCTAAGTGGCGTTGCGGTTCAAGATTCTGTGTCGTCATCGTCACCCTCCCCGGTGTCTGTGTCGTCGCTTTCGTCCTCTGCGGGCAGCCCGCCGCGCAGCCGCCGTGCCGTCAAGTCCAGCTCCAGCCCGGCAAGCAGCTCCAGCGAGCCCGCACAAGGGCCGTTAAAGGCGTTTTTCATCAGCTCAATCAGCTCGGCGTCGCTAAAGGTGCCGGGCAGCTCGTTTTTATAATAGTAAAACAGGTCTACCAGCTCGTGCAAAGTCTCTTCGTAATTTTGGGTGCCGATGTAGGGCGAATCGCAAAAAGCAAAAATCAGCTTGTCAATCACCCCGCCGCCAAATTCTACCCGGCCGGTGTTTTTCAGGGCCTGCATGCGGGTGGATACCAGCCGCAGGGCCTGCTGCTCGGTGAGCACCAGCCCAAAGCGGGAAGAGGTTTCGTTGCTGCTCAGCACCTCTTCGACCGCCTGTTTTTGTATCAGCTCCTGAGAAAAAGAAAAAAGTGAAAGCCCGTTTTCCAACCCTGAATCACTCCTTTGTCGCCCATAAAACAAACAGCTTCGCCGCGCGCTTTGCCGCGGTCTCAATAAAAACGTCCGTGTCGTCAATCTGCCGGCGCCCGGCGTGGTAATTGGACACTTCGCCCACTAAAAAGCAGTGGGCAACGTGCATGGCTTCGGTGACCCCTTTGCCCTGCACGCCCGGCAGTGCGGCGTGCAGCAGTGCGGAGGCCTGCCCGTCCAGCCGGGTACGCGCGGTGTGCATTGCGGCAATGTCCTGCGCGGGGCGCTCGCCGCCAAGGGGGGCCGTCCAGCACAGGTGAAACCAGCCGGGGCAGGTGACATACAGCTCGGCCGTGGCATAAAACAGCGCGGTCAGCCCATCGTAACCCGCCGCAAGGGCCACGGCGGCCCGGCGGTCGGTCTCGTCAATCAAAACCGGCTGCAACGCCGCGTGCGCAGCCCAAAGCAGGGCGTCTGCGCCCGTAAAATAGTTGTACAGGTTGGCATGGCTGCACCCCAGTGCCGCGGCAAGCGAGCGCAGGTTCAATTCGCGGATGTTCTGCTTTTCGCGCAGCAGCGCAAGGGCTGCGTCTAAAATTTGTGCCCGGTCAAGTAAAAGCCTTTTTTGGCCTGTCAATGCCCGCGCCTCCTTTATTTGTGTGGGTGCTGCCGGTGGTTCGGCAGCATTTAATTACCAAAGGTAATGAAGATTGTATCACACCGGCGCCTTGCTGTCAATATCAACCATAAAAATATGGTTTTGTTGTGCAGTTATACGGTGTTTGCCGCGCTGTGCGGCACCGGCTTTACGGCAAAATAGCGGCTGCCCCGGTGTACCCGCGCAGCCGCAGCGGGCGGGCATTTTTGGCAGTTACAAAAAAGTTTGTGACAGCCGTTTTACAAAAAAGAAAAAAGGTTGACAAGGCGCCGTAAAGCAGATATAATATCAAATGCACCATTTCAACAAATGGGTTGCCCAAAAATGGCGGTATAGCTCAGTTGGCTAGAGCATTCGGTTCATACCCGAAGTGTCGTAGGTTCAAATCCCACTACCGCTACCAACACAAAGTTTAGGTAAACCAGTAGGGTACCGCTTGCAGCAGCGGGTGGTGTGAGGCTTTACAATTTTACCTAAGCTTTGCACGGCCCGATGGTCAAGCGGTTAAGACACCACCCTTTCACGGTGGTATCCCGGGTTCGATTCCCGGTCGGGTCACCAAACAAAGCCAAATACGAACCATATGAAGTATATCTTCATAAACGTCGTATTTGGTATAGTATGTAAGAGGGGCGGGGATTAAGTCTCCGCCCCTCTTATATACTGAAAAACTGCCGCCAACTTGGAATTGTTCCTATGTTGGCGGCAGTTTTGCTTTGTTGAGAAATGAATATACCATAAAACAGTGATAGTTATCGCATTTTGTTTATGAAATAGATTACTAAGAATGTTACTTTATATTCTGAATATAGTGTATTTAAACAATTTAAATGATAAAATAAGAAGTCTTTAAAAAGAGACACTGGATGAAAAAGGGACAATTTCGATATTCCTTAACAACAACGAATACATGGATTTGAACCGCGGTCTCTGCAAAATGCAAAATTACCCACCTAGACCGTGACCTATTGCCTTTATTAAGTCGTGAGAACCGGATTTTATCGAGCAAGTATTGTTTTGCTATTATCATAATGCAAAAAGCTTTGACGTTTTACATATCTGTAATTTCAATCTGGTTGGCTATTTGTGCTAGAGAATAGCCATCGACAAATGGTGTCATCAACACCTCAGCGAAAGTCGAAACAATCTGCTCTTTTCCATCAAAATAGAGTAGGTAATGATCACCTTCACCCGGAACATAACATGGGTCAACGCTGCCGTCTTTCCCAAAGAAAGAAAAGCCGAACAGTGTACAATTCTCAACGACAACGTCTTTTATTTGGTCAAGCATATTCATAGTTAGTATACCACTGATACCCTTTTTATCATTACTATATACCTCCCCCAAAAAAGTTGTTAAGCGGCGTGCTTTTTAATTTTCAGCAGCAGCAAAACCAACGCCACGCTGAGCAGAATATGCCCAATGCCCGCAATGCCGGAAATTGCGGCATCCATACCGCGGCTGAGGGCGGTGCCCCACAGCTGCGTCAGGCCGCGCAGCACAAAGCCAAGGCCGGTGATGTTCAGCCCCACCTGGTACAGCACAAGGTAGGTGCCCACATGTGCGTCGGCAGAAAAGGCAAAGCTTTTTTCAAGCACCATTAAAAGCAAGAAAAACAGCATGCCCAGCGCAAAATAGTGGGCGTGCAAAACCGAAAGGTTTGTTTTGCCCGAAAACTGGTAAAATTTCGTGAACTCGCGGTAAAATACGCCAAAAACCATCGCGATGACGGCGTAAATTAGCGCAAGGTTTGCATAACGCTTTGTCATGTTACATCGTCTCCTTTTTTATCAACGCGGCTTTTTCTGGGTGGCGGTAAAGCTGCCAGCACATCACGGCTACCCACACATAGGCCAGTGTTTTCGGGATCATCAGCATGCCGACCATGGGCACCGTGTTGCCCCATAAAACGACCGGCAGGTAAAACCCGAACGACAGCGCGACGGCCAGCGGTAAAAACCGAAAAACCTTGTCCCCCGTCTGCTTGACCTGCTGGGCAAAAATGATAATAATCAGCACGCCCATGACGGCAAACGGCAGGTTGCGCAGAATGCCGAACAGCAGCGGCTGCTGGTACACCAGCCACTCGTTTTGCGGGGGCAGGCACAGCGCAATGCGCAAACCCGACAGCACCCACATGGTGACGCTGAGGTTTTTTTGCCCGGTAATCTGGTACCGCTCGCGCCAGATGTAATAGAGCAGCAGATAAAAAATCGTCATCGTGATTGAGGTGATAAATTTGCCCACCCCCAGCGCCACGGCGTTGGCTTCAAGCCCAATCGTCCAAAGCGCATAGGCGCGCGGCACTAAATGAAACGCGTCCCCCGCCCCAAGCAGGGTCACCATCCAGCCGGCTTTTTTGACAAGCGGGGTGTTGCCCCGCAGCAGCATGGTCAGCCCGACAAACAGGGCAAAACAAAGGTAAAAAGCATCAAAAGCAGTTTCTGCAATCGCTTGTGCCATTTTAAAACCCCCTAAAAATCAGTAGATCGTGCGGCGCACCAGCGCGATCAAAAAATGAATGTCCGGTGCTTTGTTGCGCAATAGCAGGGTCATGTGCAGCACCAGAAAATGTGCAAATTCTTCTTTGGTAAAGCCGTCTGCCCACGCGGTTGGGCGAATGGCGGGGTCTTGCCCCAGCCGGGTTAGCAAAGCGGCTTCCAGTGCGGCCTGCGCCGACGCCATGCGCTGCTGGCCCGCGGGCTCTACCCGGGCAAGGCTGCCCATCAGCTTGCCGGCCCAACAGTCGATGCGTCCGCGCAGAAAGGCAAAAATCTGCTGCAACTGGTCGCAAAACGGCCCGGCGGGTACTGCGGTGTCCAGCTCGCGCAGCGTTGCGGCCCAGTATTCTTCGGTCAGCGCCAACAAAATTTCGTCTTTGTTTGAAAAATAGTTGTATACCGTGCCACTCGCCACATGTGCGCGCTGGGCGAGAGACCGGATATTGACCGCGTCGATGCCCTGCGTATCGGCGAGGAAACGCGCGTCATTCAGCAGGGTGGCGCGCAGGGTATCGTCTTTTTTTCGCATTGGTCACCCTCCTTTTAGCATAAATGAACGTGTTCATTTATATTATAGCGCTGTTTTTGCCGCTGTCAACAGGGCGGGGGTGTTTTACAAAAACTTTAAAAAATGGCAGCAGTGGCACCGCCGGCGGCAAAACAGCGCGCGGTGCGTGATTGGTATGCGCCATGTGCCGCGCAATGCGGTTGCAACGGCAGGTAAAAACTGGTAACCTAATTTAAAACAGGGCTGCACAGGACCTGCCGGGCAACCGGCCGGCAGAAAAGGGGCGCGCAATGAAAAACTGGCAGAAAAAAACGTATGAACTGATACGTGACGACGACGAAAACGGCATGGCCGCAAACCTATTTGACGGCGTCATCATCGCGCTGATTTTTATCAGCACGGTGCAGGTGGTACTGGACACCTTTACACTGCCGGCGGCGGCGGTGCGCATTTCGCGCTGGGTAGAGGTGGTTTTAGTCGTCGTGTTCACCGCAGAATATGCGCTGCGGCTGTGGACGGCCCCGCTGGCAGACCAGGCCCGCACGCCGCTGCGCGCCCGGCTGCGCTACCTTGTGCGCCCGATGGCCGTGATAGACCTGCTTGCCATTCTGCCGTTTTACCTGCCGTTCGTGTTCCCCATTGATTTGCGGGTGCTGCGGGCGCTGCGCATGGTGCGGCTGTTCCGGCTGCTGAAAATCAACCGGTACACCACGGCACTGGGCAGCATTGGCAAGGTGTTGCGCCGCAAGGCAAGCCAGCTGATCAGCTCGGTGTTTGTGGTGCTGCTTTTGATGCTGGTTTCGGCGGTGCTGATGTACCACATTGAAAACGCGGCCCAGCCCGACAAGTTTGCGAATGCGCTGGATGCGCTGTGGTGGGCGGTGGCCACCTTTACCACGGTGGGCTATGGCGATTTATACCCCATTACGGCGGCGGGGCGGCTGCTCAGCGCGGTGATTGCACTGCTGGGCATCGGCCTTGTCGCCGTGCCGACCGGCATTATCAGCTCTGGCTTTATAGAGCAGATGAATGAGGACGCCCCTGCCCCAAAGGCGGCGTATTGCCCGCACTGCGGGCGCAGGCTGTGGCCGTGACCCTTGCAAAAAAAGCCCGGGCTGTTTGGGCGGGTACTCTGCACAGGCTGCATCTGCGCCCCTGCGCACACAAAAAGGGCGTTGCGCCCGCCGTGCACCGCCCGCTTTGAGGTGCCGCCAGCAAGGGGGGCGCTGCCGGCTTACAGGGCGCAAGCTGCCACCCTAAAGTGCGGCACAATGCCGTTACCCGGCAAAAAGGCCCACCCTGTGGGCAGGGTACAAAAAGGCAAAACAGAGCCAAAACAAGCACCACGCCACCCGGTTGTGCACAACCGGGTGGCGTGGTGCTTGTTTTGGCAGAAAAATTATTGAAACGAGGGGATTTTGCCCGCCTTCAGCAGCTCTAAAAACAGGTTTACCATGTCGGGGTCAAACTGGCTGCCAGAGCCGCGCAGCAGCTCTTGCTTTGCCTCTTCTGTCAGCAACGCCTTGCGGTAAGAACGGTCATATGTCATGGCGTCGTAAGCGTCTGTCACCGACAAAATGCGGCAGAACAACGGGATCTGCTGCCCTTTCAGCCCACGGGGGTAGCCGCTGCCGTCCCACCGCTCGTGGTGCGACAAGATGTGTTCCGCAACCGAGGAAAGCTCGGGCGTATTTTGTGCGATGCGGTAACCGATCTCCACATGCTGCTTCATGTCGGCCCATTCTTCGCCGTTCAGCGGGCCCTCTTTTTGCAAAATGCTCTGGTGGATGCCCACCTTGCCAATGTCGTGCAGCACGGCAAGCAAGGCCAGTTCGTTCAGCTCTTCGGCGTTTAACTGCAGCGCTTTGCCCATTGTGATGCAATACTCTTTCAGCCGCTGGGCATGCTCTTCGGTCGCGTTGCTCTTTTCGTACAGGGTCGCCAGCAGGGTGTTGATGATCGAGTTGCGGTAGCTGCTGCTTTCCAGCAGCTTTTGGTGGTACATCCACTCTTCCGCCTCGCGCATCACGGTACGCAGGTCGACACTCTCTTCGGTTTTCACCGCGCAGCCCATGGATACGCTGAGCTGCAGGCCGTCGCCGTTCTTTTTTTCAAACCCGCGCTTTACCCGTGTAATAAAGCGGTCGGCGTCCTGCAGGCTGGCGCGCGGCAGCAGCAGCAAAAATTCATCGCCGCCCCAGCGGGCAAGCACGTCGCTTTTGCGGCAGGATTCGCGCAGGGTTTCGCCCACCTTTTTCAGCAGCAGGTCGCCCTTTTCGTGGCCAAACACATCGTTTGTGATTTTTAGCCCGTTCACATCGCCCATAATCACCGCGAGGGGCAGATGCTGGGCGTTGTCCAGCTTTTGCAGCTGCTCTTCTAAGTAGCGCCGGTTGTGCAGCCCGGTCAGCGGGTCGTGGTAGCTTAAATACAAAATCTGGCTTTGCTGTGCGGTGTCGCGGCTGATATCCCGAAACACCATCAACGCCCCAAACGACTGCCCCTTTTCGTTGCGGATGGGCGCGGCGCTGTCGTTGATGGGCACAACCTTGCCGTCGTGCCGCAACAGCACCGTGTGGCTGTCCAGCCCCACGGTGGTGCCCGAGCGCAGTGCCTGCCGGATGGGGTTTGCGGCCTCTTTGCCGGTCTGGCTGTTTTGCAGCTGAATCACATCGGCAAAATGGCGGCCCAGCGCGTCGTCCTCCCGCCAGCCGGTCACTTCGGCGGCAGCCTTGTTCAACGAGGTGATGTTGCCGTCGTTATCGGTCGTGATGACCCCGTCACCGATAGATTGCAGCGTGACATGCAGCAGCTCGCGCTCGCGGAACAGTGTGCGGCGGTATTCCTCGCGGTCGGTCACATCGAATAAAATCGAAAACAAAACAGGACGGCCCAGATAGGCCACCGGGCTGGTGTACACATCCACCATGCGAATTTCGCCGTTTTTCAGCCGGTGTGGGAACAAAAAATATCGCTGGTTTTCGTGGTAAGCCTGCATGCGGCGGCGCTGTACCTCCTGCGCAGGCAGGGCGTTGATCTGCTGGATGGTCATCTGCAGCAGCTCGCTGCGCCCATACCCGTAAAAGGCACAGGCAGAGGGGTTTGCCTGCAAAATATGCCCGGTGTCCGGGTCAATCAGCAGCATGGCGGCGTTGTGGTCGGTGAACATCGCCTGCAGGCTGGTCAGCAGGCCTTCGTTTTCTTTGCGCAGGGTTTTCAGCTCGGTGATGTCGGTGCGCGAGCCCACAAGGTACCGTATTTTACCCCGCTGCCACACAGGGGACAGGTTGGTCAGCCAGTCGCGTGTGCCGCCGGGCAGGGCCAGTGTTTCGTGGTAGGTGATGCTGGTTTCGGCGGTAAGGCAGCGACGGTAATTGGTCTCTACCTGCCCCCCCACCGCATCCCCCAGCAGTTGCCGGGGGGTTTTGCCCACAAAGGCATCGGCGTCATACCCGGTGAGCTGCTGGTGGGTAAGGTTGTTGCGGATATAATTGAACTGCTGCCCGTCGTACCCCACTAAAAACATGGCGTCGTGGGTGCTGTTAAAAATAACTTCAAGGTCTTCGGCCATGGCTTTCAGCTTTTGCTTTTGCTTTTCTACCTGGTGCAGCCGGTGCATCTCATTTGTAATATCCTGCAACAGCAGCACAAAATGGTCTTCGTCCGGGGTAAAGCTGCTGACCTTGTACCAGTGACCCTGCAATTCTACCTGCGGCGGCACCGTGTCGTTGGTAATGCCCAGCAGGGCGTTTTGGTAGAAGGCGGCCCAGTCAAACCCGGCGGTTTGCAGCACAGCCGAAAGCTGTGCGACCGGTTGGTTCATCAGCTGGTCGCAGGGCAGGCCGGTCATCTGTTCAAACGCGGGGTTTGACTCTAAAAAAACAAAATCGGTGAGGTTGCCCTCATTATCCCGAACGGCTTTGTGCACGGCATACCCAATGGGCAGCCTGCGCACCAAACCCTGTAACATGGTTTGCGTCATGGTGGGACCGTCCTTTCCGCACAAAAGGCAACAGAAATACAAATTCTGGTTAACGGGATTAATTCCCATTATAGCACCGGCAGGGCCCAGACAACAATCGATTTTTCACAAATTGCAGGGAAACATGACAATTTGTCTCAAAAAATGCATGAATTTTGAGACAAAAACGGAATTTCTATCTCATTTGTGACAATTGCCTCCCACAAAGGCAACAAAAAAACCCGCCACCGGCGGGTTTTTCATGAAAAATAATGGTTACAGGTTGGCCCCGTTTGTATTTGCCACTTCGGCAAACCAGCGGCCGCTGTCTTTTACCAGCCGCTGCTGGGTGGCGTAATCCACAAAAATCAGGCCAAAACGCTCGTTATAACCCTGGTCCCACTCGTAGTTATCGGTCAGCGACCAGTGAAAATAACCGCGCAGGTCAACCCCGGCGTCAACTGCATGCCCAAGGGCCAGCAGATACCGGTGCAAAAAGTCGATGCGGTCGGCGTCGTGTACCGCGCCGTCGAGGTAAACCTTGTCGTTGCAGCTCAGGCCGTTTTCGCTGATCATCGTGGGCAGCGGGTAGCGCTCGTACAAATACCGTACGCCCCAGTCCAGCACGTCGGGGGTGACCGGCCACTTTACCGCGGTGCGCGGGTAACCGCTGCCGCGGGGCACATAACCGGGTTTGCCGTCTGCCCCAAGGCGCACCTGCCAGCCGTTGTAAATGTTATAGCCCACAAAGTCGGGGGGTTCGTGCATTTCGGCAAGGTCTGCCGCGGGCACGGCGGCGATCAGCTTGGCAAGTACCCCGCCCCCCGCATTTGGGAAGCGCCCGTAGCACACCGGGTCCAGTGCCATAGAGTGGGTAAAGGTCCAATCGTCGTCTGTCGGCGCAAAGGATGCCAGCCGCGCGGCGTCAATGTCGTCGGCGCTGTCGGTGGCGGGGTAGCACAGCCGGCCGGTGCTTGCAAAGCCAATCTGTGCCGCGCCGTCCGCCGCCTGCATGGCCCGCATGGCAAGGCCATGCGCGCGCAGGATATTGCACCACGCAAAAAACAGCTGCGGCAGGGGCAGTTTAAGCCCCGGCGCGTGCTGCCCGTTGCCATAGCCAAGGCCAATGGCACACTGCGGCTCGTTGAGCGTGATGTAATGGGTGACGCGGCCCTGAAAGCGGGTGGCCATCATGCCGGCATAGCGCGCAAAGGCCGCGGCGGTGTCACGGTTGGCCCAGCCGCCCTTTTGCTGTAAGGCCTGCGGCAGCTCCCAGTGGTACAGCGTCATCCAGGGGGTCACGCCCGCCGCAAGACAGGCATCCACCACCCGGTCATAATAGGCAAGGCCGGCCTCGTTCCAGTTGCCGTCGCCCTGCGGGTCCACCCGGGCCCAGCTGGTGCTGAACCGGTAGGCCGAAAGGTGCAGGCTTGCCAGCAGGTCAATGTCCTGCTGGTAGCGGTGGTACCCGTCACAGGCAATGTCGCCGGTCTCCCCGTCAAAGGTTTTGCCTGCGGTGTGGCTGAAAACGTCCCAAACCGAAACGCCGCCCCCGTCGGCATTGGGGTAGCCCTCGGTCTGGTAGGCGCTGCAGGCAGCCCCCCAGACAAAATCTTCGCGAAACTTCATCTCGTCACCCCATTATCGCTTTAATGGTCACAGTGCTGCCGGCCGGTGCGGGCGGCACAACACCATTTTTGCAAGGCACCCCGTCTGCCAGCAGCTCGCGCACGCCCTTTTGCACCCCGGCGGTGTTGTCCACCTCGACCACATACACCGCGCCGCGGTAACGGCGGGTTGCGGTAAAGCCCTTCAGTGAAGAGGGGATGCACGGGTCAATGCGCAGGCCGTCCATCGTGGGCTGAATGCCCAGAATATACTGGCTCACGTTGACAAACGTCCAGGCCGCGGTACCGGTAAGCCAGCTGTTTTTCGCTTCGCCAAAGGTGGCGGCGTCACAGCCGGCAATCATCTGGCTGTACACATACGGCTCGGTGCGGTGAATTTCGCTCAAATCCTCAATATAGGCCGGGCAGGTGCGGCGGTAAATTTCAAACGCGCGGTCACCGTGGCCCAGCACGGTCTCGGCACAGGACACCCACGGGTTGTTGTGGCAGAAGATACCGGCGTTCTCTTTGTATCCCGGCGGGTAGCTGGACACTTCGCCCAGCCGCGGCTGGTAGTGGGTGTAGGCGGGTTGCAGCAGCACAATGCCGTACTTGGTGTCAAGGCGGGCTTTCACACTGGCAAGGGCTTTTTCGGCTTCGCCGGTTTCTTTGCCAATGCCGGCCATCACGCAAAAGCCCTGCGGCTCAATAAAAATCTGCCCCTCGTCACAGGTGTGGCTGCCAATCGGCGCGCCAAAGGCATCATAGGCGCGCATAAACCAATCGCCGTCCCAGCCGGCACTCAAGGTGGCTGCCGTCATCCGCTCTACTGCGCGCTGCGCGCCGGCGGCCTCTTCGTCAAGGCCCAGCCGGGCGCAAAGGTCGGCGTACTCGGTGCCATATTTCACAAACATACCGGCAATGAACACACTTTCGGCCACGGGGCCCTCGCTGGGGCCGGTGGTCTGGAAGCTTTCGCCCGGCTGCTCGGAAAAGCAGTTGAGGTTCAAACAGTCGTTCCAGTCCGCGCGGCCGATCAGCGGCAGGTCGTGCGGGCCAAGGTGGGTCAGGGTGTAGGTAAAGCTGCGGCGCAGATGCTCCATCAGCGGGGCGGCCAGCGTATCGTCGTTGTCAAAGGCGACCTGCTCGTTTAAAATCGAAAGGTCCCCGGTCTCGCGCAAATAGGCGCAGGTGCCGGCAATCAGCCACAGCGGGTCATCGTTGAAGCCGCTGCCCACCGCAAGGTTGCCCTTTTTGGTGAGCGGCTGGTACTGGTGGTAGGCGCTGCCGTCCTCAAACTGGGTGGCGGCGATGTCCAAAATGCGCTGCCGGGCGCGCTCGGGTACCATGTGTACAAAGCCAAGCAGGTCCTGGCACGAATCGCGGAAACCCATGCCGCGGCCGGTGCCGCTTTCAAAGTAGCTGGCGCTGCGGCTCATATTAAAGGTGACCATGCACTGGTACTGGTGCCAGATATTCACCATGCGGTCCAGCTTTTCTTCGCCCGAGTGCAGCTGCAACCCGCCCAAAAGGCTGTTCCACTGGTCGGCCAGTGCGGCTAGCGCGGCGTCTACCGCCTCGTCGGTCGCATAGCGCGCCATCATGGCTTTGGCGCGGGTTTTGTTGATGACGCCCGGCGCCGCCCATTTGTCGGCGTGCGGGTTTTCAAGGTAGCCAAGGCCAAAAATAATGCTGCGCTGCTGCCCAGGGGCTAGAGTGACATGGATGTGGTGCGCGCCAATGGGCGCCCAGCCGTGTGCCACGCTGCCGGTGCACTGCCCGTGCTCGACTGCCTCGGGGTTTGCCATGCCGCGGTAAGGCCCGCAGAAGGCGTCGCGCGAGGTGTCGAACCCGTCAATTTCGCTGTTCGTCCAAAACACGGCGTAATGGTCGCGCCGCTCGCGGTATTCGGTTTTATGGTAGATGGCACTGCCCTCTACCTCTACTTCGCCAATGCTGTAGTTGCGCTGAAAATTATTGGCGTCGTCCAGCGCGTCCCACAGGCAAAACTCCACAAAGCTGAACAGGTCCAGCTCTTTCGTCACGGCGCTGTCGTTGTGCAGCACCAGCCGGTTAATCTCGCAGGCGTCGCCCTTGGGCACAAACAACTGCTGGGTGGCGCGCACGCCGCCCTTTTCGCCCTCGATCACCGTGTAGCCCAGCCCGTGGCGGCAGGTGTACTGGTCGAGCGGGGTCTGGGTGGGCTGCCAGCCGGGGTTCCAGATGGCGTCGCCGTCTTTAATGTAAAAATAACGGCCCCCCTGGTCCAGAGGGCTGTTGTTGTACCGGTAGCGTGTCAGCCGCAACAGGCGGGCGTCGCGGTAAAAGCTGTACCCGCCGGCGGTGTTCGAAACCAGACTGAAAAAATCTTCGCTGCCGAGGTAGTTAATCCAGGGCAGCGGCGTCATAGGTGTCTCAATGACATACTCCCGTTTTTCGTCGTCGAAATGGCCATACTTCATTCCAAAGATCCCCCTTGATCCGCCTCTCACAAGCGAAAGGCATGTTTTGCGAAAACGTTTAAGACCAAGAAGAATCGACCCTTGGATACATATAGATATAGCGCATTTAGGGCAAAAAAGCAACAGTTAATGCAAAAAAAGCGGAAATATCTTGAAAAATGAACTGCATACCCCACATAAATACCATGTAATGGAAATTAACAAAGTTTTAAAACATAAGCAAATATTAATCGATTTCGTCATTGCGAGGTGATTCTAACGAAAATTAACATTCGAAATGCACATAATTGGCAAAGTTAGTATAGGCAAAGTGCCAAAACTGAACATTATAAACAAATTTGTTACCGGAAAGGCTTGTATTTTCGAGCGATATAGGCTATATTGAACTTGCGAAAACGTTTTAGGCCTTTGCTTTGCGGAATTCCTCTTTTCCTGTATAATACAGTTCAGAAAACGATTAAAATCCGGGGTAGGCCGGAATGCAGGGGGACTTCCGATTATGGTATCGATCAAAGACATCGCCGCGCGGTGCGGCGTTTCAGTGGCCACCGTGAGCAAAGCGCTCAACGGCCACACGGATGTAAGCGCGTCTACGCGAACAGCTGTTCGAAAAGCTGCGTCTGACATGGGGTACTTGCCCAATTCGGCGGCGCGCGCGCTTAAGACCCGCCGCACGTATAACCTTGGCGTCCTGTTTGTGGATGACCGGCAAAGCGGGCTGGCACATGAGTACTTTTCCGGTTTGCTGGACAGCTTCAAGGTGGAGGCTGAATCGCATGGTTATGACATTACCTTTATTAACCGCAACGTGGGCGGCCGGCGCACCTCTTATTTAGAGCACTGCCGTTACCGCTGCGTGGACGGGGCGCTGATTGCCAGTGTGAATTTCAGCGACCCGGAGGTTCTTGAGCTGCTGGGCAGCAACTTACCGGTCGTCACCATCGACCACACGTTCAACAATCGCACCTCTATTTTGTCCGACAACTTTGACGGCATCCGCGCGCTGGTGCAGCATATTTATGAGATGGGCCACCGCAGGATTGCCTTTATCCACGGCGAAAACACTTCGGTCACCGAAAGCCGAATGACCGGGTTTTACCGCACCTGTTACGACCTTGGCATTGAAGTGCCCGACGAGTATGTGTGCGAGGGCGTGTACCACGACTTCAGCACCTGTGCACAGCGCACACGCGAGTTGATGGCACTCAAAGAGCCGCCGACCTGTATTTTATTCCCTGATGACTTTTCTGCGCTGGGCGGGTACAATGCCCTCGCGGAAATGGGGCTCAAAATCCCGCAGGATATCAGCGTGGCGGGCTATGACGGCATTTTGCTGTCGCAGCTGATTATGCCGACACTCGCAACCTACCGGCAAAACACCGCGGCGCTGGGCAAAAACGCAGCCCGGCAGCTGATTGATTTGATTGAGCAGCCCCGCATTACGCTGCCCGAGTGTATCACCGTCCATGGAGAGCTTCTGGAAGGAGGTTCTGTGGCACGGCGATAACGCCGGTGCCGCATTACTTTCGTCCGCAAGCCAAATGGCTTACTGAATAACACAGACCTAAAAACCAGAAGGAGGACAGTTTTCTATGAAAAAAGCACTTGCAACGTTTTTGGCGCTCGCAATGGCCGCGGCAATGTTCGCCGGCTGTGGCAGCACGGCATCCTCTGCACCCGCTGCTTCTGGCAGCACCGGTTCTTCTACCGCAGCACCCGCTGCAGCTGAGGGCAAGGTTCTGAACATCTGGTGCTGGAACGACGAGTTCCAGGGCCGCTTCAACGACTATTACCCTGAAGTAAAAGAGGTCGCTGAGGACAAATCCACCACAACGCTGAACGACGGCACCATTGTGAAGTGGACCATCAACCCCAACGAAAACAACAACTACCAGAACAAGCTCGACGAGGCCCTGCTTGCGCAGGACAGCGCGGCTGCCGACGACAAGATCGACATTTTCCTGGTGGAAGCCGACTATGCACTGAAATATGTTGACAGCGACTACACGCTGGACGTACAAAAAGACATCGGCCTGACTGCAGATGACATGGCCGACCAGTACCAGTACACCAAAGACATCGTGACCGATTCGAACGGCGCGATTAAGGGCACCACCTGGCAGGCAACCCCGGGCCTGTTCGCTTATCGCCGCTCGATCGCGAAAGACGTTCTTGGCACCGATGATCCCACCGCCGTACAGGAAGCACTGTCGTCTTGGGATAAGTTTAACGACGTTGCGACGCAGGCCGCTGCCAAGGGCTACAAAATGCTCTCCGGCTACGACGATTCGTACCGCGTGTTCTCGAACAACATGTCTGCACCTTGGGTGAATGGCACGACCGTCACCGTCGACCCCGGCATGATGACATGGGTTGACCAGACCAAGACCTACACCGATAAGGGCTACAACAACAAGAACAGCCTGTGGTCTGACGGCTGGGCAGCCGATCAGGGCCCTGAAGGCAAAGTCTTTGGCTTCTTCTACTCCACCTGGGGCATCAACTGGACGCTGATGGGCAACTCCCTTGCCACCCCGGAGGCCGATGGCGGCAAGCTGGAGGTCGGCAATGGCGTGTTTGGTGATTACGCGGTCTGCCAGGGCCCCGCTGCTTACTACTGGGGCGGCACCTGGATCTGCGCTGCAAAGGGCACCGACAATGTTGCCACTGTGCGCGACGTCATGCAGAAGCTGACCTGCGATTCAAGCATCATGAAGAACATCACCGAGGTCACTCAGGATTACACCAACAACCAGACTGCTATGAATGAGCTCGCAACCACCGACTTCAAGTCGGACTTCCTCGGCGGCCAGAACCATATCGCTCTGTTTGCTGCGGCAGCCCCGAAGATCGACATGAGCAATGCCGGCCCGTATGACCAGGGCTTGAACGAGAGCTTCCAGACCGCATTCAAAGATTACTTTGACGGCGTGGTGGACATGGACACCGCAAAAGCGAACTTCGAGACCTCCATCAAGGAGAAATATCCGGAGCTCACCAGTGTGGTATGGCCCGCCTAAGCAGGCTCGATTGTAACACGTAAAATTAAAGAGGAACGGGACGGGCACCGCCCGCCCCGTTTCCCTGATTTTTAGAAACGTTTTTGAAGGGGGAAAAGCCCATGACGCCCCGTGCGCTCAAATCAAAAAAGCATGGCATCAGCTATGCGAAATGGGGATACCGGTTTATTGCACCGTTTTTCCTAGTGTTTGCGGTATTTCAGTTGATCCCGCTGCTCTCTACCATCTATTATAGCTTTTTCGAATTTTACCGCAGCGGCCTCAAAGAAATTGGCCCTAACTTTGTGGGGCTTGAAAATTACCGTCAGCTTTTTGCAACCGACCTGCCCAAGTATATGGGCAACACGGTGCTAATGTGGATCATCGGCTTTGTGCCGCAGATCATAATCTCGCTGCTGCTGGCGGCGTGGTTCACCGACATGCGTATCCGCATGCGTGCGCAGGGGTTTTTAAAAACAGTGATTTACATGCCCAACCTGATCATGGCCTCGGCATTTGCAATGCTGTTCTTTGCGCTGTTTTCAGACAACGGGCCCATCAACTCGCTGCTTTTGTCCTTTGGGTGGATCTCCGAGCCAATTCGCTATCTGTCGAACGTGTGGACAGTGCGCAGCCTGGTAGGGCTGATGAACTTTTTAATGTGGTTCGGCAACACGACGATTCTGCTGATGGCGGCAGTGATGGGCGTGGACACCGGGTTGTACGAGGCGGCCGAAATAGACGGCTGTACGTCCAACCAGATGTTCTGGAAAATCACGATGCCGCTGATCCGGCCGATTTTGGTTTATGTCGTCATCACCTCGATGATTGGCGGCCTGCAGATGTTTGATGTGCCGCAGGTTTTGACCAACGGCAAGGGCTCGCCCGACCGTGTGGCCACGACCATCATCATGTATCTCAACAACCACATGTTCAGCAAAAACTATGGCATGGCCGGTGCGGTGTCCGTGGTGCTGTTTGTCATTAGCGCCATCCTGTGCTTATTCGTCTTTTTCATGCTGACCCGTGAGGATGACGGCCTTACCCGCGCTCAGCGCAAAGAGCTGAAGAAAAAAGGGGGTAAGGCGTAATGAAAACTCATCACAATGCCCGCGGGGGCAAAGCCTCCGGTGTGCGCCTGGCTCTGCGCTATTTAGTGATGGCGATTCTGTGCTTTTTATGTCTGTTTTTCTTTTACATTTTGATTATCAACTCCACGCATTCGCACTTTGAAATCCAGCGGGGTTTCTCTTTCTTGCCGGGCAGCTCGTTCATGATGAACCTGAACAACGTGCTGAACGACGCCAACATTCCGGTCGTGTCAGGTATCCGCAACAGCCTGATTGTCTCTGGTATGACGGCCCTGCTGAGTGTCTATTTTTCGGCGCTGACGGCCTATGGCATATACGCCTATAACTTTAAATTCAAAAAAGCCGCCTTCACCACCATCATGCTGATCATGATGATGCCAACCCAAGTGTCCGCCATGGGTTTTGTGCGCCTGATTACTGAGATTGGGCTGAAAGATACGCTGGTCGCATTGTTTTTGCCCAGCATCGCAGCCCCGGTCGTGTTTTTCTTCATGAAACAGTACATGGAGTCCAACCTGCCGATGGAGATCGTGGAAGCGGCACGCATTGACGGCTGCGGGGAATTTTACACCTTCAACCGCATCGTGCTGCCCATCATTAAGCCCGCGCTTGCGGTGCAGGCAATCTTCACCTTTGTGGGTGCGTGGAACAACTACTTCCTGCCGGCGCTGGTGATTGACAGTGCCAACAAAAAGACGCTGCCTATTTTGATTGCACAGCTGCGCAGTGCCGACTTTTTGAAGTTCGATATGGGCAAGGTTTACATGCTGGTATTTTTGGCAATTCTGCCGATTATTATCATTTACCTGTTGCTGTCGAAGTTCATCGTGCGCGGAGTCGCCTTGGGCGGCGTCAAGCAGTAACCAGTTTACTACAACATCCTTCCTGACGCAGAACACCCCGGTGGGCAATCGCCTGCCGGGGTGTTCTGTTTGTTTGCCTGCCAGGGCCGGTGTGGGCGGGCGCTGCCGCTGCAAAACAGTAAAGCCGAATGGACACTGCGCCGTATTGCACGGGCGGTTCATTCGGCTTTTACTGTTTTTTATTTTGCCGCAAAGGCGGCAAAGGCCCTGTGGCAGCCCCCAAGCCCTTGCGCAGCCTTTGCGGCACGACCGGCAAAAGGGTGTGCAAAACGCAAAACCCGGTATCTGCCTTCAACGCCTTGCGGGGCAGTACGGGGCCGCACAAAGTGCGCGTTGCGCTGTGGCATAAAAGGCTGGGGGTTAGTGCAAAGCCACCCCGCGGCCGGCAAAACAACCCTGCGGCCTGCTGACAGGCCGGACACAGTCCCTTTGCGCCCCCGCTTATAAAAGGGTTTTACGGCTCTACCGGGCCGACGACGGGCCGGCCGGCAGAATCCAGCAGAGGGGTCAGGCCGCCGGCATAGCCGCTGGCCACCCAAAAATACTGCACACCGGTTTCGGTGTCCTGCCAGATCTCCTGCGTGGACATGACGCCCTGCGTGTAAATTTTGACAAACCGCTTTTCTTTATCCATGTGCTAGGCCTCCTTTTTTTTGAGCATCTGCACCGACGAAAAGCCCAGCAGCAATTGCAGCACAACACAGGCCCCAATGCCTGCGCCGTTGCCAGTGAACAAAAAGTAAAACAGGCCAATCAGGCAGGCCAGCATCAGCACCAGCGTAAAGGTGGCAAAGCCGCGGCGCACTTTTTCAGTGTGGTTCAGCGTGGTCACCAGCGTTTCAATGTCGGCCGGGGCGGCGGCAAAATAACGCGCGCCCGCCTGGGCAAGCTCTTCTTCGCCGCGAAAGCCCCACAGCACACCGCAGCCCTGTGTCTTGCCGTTTTTGGCGGTGTTGATGTCCACCGCGCTGTCGCCGACATACAGCACTTCATATGGCTGCAGCCCAAGTTCACTAATCACCCGCAGCAGGGCGGCGGGGTCCGGCTTGACCAGCGTGCCCTGCTGCCCGGCCACAAAGTCAAATACGCCGGGGAAATAGTCCTGCACGGCCTGCTTTGTGAATTCGTCCGGCTTGTTGGACACAACGCCAAGGCGAAGGCCCTTTGCCTTTAGCCCGGCAAGCAGCTGCGCAATGCCGGGGTATGGGCCGGTGTTGTCGTGCAGGTGCGCGCCGTAATATTCGTCAAACAGCTCGGTGGCGCGCCGCACGCTGGGCTCGTCTCGCCCCTCCTCCGGCAGCATGCGCAAAATTAAATTGCGCCGCCCGTCGCCCACAAATTGTTTGTAATCCTCTACCGTATGGCCCGGCAGGCCCAGCTTGCTCAAGGCATAATTAGAGGCATCGGCAAGGTCCTGTATCGTGTTGAGCAGGGTGCCGTCCAGGTCAAAAACAACAGCTTTGATCATCAGAAATTAAACTTCCTCTCGTTGGGTGTTTGTGCTGCCCTGCCCGCCCGCGGCAGCCAGCGTTTGGGCCAGCGGCAGCGGCAGGCTGCGCACCAGCAGCGTTTTGCGCAACGGGGTGCGAACACGCAGGTTACAGCGCCCGGCCAGTTGGGCGGGGGGTGTGGCAGAGACCGAAAGTGTGCGGTCTGCCGTGAGCAGCAATACGTCATAACGGGTCAGCGCGCGGGTATAGCACAGGGCCATGCGCCCGCGGGCATCCACGGCAGCCCCCTCTTTCAACAGGGCTTCCACCCCGCAGGCCACCCCTGCCAGCGCCAGTGTAAGCAGCACCCCCAAAAGCGGGGCAAGGCCCGGCAGTACGCGCTGTGCCACCGCAAACAGCGCCGCCAGCAGCAGGCTAAGCGCACCGGGCCGCCACAGGTATTGCCCAAGGCTTTTGCATGCCGGCTCGCAGGCGGGTATTGGCGGGGCGGCCAGCTCGGGCAATAGCTTGTAAAGCGTTTGCAGGCTGCCGCGGTGCACCATCAGCAGCGGCAGGTCGGCGGGGCAAAAGGTGCCCGCCCGCAAATACAGTGGTCGGCGGCGCAGCAGCCGCGCCAAGGGGGAGGTTTTCAGCGTGACCGCCGTGATGCAGGATACCCGGATGCGCCGCTCGGTGCGGGTCAGCAGCCCGCCGCGGCAGACCAGCACATCGCCAAACCGCCCGGCCGAAAACCGAAAGGTGCGCAGCCAGCTTGCCAAAAGGGACAGTACGAAAAAAAACAGCACCACCGCGGCCAGCAGCGACAGCCCGGCGGGCAAAAACAGCGCCAGCAGCTGCCCCGCGTGCTGCAGCCCGCCCAGTGCCAGCGCGCCCACATCTTCGCCAATCAGCTGCGAAATGCGGTTGGCGGCCGACAGGGCAAAAAAGCCGGTGGCCGCCACATTGGCAGACAAAACGACAAAGTGCAGCCGCCCCATGCCGGCCGGTGCAAACGCCGCGCGGGTGGGCCCCAGCGGCAACAGGGCGTGGGCAAGCGCGGCGGCTTTGCCGCGCGGCAAAACCAGTTTTACCCGCCGCAGGCGGGTGCCGCCGGTGAAAAACAAAAATAGTTCGGCGGCACCAAACGGGGCCAGCCACAGCGGGCGCCGCAGCTCGACCGCGCTGATGGTTGCCGTGCGGTAAAAGGCGGTGCGCCGCAACAGCAGCCCCTGTGCCACCGACAATACCCCGCCCGCCAGCGCCACGCGGGACGTGCGCCACAGCACCAGCGTCAGCACAAGACAGCCCGCCAAAATGGCAAACCCCTGCCACAGGTCGGCCCACGCACCGGCAAAGTCCCACCCCAGCAGGTCCTGCACCACCGGCACCGCGCACAAAACGACGGCGTATTGAATGTAATTAAAAAAGTGCAGCGGGTGCAGCTGTGCGCGGCTCATGGCGGGGCCTCCCCGCCGGTCAGCGCGCCGCGCAGTGCCATGGCATCCGCACGGGTAAGGCCAATGAGGGTCAGCGCCCCGCCGCTGGAAAACACCACGACGGCAGTCGCGTTCAGCAGGCGGCCCAGCGGGGTGACCAGCCGCAACACGCCGGTGACCCCGGCCACCGGCAATGTGTGGGTGACCTGCAAAAAATACCCGCTCGTCACGCACAGCTGCCCGTCTGCCACCGTTACCGCAAACCGGCGGCGACGCAAAAAGGGCAACGGCACCAAACTAAGCAGCCCCAACAGGGTGACGGCCAGCGCCGGGCCAGCCGACCACAGCAGCCACACCGCAAAGCCGGCGGCGAAAGAAAGGCCGGCCAGCCAGATTGCGGGCAGCAAGGCGCCGCGCGGCGCAACGGTATAGGTCATGGCAATGTCGCCCCCTTTGCAGCTTGGGTTACCAGGTCGGGCTTACCGGCGTACCGTTTGGCAGGGTGGCCAGAACGGCAAGCAGCTTTGCCACATAGGCGCTGCGCACCGCATACTGTGCGGTGCCGTTGATTTCAATGGCATACCGCTTGGTGCCGTAGGGGATAAACCGTATGGTGTCGGTGCGCCAGGGCGGCTGCCCGTCATTTTGCACCGCAGTGCCGCCCCCGGCAGCCGGTGGGGGCGACAGCTCGTCGTACACAAGGGTAATCGAAAGGTCCGGCGGGATATTCTGTGCCGGCTCGGACATCTCGTATTCTGCCCGCAGCGAGCACAGCAGCGTGTAAAACGCGTCCATCGACGACGGCGCAATGGTGCTGTCGCCAAACAGCGCCGGGGTTTGCGTGAGGTCAAACTGGTAGCTGGCGTCGGCAGAGGTAATGGTGATGGCCCGCAGGCTGCTTTGCAGCGGCGCCATCAGGTAGCGGCTCATCAGCGCATATTCGGTGACGCCGTCCCAGGTGGCGGCAAACGCGTCCATGCGGTAGATTGCGGGGATACCCTCGCGATATAAATAGTAAAAATCGCCGCTGCGGTTGCCAATGCGCAGCGTCACGGTTTCGCCCAGCATCGTAAACGACAGCACGGTGGGCGGCGTTTTGCTTTGCTGCGACAGGCCGTATTCCTGTAAATCAAGGTCGGTGGGGTTCATTGTCACAACGCCCAGCGCCTTTAACTGCGGCAGCTCGCCAAAATAGGTTTTGTAGCTGTCCGGGTCCACATACGAGCCGCGGTCGTTTTGCAGCTGGTACTGGTAGGTGAGGCCCATGCCGTCCACGGCCACACTGTCCAGCCTTTTCAGCGACAGCGTCGTGTCGTTCTGCGTCAGCGTGATGGCGGTGGGCAGGGTGTTCTCATCGGCGCCGCTGGGGGTGAGCGAAAGGTCCAAGTAGGCGCTCTGGTCGGCCAGCAGGTAGCGAATATCGTCTTTTTCAATGCGGTAGATGGCCGATGATTTGTCGACCCGGATGTAGTACTGGCTGGTGCCCGCCACGGCGGCGCCCACCTCAATGTCAATGCCGCCCGCGTCCGAATAGGTCACGGTGGCCGTCGCGGTGGGGGTGTCGAACCCATAGTCGGCCGGGGTGGTGTGGCTGAGGTCTACCGGCCCGTAGGCGGTGAGGCTGGTGCACTGCTGCGCCAGCGTTTCAAACGCCTGCTGGGAGGTGGGCAGCCCGGCCAGCTCTTCACAGTTGTACGCGCCGTTTTTTAACTGCACGGTGTAGCTGCCGCCCGCGTTTGTAAACACCCCGGTCTCAAATGCGTTCTGCGCGCGGTCCGACAAGGTCACCGGCAGGTTGTCCTGCCGGTAAGTGTCGGGCAGCAGCGCAAACAGCGCCAGCACCAAAAGCCCCAGTACCGCAAAGGCCCCAAAGGCCGCGGTTAACTGCTTGTTCAATCTCATCAAATAAAAGCCTCCGCACAACACGGGCAGCGCCTGCCCGCAACTCGAACTAATCCAGCTTTATTATACCGGATTTTGCGCCTGAAAAAAAGCGCGCGGCCATGAAAAAGCACAAACCTGCCACAAAAAAAGGGCCGCAGAGGCGTTGTGCGCCCCACGGCCCGGTTTAAAACGGTGCTGTGTGCCGTGTACGGCGGCACGGCCGTTAAATATGGTCTTGCAGGTCCCACTTTTTCGCAAGGTCGTGAAACGCCTCGTTTTTGGCGACGCACACAATTTTGTCCCCCGCTTTAATCGGCGTGTTGCCGCGCGGGATAATCAGCTCTTGCCCGCGGGTCAAAAACACGATGACGACATCCTCCGGGATTTCAAGCTCTGCCAGCGAGCGGCCTGCGAATTTGAAGTTGTCCGGCAGCAGTACCTCGGTCAGCGAGGCGTCGCCGCCCGCAATGCTCATCAGGTGGTGAATGGCCGCCGTCTCCACTTCGCGCTCAATTAAATGCGCCAGGTTGTCGGTGCTGCTGACGGCAATGTCGACACCCAGCTGTTTGAGCACCGGCGCGTTTTTAGGGTTGTTCACCCGCGCGACGGTTTTTTTGACGCCAAACACCTTTTTGGCCAGCTGGCAGCAAATCAGGTTGCTCTCGTCCTTGCCGGTCACGCCAATCAGTGCCTGGCAGCTGCCGATTTTGGCGATGTCCAAAATTTCAACCAGCGTGCCGTCGCCGTGTACGACCGGGAAATCCAGGCTTTCGGCAAGCCGCGCACAGGTGGGCTCGTCAATTTCAATGATGATTGGCTCGTGCCCGTGCTCCATCAGCGTTTTCGACAGGTAGTACCCCACCTTGCCGCCGCCTACAATACAAACACGCATCTCAGTCGTCCTCCTTCATCATCGAGTCAATCAGCGCATCGACCGTCATTGTGGTGGGGCAGATGGTGCGGATGTCCATGCGGTCGGAGAAAACCTCCTGCCGGGCAGGGTCGTAAATGCGTGCCGTCACGTTTTTAATGCCAAAAATGCGGGTCGCCACTTCGGCCACCATAATATTGGTATTGTCGTTTGGGGTCACGGCAAATACGGCATCGCAGCTTTCAATGCCCGCGCTGCGCAGCACGTCCACATCAATGGGCACGCCGGTGATGCACAGCCCGCCAAAGCCGGACAGGCGGACGTTGTCGCCCGGGTCAAGATTTTTTGCGCTCTCATCCACGATGGAAATATCATGGCCCTGGTTTTCCAGTACCCGCGCGAGGTAGGAGCCAACCTTACCGCAACCGACAATAAGGATATTCAAAATAGTCACCTCATAACACAGAATAGGGGGCGTTGGCATTTTTTATGAAGGCCAAGACCCAAAGGCAAACCTTATTATAGCCTACTCTTTTTAAAATGGCAATCGAATTCGCAAAACCCCGGCCCGCGTGGGCACAAGGCCGGTAAAACCACTAAAATATCAGCCGTCAAGCTGTGCAAACTGCTCTGCTTTTTGCAGCAGGCGGCGGTCGGCGGCATAGGTCAAAAGGGTGGTCGCCTCTGCCAGCGGCACAAAGCGGGCCTCTAATATTTCCTCCGGCTGCGGGTGGGTGGTGTCGGTTTTTGCGCGCGCCAAAAAATACACGACCTGCTTTGAAATATCCCGGCGCGGCGAATAGCGGTTTGTCTCGCGAAAGCCGGGCAAAAGCGCAATGGCAACACCGGTTTCCTCCAGCACTTCGCGCGCGGCGGTCTGCTCTTCGGTCTCCCCCGCTTCCACATGCCCTTTGGGGAAAGCCCAGTGCCCGCCGGCGACGTGTTTGACCATCAGCACGCGCGTGGGCCCCGGCCCGGGGGCAAAGCAAAGGGCACCACAGCTTTTTTCGTATTTCATCGCAAATTCTCTCTTTCGACAGTTTGTGTTTGGCAGTCTTGTTTGTTATAATAAAAAAAGATCAAAAACAGGGGTCGCCAAAGGCGACGTGCCCAGTGAATATGTGTGTGTAAAGGAGCTTTTCATGAATACCACGGCAGTCCTTAATATTGCGGGGGCACTTGTCATCCTCGCCATCGTGATGCTTGTTTTCTTTTTCATCCTGCGCAGCCAAAACGACGAGGGCCCGCGCAAGGACAGGCATAAACCGCATACCGACGGCGGGGTTGCCAAAATGGTGGCCGCACTGGGGCGGTATGCTTCGATGCACGGGTTTGTGATGGTTGCACCCGCCGTGCTGCAAAGCAAAGAGAAAGAGTGTAAGCTGGACGCGGTGCTGGTGACCTATGCGGGGGTCGTGGGCGTGCGGTGCATGGGCCACAACGGCGAAATTTTTGCAAATTCCGGCGAGAGCGAGTGGCTTTGGGTGACAAGCGAGGGCCGCCGCCCGCTGCCCGACCCGGTGGGCCAGGCAGCTGCCGATGTGCGCGTGTTGCGGGATGTGCTGATGCAAAACGGCGCTTTGCGCAATATCCCGGTGGAATGCCTGACGGTGTTCACCGACAAAGCCGTGCAGCTTGCCGTGCCCAAAAGCACCCCCATTTACCGCCGCAAAGAGCTGTTGAGTTTGCTGGAGGGTGAAAAGTACCTGCAGGACAAGGGTATTGATTTGCAGGCCGTGGCCGCAGTGCTGAAAAACGCCGCAGGCGCCCAGTAAGCACCTGCACCCAGTATACCAGATTTTTTGCTGTATCAAAAGGCAGGCGGGCAAATTTGCCCGCCTGCCTTTTTTATAAGTAAAGCGGGGAAAAGCGCAGGCGGAGAAACGCCGGCGGGCCGCCTGCCGCCAACGGGCGGCACAAACGAAAAAAGAACGGTGCCACAGGCACCGTTCTTTTGTTTTGGGAAAATGAAATTTACGCCTTGTTGGCAGAGCCGAACAGGTCGATCTTCTCGCGCACGGTCTCGGCAATTGCCTTGGCACCGGGGGCCAGCAGCTTGCGGGGGTCAAAGCCTTTGCCCTCTTTGTCCTTGCCCTCTTCGATGTATTTGCGGGTGGCAGCTGCAAACGAAAGCTGGCACTCGGTGTTGACGTTGATTTTTGCGACGCCCAGCGAAATGGCCTCTTTGATCATGTCGCTGGGGATGCCGGTGCCGCCGTGCAGCACGAGGGGCAGCTCGCCGGTCTGTGCCTGAATTTTGGCCAGTGCGCCAAAATCAAGGCCTTTCCAGTTCGGCGGGTACACGCCATGGATGTTGCCAATGCCGGCGGCGAGGAAATCGACACCCAAAACGGCAATGCGCTTGCACTCGTCGGGGTCGGCAACCTCGCCCATGCCAATCACGCCGTCCTCTTCGCCGCCAATCGAGCCAACTTCGGCTTCGATGGAAAGGCCCTTGCTGTGTGCCAGCGCGACCAGCTCTGTGGTTTTTTCGACGTTCTCGTCAATCGAATAATGGCTGCCGTCAAACATGATCGAGGTGAAACCCGCCTCGATGCAGGCTTTGGCGCCTTCGTAGCTGCCGTGGTCCAGGTGCAGGGCCACCGGCACGGTGATGCCCAGTGATTCATCCATTGCGCGCACCATGGCGGCAACGGTTTTAAAACCGGTCATGTATTTGCCCGCGCCTTCCGACACGCCCAAAATGACCGGGGACTTCAGCTCTTCTGCCGTTTGCAGAACCGCTTTGGTCCACTCGAGGTTATTGATGTTGAAATGGCCTACCGCGTAGTGGCCGGCCCGTGCTTTTTTCAGCATTTCGGTTGCATTTACCAGCATATTATTTACCCCCGTAAATTAAATTATAAAAAAACCGGTGTTACAGCGGTGCGGGGGCGGCTGCCCCCGGCCGGATTGTCTTTTCTGTAACAGCTTTATTATATACGAAACCGCGCACAAAAACAAGCGCGCCGGGCCGAAACGCCGCCGGCGTGCCGGCGGCGAAGAACAGCCCTGCCCGCACGGTGGCGGGCAGGGCTGTAACGGGTAGTCAAATTTTATTTTTGTGCTTTGCCCTTTTCGCTGCGAAAGGCCAAAAACGAAAACACGAACGGGATGCCGACCATGATGACAAACAACACCGCACAGGCGACAACCAATGCCGTGCCATGCAGCAAAAAGCCCGCGGCAGCCATCAACAGGCCGCCCCCGACCCACAAAAAGCCCGAGAGGCGGTGTGTCTTGCGCCATACCGTTTCACTGGAAATCGTCCACGGGGTGCGCACCCCCACAAAGTAGTTGGGCTTGATTTTGGGCAGGTAGTTGCCAAGAAAGGTTAACAGCAACCCAATGCCGGCCAAAATTAGCGCGTTGACCTGCAATGCGCCGGGGTGGGTGGCGCTGTACAGTAAGATGCCGGTAAACCCGGCAAAATATATCGACAGGATCAGCCGCAGCATGTGGTAGACGCCGGCGAATTTTGGGTAGTTCTGGCGCTTGGGGTCAATCAGCGGCAACAGTGACAGCAGCAGGTTTAGCCCCAGGGCAATGAGCGGCAGGTACAAAATGCTCAGCGGCGGGCCATAGCCGTCTATTTCACCGGCAATATTCCAGTGGGCGGGTACCTGCGCGGGCAAGTGGGGCAAAAAAAGCAGTGTCACCAGCAGCGATGCCAGAGAAATGCCCCATGCCAACAGCTCAGGTTTACAGCGTTTCCCCATGGTCGCCCTCCTTTGAAAAAGATGCCGCCCAGCGCATCAGCTCTTCGAATACCGAGGTATCCAGCTCGTAATAAATGTATTTGCCCTCGCGCTGGTCGCTGACAAGGCCCGCGTCTTTTAAGCAGGCAAGGTGGTGGCTGATGGTCGCGCCGGTCAGGCCCAGCCCCTCGCCCAGCTGCCCGGCGGTCAGGCGGCCGTCGTGCGAAAGACGCTCTAAAATTTCGCGCCGCGTCGGGTCACCCAGCGCCTTAAAGGTCTGCTGTATCGACATGCGGACGCCTCCTTTTCTGTTGCCCGCCGGGCAGTCACTCGGCAAGGTAAATCAGCGCAATTGCGTCGGTGCCGGTGTTGCTGGTCACCGCAGCGCCGAGGTGAAAAATGCATTCGGGCGGGTAACCCATCGTCTCCTCGCACAGCTTTGCCAGCTGCCGGGCGTCGCCGTGGCGGTCGGCTGCACTTTTGGTGGCGCCCACCATATAGGGGGTGGTTTCGCCCGCATGTGCTTTTAAATGGCCGGCCAGCGCCGGCAGCACCTTGGCGTCGCCCCGCACCTTTTGCACCACCTTTGTTTCGCCCTGCAAAATGGTGATGACCGGCCGCAGCCCCATCAACTCGCCCGCAAACGCGGCGGCGGCGGAGATGCGCCCGCTGCGCTTGATGATTTTAAGGCTGTGCACCGACAGCACGACCTGTACTTTTTGAAAGCTGTCGTTTAAATACATTACCACGTCGGCCATTTCGGCACCGGCCGCCAGCTTTTCGGCGGCGCGCAGCACAAAGCGGCCATACGCCATTGAATAAGTGTGGCTGTCCACAATGGTGACGCGCAGTGCCGAACCCGGGTGCTCTTCGGCGTACTGCTCGGCGGCAAACCGCGCGTTGGCACAGGTGGCGCTGCCCCCGCCGTTGATCGAGACATACAGCAGCTCTTCCACGCCCGCGGCGTCGTATTCGGCATATTTTTCGGCAAAGGTCATCGGGGTAATCTGCGCGGTGGTCGGCATACCCTGTGCGGCGTCCAGCAGGTCATAAAACGCTTCACAGTCCAAATCCACCCGCTCGCTGTACTCTTTGCCGTCCAGCAATATGGTAAAGCTTAAAATATCGATGTTGTGCTGCTGCGCCATCTCCTGCGGGATATCGCAGGCAGAATCGGTCAGCACGGCATACCGTCTCATGTGGCCTTTCCTCCCTCATTGGTGTCGCCGCCGGGGGCGCTGTCCCAGTCAAACGCAGTCAGCTGCCCTTCGGTCTGCATGCCCTCATAGTCCCATTGGCGCAGCACCTCGTAAGCGGCAACGGCCACGCTGTTTGACAGGTTCAGGCTGCGGGCGTGGGGGTCGGCGCGCATCGGCAGCCGCACACAGCTGCTTTCGTGTTCAAACAGCAGCGGCTCCGGCAGGCCCTTGTCCTCCCGCCCAAATACCAAATACGCGCCGTTTGGGTAAGCGACGTCGCTGTGCCGGTGGCGGCCCTTGGTGGTAAAAAAGTAAAACGGCCCGCTGTTCTTTGCAAAAAACTCCGGCAGGCTGTCATACATCGTAATGTCCAGCAGGTCCCAATAATCCAGCCCGGCGCGTTTCAGCTGCCGGTCGGTGATGGTGAAGCCCATCGGGCCGACTAAGTGCAGCCGCGCGCCGGTAACGGCGCAGGTGCGGGCAATGTTGCCGGTGTTTTGCGGGATTTGCGGTTCGACTAACACGAGATTCAGCGTTGCCATTGGGCGTCCTCCTTCTGGGGCAGCAGCTCAGACAGCAACGGCTCAAATTCCACGCCAAAGCGCGCGTCGCGCCGGGCGGCATAAGTGGCCCGCGCCGCGTTTTCTACAAAGCGCAATGCCAGCTCGGCGGCACTTTGCAGTGCGTTGCCGCGCAAAAGGGCACCCGTCAGCACCGCGGCAAACAAATCGCCGGTGCCGGGGTAGTTTTCGTCCACGTAGTTGCATTTCAGCGAAAACAACTCCCACGCGGCTTCGCCGCGCCCCACGCACACCACGCCGCCGCCCGCCAGCGGCACGCCGGTGATGATGACCTTTGCGCCAAAGCGCTCGGCAAGGCGGCTGCACAGCGCTTCGGCCTGCTGCGGCTCGTACGCGGCCAGCGGCTCTTCGCCCGCAAGCAGCGCGGCCTCGGTGGGGTTGGGCACCAGCACGTCGGCCTTGGCACACAGGGTGCGCATCGCTTCCACCATCTCGGGCCCAAACCCGTGGTACAACTGCCCGTTGTCCGCCATGGCGGGGTCGGTCACCTTCAGCGCGGCGGCGTGGTGCGGCAGCTCGTCCGCCAGCAGCAAAGCCTGCTGGGGCGACGAGAGGTAGCCGGTCAAAATACAATCAAAACCAATATCCTGCGACCGGTAAGCGGCTAGTGCGTCGGCAACAAAGCCGGTGGTGTCCAGCTTCGTCACCGGGTCAAACCCGCCGGTATGGCTGGACAGCAGGGCCCCGGGCAGCGGGCAGCACTGGCTGCCCATCACCGAAAGTACCGGTGACACCACGGCAAGGCTGGAGCGCCCCACCGTGGAAAGATCCTCGATACATAAAATGCGTTTCAAGTTTTCACCTCATCAGGCACCGCACCGGCGACAGTAAATGCACCGCACATGCAGCCCTATAAAAAGATATTCAGCTTATTATACCGCAGCCGGGCAAAAAACGAAACACCTTTTGCTACCAAACTGCGGGTTTTGGGCAAAACAAAACGGCGGGGAAGCCGCAAGGCCCCCCGCCGCAGATAATCCTGATTTTTTGCCGTTTAAATAATGCGCACGCGGATGCAGCCGTCCAGCCCTTTCAGGCGGGCGGTCACGCCGCCGCCCACCAGGCCGGAGACATCCAGCATCGTGTAGGCGATGTCGCCGCGGCTTTTGTTGACCAGGTTTTCAATATTCAGCCCCGCGTCGCTGGCAGCGCCGGTGATGCCGGACAGCAGCCCCGGCACGTTGCGGTGCATCACGCAGATGCGGCTGCCGCCTGCGCGCGGCAAATCGACATTCGGCAGGTTGACGCTGTTGCGAATGTTGCCGTTCAGCAAATAGTCGCGCAGCTCGTCCGCCGCCATCACGGCGCAGTTGTCCTCACTCTCCGGGGTGGAGGCGCCGAGGTGCGGCAGCGCTACGACACCCGGCTCGCCCAGCAGCTCTTCTGCCGGGAAGTCGCACACATACGCGCCGACCCGCCCGCCGCGCAGGGCGGCCAGCAGCGCGGTGTTGTCCACCAGCTCGCCGCGGGCAAAGTTTAAAATGCGCACGCCTTGCTTTACCTGTGCCAGCGATTCGCTGTTGATAAAGCGGGTGGTGTCCTTCGTCACCGGCAGGTGCAGGGTAATCAGGTCGCACTGGCTGTACAAATCACCCAAATTCACACAGTGGTGTACGGTGCGCGACAGGTTCCACGCTGCTTCGACCGAAATAAACGGGTCGTAGCCATAGACCTCCAGCCCGAGGTGGGTTGCGGTGTTGGCCACCCGCACGCCAATGGCGCCAAGGCCGATAACCCCCAGCTTTTTGCCGGCAAGCTCCGGCCCCACAAAGCGGCTTTTGCCCTTTTCGACCAGCTTCGGGATGGCATCGCCCTGCCCTTTCAGGGTGTTTACCCATTCCAGCGCGGGGGCGATGTTGCGGCAGGAGAGCACCAAGCCCGCAATCGTCAGCTCTTTGACCGCATTGGCGTTGGCACCGGGCGTGTTGAACACCACAATGCCCTTTTCGGTGCATTTGGGCACCGGGATGTTGTTGGTGCCGGCGCCGGCACGGGCAATGGCCAGCAGGGTTTCGGGCAGCTCCATCTCCTGCATGTTCTGGCTGCGCACCAGAATGCCGGTAGGCTGCTCCACATCGTCGCCCACGCAAAACAGGCTGCTGGGCAGGCGCTCAATCCCCTTGGGTGAAATGCTGTTCAGTGTTAAAATGTCCTGTGTCATCAGCCATGCTTCCTTTCAAATTCTTTCATAAAGTCGACAAGGCCCGCAACCCCGGCGCGGGGCATCGCGTTGTAGATTGACGCGCGCATGCCGCCCACCAAACGGTGGCCCTTTAGGTTGACAAAGCCCTGCTGTGCCGCCTCGGTGCAGAACAGCTTGTCCAGCTCTTCGCTGGGGCTGGTAAAGGTGACGTTCATGATGCTGCGGTACTGCTTTTCAACAGGGTTTGTAAAAAACGCGCTGGCGTCAAGGTAGTCGTACAGCAGGGCCGCTTTTTCGTTGTTGATCTGCTCCATGGCCTCAAGGCCGCCCACTTCGTCCTCAATATAATGCAGCACAAGGCCCATCATATAAATGCACCAGCAGGGCGGCGTGTTGTACATGCTGTCGGCGTCGATGATGGTTTTGTAATCCAGCATCGTGGGCACGTTGTCGGCGGCGTGGCCCAAAAGGTCCTCGCGGATGATGGCGACGGCCATACCGGCGGGCGCCACGTTTTTTTGCACGCCAAAATAAATTGCGCCATATTTGGAAAAATCGGTCGGGCGGGACAGAATGCAGCTCGACATATCCGCCACCAGCGGGATGCCCTCTACCTGCGGCAGCTTGGTGTAACGGGTGCCAAAGATGGTGTTGTTTTCGCAGATGTGGATATAGCTTGATTTTTCGGGGTAGGTCAGCGCGTCCACATCGGGGATGTACGTAAAGTTTTTATCCTTGCTGGATGCCACAATGTGCACGGTGCCAAACTTGACGGCCTCTTGCGCGGCCTTTTTTGAAAAGTTGCCGGTGACGATGTAAGACGCTTCGCCGCTCGTCATAAAGTTTAGCGGCACCATGGCAAACTGGGTGCTGGCACCGCCCTGAAAAAAGCCAATTTTATAGTTGTCGGGGATCGACAGCACACGGCGCAGTGTGTCCTGCGCGTCGCGGAGAATGCCGTCGTACACACTAGATCGATGGCTCATCTCCATAACAGATTGTCCGCTGCTCCCATATTCCAAAAGCTCACTTTGGGCTTTTTTCAATACGCTTTCGGGCAGCATCGACGGGCCGGCGCTGAAGTTGTATACTCTGGCCATTCTTTTCCCTCCATTTTTTGTTTTTACTCTGCTTGTTTAAGTGCAGATGCACCGGTTTTGCCGATGCATCTACCACACCATTGTACCGAATTTGCACGGCAAAAAACAGGGGCAAAACTGCAAGAAAAGCGGCGCAAAAACGCCGCTTTTTATGATAGCTTTACAAATGTGCACGGGTGAACAACAAGTTTCAGCCGCCGTGCAAAAAAATGCAACTTTAGCCCCGCGGCGTGGCCGGTAGGGCAGGGCCGCAAAGAGGGTCAGCCCTGCCCCTGTGACGCACAATATTCGGCGTAGCCATAGGGGATGATGTCCCGCGCTTCCACCATGCCGTCGCGCATAAAGCCGGCGGTGTCGGTTTGCACGGCAAAGCCGCAGCCGGGGTCGCAGCGCCACAGCTGCACCTCGCGCTTTGGCACGGCGCAGGCGGCAAGGGCCGTCATAATCAGCCCGCCGTGGGTGATGACGGCGGCTTCCGGCGTTTCGCTGCGAATCAGGTATTCGCACAGCTTGTTCAGCACACCGGCGGCGCGGCGCGCAAACGCGTCGCCACTTTCGCCGCCCGCGGGGGTAAATTTCTGCTTCGGGTCCAGCCAGCGGCGGTAACCGGGGTCGTTTTGCAGCTCTTCGGGGCTTTTGCCCTCAAATTCGCCAAAATGGATCTCGCGCAGGTCCTCAATGCCAATCTGGCGGATACCGGGGTACAAAATATCGGCGCTTTCCACCGCGCGGCGCAGCGGCGAGGTGAACACCAGCCCGACGCGCGGGTAGTCAAAATCCTCGCGCAGCCGCTCCAGCCCGGCGGCCCCTTCGTCCGACAGCGGCAGGTCGGTGCCTGCCCCGGCATACAGCCCGCGCTCGTTGGCCTGTGTTAAGCCGTGGCGCAGCAGGTAAAGTTTAAATGTTTTCATCGCTATTCGTCCTCCCAAAATTTGCCGTTGTTTTTTGACAATTTTGTTATTTACAATCTGTTTTTTTTGATATATAATTTACGGTACGTTGTCCGGTGTGCGGCGTGCCGTGCACCACAAAACCCACAAAGGAGACACCTTATGTCACAGGAATTCAGCCGTATCATCACCCTGCTGCGCAAAGAGCGCAACATCACCCAAAAGGAGGCCGCGTCGCGCCTTGGTATTTCGCAGGCACTGCTCTCCCATTACGAAAAGGGCATCCGCGAATGCGGGCTGGACTTTGTGGTGCGGGTGGCAGATTTTTACGGGGTGTCCTGCGATTACCTGCTGGGGCGCAGCGCCGACCGCAGCGGCCTGACGCTGAAGGTAGAGGATATCCCCGGCCCGGAAAATGCAAAAGACGGCATTTACCGCGGCAGCCTGCTGCCCACACTGAATAAAAAGCTGATTGCCAACTCGCTGAACGTGCTGTTTGACAAGCTGAACGGCTGCCAAAGCAAGGCGCTGGTGGGCGAGATCAGCGGGTATTTGATGCTGGCGGTCTACCGCATGTTCCGGCTGGTGTATGCGTCGAACGGCAAAAACGCCCCGGCGATGTTTAGCATACCGGGCGAACTTAGCGCCGGCTATGCCGATGCCGAAATGTCGCGCGCGGCGGCCAACACCGCGGCGCTGCTGGCCGGGCAGGACGCCGGCCTTGGCGAGACGGTGCGCGACACCGCCTGCTTTGCCATGACGACCGAAAGCCTGTCGCAGGATTACCCGCTGTACGCCACCAGCCTGCTGAACCTGGTAAAGGCCAGCGAGCTGCGCATGCGCGGCGAAGCGCATATGAGCGAAAAATAAGCGCTGCTGCTTATTTTACCACACCGCACCGCGAAACACAAAACCCGCCGCGGCGGGCAGAATGATAAAAAAGAAAACCAAAAGCCCCCTCTGCAGCCGCAAACAGCAGAGGGGGCTTTTGGTTTACCGGCAAAGCCGGTGCTTACTTGTGCAGTTCGTCCATGCAGGCTGCACAGACACAACGGCCTTTAAACTCTGCCACGTTTTGGTCACTGCCACAGAACACGCAGACCGGTTTGCAGGCTTTGAGGATAATACGGTCTTCCTCGACATAGATCTCCAGCGGCGAACCGTCTTCGATCTCCATGTTGCGGCGAAGCTCAATGGGCAGAACAATACGGCCCATGTCGTCCACCTTGCGAATAATACCAGTTGATTTCATAAAGCACCCTCCCTGATGACTTTTGTAGTACAGCGTTTTACCTTAGCTCCTCCCCTAAAGAAAAACACATTACTCACAAAGTTAAAATAGCATATTTCACAGACCATGTCAATAAATCCCAGCACAAAAAATTTGCAAATCTTTACTTCTTTTGCAAAATTTAATTATGATAGGACAATTTTGTAGGCAAAAAAGCGTTTTATGACAAATGGTCTGCCAGCACCCGCGCGCTTTCAGACGGGGCGTTTAGCAGGGCTTCGGTGGTGGAGGGTGCCAGCAACGGGGCAAGTAGGGTGCTTTCTTGTGCAAGCGCAAGGGTTATTTTGGCGTACACGCGGTCGCCGCCGTGAAACCCGTCAATATATTCGTTGTCGGTGGTGTTCTGCATTTGGGTGAAATCGTAAAATTCACCGCCCACGGCGGCAAAGCGGGGGGCAATGGCAGCATACAGCCCGCTGATGTAGCCGTACTGCCCGCTGGCCTGCATTTTGGCGTTGACGGCGGGGGGGAACGGCGGCAAAAACCCCACGACGTGGATGCCGGCGCTGCTGCAAAAGGCCAGCAGGCTGTCCAGCTGGGCCAGTGCCAGCTCGTCCGGCGTGGTGCCGGGTGCAAAGCGCAGCTCGCCAAAGTCGATGTCGCGGTAGGTGGTGGCAAAGTTTTTTTCGGGTTCGCCGGTGTTTTGCAGCGCCACCGTGCCATAGCGGTAGCTGCCGTCGGCGGCAAAGCCCATGCCCTTGGCGGCGGCGGCAAGGCCGTAAATGCCCGCACGGGGCAGCAAATTTTGCACAATCGAAAATTTGTGGTTGCCGTAATCAAAGCCGGTGCGCAGCAGTGTGGCAAAAGAATCGTTTGGCAAATCGCCATAGGTCTGCGGGTCGGTGGGGCTGCTTTCGCGCCAGGTGGTGTTGAACATGTTCTGGTCCAGCACCACCAGCAGGGTGTCGGGCAATGCGTTTTGCGGCAGGTTGCGCAAAAAGTCCTCGTAATCCGCCATTGTGCGCACGGCACCCCCGGCGTTGTAAAACGAGGGCTCGCTAAAAAACTCACTGCGCAGCTGCATGCTGCGGCTGGTGCCCAGCACCAGCAGGCGGGGGGCAAGCTGCTGTGTGACCCGCAGTTTGTACGCGGCAAAATTTTCGTGGTGGGCGGTGCCGTACAGCACAAGGTCGCCCTGCACCGTTGCGTTTACCACGGTGTCAAGGCCCGCAAGCTCCCGCGTGCTGTAAAGTACCCCGGCAAACAGACCGTACAGCAAAACAATGGGCAGCAAAAACACAAACAGTATTTTTAAAAAGCGTTTCAAAACCGCAAACTCCTCCCCACCCGCGGCCGGCAAGCGGCGCGCGGTTAAAATTGAAAGTACATAAAGCTGCCGCCGCCCAGCGTGCCCCAAAAAATGATGCCCGCCGCCAGCAGCCAGCAAATGATTAGCTGCACCGGGCGCCGGCGCGCGGCCAAAAAGGCGGGCCAGCTGCTGTCCTTTGTGGCAAAATCAATGGCAAGCAGGGCAGCAAACAAAATGCCGAACCGCAGCGCCCCTTCGGCCGAAAGGCCCAGCAGCACCACGCTTTCTTTTACATGGTTCAGGGTGGGCACAAAGCCGGTGAACAGGTGGGTCACAATGTACCAGGCGGTGGTAAGGTTTGGCGCACTGAAAAAAACCCACCCAAAGCACACCAGTACAAAGGTGCACAGCGTTTGCCATATGCGGGCAGGCAGGCTGTCAATGCCGATGTGCAGCTTTTGGTAAAGGGCTTGGCGCAGCCCCCGCGTGGCGGTGCCCGCCACCATGTACCCCCCGTGCAGGGCGCCCCACACCAGCATCGTCACGCTGGCGCCGTGCCACAGGCCGCTGAGCAAAAAGGTGAAAAACAAATTAAAATAGTGCCGCGGGCGGCTGACCCGGCTGCCCCCCAGCGGAATGTAAATGTATTCGGCCAGCCAGCTGGAAAGCGAAATATGCCACCGCCGCCAAAATTCGCGCACACTGCGCGACAGGTACGGCGCGCGGAAATTTTCGGCAAGCTCTAGCCCCAGCAGGCCGCCAAACCCGCAGGCGAGGTCGGTATAGCCCGAAAAGTCGGCGTAAATCTGCACGGCGTAAAACACGGCGTTTAAGATGAGGCTTAGCCCGTACAGCCGAGTGGGGTCGGCAAACACCTGCGCGGTGTAATAGGCCAGCGCGTCGGCCAGCACAATTTTTTTAAACAGCCCCAGCAAAAGCAGCTGGGCGGCGCCCACCGCCTTTGCGGTGTCAAACGCCGGGCGCGGGGCCAGCAGCTGGGGTGCCAGCGTGCGCGGGCGGGTCAGCGGGCCGGCCGTGATCTGCAAAAACAGCGACAGTGTCACTGCACACACCAAAAAGTTTTTTTGGGGCGAAGCCTTGCCGCGGTAGATGTCAACGAGATAGCTAATCATTTGAAACGTATAATAGCTGATGCCCACCGGCTGCACCCACGAAAAGCGAAATGCCGGCAGGCTGCCGCCTAGCAGAGTGGCCAATGCCCCGGCCCCCTGCCAAAACAGTGCTAAATATTTAAACGCCAGCAGCGGCAGCAGTGCCAGCGTAACAGCCAGCGCCAGCCGCGCGCGGGTGGGCTTTTGCGCAACCCAAAGGCCGCCCGCCCAGCACAGCAGCATGCAAACCAGCAGCAGTACCGTGGTGCCAAGGCCAAACAGTGCATAAAACCCCATGCTGGCGCAAAACAGCAGCGGTACCCGCCAATGGGGTGCCGCCAGCCAGTACAAGATGAAAATCACCGCAAAAAAGCCGAAAAACGCAAAGGAGTTAAGCTGCAACGCGGCGCCCCCTTTTCTTTAAAATAACGAAACCATTATACCCGAAAACCATACACGGTTACAAGGAACCCCCGCAGATTCACCCGGTTTTCACAAAAAAGCTTGCTGCGCCCGGTGGGCAGCAGGCGGCGGCTTAGGCGTTGCCGGGGGCCAAAATGCAACCCGTGGGCGGCCGTGCGGCCTTTAACTGCGCTGGCGTCCTTTTGAGGTACCTTGTAAAAAACGCCGCCCTGCGGCCTGCAATACCCGCCGCAGGCCGCAGGGTGGGCAGCGGGTAGCGGGTGGCTGGCACAGCAAAAGCAAAGCGGGCGCATCGGCAGTACCGCCCGGCAGAACCGCGTTGCCGCAGGCCCCGGCGGGCAGCGCCCCGTGCGGTGTTACGATAAAATAACGCGCCACCCCCCGGCAAATCTCCACGCAGGGCGGGTTTTGCCCAATTTGCCGCCGCGCGCGTGGGCCCCCTGCCTCAGTGCACGGCGGGGCATGCGGCAACTATTTGGTAATCTATCCCTATTTCGTTGGCAGGTTTGCACAATTTGAGCAAACGTTTACCCATCAAACCGATGAAAATAACAGCGGGTTGTTGACTTTTAATTGGGCTGAACGTATAGTGAAGGCGAAATGGGAAATCGATTTCTCGGTTCCCCTCTTTTCAGAAACCGGTACCGGATCAACAAAAATTTCAGGAGGAAAAAAGCCATGAAAAAAGGAAAAGTTCTCATTGCCGCTCTGCTGACCCTTGCGCTCAGCCTGAGCATGGTCGCCTGTGGCGGCAGCGCCTCATCGTCTGCTGTAGCCAGCAGCGCAGCCTCTACCTCTACCCCGGTCGCCACCGTAGGCCCCGCGGACGGTGAAGCAGAGTATGCCGTTATTTTGAAGGTGCTCTCCAGCCAGTTCTGGCAGACAATGCGTGACGGCATTGAAGCCAAAGCAAAAGAGATGAACATCAAGGTCGACATTTACGCATCCAACACCGAGGACGACGTGGAGGGCCAAGTGACCCTGCTGGAAAACGCCATCTCGAAGGGCTATAAAGCCATTGGTGTTGCCCCCATTTCGGACGTGAACCTCAACAACGCCATCGCCGACGCGGTCAGCAAGGGCATCAAAATCGTGGACATCGACGAAAAGATCAACATGGACGCACTGGCCCAGCTGGGCGGCGCTGTTTACGCTTACGTTGCCACCGATAACGTGGCCGTGGGCAAATTGGGTGCCGAATACCTGATCAAAGAGATCGGCGGCGCGGGCGAAGTTGCCATCGTAGAGGGCAAAGCCGGTGCCATTTCGGGCGAAAACCGCCGCGACGGTGCCAAGGCTGCTTTTGAAGCCGCAGGCCTGACCATTGTGGAAAGCCAGCCGGCCGACTGGGACCGCACCAAGGCCTATGACGTGGCAACCAACTACATCACCGCACACCCCGACCTGAAGGCGATCTACTGCTGCAATGACACGATGGCCATGGGCGTGCAGGAGGCAGTCGAAGCTTCCGGCAAGGACATTAAAGTGTGTGGCACCGACGGCAACGACGACGCCATTCAGTCGGTAGCCGACGGCAAGCTGGCCGCCACCGTTGCACAGGACCCCGCCGCCGTGGGCGCGAAGGGCCTTGAGCTGATGGTGGAAGCGGTGGACAAAGACGCAGCGATGACCCCGGGCGCAGAAGTACCCGTTTACGGCATCGACGCAGTGCTGATTACCGCAGACAACGCAGCCACCTACATTAAAAAATAAGCGCATCACAGTGTGCAGCGGGGCCCGGCCGGTTGGCGGGGCCCCGTGGCAGGCACTGTGAGCGGCAGGCACCGCGCAAGGTGCGGGGCGCCTGCCCAGCTGACAGCGTCTGAATGCCCGGGCGGGTTTGCCGGGCAGTGGGGGCACACAGTCAGGAAAGGAGCGTATCGATTTGAAACCCATCATTGAGATGCGAAACATCACCAAATACTTCCCCGGGGCCATTGCCCTCAACAACATCCAGTTTGATGTGCGGCCCGGCGAAGTGCATGTACTGCTGGGCGAAAACGGCGCGGGCAAGTCCACGCTGATGAAGGTGCTCAGCGGGGCGTATACGCCCGATGCGGGCGTGATTGCCATCGACGGCTATGGCGAATACCCCAAGCTTTCGCCCCATCTTTCCGCCGAGTGCGGCATCAGCATTATTTACCAGGAGCTGAGCGTCGTCAACTGGCTGAATATCCGCGAAAACATCTTTATGGGCCATTTAAAAACCAAAAAGGCCGGGCCGCTGACACTGGTGGACACGGCGGGCATGAACGCCGAAACGGCGGACCTGCTGCAGCGGGTGAACCTTGGCCACCGGCAGCCGGGCACCGAGGTGGGGGCCCTGAGCATCAGCGAAAAGCAGATGGTAGAAATTGCAAAGGCCATCGCGTTCAACGCGCGGGTGATTGTGATGGACGAGCCCACCTCGTCGCTGACCGAGGACGAAGTGCAGCGGTTGTTTGCCATCATCCGCCAGTTAAAGGCACAGGGCAAGGGCATCGTGTTTATTTCGCACAAGCTGTCGGAGATTGCCGAGATCGGCGACCGCATCACCATTTTAAAAGACGGCGGGTATGTGGGTACCTATAATGTGCAGGACCTCACGACCGACGACATGGTGCGGCTGATGGTGGGGCGCGAGATCAAGGGCACTTACCAGCACCCCGCCGCAGAGCACTACCAGTTTGGCGACGTGCTGTTTGAATGCAACCACCTCACACGGCGTGACGGCAAGGCAAAGGACGTTTCGTTTGCACTGCGGCGCGGCGAGATTTTGGGTTTTTCGGGCCTGGTGGGTGCCGGGCGCAGCGAAACAATGTGTGCCATTTACGGCGCGGCGCCGAAAGCCGGGGGAGAGCTGTTGCTGGAGGGCAAGCCGCTGCACATCAAAAGCCCGTACGACGCGTTGCAGCAGGGCATTGGCCTTGTGACTGAAAACCGGCGCGAGACCGGCTTCTTCCCCAATTTCAGCAACCGGCGCAACATTGCAATCGCCTACCAGCTGAAAAAGTCGTCGTTTGGCGGCCTTGGCGGCATAACGAACGACGCGAAAGAAAAAGAGCTGGCCGAGCGCCAGCGCGACGAGCTGCAAATCAAATGCACGTCGCTGGAACAGCTGACCGCACAGCTTTCGGGCGGCAACCAGCAAAAGGTGATTTTGGGCAAGTGGATGGCCGCGGGCGTGAAGCTGCTGATTTTTGACGAGCCGACCAAGGGCATTGACGTGGGCACGAAAAGCGAAATTTATAAATTGATGCGCAGCCTTGCCGACAACGGCATTGGGGTGATTGTGGTGTCCAGCGAAATGCCGGAGCTGCTGGGCCTGTGTGACCGCATTGCGGTCATGGCGGGCGGGCGCATCACCGCAACGTACGACATTGGCGAAGCGACAGAAGAAAAGCTTGCAAAGGCCGCCACCGGCGAAACTGCATGAAACGGGAGGAACGCAAGTTGACAACGAAACAAACGAAAAAATTCTCTTTCGGCGAATACTGGGACAGGTACAGCACGATTACCATCCTGGCGCTGATGGTGGCTGTGTTTGGGGTGCTGCGCCCCGCCAGCTTTTTGACCGGCGGCAACCTGGTGAAAGTGATGGAGCAGAGCTCAATCACCATTCTGCTGGGCCTTGGCGAATTTTTCGCCATCTTGCTGGGCGGCATCGACCTCAGCGTCAGCTCCATCATGGCGTTGTCCGGCGCGCTGACCGCACAGCTGATGGTCAATATGGGGCTGCACCCCGTCGTGGCGGTGCTGCTGGGCATTGTGGTGTTCGGCACGTTGATCGGTATGGTCAACGGCCTGCTGGTCACGGCCACCGGGCTGCCCCCGTTCATCATCACACTGGGCACGCAGGCCATTCTGCGCAGCCTTGTGTACATCGTCACCGACGCGCGTGCCGTGTCCGGCCTGCCCGCGGCGTTTTCTAAAACCGTGGGCGGCAAGCTGGGCGGCATTGTGCCGGTGCCCATTGTGGTGGCACTCATCACCGCGATTATTTTGACCTTTTTTACCGCAAAAAGCCAAAGCGGGCGCAACCTGTACGCACTGGGCGGCAACTCGCAGTCGGCGTGGTACGCGGGCATCGCGGTCAAAAAACACACCATTCTTGCCTTTGCCATTTCGGGCCTGTGTGCGTCGCTGGCCGGCATGGTCAACATCGCCCGGCTTGCCGCGGCAGAGCCCAACGCGGGCACCGGCTACGAGACCTATGCCATTGAGGCCGTCATCATCGGCGGCGCGTCGTTCTTCGGCGGCATCGGCAAAATCCCCAAAGTCGTCATTGGCGGCCTGATCATCGGCGTCATCAACAACGGGCTGAACATGGTCGGCGTGTCCAGCTACTACCAGCAGCTCGCGATGGGCTGCCTGCTGATCCTCGCCGTCACGCTGGACCGTTTCTTCGGCGCAAGCCGCAAAAACGGCTGATGCGCCCCGCCCGGGTATTGCCCGGCGGCAACTACCAAGCAAAGGAGACACACCATGAAACCTGAATTTTGCGTCAGCCTGATGTGTATGGACTTTTTAAAAATTCGCGAGCAAATTGATGTGCTGGACCGCAATATGGACGGGTACCACATTGATATTATGGACGGGCACTACTGCAAAAACATCACGCTGAGCCCCGACTTTATGAAAGCCTGCGCGCAGGTGGCAAAAAAGCCGATGGACGTGCACCTGATGACCACCAACCCCGGTGACTGGCTGGATGCCTGCGCCGCGGCGGGGGCCAAAACCATCAGCCCGCACGCCGAAACAATCAACACCGATTGTTTTCGCACGCTGAACCGCATTAAAGAGCTGGGCTGCGAAGTGGGGGTGACGCTAAACCCCGCCACCCCGCTGTCTTACTGCGCGCATTACCTGAACCGCATCGACCTGTTGACCCTGATGACGGTGGACGTCGGCTTTGCCGGGCAGCCCTTTATTGAGGAGATGCTTGCAAAGATTGCCGAGGCAAAGCGCCTGCGGGAGGAAAACGGCTGGCACTACAAAATTATGATTGACGGTTCCTGCAATAAAAAAACCTTCAAACGCCTGTACGAGGCGGGGGCGGATGTCTTTGTGCTCGGCTCCTCCGGGCTGTTCAGCCTGGACAGCGACCTGCAAACGGCCTGCGATCAAATGAAAGCGCAGTTTGAGGAAGAAACCGGCGTCAAACTGTGAGGGGGAACGAGCCATGACACAACAACACGGCCCGGTACTGGGGGTCGATATCGGCGGCACGAACATGCGCTTTGGCCTGGTGGACGAAGCCGCCCGGTTGACCGGGTTTGAGCAGCTGAGCACGCGGGAGGTATTTGCCCCCGGCAGCGACCCGGCGGCAAAGCTGGCCGAGGCCATCCGGGGCTACTGCGCCCGGCAGGCGGGCGGCAAGCTGCCGCTGGCGGTCTCCATCGGGTTTCCGTCCACCATCAACCGCGCGCGCACCGTGGTGGTGCAAACGCCCAACATTCCCAGTATCCCAGACCATTTCAAGGTCGTAGAGGCGTTGCAGGCGGCACTGGGGGTACGGGTGTTCATCAACCGCGATGTCAACAACCTGCTGCTGTTTGACCTTGACGACCTTGGTGTCACCGCGCGCGGTTGCGTGGCGGGCATCTATTTTGGCACCGGCATCGGCAACGCCATTTTAGTGGACGGCAAAATTTTGCTGGGCCGCAACGGCGTGGCGGCCGAGCTGGGGCATCTGCCGGTGTACGGCAACCAGCGGGTATGCATGTGCGGCAACGTCAGCTGCCTTGAAACGGTGGTGTCCGGCATTGCGCTGGAGCGACTGCAGGCCGAAGCCTACCCCAAAACACCCATCAGCCAAATTTTTGCGCGGCACGCGCACGAAGCGCCGCTGCGCGAGTTTGTAGACGGCATGGCCCAAACGGTGGCGGCCGAGGTGAACCTGCTGGACCCCGACTGCATTATTTTGGGCGGCGGGCTGCTGCAAATGGCGGGCTTCCCGCAGCAGCAGCTGGAAGAGGGCATTCACCGGTTTGCCCGCAAGCCCTGGCCGGAAGGGAATCTCGACTTGCGCACCTCGCGCCCGGACCAGCAAAACGGCCCGGTGGGCGCGGCCCTTTATGCCCGCGCGCGGCTGGCAGACGAGACGTATTTATAACAAAAAACAGTACGGGTAAAGGGCGGGCCGCAGGGCTTGCCCCTTTGCCCTTTGGAGGGAAAACCATGAAACTGGCAATCGGCAACGACCATGTGGCGGTCGAGATGAAAAATGAAGTCAAGGCTTATTTAGAGCAAAAAGGTATTGAGGTTGTGGACGTGGGCACGAACAGCACCGAGCGGTTTAATTACCCCATTAGCGGCTACCGCGTGGCGAAACTGGTGGCAGCGGGCGAAGTGGACGGCGGCGTGCTGATCTGCGGCACCGGCGTGGGCATTTCACTGGCGGCAAATAAGGTGCACGGTATCCGCGCGTGCGTGTGCAGCGAGCCGTATTCGGCAAAGCTGTCAAAGCAGCACAACAACACCAACATCATTGCGTTTGGCGCGCGGGTGATCGGCATCGAAACCGCCAAAATGATTGTGGACGAGTGGCTAAACGCCAGCTATGAGGGCGGGCGCCACCAGGTGCGGGTAGAGATGATTGCCGAAATCGAAGAGACCGGGCACCTTGCCGCGGCAGAGAGCTGACCCTTTGTTTTTGCGGCGTTGCGCCCCCGTGTGTACGGTGCTTGAAAAAGCGCCCGTGGCCCGGTATACTGGGTGGTAAATAGCAACATGGGTAGGTAGGGGGCACACAGGTGGAAAAAGCAAAAAGCATCAAAGAAATTGCCCGCCTTGCGGGCGTTTCTACCGCGACGGTGTCGCGGGTCATCAACCAAAACGGGCGTTTTTCAAAGGCCACCGAGCAGCGGGTGCTGCAGGTGATACAGCAAAACGAGTATGTGCCAAACATGAGCGCAAAGGGCCTGCGCACCAGCCGCACCGAGGTGATTGGCGTGATGGTGCCGGACATCACCAACCCGCATTTTGCCAATTTAGTGCTGCGGCTGGAGATGGACTTTTTCGCCCACGGCTATTCGTGCCTCATTTGCAATACCAACGAATCGCAGACGCTGGAGCAAAAGCACATTCAGTCGCTGACGGCGCAAAATGTCAGCGGCATTGTGCTGATCTCCGGCACGCGCAACTACCCGGAGCTCAGCGGCCTGCCGGTCGTGTATGTCGACCGCCCCAGCAAGGGCCCGCAGGCGGGCGGCGTGATGATTGAATCTGACAACGAAGAGGGCGGCTACCTTGCCACCAGCGAATTGCTGCGGGCGGGCTGCCGGCATATTGCAATGCTGAAATGCCTTGCCAACGACACAAACCAGGTAGCCCGTTACCGTGGCTTTCAGCGCGCGCTGGCACAGTGGAATATGCCGGAGGAAGACGCCCTGCGGGCGGATTTAGCCGAGGTATCGGTAGACGCCGCGCAGACGGGCATTAAAACGCTGCTGGCACATGGCGCGCAGTTTGACGGGGTGATGTGCACCACCGACACGCTGGCGGCGGGCGCGGTGATTGCGCTGCGTGAAGAGGGGCTGGATGTGCCGCGTGACGTGCTGGTGACCGGGTTTGACGACTGTCAGGTGGCGCATATCTGCGGGCCGGGCATCACCAGTGTGCGGCAGGATGTCGAGCAGATGGCGCACCTTGCAGCTGAGCTGCTGCTCGGGATGATCCATGGCAAAACGCCAAAAAAATTGTACTACAAACTGCCGGTCAGCCTGACGGTGCGCAATTCTACCAGGCCCCGCGATGCGGCTGCAAACCAAAATTAAAAATGTATTTTTGTTGCATGATATGCGGCAATAAAAAACAGCGGCTGTGGTTGCAGCCGCTGTTTTTTTCTCTATTTATGGTGTTACCGGCACCCAAAGCTCAATGACCGACGTCTCGCGGTTCCAGTGAAAGCGGTCATCATACCGCTCGAAATGCAAAAATTGTTGCTGTGCCGGGCACCTGCCGCTGTTTGGCAAAAGGGTGCGGTAAAGGGTTTCATAGCTGTTGTAAATATTGCGCATCGGCCCGCGGTGCTGCGCCACAAGGTAGGTGGCGGCCGGCAGCTCCAGCACAAAAAAGCCCGGCGGCACCGTGCTTTGCAGCGGCACGGCCGTGGTGTAAAACAGGCCGTCTTTGCGCCGCTGTAAAAAGGCGTATTTTACCCAGGCCGGCCCGCCGGTACAGCCCGCCCGTTTTAAATTTTGGTTAAAAGTTTGCCAAAACCGGCTGCTGATTTGCACATTTTCAGTTTTGGTGTCGGCAAGCTTTATTTCCTGCCCCATCACGCAAAACGCGCCCCGTGTTTTAATCTCGTAGTCCATAGTACCCCTTTTGGCAAGCTTTTTTGTGGCTAGTCGCGTATGCAGGCCCGCGCTTGTGGCAAAGCCGCAGGCGGCAAATACAGCCCGGCGGCGGGGGGCGTAACAGTTCAGCGCGCTATCACAATAGCAGGTCAATCAGCAGCAGGTGCAGCGGGTAAAACAGGTAAAATGCCCACCCGGCCGCTGCCCCGCCCTTGCCGCGGGTGCCGTTGTACAGGGCAAGCAGGGCGGGGGCAACGGCCACCCCAAGCTCTGGCAATGCAAGGCACAGCGCCGGGCCGAGTGTGCGCCCGGCAAGCAGGGCATCGGCAAAGCTGCCAACGCAAAGGGCCAGCCCCACCGTAAGGTACGCTGCTACCGGTACCGCGTGCTGTTTGCGGGCCTGCCAAGCGGCAAGGCAAAGCAGTGGCGCAAACGGGCCCCAGTCGCCCGGCAGAGCCAGCGCCAACAGCGCCAGCAGCACCCCAAACAGCACCCCGCCGCGCAGCCGGTCGGCTGCCGCAATGGCCAGCAGCCCCAGCAGCAACGTGTACAGCACGCTAAAGGGCGCGCCAAACAGTGTGCCGCTGAGGAACAGCGAAAACGGCACGGCGGCGGCCAGCGCCCCCACGGCAAGCCGTGCGGCATAGCGCGGCAGGCTGCGGGTGTGCAGGTACCCTTCGGCAATAAAAAACGCAAAAATAGGCAGTGCCAGCCGGCCAATAAAATGCACCAGCGCGGCGGCGGGCGTGTCGTCCGCCAGCAGCTGCCAGCCCAAATGGTCGGCCAGCATTGCCGCCGCGGCAATCAGTTTCAGTGCGTTGCCCGAAAGCCCTTGTGTTTTTTGCTGCATGGTGGTACCCCCTAAAAAGCGGTCATTTGATTGCTTTATTATACGCGCCGCCGCCCCCGCTTGCAAATACTGCCTGCTGTGGTACAATAAAAGCCGGCCGACTTTGGCCCAGCAGTGGAGCAGGGAACCCTGCCCTGTCTTCCTGCGGGGCCGTTTGCGGCCGGCGCGCGGCATTGCCCGCGCCCAGCCCGGCGGGTAATTGCGGCACCGCACGGGTAAAATTTGCCGCAGGGCGTGGGGCTGCTTTCCCCTTTTTGCCCAAAGGAGCGACTAAATGGCAAACTTTTTTTTATTTCGCAAGAATACGGTGCGCAGTATGGTGCGCGGTGCGGTGGTGGCGGCGCTGTACACCGCCATCAGCATTGTGCTGGCCCCCATTTCGTATGGGGCGGTGCAACTGCGTGTGGCCGAAGCACTGACACTGCTGCCGGTGTTTGGGCCTGAAGCGATTGTGGGGGTCACGCTGGGCTGTCTGCTGACCAACATTTTGGGCTCGTCCCCCATCGACGCGGTGTTTGGCACGCTGGCAACACTGGTGGCCGCCTTGCTAACCTACCTGCTGCGCAACCTGCGCTGGCGCGGGCTGCCGGTGCTGTCGGCGCTGGCCCCGGTTATCATCAATGCGCTGGTGGTGGGTGCCGAGATTACGTTTTTCTTTATGGGCACGCCTGCCACGCTGCCGGTGCTGCTGCTGAATATGGCAACCGTGGGCCTTGGCGAGCTGGTGAGTTGTGTGCTGCTGGGCCTGCTGCTGGTGCGCGCCATCGAGCGCTCGCCGCGGGTGCTGGAGCTGCTGCAAAGCCCGCCCCACAAACAATAACGACAAACAAAACTGCCGCCCGGTGCGGCCGCGGGTGCAGGGTGCCCGGGGCCCTGCCGGGCGGCAGTTTTTTGCGGGCAAAAACAAAGGGGCTGCACAAAAAGTTTTAAAAAGTGCTTGACAGGCGCACAGAATTGTTGTTTAATAGACCTAAACCAATGAGGCGGAGATAACACTGTCGGCACAGCATGCTGTGCGCGCGCACCCACAGAGAGCCCGGGCAGCTGAGAGCGGGCGGAGAGCGGGGCAGGCAAATGGACCGTCGAGGGCATGGTGAACCGGGCAAAAAGCCCCTAGTATCCGTTGACGTGTGCTCACGTTACAGGGCAGCGGGTGTGTTGGCATCTGCATGAGCGGCCCGGCTGTGCCGGGCAAGCAAGGTGGTACCGCAGGTTATTGCAATTTTGCAAAGCCTGTCCTTGTGTTTTTATAACACAGGGGCAGGCTTTTTTATTTTGCAAAACGGCGGCACCCGTGCCAAAAGCACTCAAATTTTAAAGGAGGCGGGACACGATGAACAAGACCCCAAAAAGGAAAGACGTTTTCTGCCGGCGATGGCGTGGCTAGCTGAATTTGCCGCCCGGCGGCAGCTGCCGAACAGCCACCGCGGGCCACAGGGCAAACGCCCTGCTGCCCGCCTGCCAAACAAATAAGGAGTGTACCCCCATGAAAAATAGCAATGTGAAACGCCATCAATTAGCCGCCCTGCTGCTGGCAGGTGCTTTGTGCGTCGCCGCCCTGACCGGCTGCGGGGCCGCCGCCGCAAGCGCGCCCACTGCCAGCGCCGCACCGGCGGTAAGCAGTAAAACCGGCGACATCTACAAAGTAGGCCTGATCCAGCTGGTCACCCACACGTCGCTCGACGAAATCCGCACGGCCATTGTGGCAGAGCTGAAAACCGAAGCCGCCGCACAGGGTGTCACGGTATCGGTTGACTATAAAAACGCCGAAAACGACCAGGCCGCCATCGACACCATCTGCCGCGGGTTTGTGGCCGACAAGGTCGATGTCATCGTCGCCATTGCCACCCCGGCCGCACAGGGTGCCGCTGCCGCCGTGCAGGGCACCGACATCCCGGTGATCTTCAGCGCCGTCACCGACCCGGTGGCCGCGGGCCTTGTCACCACCCCCGACGCGCCGGATTACAACATCACCGGCACGTCGGACGCGATTGCCGTGGGCGATATTTTTGACCTTGCCGCAAAGCTGACCCCGCAGGTGAAAAACTACGGGCTGTTCTACTGCCTGAACGAGGTCAACAGCCAGACGGTGATTGAAGAGGCAAAGCAGTACCTTGACGGCAAGGGCATTTCGTACGAGGTCAGCGGCGTGTCGTCGGTGTCCGACGTGCAAAGCGCCATCACCACCCTGGCGGGCAAGGTGGACGGCGTGTTTATCCCCATCGACAACACCGTCGCCTCTGCCATGAGCACCGTTGCCGATATCTGCACCAAAGCCGGTGTGCCGGTGTATGTGGCAGCCGACAGTATGGTGAAGGACGGCGGGCTTGCCACCGTGGGGGTCAACTACACCCAGTTGGGCACCCAGACGGCCGACATGGCGATGAAGGTGCTGACCGGCACCGACCCCAAAGACCTGCCGGTGGAGACGATGACCGACTATGCCGTGACGGTCAACCCGGACACCGCCGCCGCCCTTGGGGTGGACGTGAGCGCCTACACCGCAAAATAACAGCAAAACAGGAGGGGGGCCGCGATGAGTTTACTGGTTTTTAGCGGGTCGGTCGAACAGGGGCTGATCTATGGGCTGGTGGCGCTGGCGCTGCTGGTGTCTTACCGGGTGCTGGATATTGCCGATTTAACGGTGGACGGCAGCTTTACGCTGGGCGCCGGGGCCAGTGCCATGCTGGTGCTGGCGGGCCACCCGCTGCTTGGGCTGCTGGTGGCCCCGCTGGCCGGGGCACTGGCCGGGGTGGTGACTGCGCTGCTGCAAACCAAATGCAAGGTGGCGCCCATCCTTGCGGGCATTATCACGATGACGGCGCTGTACTCCATCAACTTAATGGTGATGGGCGGGCGCAGCAATTTGCAGCTGCTGCGCACCGAAACGGTGTTTACCGCCGTGCGCGCCCTGCTGGGCGACAGCGCGGGCCCGCTGGTGTTGCTGGCCGCAGTGGATGTTGTTGTTTGCACGCTGCTGGGGCTGTTTTTGCGCACCCGCACCGGGCTTGCGGTGCGCGCCACCGGCGACAACCCCGCTATGGTGCGCGCGTCCAGCATCAACCCGGCGGTCACAACGCTGATCGGCCTTGCCATTGCAAACGCCCTGGTGGGCCTTGCGGGCGGGCTGATTGCCCAATACCAGCAGTTTACCGAGGTGGGCGGCGGCACCGGCACGGTGGTGCTGGGCCTCGCGTCGCTCATCATCGGCGAGGTGGTCACCGGCCGCAGCAGCATGCCCCGGCGCCTTGCGGGCGCCATTGTGGGGGCGATTGTTTACCGGCTGATCTTGGCGCTGGCGCTGTCGGCATCGGTGACGCCGCAAAACCTCAAACTGGTCTCGGCCATCATCGTGGCGGCGGCCATCAGTGCCCCGGCCATCAAGCAGCGGGTACAGCTGGCACAAAAAAAGCGAAAGGCGGTGCGGGAGCATGCTGCACGTCACTGAGCTGGAAAAAACCTTTTACCCCGGCACCCCGGCCGAAAAGCACGCACTGGGGCCCGTGACCATTACGTTGCAGGATGGCGAGTTCGTCACGCTGATTGGCGGCAACGGGGCGGGCAAATCCACGCTATTCAACGCGATTGCCGGTGAGTTTTTGCCCGATGCCGGGTGGATAGAGCTGGACGGGCGGGACATCACCTTTTTGCCTGAACACCGCCGCGCCGCGCTGATTGGGCGGCTGTTTCAAGACCCGATGAAAGGCACGGCCCCGTCGATGACGATGGAAGAAAACCTGACGCTTGCCTATTTAAGCGCCGGGCGGGGCGGCACCTTGCGGGGCAAGGCACAGCGCCGGGCCTTTTTTGCCGCCCAGTTAGGGCGGCTGGGCCTTGGGCTTGAAACAAGGCTGAAAACCCCGGTGGGCCTGCTTTCCGGCGGGCAGCGGCAGGCGCTGACACTGCTGATGGCGACCATTGTGCCGCCGCGGCTGTTATTGCTGGACGAGCACACCGCCGCGCTGGACCCGGCCACGGCGGAAAAAGTGCTGGCGCTGACCAATGAAATTGTGCGCGAGCACCACTTGACCTGCATGATGGTGACCCACAATATTGACACCGCGCTGCGCACCGGCACCCGCACCCTGATGCTGGAGGACGGGCGGCTGGTGCTGGACCTTGCGGGCGAAGCGCGTGCGGGCATGACGGTAGAAACACTGCTGGCAAAGTTTCGCTCGTCGCTGAACAACGACCGCATTTTGCTGCCCGGCAGCAGTACCGTATAAAACGAACTAGAAAAGCCCCGCCCCGCGCCAAACTGTTTAGCGCGGGGCGGGGCTTTTCTGGTGTAAAAAGAGTCGCGGTCTTGGCAACCGTGTGCCGGGCGGTAAAGCCGGGCTGTGACCCCAAATTACCCGCTGGGCCGGTACGGTGTTGGCGTTTACGGCAAAAGCAGCAAGGTGGTGCCTGCCAAACAGGGGCGCCGTGCGTGGTAAGTTTGGGAAGGCTTATCTGCTAAGTTTAAAATGGGCTATTTCTTTTCAATGATCTATTTTTCGGGTTTTTCTTTAGTTTCAACAAGTTTGACATCAGAAAGTTTGACATCAGAGGTAATGATAAGGCTTACTTTTTTAGATTGCGTTGTTTCGATTTTTAATAAATACGCACTATTTGCCTTTATATCAGACAATTCAATTTCAAAATTTGAGTCCTCTTTATAGTTGCCATCCCAAACGACCTCATTATTTGCAGTATTTAATACTTGAATGGTCGCATCGCCAGAATCAATTTTCAACTCTGCATTTAACTTTAATTGATCCATATCATCATGGATATAGATTTTTTTTTCATCGCTGGAATTTGCCGCGGCACTTGTGTCAAAGGAAAAACTTATTTTTGTTTCAGAAACAATGCTGTTGGTATTACAGGCACTTAACGAGAACAATGCGATAAGCAACAATAAAACGGCAGAAATTTTTAGTGGTAATTTTGAGTACATAAAACTTGTCTCCTGTCAGATAATTCTTCATAAATCCGTATGGGGGGCAGGGGTTAATAGCAATTTAACGTTTAAACCTTTGCTTTTGTTACTTGCGCACCTTTTTTTGGCGTTTTGACAACATGCCATTCATTGATAATGTTCCCCCCAAAAAGCAACCCTGTATCGTTGCAGGATAGGCAGGCCCCCCAAAAAGCGGCCGCTTTTACCACCGCCAGTATAATGCTTTATAGGGAGGAAGTTGTTTTGCTGTGCATAAGCTTTAAAAGTTGATTTTTGCGGTTTCATTAAATTACTCTTGTCTTGACCTTTATCTTCACCCCTTACGGATTATTAAAAATTACAACGCTGTGATACCAACTGTAACGGCATACGCCGGGCTATGTGCGGTGCTAATGGGTATAAACCTTGGCGCCGGTGCGCAGGCGGTGGCGGTGCAGCGCATTTTGGGCCAGCCGCGTCGCACTGGTCAGTGCCCCCAACAGCAGCGGGGCCAGCGCGCCGACAAGGGTAAAGGTCAGCCACGCGGGGGCAGAAAGTGGCACAAAGCCCAGCAGCGGGGCGCCCAGCCAAAAGCACAGCAAAAACGCGGCCACCAGCGCGGCAAACCACAGCCCGCGCAGCCGGTTAAACGGCCGGCACAGCCCGGCCAGCACACAAAAGCCCACCAGCCCCACCAGCAAAATACTCAGGGTGGACACCTGCCCCTGCGGCAGCCCAAACACACAACTCAGCGCCATGGCGGCCAGCACACAAATTAAATCAGTCAGCCCGCCGGGCAGCGCGGCGCACAGCACCGTTTCAAAAAAACGGCCCGACACCCGGCGGTTACAGGGCTCCAGCGTCAGCAAAAACGACGGTACGCCGATGGTCAGCCCGCTGATTAGCGAAAGCTGTAACGGTGCAAACGGGTAGGGCATCGCAACGACCATCAGCACCAACGCAAGGCCGAGCGACAAAATATTCTTGGTCAAAAACAGCGCGGCTGAGCGCTCGATATTGTGAATCACCCGCCGCCCTTCGGCCACGATGGCGGGCATCACCGCAAAGTCAGAGCCCAGCAGCACGATTTGTGCCGCCTGCTGCGCGGCTTCGCTGCCCGCCGCCATCGCGACGCTGCAATCTGCCTGCCGCAGTGCCAGCAGGTCGTTTACGCCGTCGCCGGTCATCGCCACCTTGTGCCCCTGCTGTTGCAGCGTTGCCACCAGCGTGCGTTTTTGCGCGGGGGTCACACGGCCAAACACCGTGTATTGCGTGGCGGCGTCAGTGACTTCAAGGTCGGTCAGGCCGGTCAGGTCAATGGCAAGGGCCGCGCCGTCAATGCCCGCCTGTGCGGCAAGGGCTGCGGCGGTGGCCGCGTCGTCGCCCGAAATCACTTTCAGCGCGACGCCCTGCTGTTTAAAGTACGCCACGGTAGAAGCGGCACTGGCCCGCAGCGGGTCGGCAAGCAACACCGCGCCCAGCGCCGTCGCACCGGGGGCGCCCTGCCCTGCGGTGGGCAGCGCACTTGCCTGCGCCAGCACCAGCACCCGGCGGCCTGCCGCCGCCTGCGCGGCAAGCGGTGGCGACAGTTCTGCTAAGCCGGTGCCCAGCACAAACTGCGCGGCCCCCAGCAGCAGCCAGCTGCCGTCTGCCTGTTGCAGTGCCCCCCATTTGCGGGCAGAGGAAAACGGCACCGCTTCGCCGGCAAACGCGTGCGGTGCTTTGCGCAGTGCTTTGCGCAGGGCCTGTGCGGTGGGGTTTTCGTCGCCGGTGGCATGGGCATAGCCCGCCAGCACCTGCCGAAACTCGTCGTCTGTCAGCCCGCCCAGCGGCTGGGTGCCCACAAGCTGCATGGCACCCTCGGTCAGCGTGCCGGTTTTATCGAGGCACAAAATGTCCACCCGCGCCAAATTCTCAATACACGAAAGGTCGCGCACCAGTGTGCGGCGGCGGGCCAGCACCAGCACCCCCACAGCCAGCGCAAGGCTGGTCAGCAGGTACAGCCCCTCGGGTATCATGCCCACCACGGCCCCCACGGTGGAGGTGACCGCATATTGCAGCCCGGTGCCCAGCAGCAGGTACTGCCGCAAAAACAGCGCCAGCGCCACCGGTAATAAAATCAGCCCAATCGCCTTTAATAGTTTGTCCAGCGTGCGCATCATCTGCGAGCGGCTGCCCTTGGTGCGTTTGGCCTCCTGTGTGATGCGGGCGGCAAACGAATTGCCACCCACGGCGGTCAGCTGCACCGTGCACTGCCCGGCCACAACGGCGCTGCCCGAAAGCAATGTGTCCCCCGCCTTTTTTTGCACCGGGTCGGCTTCGCCGGTCAGCAGTGCCTCGCTTACCTCGGCGCGGCCCTGTGTCACAACGGCGTCGGCGGGTATGGTTTCCCCTGCCGCCAGCAGCACAAGGTCGCCCTGCACCAGCTGCTCTACCGGCAGCGCATGCAGCGCGCCTTCGCGCAGGCAGTTTGCCGTGGGCGCGGCCAGCAGGCTAATGCGCCCCAGTGCTTTGCGCACCCGAAGCTCCTGCACAATGCCCACGGCGGCGTTGCAAAGCACGACACCCAAAAACAGCACATTGGTATACGAGCCCACGGCGCAAAGGCAGGCCGCGAGAAAGAAAAACAGCAGGTTAAACGGGGTGATGCAGTTGTCGCGCCAAATGCGCCCCACGCTTTTTAGCAGCGGGGTGGGGGCGGTGTTGGCAAAGCCCGCTTCGGCAAGCTGCTGCGCTTTGGCAAAGCTAAGGCCACCGGCAGGGGTTGCGCCGGCAGGGCCGGGCTGCGGTGTGATGGGAGGCGATTGGGGGTTTTTCATAAGGGGGGTGTTCCTTTCGTGTTTCTACCCTTGTAACGAGCGAGAAAGGGGGATATTTCCAAAGAAAAACGAAAGCTTTTGTGCAAACGGGGTGTTTTGTGCCGCCCCCCGGCGCAAAAGGGCTGCCCCCGGCGAGCTGCCGCGCAAAGGCAGGGTGTCGGCAAAGCACGCGGTAGAGCACCGGCACCAAACGGGTGGCCTTGCACCCACACACGGCAGCTTTTAAAAAAACTGCGCGAGTGACGCAAACGGGCGGGCCTTGCAAGTGGCGCATAATAGCACAGCAGCTTGCCTGGCGGGCAGCGGCGGCAAGGGGGCAAGGGCAGGCGCTGCGGCAGGTTGTAATGCCCGTGATACCGCGTTGCCCGCGGCATGCAAACAAAGCCGCCGCAAAAAGGCAAACAAAAGCCCCGCGCAGCAAACTGCGCGGGGCGGTAGGGCAAAAGCGAAAATCTTAGCTCTTTTTGGTTTTTTTAATGACCTTCAAACGGGTGAACTCTTCGCGTTCACGCTCTTCCAGCACGCCCGAAATAAAGCGGATATTCTCCTCAAATTTCGGGATGTTGATGTTTTCCAGCATGTTAGCGCGGCGCTGTGTCTTTTTAATGGCAACGGCAAGCCGGTATACGCTGTTGTCAATGCTGGCAAGCCGGGCGGCCATCAGCTTTACTTTGTTGAAGCTGAGGTAGGCGCGGTCCAGCTGCGAGTTGGTGTTGCCAAAGCTGTACAGCGGTTTCAGCGAGTGCTCTTTTTGCGCCGTGGTGGGCAGCTCGACCCCCATGACACTGCGCGACGAGATGGAAAGCCCGTCTTCCTCCGGCTCAACACCGATCATGATCTGCTCGATGCCCAGCGTGACGTTGGCAGACTGCAGCGCCCGGTAAGCGGACGAAAAGGTGTCGCCGATGTCCTGTTGCAGCTGGGCCGACTCGTCAATCAGCTTCATCATTTCGCGCATGAGTACGTTGCGTTTGCGGTCAAGCAGCTCGAAGCCCAGCTTTGCCCGCGCAAGCGAGCGTTTCAGGCTGATCAGGTTGCCTTTGGTAGGGATGATATTGGTGGCCACGGGGCTGCCTCCTTTCGTGCCGGCCCCCTGCGGGGCACGGCCTAATGTTAGCCCGCCGCGCGGCGGGCCGCCGCACAGGGGTCAAAAGAAAACTCAGGCGCTCTTTTTTTTGTAGTAGGCGTTGATTGTTTTTTCGTCCAAACGGTCCAGCTCTTCGCGCGGCAAAATCGACAGCAGCTCCCAGCCAAGGTCCAGGCTTTGCTCGATGGTGCGGTCCTCTGTCGGGCTCTGGTTCAAAAAGCGCTGCTCAAAGGCCTGGCCGAAAGCAAGGTACTGCTTGTCGGTTTCCGACAATTCCTCTTCGCCGATAACGCTGGCAAGCCCGCGCGCGTCGCTGACCTTGGCGTAGCTTGCAAACAGCTGGTTGTACAAATCAGAGTGGTCCACACGGGTATAGCCCTCGCCGATGCTGTCCTTCATCAAACGCGACAGGCTGGGCAGCACGTCGATGGGCGGGTAAATGCCGGTCTGGTCCAAATAGCGGTCCAGCACGATCTGCCCCTCGGTGATGTAACCGGTCAGGTCAGGAATCGGGTGGGTGATGTCGTCGTTCGGCATTGTCAAAATGGGAATCTGCGTGACGCTGCCGGGGTGGCCTTTCACGATGCCGGCACGTTCGTACAGGCTGGCAAGGTCGGAGTACAAATAGCCGGGGTAGCCTTTGCGGCCGGGGATCTCGCCTTTAGAGGACGAGAATTCACGCAGTGCCTCGGCGTAGCTGGTCATATCGGTCATCACGACCAGCACGTGCATGCCCTGCTCGAACGCCAGATATTCGGCGGCCGTCAGCGCGCAGCGCGGGGTCAGGATGCGTTCGATAATCGGGTCGGACGAGAGGTTTAAGAACATCGTCACACGGCTTTGGGCACCGCTTTCAGAGAAGCTGCGGCGAAAATAGTCTGCAACGTCGTTCGTAACACCCATGGCGCAGAACACCACGCCAAACTTTTCGCCGTCGGCATCGGCCTTGTCCGACAGCTTCGACTGCCGCACAATCTGCGCGGCCAGCTTGTTGTGGCTCATGCCGCTGCCAGAGAAGATCGGCAGCTTCTGCCCGCGAATCAGGGTCATCAGCGTGTCAATGCTGGAAATACCAGTGCGGATGTAGTTGCGCGGGTAAGTGCGGCTGACCGGGTTGATGGGGTTGCCGTTGATGTCCTCAAACTTTTCGGCGTAAACGGGGCCAAGGCCGTCAATCGGCTGGCCCGCGCCGTTAAACACGCGGCCCACGATTTCGGGTGAAAGCGCAAGGCGCATCGGCTCGCCGGTAAAACGCGTGCTGGTGCTGGCAAGGCCAAGGCCTGCGGTGCCGTCAAACACCTGCACAATAGCGCGCTCGCCCTGCAGGGCGATGACGCGGCCAAGGCGGTGGTCGTCGTCGCCCTGGCGGATTTCGACCATTTCCTCAAACGAAACACCCTTGACACCGTCCAGTGCGACGAGGGGGCCGTTGATTTCGGAAAGACCCAGATATTCGATTGCCATATGCAGTCTCTCCTCTCTTTATGCGATGTGCTCGGCGCGCAGCTTTTTGGCCGCCGCGTCGATATCGGTGTAGTAATTTTTAAACAGCTCCGGCTTGTCGTTGGGCACATCGTACTTCATCTTGTTCAGCTTGTCGAACAGCCCGGTTTCCACCAGTGCGCGGATGGGGATGCCCTCGCTCACAAGGGAAGCGCCGGTCTTTTGCAGGTAAACAATGACTTCCATCATCTGCATCTGTTTCGTGATGGGCACAAACGTGTCGTCTTTATGGAACGCGTTCTGCTGCAAAAAGCCGGTGCGGATAACCTTAGAAATCTCAATCGTCAGCTTCTGGCTGTCAGGCAATACGTCCGAGCCAATCAGCTTGACGATTTCCATCAGCTTCGACTCTTCGCTGAGCAGCGAGATGATTTTGCCGCGCAGCTCGGTGAAGTTCGGGCCGATGTTGCGCAAGAACCACGGGTCAAGGTCCTCATAGTATTCGCTGTAGCTGATGTTCCAGTTGATGGCCGGGTAATGGCGGGCGTAAGCCAGCGCCTTGTCCAGCGCAAGGAAGCAGCGCACGAAACGCTTGGTGTTCTGTGTAACCGGCTCGGAAAAGTCAGAGCCCTGCGGCGACACGGCGCCGATCAGCGTCACGCTGCCCGAGGTGCCGTTGAGGTTTTTCGTGCAGCCGGACCGCTCGTAAAACTCGGCGAGGCGGCTGGGCAGGTACGCGGGGAAGCCCTCTTCTGCGGGCATCTCCTCCAACCGGCCGGAAATCTCACGCAAGGCCTCGGCCCAGCGGGAGGTGGAGTCGGCCAGCATGGTTACGTCATAGCCCATGTCGCGGTAATATTCTGCCAGCGTCACGCCGGTGTAAATCGACGCTTCACGCGCCGCCACAGGCATGTTACTGGTGTTTGCAATCAGCACGGTGCGCTCGGTCATCGGCTTGCCGCTTTTCGGGTCAATCAGCTCGCTGAACTCCTCCAGCACCTGCGTCATCTCGTTGCCGCGTTCGCCGCAGCCCACGTAGATGATGATGTCGGCGTCGCACCATTTTGCAAACTGGTGCTGTGTCATGGTTTTACCGGTACCAAACCCGCCGGGGATGGCGGCGGCGCCGCCCTTGGCAATCGGGAACAGCGTGTCGATGACGCGCTGGCCGGTGATCAGCGGGCGGCTGATCGGCTCGCGCTCGATGGACGGGCGCGCACGGCGGATCGGCCAGTGCTGGGCCAAAGTGACCTCGCGCTCGGTGCCGTCGGCCTGTTTTACGCGCAGCATGGCGTCGCGCAGCGTGTGTTCGCCGCTTTCGACGGCAAACACAACTTCGCCCGCAATGTCGGGCGGCACCATGCTTTTGTGTACGATGATGCTGGTTTCGGGGCAGGTGGCAAAAATGTCGCCGCCCTTTACGGTATCACCGGTTTTCACGAGCATCGTCACGTCCCACTTCTTGTCGAAGTCCAGGCTGTCTGCCGTCGCACCTGCGGGGATGAATGCCCCCACATTGCCGGCGATGACCTGCAAAGGCCGCTCGATACCGTCAAAAATATTGCCCATTACGCCGGGGCCCAGCAGCGCCGAAAGAGGGCTGCCAGAGCCAACGACCGGCTCGCCCACCTTCAGGCCGGTGGTCACCTCGTAAACCTGGACCGTCGTCTCGTTTTCGTTGACGCCGATCACCTCGCCGACCAGCCGTTTATCGCCGACATAGACCATTTCTGCCATGGTAAAGCTTTTGGTCTTTTGGACTTTAACGACAGGGCCGTTGATGGAATAAATTACATCTGTCAAATGGTTGTCCCTCCTTTTCGGTGTCCGGTATGAGGGAGTCATACCCGCAGACCGCTATCGGCGTAAAAGCTCTTTTTTTGCTCTTCAAAAGCAAAGTCAAGCGTTTCGTCAAAAACAACCTGGCCAACGACCAGCTTAAACCCGCCAAAGCGGATTGAGCTGTCCTCCTCAAAAGCCGCACCGGCAAACAATTTGCCCAGCAGCTCTTTGTGACCAGCGTCTGCTGCACGCAGCCGAATTACAAGTTTTTCGTTTGCAAGGTCGGTGTGCAGCGCGGCCTTGGCTTTCAAATAATCCGTATACTCCGCCGAAGCCGTATAGGCATCCAGCCGGTGCCCAACCTCGTCAAACATGTTTTGGGCCAGCTCGGCGCGGGCGGTCAGCAGCCGCCGGTGGCTGTCCTGACGAAGCTTTGCCGCATACTGGCTGCGGGCGTTCAGCAGCTGTTGGCGGCGGGTCTCAAGGTCTTCGGGCCCGTTGCCCTGGCTGGCTGCGCGCAGTTCGCCTTCGCGGTACTGCTGTGCTTCCACAATAATGGAAGCGGCGCGCTTTTCCGCGCCGTCGATGACGGCTTGTTCAAATGTTACAAAGCTGCCATTGGGATCCAGTTCAGTCATACAAACTTACCATGCCTTTCCGGCCCCGCGTCTGCAATGGGCCGATTTTGGGCGTAACTACAACACAGGCGCATGCCCGCCGGGGCGGGCAAAAACAACCTTTCACAAGCCCGCGGTGAAAGGCCCTGCAAATAATCAGATGCGAATACCGACCGCCTCGGAGATATAGCGCTTGATGTCCTCGGCGGCATTGTCGCCGCTGTGCCGGTCCGGCATTGTGACAAGAAGCGGGCGGCTGCGGGTGAGCTTAAATTTCAGTACCGTCTCCTGACACAGCTTTGACAGCTTGTCGGTCAGCAAAACAATACCAATGGCGGGGTCGGCGGCTGCTTTTTCCAGCTCGGCCTCCACCTGCCGTGGCTCATGCACCACAACGCCGCGCACCCCAACTAGGCGCAAGCCGGCCAGCGTATCGGTGTTGTCGCTGATGAGAAAATATTTCACGATACCACGTCCTTAGATTTTGTTCAGGATCAGGATCGAGATCAGCATGCCGTACAGCGCAATACCTTCGCCCAGTGCAACGAAGATCATGCTCTTACCAAAGGTCTTGGCGTCCTCGGTCAAAGCGCCGATAGCGGCAGGTGCGCCGGCGGCAACAGCAATGCCGGAGCCGATGCCCGCAAGGCCGGTGGAAAGAGCGGCGGCGATGAGGCCGATGCCGTTGGACGAGGTGGCGGCAGCGGTAGTGCTGGCACCAAAGACGGTGGAAAGGGCGGCGACGGCAACCAAAACGGTGACAAAGCTAAAGAACAGACGTGCGGATTTGTGAATGGTACGGTTCATAATAGTATCCTCCAAACATAAAAAATCAGATGTACTGACCAGTGGATGAAATTGCAAATTTATTCCTTACTGCCGGTAGAATTCGGCGTACGGAGCTTAAGGGGGGCGAACGGCGTGCCGTCCGCGTCAAAGAAGCGGCTGAACATCTCGTAAAATTCAAGACGCAGCGCCTGGATGCCCACGATCAGGCCTTCCATGCCCATGACAAAAATGTTGCCGATGATGACAACGACAGGGGCCGCGCCGGCACCGACCATTTCGGCCAGCGTCATGACGACGCTCATCATGCCGGCGTGTGCCAGCACAAAACCGCCGATACGCAAAAAGCTCATCGTGTTGCTGGCAAAGGTCAAAAGAACATCAAACATTTCAAAGAAGCCGTTGACCAGTGTGCCGCCAACGCCGTCCTCAAGGTGCAGCTTGTGGGTTTTCACAAGGTGGCTCAGGGACTCGGCGAAGTACATCATCAAAAACGGAATCACAATGCCGATGACAATGAAAATCGGGGTGAACAGGTTGCGGTTGAGCAGCAGCAGCGCAGCGGCGCCGCCCACAATGGCCGCGTAGAACACAAAGCCCGCAAGGCCGTTGGCCGAGAAGAACAACTCGCCCTTATACCCGCGCCGCGCTTTTGAAATCATGCCGTACACCAGGGCGCACAGAATCAAAAAGACACCCAGCGCAATCGAGCCCAGCAGAATGAAGTTCGTGCTTTCCGGCGAGAGAACCTCGAGCGGTTTGCCGGCAAGGCCCATAGCGTGGTACACCGGGTTCAGCAGCTCTTCGTAGCCGAACACGCTGCCGTACAAGAAGCCGAAGATCATCGAGAACACGCCGCAGCGCTGTAAAATGGCGCCGAGGGGCATTTTTTTGAACTTATACAGCAAAAAGCCGACGAGGCACACGACGAGCCCCTGCCCCAGGTCGCCGAACATGATGCCGAACAGAATCGAGTAGGTGATCGCCACAAAGCTGGTCGGGTCGATGTCTTTGTAGGCGGGCAGGCCATACATCGAAACGTACATCTCAAAAGGGCGCGAGAACCAGTTATTTTTCAGCCGCGTTGGGGGAGGAATCGGCGCATCGGCACTCGCAATCGGGTCCGACACTTTGCAGCCGTAGCAGTGCGACAGCCGCTCGGTGATCTTTTTGCTCTGCGCCTTGGGCACAAAGCCCGACAGGTAGAAGGTGTCACCCAAAACCTGAGCGTATTTTTCCATGTTGTAAATCTGCGCCTTGTGGTCCAGCCACACACACATGTGCCGCAGCGTTTGCAGGTCGGTGCGGGTCTGCTCTTTGGTAGGGGTGGTCAGCTCTTCAATCTTTGCGTTCAGCTGGGCCTCGTGGGTCTCGATGCGCGCGAGCGACTGGGTGGGGGTGCCGTGCACGAAGTCAGGCACGCGCAGCCGCTCGAAGTGCAGGCTGGCAAAAATGGCATCCACTTCTTTTGAGATGTTTTCCGGGCTGAAATAGAAGCCCCAGTAATATTCGCCGTCAAAGTCAAACGCGCGGAAGCTAAACTCACGGCCCGAATAGTACGGCAGCTTGCGGTAGCCCTCTTTGGGCAGCCGGCCAAAACGCACCTTCACGTATTTCAGCGAGAAGATGTCGTCCAGGTTCACGTCCATCTGCTCGAGGTGGCGCAGCTGGTGGCGCGCATGGGCGTACAGCTTTTTCTCTTCCAGCAAATCCTTGCAGGCGACGGCGGCCTGGTCGATTTTTTTGCGGTACGTGTCGACCAGATCCCGCACATCCTGCAATTCAAACTGCACAAGATCCGGTGTTTCACCGCTGTCGACGTGCATGTCGGCCAGTACGTTCTGGGCCTGATGCAGCAGCTCAGAGTACGGGTTATCCGACACATTGGGACGAAATTCATCCTTGCCGTCGGTGTCAGGGTGGAAGCACGCGAGTTCGGTAAGCACCTCAAGCACCTCAGGCAGCGAGTCCTTGGGGCCGTAGATGTTCATGTACTTCATCTTTTCAATAGCCAAAGCGATGACCTCCTTGAGACCGATCAAATCAATATTTTAAAAGTAAACGGATGTCGGACGGGTCGAGGTGATAACGGACGCCCTCGATGATGTTGATGATGTTGCTGCGCTCGATTTTGGCCAGCAGCAGCAGCGCCGCCAGCACCGTGCCCGGGGAAAGCGAAAACCGCAGAATGCGCATCGACTTGTGGTACAACTGCCGCCAGGCGCAGGCAGAAGAGCTTTCTACCTGAAAATCGCCGTAGTCCTTGTCGTAACCATAACCCTTGTAAATGGTGGCAAGGTGGCGCAAATCGCGTGCGGCGGCCATTTCCAGCATCCGCTTGCGGGGGATTTCAAAGCTGACCGGCAACAGCAGTTCCTCAATTTCTTTCGGGGTGTAGCTGCCGGGGAAAAACGATTTGATGCGGTAGATGAGGTCGAGGTTATAAATCTCGGCTTCACGGGTAAACAGCTCTTTCACCGCCGGGCGCTCTTTTGCCGGGAAGTTCTTGTCAATCAGCTCAAGCGTCTCGGTGTAATAATAGCTGCGCAGCGCACGTTCGCAGGCGGCATAATCGAAGGAGGCCCCCCCGGTAAGCAGCGGCCGCAGTAGCCCGTAATACGGGGTGTGCCGCACGACGGCCAGAAACTCGGTAAAGTTGCGCGCGTGTGCAAGGCCGATCAAATCAAACGAGGTCTGGTTGGTCAAAAAGCCGGGCAGCCGGATGATGTAGCTTTCGGCCCCGCCGGTGGACAGCAGGTGCAGCGCGTACAGCAGCTCGTGCACCTCGCAGTCGATCAAAAAGAAATGTGCAAACTTGCCGGACGAAAAGTCGTACCGGCGCAGCGATTCGAACTTGTAATAAATGTCGCGCGACAACAAGTCTTCCAGGCGCTCACGGTGAATCTCCGGCTCCTGAATGCCAACAAAGCTGTCATGAAAATACGGGTGGTTGCGCAGATAAATTGCAATTTCATTGACAGTGCGCTTGTGCATCAGCTCTTCGTATTCCTGCTCGGTGAGATGATGGGAAATAATCCCACGCGATTTCGGAATCATTGCAAGAGAGGATGTTCTACCCAACATGTCGGCACCTCCTTACCTTTATAGAGTATTGAGAGCGGCGCTCAACCGGCCGCTAAAGGTGAAAAAAGACGAACCCCGAAAAAACGGTGAGTCGTCTTGGTGGAATCAAACAGCGGTGATTTTATCGAACATATCGTCGGCCCATGCGCTGCGGTGCTCTTCAAATGTCTTACAAAGGGTGTCTTTGCGCTGTGCAAAGTCGGCTTCTTCTTCGCCGGCGATGCCGCTGCGCTTTGCCTGCTCTTCTGCGTTGAGCTGCTCTTCTGCGCGTGCAAAGCTGCTGCGGTAGTTTTCAATGGCTTTTGCTTTTTCCTGTGCGGTTTCTGCAACAATCGACTCCTTTTGCATTTCCGCTTTTTCGATGATCTCCCGCGCCTTGCGGTCGGCGGCGATGATGTTTTCAATCAGCTTTTCCACGTGAGTACCTCCGGTCAGCCGTGCCACTGGGTAGGCAGCGGTTGTCATATATTGATAATAGACAAAAATTGACCAATATTTTTGGAACAACGCCCATTATAGACCCTCTAAAACCAATTTTCAAGGGAAAGACTAACAAATATCTATGCGCTGTACTGCCGAGAAATTGGGAAAAACGGCAAAAGTGAAGCAACAGACAGCTAAAATGGCCCCGCAGGTGGGTTGACGATATTTTGGGGCGCGCCGCAGAGAAAGCTTTTTAGGTTTTCGGTCACGGCGGCGGCAAGGCGGCTGAGGGCCTCCTGCGTGGCCCACGCAACATGCGGTGTCAGCAGCACGCGCGGGCAGGCCAGCAGCGGGTTGCCCGGCTTAATCGGCTCGGCCCCCACCACGTCGGCGGCAAAAAAGCCAAGGTGCCCTGCTTGCAGCGCGGCGGCCACGGCCGCATCGTCCACCAGCGCGCCGCGCGCGGTATTGACCAAAATGGCCCCCTGCTTCATCTGCGCCAGCGCGGCGGAGCCAATCAGCCCGCGGGTTTTGGGCGTGGCGGGGCAGTGCAGCGACACAATGTCGCTTTGGGCCAGCAAATCGCCCAGCGGCACAAACTGCACGCCGTCGGCGGCGTATTGCGGGCGCACCGTGCGGGTGTGCACCAGCACCCGCATGCCAAAGCCCCCTGCCATGCGCGCCACCGCGCGGCCAATGCTGCCGTACCCCACAATGCCGATGGTTTTGCCAAACAGCTCGCGCTGCGGGGTAATGCCAAATTCCGGCCGAATGTCGGTTTGCCAGCAGCCGCCCTGTATCGCCTGCCAGTACCGCTCGGGGCACTGGCATACCGACAGCAGCAGCGAAAACACCATCTGCGCCACCGACTCGGTGGAATAGCCGGGCACGTTGGCCACCGGCACGCCGTGGCGGGTACAGGCCGCAAGGTCTAAGCTGTCGGTGCCGGTCGCCGTCAGGCCCACCCATTTCACGTTGGGGCAGGCGTTTAGCACGGCGTCGTCAATCCAGGTTTTATTCACGACCACCAGCTCGGCATCGCCAATGCGGGCGGCAGCTTGTTCATACGGGGTGCGGGGCCAGGTGGTCACGGGCCCTGCCAGTGCGGCGAGGCCGGACCAGTCAAGGTCCCCCTCCTGCAAGGCGTAAGAGTCGAGCACGACAAGTTTCATAAAGCGGCTCCTTTGAGCGGTGTGCGTTTGAAGCGGCGCGGGGGCCTGCCGTGTGGGGCCGGGGCGCTGCACCGTTACGACAAATACGGTAATTTGTAAGGTTTTACAATTTCATTATAGGATATTCTTTGTGGCAGTGCAAGTAGGGCCCTGTTTTGCCGGCCCGCCGCCAATATAAAGGCCCGCCGCCGCGGCTTTTTGATGGATTTTTACAAACGGATAGGGTATAATACCGGTAGTATGCCGGCATGGGGCCGGTACCCGTGACGGGGAGGAGGATGCCCGGTTTGAAACAAAAGGAAAAATGGATTTTGAATGCACGGACACTTTCCAACCTGTTTGTCGTGCTGGTCGGCATTGTATTTTACCTTGCAATCTCGCATTTTGATGTGGTGCGCAGCTCGGTGGCGGGGTTTTTGCACATTCTGACACCGTTTATCATAGGCTTCTCATTGGCGTATCTGCTCAATTTGCCCATGCGGTTTTTTGAGCGGCGGGTGTTTTACCGGCTGCGCGCAAAGCGCACGCTTTCTATTTTAGTGGTGTATTTGCTGGCGGGGCTGCTGACTGCCCTGCTGCTGGGGCTGGTGCTGCCGCAGATGGTGCAAAGCGTGATGGCGCTGGTCAAAAACGTGCAGGGGTATCTGCACAACCTCAACGACCTTGCCACACTGCTGACCGACAAGCTGCATATTGACGAGGCCATTGTGACGCAGCTGGGGGTGGCCTACCGCGAGCTGGTGCAAAAAATGACGGCGGCCATTGCCGCGGCGGCGCCCAGCCTGCTCAACCTGCCGGTTGCCATTGGCAGCGGCGTGGTGACGGCGCTGACGGCGCTCATCAGCTCGATCTACATGCTGGCGGGCAAGGACAAACTGGTGTTTCAGCTGAAAAAGGTGCTGTTTGCCGCACTGCCCACACCCAAGGCGCGGCGCATTTTAACAGTGGCGGGCCACGCAAACGAGGTGTTTGCCGGGTTTATTACCGGCAAGCTGGTCGACAGTGCCATCATCGGCGTGCTGTGCTTTATTTTTATGATGATCTTTCAAATCCCCATGCCGCTGCTCATCAGTGTGGTCATCGGCATCACAAACGTCATCCCGTTTTTTGGCCCGTTTATCGGGGCAATCCCCAGCATTATGATCCTGCTGATTGTCAACCCGCTGAGCGCGCTGTGGTTTACGATTTTGGTGATTTTGCTGCAGCAGTTCGACGGCAATATTCTGGGGCCCAAAATTTTGGGTGACTCCACCGGGCTTTCGGCCATCTGGGTGCTGGTCGCCATTATCGTGGGCGGCGGGTTGTTTGGGTTTACCGGCATGCTGCTGGGCGTACCCACCTTTGCGGTGCTGTACAGCCTGTCAAGCGATGTTGTGGCGGCAAAGCTGAAAGCGCGCGGCATCGACGCCGCGGGCAACCCGCTTGCAGGGGGTGCGGCGGGGCAAAGCGAGCCACAGACCGAAGAGGAGGAATCGCCTTGCTGAAGGGCAAAAAAAGACAAGTGTTAAAGGTGCTGCTGGGCATCGTGCTGATTACGCTGGCGGCGTTCAGCAGCCTGCTGCTGAAGGAAACCCTTGACTCCACCGACCCGGAAAACAACCTGCCGCTGATCGAGGCGTCGGTGGGGTATACCAAGCTGAATGTGGTGCGCGCCAATTTTGAATGGAACTACATCACCCGCAAGGTGCGCGGGCCGGCGCTTTCTGCCGAAGCGGGCGATTTGCCGCTGGCCCCGCAGGACGTCGCGCCCAATGCCCGGCTGGTGATTGTGATGAGCGACCCGAAGTACCTTTCCATTAAGGTGTCGCGGGCAGACGGGCTGTACGACGCGGAGTATCTCAGCGTGTACGGCGACGTGATGACCCCGTCGGTGCCGGGGGTGTATGTGTATAAAATAGAGGTAGCCTATAAAAAAGGCAGCCTGCTGTATTATACCGCCGTGCGGGTGCCGGACGCCGTGCAGATGGTGACCGGCTGAGGCAGGGGTGCAAAACGGCGCGTTTTGTGGTATACTGAAAGCCGGTGGCGCGGGTGCCCGCCACCGGCTGTTTTTTTGCAGTGGCGGCGGGGCACCACGGGCCGTATAACACAACAGCTGACAGCCGCAACAGCGGCTGTTTTTTGTCGCCCCGCAGGGCGGGGCGTTTTTTAAGGGAGCATCAGAGCAATGGAAAAAACGAACTACCATACCCACACCACCCGGTGCCTGCACGCAGAGGGCAGCGATGAAGCCTATGTGCAAACCGCGCTGAAGCAGGGGTATACCGTGCTGGGGTTTTCGGACCACAGCCCGTGGCAATATGACAGCGACTATGTGGGTACCATGCGCATGCCGGCAACGGATTTGCCGGGGTATGTGGCGTCGGTGCGGGCGTTGCAGCAAAAATACGCGGGCCGCATCGAACTGCGGCTGGGGCTGGAATGTGAGTATTTCCCCCGTTATATTGACTGGCTGAAAGAGCAGGTGCGCCGTTACCAGATGGACTACCTGATTTTTGGCAACCATTTTTACCCGTCGGACGAGACCGGCCCGTATTTTGGCCAAGCGACCAAAACCATTGCGATGCTGCGCAGCTATGTGGACAGCTCGATCGAGGGGCTGGAAAGCGGGCTTTACGCCTGCTTTGCCCACCCGGATTTGTTTTTGCGCGCCTGGCCCGGGTTTGACGACAATGCCCGCGCGGCCAGCCGCGAGCTGTGCCGCGCCGCAAAGCGGCTGCAAATCCCGGTGGAATACAACCTGCTGGGCACGCTGTACAATGAGCGATATCATATCGACGGGTACCCGCACGAGGGCTTTTGGCGCATTGCGGCAGAAGAGGGCTGCACCGCAATCATTGGGGTGGACGCCCACGCGCCGGGCCAGCTGGAAAATGAGGCCGGGCGCGAAAAGGGGCTGCGGCTGCTGCGCGGCCTTGGCATGGAGATCACCGACACCCTGCGCTATAACAGCTGGGAAGCAAAGGGTGCTGCCGCCCTTTAAAGCGTATGGCCTTTTTAAAAACAGACGAAAACACTGCCCGCACGGGTTGCCGTGCGGGCAGTGTTTGTTAAGGCCGTAGGTTGCAATTGTAAAACAGAGCAAAAGGGGTACCGGGGGGCAGAGATTACAGCGCCTTTTCCATGGGGAAATGGGGGATGCCCGCCTCGTCAAAGCCGGTGCCCGCGATGTGGTAGCCGCATTTTTCGTAAAAAGGCACCGCATAATCGCGCGCGTGCAGCGTAATGGTGGCAGCGCCGTTTTGCCGGGCAAAGGTTTCGGCCTGTGCCATCATCTGCCGCCCGGCGCCGGCGCCCTGCAGCGCGCTGTCAATCGCGACCTGCCGCATCCAGTAAACACCGCCGGGCAACGGGGCAAATACCAGGCAGCCGCACAGGGTGTCGCCGCGGTAGAGCCCCAGCATCCACCGGCCCTCGTCGTGTTCAAAATCCAGTGCGTCCATCGGCAGAGAAAGCGGTTTTTGCAGCACGTCGATGCGCAGGGCTTTCATCTGCTCGTAAGCGGGGGTGTACAGCGCAATCTCGCGCAGCTCGTAGGGTTGCGTCATGGGCATGGGTTCACTCCAGTTCCAGTTTTTTTGCAAGGCACCAGTGGGCAAGCACAAAGCACACGACGCCCTCAATCAGGGTCAGCAGCAGCGTGAGGCCAAGCGTAAGCGCCAAAATCTGCGGCAGCGCGTTGACCGAATAAAAATTGTCCCCCATCAGGCCCAGTGGCAGCATAATTAACATGCTGAGCACGCTGAACGCAAAATTGAGGCCAAAGTAAAACACAATGGCACCCAGCACCCGGTGGCGGCGGATAAACTGCCCCAGCGAAATGGCCGCGTAAAACTGCAGCATGCTGGCAAAGGCGCTGACAAAGAACAGCAGGATGGATTCCAGAATGACCAGCGGCACAAGGCCCTGCTGCAAAAGTAAAAAGCGCTGGAAGCTGAGGTGCATCTCGGCAAACCCCAAAACGATCTGCCGCCAGACACTGGTGTTAACGACCGAGATGAAAACAGAAAGCAGAAGGGCCAGCACCGCGACAGCCTGCCAAATGACCGCGGCAAAGGTTTTCGCCATCAGGTTTTGGGTGGCGCTGACCGGCAGGGTGTTCATCAGGTACCCCTCGTCAGTGTACAGGTTGCGGTAATACCGCATAATCAGCACGATAAACACCGCGGCAGTGCAGGCGATGAGCAGCAGGGTAAACAGGCCGATGCCCAGCGAGTCCAGCGCGTCGTCCAGCCCCGGCCATGCGCGGGTAATCTGCAACAGGCCCAGCAGCCGGCGCAATAGCGCAAAGGCCACCATGCCCCCGCAAAGCGGCAGCACCTGCCGCCCGGTGGCACGCAGCTCGTATTTCAGCAGTTTGCCTAACATTTGAACACCTCCCGAAAAAACGTATCCACGCTGCAGCCGTGCTCGGCACGGATATCGTCCACCGTCGCGCACAGCATCACCTGGCCGTTTTGCAGCAGAACCACCTGGTCCAGTACCTTTTCCACATCGCCGATCAGGTGGGTCGAGATCACCACGGCGGCTTCGGGGTTATAGTTCGTCAAAATGGTCTGCAAAATATAGTCGCGCGCTGCGGGGTCCACCCCGCCAATCGGCTCGTCCAACAGGTAAAGCTGCGCCCGGCGGCTCATCACCAAAATCAGCTGTACTTTTTCTTTCGTGCCCTTTGACATGGTTTTCAGCTTGGTGCCGGGCAAAATGTTCAGCCGGTGCAGCATGTCGCCCGCCGCCTGCGCGTCAAAATCAGCGTAAAAATCCGCAAAAAAGTCAATCACCTGCTGGGCCGTCATCCAGTCGGGCAGGTAAGTGCGCTCCGGCAGGTAAGATACCAGAGATTTTGTGGCGGCGCCGGGGGCCTTGCCCGCAACCAAAAGGTCACCCGCCGTGGGGGAAATCAGCCCGGCTGCCAGTTTCATCAGCGTGCTTTTGCCGCTGCCGTTGGGGCCCAGCAGGCCAATGATGCGCCCGGGGTAAAGACTGAGGTCCACCCCCGCAAGTGCGCGGCAGGACGTATAGTCTTTAAACAGCTTACGACATTCTAAAATTGGTTCCAATGTTGTTCCTCCTCTGCGCGCACATCACACGATGGCGAGCTCTTTTTCGACAAGAGACAAAATTTCCTGCCGGGTACACCCCAGCCGCTGCATCTGTTCAAAAAAAGCATCCAGCTGGTTTTTGGCCAGCAGCTGGCGCGTTGCCTGAATGCGGGCCGTATCCTCGGTGACAATGCGCCCGCTGGTGCGCTGTGTTTGAATCAAACCGCTTTGCTCCAGTTCTTGCAGTGCTTTTTGCATCGTATTCGGGTTGACGGCCGCCTGGGATGCAAGTTCGCGTACCGGCGGCACACGACTGCCGGCCGGCAGCCGGCCCGAAACGATAGCCAGCTGTAAGTGCTCTACCAGCTGCAGATAAATCGGGCGGTCAGATTTTAAATCCCAAGTCAATGCCTCCTACTCCCCTTCCTATTTGTATTAATTGATTAATACAATCATACAATCGGGGAGGGAAAAAGTCAAGAGAAAAAACGGTGAAATCTGTACTTACAGCACCACAACGGTAATGCCGTCGTTTTCGCGGCCCCAGTCGCGGTCCTGCCGCAGCGCGGGGTAGCGGTCCGCGGCCTGCCGCGCGTCGGCAGAAAACATGCCGAACTCTTCGCCCGGCAGCACAAAGCTGGCCCCGCCCGCGGCCTGCCGCTCGCGCAAAGCGCGGCGCACCGCGCCCCGTATTTTGCCGCCCGTGCCGGTAGAGCCGTAGCCGTGAATGAATTTAAACAGCTTTTGCCCGGTGTGCCGCGCGGCGGAAAGCTCGATTTCCATGCGCCGCAGCGCGGTGTCCACCGTGGGCATGTCGTATTTCAGGTTCACTTCGCGCACTGTCATAGCGGGCCTCCTTGCGTTTTAGTGCCGTGCGGCACAGCAAAGGGCCGGCGCATGGCACCGGCCCTAAAAACAGTATCAAGTTGCAGGTCAGGGCACGTCCACGACCCAGCCCTCCGGCGCGTCGATGCGACCATACTGGATGCCGGTCAGCGTGTCGTACAGCCGCTGGGTGACTTCGCCGATTTTGCCGCCGCCGATGTGGGCGACCTCGTCTTTGTACTTCAGTTCGCCCACCGGGCTGATGACGGCCGCGGTGCCGGTGCCAAAGACCTCTTCCAGCTTGCCGTCGCGGTCTGCCTGCATGATGTCCTCAATCGCAAGGCGGGTGGTGTCCACCGTATAGCCCCACTTTTGCAGCAGCTCAATGCAGCTCATGCGGGTGATGCCGGGCAGCACGGTGCCCACGGTGGGGGCGGTGCGGATGACGCCGTCAATTTTAAAGAAGCAGTTCATGCTGCCCACTTCTTCAACGTACTTGCGCTCGACACCGTCCAGCCACAGCACCTGGTCGTAGCCGGAATGGTGTGCTTTTTCGCTGGAGATGATGCTGGCCGCGTAGTTGCCGCCGCATTTGATATAGCCGGTGCCGCCGGGGGTGGCGCGCACATATTCGTCCTCTACATAAATGCGAACCGGGTTGATGCCGGTGGCATAATAGCTGCCCGACGGGCTGGCAATGATGATGAATTTGTAGCTGCTGCTGGCCTTTACGCCCAGCACCGGCTCGGTTGCAATGGTGAAGGGGCGCAGGTACAGACTGGTGTCCTTTTCTGCGGGTACCCAGCCCTTTTCCACACTGACAAGGGTGCGCACGGCCTGCACAAAATCCTCTACCGGGATGGTGGGGATGCAAAGGCGCTCGTGGGTGCTACGCAGCCGCTCGCCGTTTTTGTCCGGGCGAAACAGCTGTACCTTGCCGGTGGCGGTGCGGTAGGCCTTCAGGCCTTCAAAGCACTCCTGCGCGTAGTGAAAGACCAGTGCCGAAGGGTCCAGCGCAATCGGCGCGTAGGGTACAATACGCGCATCGTGCCAGCCCTGGCCTTCGGTGTAATCCATCACAAACATGTGGTCTGTGAAGATGCTGCCGAAGCCCAGTGCGCCGGTCGGTTTCGCTTTGGGTTGTGTGGTTTTTTCAATTTTAATATCCAGCATGGTCTTGATTCCCCCCTGTTAAACTTAACAGGGCAGGGGCCGCCCCCATAGGGGAACGGGCACCCTGCCCCAATGTTGTTTATTATCATACCCTAACGGGCAGGGTAAATGCAAGACTAAAAGGTACCAAAAAATTACACATTTGTGCCCTGTGGTTTGTCACTGTCGGTAGGCGGCTGCGGCATTTGTGCCGGGGCTTCGGCGGCAGCGCGCAGTTTGCGGCGCCGCCTTGCGCGGGCACTCAGCAGCAAAACCACGGCGGCCACCAGTGCCAGCACCAGCAAAAACGGCAGCAGATAAATGAGGAAAATCACCAGGTTTTGCGCAAAATTGACCGCGTTTTCTACCGAGCCGGAGAGTGCCTTTACCATACGCTGGCCAAAGCTGGGCGAGAGCACGGTCTCGTTTTTGACCTCTTGCACGCTGACTGTCACGGTGGCATAGGCAACCTGATTGTCATACAGCTTTTGCTGGCCGGTCAGCGAGTCAATCTGGTAGCGCACGTCGGTCAGCTTGTCCTCCAGCGCAATGATGTCCTCCAGCTTTTCGGCGCTCGCCATCAGCTCCAGCAGGCGTGCTTCCTGCGCCTTTAAGCTGTTCAAATGGGCCTCGTTGTCCACATACTGGTTTGTCACGTCCACCGTGGACTGGTTGGTGTACACCACGGTGCCGGCCTTTTCGGCCCCGGCGAGAAACTGTGACAGGCTGTCTGCCGGGATGCGCGCCTCATAGCGGGCATTGCGGCTGCCGGCAGAGGCTTCGCCGCTGCGGCTGTTGCTGGCAAGGTAGCCGCCAAGGGCCGTCACCTGCTGCTCAATCTGCGCCATGGCGGCCTCAAAGTCGGTCGTCTCAAGGTCCACTTCGGCATTGGTAATCAGCTTGCGGTCCTGTGTGGCGGTATCGGTCAGCCCCGTCTCGGTGGTGGCGGCGGCAATGACGGCGGTAGTGGCGGCGTCATTGCTTTGCTGCGGCGCCAGTTCGGCGCCGGTGCTGGCGGCAGTGCTGTTGCTCGCCCCACAGCCAGCCAGTGAAAACAGCAGCAGCATGGCCGCCGCGGTGGTAAGCACACGGGTTAACATACGGTGTTTCATCAGTTCGCCCTCCTGTCATGGCAGATGGTTGGGTGTTGGTGTGGCTTATTGAAACGGTAGCAGGTCGATGCCTGTTTGCCAAAGAAACCCACGGCGGGGCACCGCTGTTACAGTAATGTGTAAAAAAACATCAAATTGTCATATTTGCCCCAGGCGGGCAAATAAAAAACCGCCCGCGGCGCTGCACAGGCAGGCCCGCGCCGCAAAGCGGCAGAAAGGCAGACGTCTGGCAAACAAAGGCGGACGGTAAAAATACAAATAGTTATTTTGCGGTATTGATAAACTCGCGGTTGTTCCAGATATACTGCACACCGGAGACGAGCGTGACGGCCGCGACGGCCCAGCACAGCACATAGGTGAGGATCTGCGAAAAGAACACGCTGGAGCCGCCGGTAAACACAGCGCGTTCAATGGCAACGCCAAAATAGTAAAAAACGATGGTCAACATTTGCATCACGGTTTTCAGCTTGCCCCAAATGTTGGCGGCAATCACCTTGCCCTGCGGGGCGGCGGCGGCAATCATGCGCACGCCCGACACCGCAAATTCGCGCGCCAGAATAATGGCCAGCACCACGGGGCTGCACACGCCGTCGACCATCATATACAAAAAGGCAATGGTCGTCAGCAGTTTGTCGGCCAGGGGGTCGGCAAATTTGCCAAAGTCAGTCACTAAATTGCGGCTGCGGGCAATGTGGCCGTCTAAATAATCGGTAAACGACGCGATGGCGAAGATAATACCGGCGGCCAGCATCCAGCGGTTCGCGGCGGCCACCATGAATACGGGAATCAGCGCAACGCGCAGCAGCGTCAGCTTATTGGGCAGGTTCATTCTACTTCCTCCGTTTCCAAATGGGCGTACAGGTCAACGGCATCACTGTCGTCCACCCGCACCCTGTAAAAGGCACCCTCTGCCAGCGGCAGCGCGTCGCTTTTTACATAGACCACGGTGTCAATCTCCGGCGCGTCGCCCGTCGTGCGGCAGGCGTACAGGCCGCTCTCGTCGTCCAGCCCGTCGCACAGCACGGTCAACACACTGCCCTGCAGCGCGGCCTGTTGTTCAGACAAAATGCGCGACTGAATTTGCATGATCTGCGCCGCGCGCTCTTCGCGCAATTCCAGCGGCAGCTGGGGCAGCTTTGCGGCGGGGGTGTCCTCCTCCTGCGAGTAGGCAAAGCAGCCCAGCCGGTCAAACCGCATCTCTTTGACAAATTCACACAGCTCGTCAAACTGGGCCTGTGTTTCGCCGGGGTAGCCCGCGATCAGCGTGGTGCGCAGCGTGAGGCCGGGCAGCGCGGCGCGCAGCCGCCGGATGGCGCCCAGCACCGTGTTGCGGTCGCCTTTGCGGTTCATTGCGCGCAAAATGTCGCTGTTGATGTGCTGGATGGGCAAATCGAGGTAGGGCAACACCTTGCTGTTGCGGGCCATGGCCGCAATAAAGTCGTCGGTCACCCGCTCGGGGTAGGCGTACAGCAGCCGAATCCACACAATGCCGTTTACCTGTTGCAGTGCGTCCAGCAAAGCGGCGGTTTCGTTTTGGCCGCGGTCATCGCCAAAGGCGGTGATGTCCTGCGCGACTAAAATCAGTTCTTTGACCCCCTCGCTTGCCAGCCAGCGGGCCTCTTCTAGCACATCGGGCAGCGTGCGCGAGCGCAGCGGCCCGCGGATGAGCGGGATGGCGCAGTAAGAGCAGCGGTTGTTGCAGCCCTCTGCCACCTTAAGGTAAGCGTAATGGCGCGGGGTCGAAACAATGCGCTTGCCCTCCAGCGGCAGCGCGGTTTTGGCACCAAACGCCTCCACCCGCTCGCCGCCCAGTGCGCGGCTTACCACGGCGGCAATGTCGCCGTTGCAGCCAATGCCCACCGTGGCGTCCACCTCGGGGATCTCGGCCTGAATTTGCTGCTTATACCGCTCGGCAAGGCAGCCGGTGACGATGATCTTGGGCGGGTGCGCGCCCTGTTTAAAGCGCGCCGCGTCTAAAATAGTGTCAATCGCCTCCTGCTTTGCGCTTTCAATAAAGCCGCAGGTGTTTACGATGATCGCGTCGGCTTCGGCAAGGTCGGCGGTCGTGGTGTGCCCCGCCGTCAGCAGCGTGTGGCACATGTGGTCGGCATCGACCTGGTTTTTGGGGCAGCCCAGTGAAATCAGTGCAATTTTTGCCATGTGGTTTCCTCGTTATCTTCCTTTAGCAATCAAACAGTTCGTCCGGCTCGGTTGCGCCGTCGTTCGGCGCATAGTCGGCCAGCACGGTGCGTGCGAGGCGGGGCGAAAAACCCCGCCGCGCAAGGGCGGCCAGCACCTTTTCGCGCTCGCCGCGGGCCAGCTTTGCAAGGTATTGCTTTTCAATTACCCGCCGCAGCGCGGCTTCGTCCGCATCCTGTGCAAGGGTGGCCAGTGCGTTGTCAATCAATTCGCGCGGCAGGCCCAGCGCCAGCAGCTTTGTGCGTATCTCCCGCGTGCTTTTGCCCTGCTGCTGCCACCAAGCGGCGCGGCGGCAGGCAAAGGCCTCGTCGTCCAGCAGGCCAAGCCGGGCCATTTCGGCCACGGCAGCAGCGGCGGTGTTTTCATCAAAAACACGGCAGAGCTTTTGCGAAAGCTCTGCCGAGCCGTAGGCGCGCAGGCTGAGGTAGTTCAGCGCCTTGTCCTTGGCGCGGCGCTCGTCGCTTTGCTCGCGCAGGTCGGCCAGCGTGGCCGCTGACAGGGTATCCCCCACCGCAAGGCCGCTTTTCGCCAGCGTTTCAAGGTCCAGCGAAAACTGAAACTCGCCGTTTACAAACAGCGACATGCGCCCGCGGCGGGTGGGGGCAAGGTCAGTGACGCGCACATCGTCGGTCATGCGTCGTCGTCCACCGAAATGTCAATGTTGCCGCCGCCGCTGCGCGCGGGGGCGCCGCCCGCCTCGTCTGCGTCATCGTCCGGGGCTTCGTCGTCCACCGCTTTGGGCTTTGCAGCCGTGGTGCGCCGCGCCGCGCCCGGCAGCAGCTTGTCGGCATTGTCGCGCACCTGGCGCTCAATGTCGGCGGCAAAGTCCGGGTTTTCTTTCAAATAAATCTTGACATTGTCGCGGCCCTGGCCCAGCCGGGTTTCGTTGTAGCTAAACCACGCGCCGCTTTTTTTAATGATACCCAGCGTGACGGCAAGGTCCAGAATTTCGCCCTCTTTGGAAATACCCTCGCCGAACATGATGTCAAACATGCCCTCGCGGAACGGCGGCGCCACCTTGTTTTTTACGACGCGCGCACGGGTGCGGTTGCCAATAAACTCGGTGCCGTTTTTCAGTGTTTCGGTGCGGCGCACGTCAATGCGCACCGACGAATAATATTTCAGCGCGCGGCCGCCGGCAGTCACTTCGGGGTTGCCGTAAACGACGCCCACTTTTTCGCGCAGCTGGTTGATGAAAATGGCGATGGTGTTTGTTTTGCCAATCGCGCCGGTCAGCTTGCGCAGGGCCTGGCTCATCAGGCGTGCCTGCAGGCCGACGTGCGAGTCGCCCATTTCGCCCTCAATCTCCGCTTTCGGCACCATGGCCGCGACCGAGTCGATGACAATGACGTCGATGGCGCCCGAGCGCACCAGCGCTTCGCAGATTTCCAGCGCCTGCTCGCCGGTGTCCGGCTGCGAGACCAGCAGGCTGTCGATGTCGACCCCAAGGGCCTTTGCGTAGATGGGGTCCAGCGCGTGCTCTACGTCGATAAACGCGGCTTCGCCGCCTTTTTTTTGCGCTTCGGCGATCACGTGCAGCGCGACGGTGGTTTTACCGCTGGATTCTGGCCCATAAATTTCGACGATGCGCCCGCGCGGCAGCCCGCCGATGCCCAGCGCGAGGTCCAGCGACAGGCTGCCGGTGGAGATCGAATCCACCTGCATCGTCACATTTTGCCCCAGCTTCATCACGGCACCCTTGCCAAACTGTTTTTCAATTTGGGCCAGTGCGGTTTCCAGTGCTTTGGTTTTATTGAGTTGTGCGGCTTTATCCGCTGCTTTTTCTGTTGCCACGGTCGTACCTCCCGATCTTGTGTTTTCAAATTTTTATCTGTGTGTGGAAATTGCGTCTGTGCGCAAAAAAACGGCTGTTCTGCTGTGCTTTATTATACCGAATTTTGCCCCCGAAAGCAAGGCGGCACCGCCGGTGCGCATCCGCAAAAAACAAAAGCCCCACACGGGGGCTTTTGGCAAAGCTTACGAGTTGCTGCCCGCGCCAGACGACGAGGGCGCCGCGGTGGCGGCAGAGGCAAACGTAATTTTTTTGGGCGAGTAGTACGACACCGCGGAGGAATCCTCCTCCACCGTGTAAGCATCCCACACGGCCTTGCAGTTTTTTGTAAACTCGTCGCCCCACATCTTTTTCAGCAGTGCGCTGCGCAAAGAGGCAAACTGGGCGTCGGTTTCATAATTCGGCAGCCGGTGGAACAGGATGAGCGACTGCTCGTCGCGGTATAGCCCGTACGCGCCGATTTCGACCTGCTGTGCGGCGCTGGTCAACTCGCCGTCAAACCCGTCCGCCGTGTCGCCAATCAGCAGGTACGGGGTTTGGATATAGCTGCTTGCGCTGTCGGCAGCCGGGGCCGAAAACCCGGCAATGGGGTACGCGTCGCTGACGGCCTGCAGCGCGACGGTGGTAAACGGCGCCGCGGCCGACGACAGTTGCAGCTCGGCCAGCGCGTCGTCGCCGATCTGCTGAATCTGCTGCAGCTTTTCGTCTGCCAGCGCCGTGCCGGTAGAGTCTACCCGCGGTAACAGCACACATTCGATGTGCAGATAATTGGTTTCAAAATACTGCTTCAAAGTGTCGTCGGTCACGCCGGCATACAAAGACTCGAACAGCTTTTGCGCCTTGTAAAGCGACAGGTTGTACTGGTAAAAGGTGTCGTAATCAATGCCGTTGTTCTGGTACAGCGTGGCATACGGGGTCCAGCTGCTTTTGACATTGCTTTCAAAATTAGTCAGCTCGTCGCTGGTAAACGACAGCTTTTGGCGGTCAAATTCGGTGTTGTTGTACTGAAATTCGCGCAGAGCTTCCACTGTTTGGCTGTGCACCCAGTCGGCGCCGGCCGTGTTTTCAATCGTGGCCGAAAGCACGGCTGCGGGGGTGCTGCTGCCTACGGTTTGGGCGGCGGTCAAAAAGCTTTGCAGCTGGCACAGCTGGTACAGGGCGGGCGGCACGGCGGTGCCGTCGACCGTGAGCACACTGTCGTAACTGCGGGCAGAGCAGCCAAAGCCCAATGCTGCAATGGTGATGACGGCAAATACCGGGCCGGTGATGCGGTTGAGTTTCACGCCCAATCAACTCCAGACATAAGCGGTGAATTTGTAACAAAAAGGTTACACCCGAACTTCATTATAGAAAACCCCGGCGCGTTTGTAAAGGGCAGATGCCGCAAAACCGCATTCTTTCGCCGTTTTGAAACAGTTGCCCGGCAGTTTTTTGTTCAATTTTCTGTGTCGTTCAGCACGTCAAACACTTTCCGCATGATCTCGATGGGCTTTTCGCCCGGTTTCAGGCGAACGGCAAGGTAGGGCTTTGCGGTGCGGCTAAGCGAAATGCGCCCCGGCAGCGCGCGGGTGAGCGGCGAAAGGTCGCGCCGGCCCAGCGTGTCGGTGTACATCAGCAGCGCGTCCTGCCGCTGGCCAATCTCGTAAATGCCAAGGCCCGCGGCCACGATGCGGATGAGCGAAATATCCACAAGGCCGCGCACCGCGGCGGGCGGCTCGCCATAGCGGTCGTCCAGCTCGTCCAGCACGTCGTCGGCGTCCGCCTGTGTTTCAATGGCGGCAATGCGCTTGTACGCCTCAATGCGGCCCGGTGCGTCGGGGATGTACTTTTCGGGGATATAGGCGTCCACCGTCACGTCGATCAGGCAGTTGCTCTTGTCCGGCGGGGCCGCTTCGCCGCGCAGCGCGGCCACAGCCTGCCCCAGCAGCTTTACATACATCTCATAGCCCACGGCCTCCATGTGGCCGTGCTGGCTTTGCCCCAGCAGGTTGCCCGCGCCGCGGATTTGCAAGTCGCGCATCGCAATGCGAAAGCCGGAGCCGAACGCCGTAAACTCGCGAATGGCCGACAGCCGCTTTGCCGCGATGTCGGTGAGCACCTTTGCCGGGCGAAACGTGAAGTAGGCATATGCCTTGCGGCCGCTGCGGCCCACGCGCCCGCGAATCTGGTACAGCTGCGCAAGGCCCATGCGGTCGGCGTCCTCGATGATCAGCGTGTTGCAGTTGCGCACGTCGACGCCGGTCTCGATGATGGTGGTGCAGATTAAAATGTCAATTTCACCGTCCAGCAGCGCCTGCCACACGCCGGACAGCTGCTGTTCGGTCATTTTGCCGTGGGCCGTGGCAATGCGCGCGCCGGGGGCCAGCTTTGCCACCCGCGCCGCGCAGTTGTCGATGGTTTCGACCCGGTTATATAAATAGTACACCTGGCCGCCGCGCGCAAGCTCGCGCCGGATGGCCTGTTCTAAAATGCCGTCGTCATACTCCAGCACATAGGTCTCCACCGGCTGGCGCTCAAACGGCGGCTGCTCAATGGTGCTCATGTCGCGAATGCCGCTCATCGCCATGTTCAGTGTGCGGGGGATTGGCGTTGCCGACAGCGTCAGCACGTCGACACCGGGGAAGGTTTCTTTCAGCTTTTCTTTGTGGCGCACGCCAAAGCGCTGTTCTTCGTCGATGATGATCAGCCCAAGGTCGTGAAACCGCACGTCCTTTTGCAGCAGGCGGTGGGTGCCCACCACAAGGTCCACCGTGCCGGCTTTCAGCCCGCGCAGTGCGTCTTTAATCTGCTTTGGGGTGCGAAACCGCGACAGCATCGCAATTTTAACCGGGTAGGCCTCCATGCGCTGCAGCATGGTATTAAAATGCTGCCATGCCAAAATGGTGGTGGGCACCAGCAGCGCCACCTGTTTGCCGCCCATCACGGCCTTAAACGCCGCGCGCAGGGCCACCTCGGTTTTGCCCACGCCCACGTCACCGCAAAGCAGGCGGTCCATCGGCCACGGGTGTTCCATATCGGCCTTAATCTCGCTGGTGGCAGACAGCTGGTCGTCGGTCTCGTCGTACTCAAACCGGGTCTCAAAGTCTCGCTGCCACTCGCCGTCGGCGGGGAAGGCGTAGCCCTTCGCCTCTTTGCGGCGGGCGTACAATTCCAGCAAATCCTTTGCCATTTCGGCGGCGGCTTTTTTGACCTTGGTTTTCGCTTTCACCCAATCGGTGCCGCCCAGTTTTGCAAGGTGCACCTTTTCGCCGTCGCCCGGCGCGGTGTAGCGGCTCAGCAAATCCAGCTGGGTGACCGGCACAAACAGCGTGTCGGCCCCGGCGTACTGAATTTTAATGTAATCTTTGACAACGCCCTGCAGGTCCAGCCGCTCGATCGAGGTGTAAACGCCGATGCCGTGGTTTTGGTGCACCACATAGTCGCCGGGTTTTAAATCCTCCAGGCTGGAAAGGCCTTTGTTCTTTTTGCGGCGGGGGCGCTGTTCCTCTACCTTTTGCCGGCGCGAGGTAATCAGCGCAAAGCGGGCAAACGGGTAGTCGGTGCCGGCAGAAAGCCGGCCCTGCAGCACGACCACCGCGCCGGGGGTGGGCACCGGGTCGCCCTTTGTGGCAACGGCGGTCAGCCCGGCGGCGCTTAAATCGCGCGCAAGGGCCTCGGCCGCGCGGCCGGTACCGGCCAGCACCGCGCAAAAATAGCCGTTTGCCTTGTAGTTTTGCAGGTCCTCCACCAGCGTTTTTACTTCGCCGCCCCAGGCGGGCAGCGAGTGGGCCGTCACGCTGACCAGCTCTTTGGGGGCAAAGCCGGGCAGCGTGCGCGAAAAGTTTTCGCACACGACGGCGGGGGCTTTGTCCGCACGCAGCTGCAGCGCCTCGTAAGGCTCGTACAGCGCGGCCAGCTCGCCGGTCAGCAGCCCTTCCTCCAGCAGGCCTTTCACCTCTTCGCCGGTGCGAAACGCAAGGGCGCGCGCGGCCTCGGTGATGGCGCTGGGCTCTTCAAAAAAGTACAGCGGCTCGTCAAAATAATCCAGCACCGTCGCGCTTTGCGGGTAGCGCAGCGCCAGATATTTGTCCATGGCCTCCGGCAGGGTGCCGGCGTCCAGCAGGGCAAGGTCGTCCTGCAACACGGCCTCTAACCGGGCTTTCTTTTGGCCGCGTAGCGCGTCGGCGCCCCGGCGCAACAGCGCCGCCGCCTCGGCGGGGTCGCTGAACAGCACCTCCCGCGCGGGCGAAATGTAAATCTTGCGCAGCTGCACTTCGCGCCGTTGGCTCAGCAAATCAAAGCCGGACATCGTGTCCACCACGTCGCCCCAAAACTCCACGCGGGCGGGGCGGTCCATATCCGGGGCGTACAGGTCCACAATGCCGCCGCGCACCGAAAACTGGCCCGGCCCCTCTACCCGGTCACGCCGGTGGTAGCCCGCCGCCGTCAGCCGGGCAATCAGGTCTTTTTGGCGCAGGCTGTCGCCCTCTTTCAGCGTGAGGGTGTTTGCCTCAAATTCGGCGCGGGGCATCGTGCGCTGCAACGCGGCCTCCAGCGGCACGGCCAGCAGGTTGCACCGCTTGCCCACAATGTTGCCCAGCACCGCAATGCGCCGGTATTCAAACTCGTGGCTTTGGCCAAGGGTGGGGTGCAGCGTAAAATCACGCACCGGGCACACCGCGCTGCGCGCGCCAAAAAAGGCGGCGTCGGCGGCAAAGCGGGTCGCTTCGGCTTCGCCCGCGGTCACCACAATGGCGGGGCGCTGCAAATCGGCGGCCAGTGCAGCCGCCACCTCGGCGCGTGCGGCGGGCGGCAGGCCAAACAGTGCGGCAGGCGAGCGGCCGCCTTGCAGGGCGGCTTTCAGCCGCGCGTATTCGGCTGTTTTACGTAACGCTTCTTCCAGCATGGGCAATCTCCTGTATGGTGTGTGGGGTTGGGGGCAGCATCAGCCGCCTTGTAAAACAAAGGCGTGTAATTTAAGTATAAACCGCCAAAGCAAGCGGGGCGGCTTTGGCGGTGCATAAGGTGTTCGTAAAAGAATGCGGTTACAGGCTGATGCCAAGGAACTGCTTGACCAGCAGCCCGATGCCGAACGACAGCACGGCAACGCCAAGGCTGATGGCCGCCATTTCGCCAAACCGGTGGCGGAACGACAAATCCTGCGCGACGGAAATGTAATAGTTAAACGCGGCGATGGCCAGCACGACGACCACCAGCATAATGGCCAGCGAAAGCGCGTAGGCATTTGCCGGCAGCACCAGGTAAGGCAGCACCAGCAAAACGACCGTAATGAGGTAGGTAATGCCGGTGTAGGCCGACGAGCGCAGCGCGTCCGTCCGGCCCTCGCTGCGGGCCGAAAGGTATTCGCTGGACGCCATCGACAGCGTGGCCGACGCGCCGGTAATCAGGCCGGACAGTGCAATCAACCGGTTGTCCCGCATCGCAAAGGTCAGCCCGGCCAGTGTGCCGGTCAGCTCTACCAGTGCGTCGTTGAGGCCCAGCACCATGCTGCCCACATAGTGCAGCCGCTCTTCGTCCAGCAGGGCCAGCAGCTCGGCCTCATGGCGCTTTTCGTCCGCCAGAATGCCGTTTGCCTCCGGCAGCACATTGGCAAAGCGGTCATAGGCGGTCTGCGCCAGCGCTTCGCCGTGTTCCATCTTTTTTAATGCAAAGGTAAAGCCCAGCACCCGCGCTAAAAACAAGTAGCGAAAAACGGTGGGCCGGTGCGGCTTTGCGGTATACCCGGTATAGCTTTGCCAAATGGCGGCGTGGTGGCCCTCCTCCACGGCAAGGCGGCGCAGCACGCCGGCGTTCTGCGGTTGCTTTTTTTCCAGCAGGTCCGCAAGCTGCAGATAAATTTGTTGCTCGGTCAGCTCGGCCACCTGCGCGCGGCGCAGCAGCGCCAGCGCTTCGGGGGTCAGGCCCTCTTTGCCTTTCGGTGTTTCCATCAACAAAAACTCCTTTCGTGCGGGGGGGCGTCAGCCGTTATAGCGGTTCATTGCGGCGGATACATCGCCGTTTACGATCAGCCCGGCCGCTTCGTACACATCATCAAACCGGCCCAGCATCAGCTTGCGGTCTGCGGCGCTGAAGCTTGCCAGCACAAAATCGGCAAGGTCGGCTTCGCCGCCCCGCCGCTCGCCCACGCCAATGCGAATACGCGGGAAATCCTGCGTGCCCAGCGCGCCAATAATGCTTTTGATGCCGTTGTGCCCGCCCGCAGAGCCGGACGGGCGAATGCGCAGCTTGCCGGGGGCCAGCGCGATGTCGTCATACAGTACCAGTACCTGCTGTGGCTGCAATTTATAAAAGCTTGCCGCGGCGCCCACGGCCTTGCCGGACAGGTTCATAAAGGTCTGCGGCTTCATCAGCAGCACCTTTTTGCCCGCCAGCACGGCCATGCCGGTCAGCGCGTCAAACTTGGCGCGGGTAACGCTGGCGCCCAGCCGTGCGGCCAAATCGTCCAGCGCCATAAAACCCGCGTTGTGGTGGCTTTCTTCGTATTTGCGGCCGGGGTTGCCAAGGCCGACAATTAAAAAATCAAGGGGTGACGTCTTGTTCAAAAACAGCATAATTCCTCCAACTGCTGCATGGGCGGTAAATGCGCCGGGGGCAAAAAGCAAAATGCGGCGCACAGCGCCGCATTTTGCCGTAACCAACGCTGCGGCTTAGACGAACAGGGTCGAAACCGGTTTGTCAGAATAAATTCGGGCAATCGCTTCGGCCAGCACCGGGGCCACCGAAATCGTTTTGATCTTGTCAATGCGCTTTTCTTCGCTCAGGCGAATGGTGTCCAGCAGCACCACTTCGTCCAGCACGCTGTTTTGGATGCGCTCGATGGCCGGGCCGGACAGCACGGCGTGGGTCGCGCAGGCGACCACGCTTTTGGCTCCGCGGTCCTTAATGGCTTTGGCAGCGCCGCACAGGGTGCCGGCGGTGTCGATCATGTCGTCAATGATGATGACGTCGCGGTCTTTCACGTCGCCGATGATGTTCATCACTTCGGAGACATTCGCGCGGGGGCGGCGCTTGTCCACGATGGCGAGGGGCAGGCCCAGGCGCTCGGCAAAGGTGCGTGCGCGGGTGACCGAGCCAAGGTCCGGCGAGACAACCATAAAGTTGCGGTCTTTTTCTTCGGCAATTTTCTTTTCAAAGTACGGTGCCAAAATCGGCATGCCCAGCATGTGGTCCACCGGCACGTCAAAGAAGCCCTGAATCTGTGCGGCGTGCAAATCCATTGTCAGCACGCGGTCGGCGCCGGCCTTGCAGATCAGGTCGGCAACCAGTTTGGCGCTGATGGGGTCGCGCGCTTTGTTTTTGCGGTCCTGCCGGGCGTAGCCGTAGTAGGGCATCACCGCGGTGATGCGGCCGGCAGAAGCGCGGCGGAACGCGTCGATCATGATGAGCAGCTCCATCAGGTTGCGGTTGACCGGGCTTGAGGTGCTTTGCACCACAAACACGTCGCTGCCGCGCACTGTCTCGCCAATCGAAACGCTGATTTCTCCGTCGGAAAACATGCCGATTTCAGATTTGCCCAAAGGCAACCCCAGACACTCGGCGATCGAAAGCGCGAGTTCCTTGTTCGAATTGCCCGCGAAAATCTTGATGTCCTTACCGTGGATGTTCATGTTCTTTCCCCCGTTAATTTAATTATCCTGCTGCAAAACGCTGCCGGTGTCTGCACCCCGGCGGCGCGCGATTACGTTTTTAAGCACGCTTATTCGTGCTTGGCCCCCTGCTGCTGGGCAGCGGCCTGTTCCAGTTTTGTTTTCTTTTCAATGTACGCGCTGAGCTTGTTTGCCGCCCAGCCCTCTTTGGTGATCTGCCTTGCGCGGGCAATGCCCAGCGCACCGGCGGGCAAATCGTCGGTGATGGTGCTGCCCGCCGCAGTGTAAGCCCCGTCGCCAAGGCGCACCGGCGCCACCAAATTGGTGTTGCAGCCCACAAAGCAGTGGTTGCCGATTTTGGTGCGGCTTTTTACTTCGCCGTCGTAGTTGACCACCACAACGCCGCAGCCAAAGTTGCAATATTTGCCCACGTCCGCGTCGCCGATATAGGTCAGGTGCGCCACGGCAGTGCCCTCGCCAATGGTAGAGTTTTTGATTTCGACAAAGTCGCCGATGTGCACGTTTTTGCCAATCACGCTGTCCGGCCGCAGTTGTACCCACGGGCCAATGGTGGCACCGTCGCCAATTTCGCAGCAGCGGCCCTGGCTGGCGTTAAAGGTCACGTTTTCGCCAACGCGCGCATCCTCCAGAAGGCTGTCGGGGCCAATGGTGCTGCCCGCGCCGATGACGGTTGCCCCGCGCAGTATGGTGCCGGGCAAAATAAGAACCCCGGGTGCAATCGTCACCTCAGGGTCGATCCAAATGCCATCCTTACTGATAAACTCCACCCCGTTGTCAAGGTGGCGCTCAAACGTTGAGTCAAACATGGCACGTGCTGCTTCATAACGGCTGCGCGCGGACCCAGTTTTTTCGCTCATACTTCACCCTCCACGTTGAAAAAGGCCCGCAAAGGCCCGATTCATGATCAAAAAGAGCAATGAAACTTCGCGCGGCAAACGTTCATACCACATGAAGACATACTATTTACATCTACCATTTTACAGGTTCTACAGGTTTTTTCAAGGTCTGCGGCGCAAACAGCACCTAAAATATCCAAATTTCATGGATTTCTTATAAATAAGAGTGGCAAAGCAAAAAAAAGTTTGTTATAATTAGAGGGCATCAGGACAGGCCCATATCTTACGGGCCTGTTTTGGTGTGCCACGCGGCCCCGCAGCAGGCGGGGATGCTCCCGCACACAAGTCGGCTCTGGTTGGGAGGGCCGGCTTTGCCAACCTGCATTATAAATAACGGAGGTAGATAAATTTGAGCAAAAAGTTTTTGTATCTGTTCAAAGAGGGCCACGAGGCCTTCGGCGGCGACCAGACCACAATGAAGAATATTCTGGGTGGTAAAGGCGCCGGCCTGGCAGAAATGACCAATGCAGGCATGCCTGTGCCGCAGGGTTTCACCATCACCACCGAGGCCTGCACCCAGTATTACACCGATGGCCGCGAGATTAACGAAGAGATTAAAGCCGACATCTTCAAGCATGTTGCCATGCTGGAAGAAGAGACCGGCAAAAAGTTTGGCGACGTCAGCAACCCGCTGCTCGTTTCCGTTCGTTCGGGCGCACGCCAGTCGATGCCCGGCATGATGGACACCATTTTGAACCTGGGCCTCAACGACCAGGCTGTCGAAGGCCTTGCTGCCAAAACCAGCAACCCCCGTTTTGCTTACGACTGCTATCGCCGTTTTGTGCAGATGTTCTCGGATGTCGTCATGGGCGTTTCGAAGACCGCCTTTGAAGAAGTCATCGACGAGATGAAAAAAGAAAAGGGCGTCAAAGAGGATACCGAGCTGACTGCCGACGACCTGAAGACTCTGGTTGCCAAGTTTAAAAAGGTGTACGAGGCAAACGAGCACAAGCCGTTCCCGCAGGACCCGAAAGAGCAGCTGATTGAGGCTGTCAAGGCCGTGTTCCGCAGCTGGGACAACGACCGTGCAAACGTGTACCGCCGCATGAACGAAATCCCCTACGAGTGGGGCACCGCCGTTAACGTGCAGCAGATGGCGTTCGGCAACTCGGGTGACCGCTCGGGCACCGGCGTTGCGTTTACCCGCAACCCCGCCACCGGCGAAAAGAAACTGATGGGCGAGTACCTGATCAACGCGCAGGGCGAAGACGTTGTCGCCGGCGTGCGTACCCCGTTCCCCATCAGCCACCTGGAAGAGCAAATGCCCGAAGTGTACAACCAGTTCATTGAAGTGGCCGGCCGCCTTGAGGCGTACTACCGCGACATGCAGGACATGGAGTTCACCATTGAAGACGGCAACCTGTTCATGCTGCAGACCCGTAACGGCAAGCGCACCGCGCAGGCCGCACTGCAGATCGCTTGCGATTTGGTGGACGAGGGCGTGATTGACGAGAAAGAAGCCGTATTGCGCGTAGAGCCCAAACAGCTCGACACCCTGCTGCACCCGCAGTTTGATGCCGCTGCACTGGCTGCTACCAAAGCAATCGGCAAGGGCCTTGCCGCTTCCCCCGGCTCGGCCTGCGGCAAAGTGGTATTCACCGCCGAAGAGGCGAAAGAATGGCACGACCGCGGCGAGAAGGTTGTTCTGGTGCGTTTGGAGACCAGCCCCGAGGATATCGTGGGCATGCAGGTTTCCGAGGGCATTCTGACCGTGCGCGGCGGCATGACCAGCCACGCGGCCGTTGTGGCCCGCGGCATGGGCACCTGCTGTGTTTCCGGCTGCGGCAACTCGAACGACGTTGTCATCGACTACGCTGCCAAAACCTTCACCATCAACGGTAAAGTGTTTAAAGAGGGCGACTTCATTTCGATCGACGGCACCAGCGGCAACATTTACGACGGCAAAGTTGCCACCGTGCCCGCCACCGAAAACGCCAACCTGAACCGTTTCATGGGCTGGGCGGACAACTACCGCCAGCTGCAGGTGTTTGCCAACGCCGACACCCCCCACGACGCAAAGCAGGCTGCCGAGTTTGGTGCCGAGGGCATTGGCCTTTGCCGCACCGAGCACATGTTCTTTGAAGAGAGCCGCATTAAAGCAATGCGCGAGATGATTGTGGCCGACAACACTGCCGACCGCGAGAAGGCACTGTCCCTCATCCTGCCGTACCAGCAGAGCGACTTTGAGGGCCTGTACGAAGTGATGGGCGAGCGCCCGGTCACCATCCGCTACCTCGACCCGCCTCTGCACGAGTTCTTGCCGACAAAGGAAGAGGACATCAAAGAAATCGCCAAAGAGCTGAACATCACGGTAGAGAAGCTGCACAACGTCATTGCTTCGCTGCACGAGTTCAACCCGATGATGGGCCACCGTGGCTGCCGCCTGGCTGTTTCGTACCCCGAAATTGCCGTGATGCAGACCAAGGCTGTCATTGGCGCCGCGATCAATGTGTCGAAGAGCAAGGGCTACAAAATTGTGCCGCACATCATGATCCCGCTGGTGGGCGAAGTGAAAGAGCTCAAGTTCGTCAAGGACATCGTGGTCAAGACCGCCGACGAGATGATCGCCGCCGCGGGCGTGGACATGAAGTACGAAGTGGGCACCATGATCGAGATCCCGCGCGCTGCGCTGACTGCCGATGAGATCGCCAAGGAAGCCGAGTTCTTCAGCTTTGGCACCAACGACCTCACCCAGATGACCTTTGGTTTCAGCCGCGACGACGCAGGCAAGTTCCTGGACTACTACTACACCAACAAAATTTACGAGCTTGACCCGTTTGCGCACCTGGACCAGAAGGGTGTTGGCAAGCTGGTTGAAATGGCTGCGAAGCTTGGCCGTGCCACCCGCCCGGAGCTGGGCCTTGGCATCTGCGGCGAGCACGGCGGCGACCCGACAAGTGTTGCGTTCTGCCACAAGGTAGGGCTGGACTATGTCAGCTGCTCGCCGTTCCGCGTACCTATCGCCCGCCTTGCTGCCGCACAGGCCGCAATTAAAAACCCGCGCAAGTAAGTTTCGCTAGGGTTTAGGGTAACAGGTTCATACAAATAAGGCGCCCCCCGGTTCTGCAAAGAACCGGGGGGCGCTTTTTTGTGTTTTTATATTATATGATGCAGAGAAGTATGGAAAAAAATAACACACATGATAAAATGAATCCTAATATAGAAAGCGAGGTGCAAAATGAAAAGCAATGATAACTATACAACAAAAGAACATTATGTTCCACAGTTTTATTTGAAATATTTTGCAGGAAGTGACGGAAAAATATCCTGTATTTTTGTGAAAGATAAAAAGTATTGTCGTGTGGCACCAAAAACTATATGTTGTGAAAAGAATATTTATGAAACGATGGATGATAATGGACATACATATGCAAGAAATTATTTAGAAAATTATTTTTCCCAAGTAGAAGGACATATGGCAATACTGTTTAATAATATTATTGAGCGATGTCACGATGCTAAGAATCAAGAAGCGTTGATTCTTAGCAGTGGAGAAAAAGAGGATATAGCAAATTATCTTTCAATTCAGTATTTGCGTCACCCCATTGCCAAAAATGAACATAATAATATGATAGAAGAGGTGTGGGGAAAACCATTAAACAAATTAGAAAAAAACATTATGTATACACAAAACGGCTTTTTAAGTGATAGTTCAGGGAGCAAGCCACTTTTTAAGATTAATGGAAAAAATATGATTGAATCCGAGTCTTTCTCTTTTTTTATGCCGAAAGATAACACAAAACATTTTTTCACTTCTGATTTCCCAGTTTGGGCTGACATAACTCAGAGCAAAACCGATATACGCTCATATTATTTCCCTCTTAGTCCTAATATTGCAATTTGTATGAGAGACAGAAAAGCGGTGCCGATAAACTGGAAAAATCACATTGTGAAAATTGATGATAAGCACGTAGATCAAATTAATGCTTTTACAATCCGCCGTGCGCCCCAAATCATTTTGGGAAAAGATTTTTCAACAGAAGAGAAAAAATTTATATGCAATTGCTTGTCATAAAACCTCTTGGTCGTTTCTATTATTGTATGGGATTGAAGTAACGGGGTTCTCTATATCTTTGGGTTTTATAGATTTAATTATTTAAAACGCAGCAGCCCCCGGTTCTGAAAAGAACCGGGGGCTGCTGCGTTTTACCCATCCTAAAGTAGGGTGTTTATTCTTTTAACAATCCAACAGCGCAAAGGCTACTTAAAAAATGCCCAGCCATTTGGTGGCGAAGTTGGTCAGCAGGTAGTAGCTGGTGGACGACTGGCCGGAGCACATCATCCAGCAGACCAGCCAGGTGTTGACGAACGAGCCCAGCCAAATGCTGCCCGAAATCTGGTACATTTTGCGGCTGATGTAGGCAAACAGGGGCAGGTTGATCAGCATTGCCCAGGTGGAGATGAATGCAATGGCCGGTGCGTTGCCCACGCCAGTGCTGCTGTAGGTCAAGTAGCAGCTGCCGTAGCTCCACAATGCCATGGCGTAAATGCCAACCGAGGCGATACCCATTTGCAGCAGGGTGTTGGTGCCCTCTTTCATGTCGGTCATGCGGCCGGCGTTTACCAGGATAGAAGCAATGACAAAGGTGGGCAGGATAATGATGCCATAGCGCAGGCACAGCATCCAGTTCTGCGGCAGCATGTCTTTCACGCCGGTATCCCAGAAGCGCATATCCTGATGGAAGAAGTACTTCATGATAGAAGTCATGATGTAGCCATACACGACAAGGCTGGTGGCAAGGCCAAAGTAGCCGAGGATTTTCTTGAACGAAATGGTGACGTTCAGCTCTTTGATCATGTTGCGGCCCTGGCTCTTTTTGGTAAGCAGGGCGAACACCACCAAAACAATCAGCGACAGGCCGGCAATAATCCACATGAACACGAGGTGAATGTTTGCCGTAAAGTCAAGCGAAAGCAGGTGCTTGATCCACTCGCTCTTAAACCCAAGCATGGGGCCTTTTTTGGCCACAATGTATTCGGCGAGCATCGAAATCAGCACCAGTGCTGCCGCGGCCGCCCAGAACAGTTTGGTCTTGCGGCTGGCGAACGGTTTGCAGGTTTCCATGCGCAGCTTCGAGAAGGTGGCGGTCTGCAATGCCATGCCGGCAAGGGCAATCATGCTGACACACAGCGAAAGCAGTGCAAACAGGTCACACCATTCACGCGTGATAAAGCGAATGCTGATGTCGTTGTGCTGCACAGAAGCGGTCTCGGCAGTCAGCGGGCCATTGCTGTATTGCAGGGTCTGCTCGAAATATTTCACAACATAACGCGCTGCGTCGGTGCTGAAATAGTCTCTGGCATGCCCGTTGACCTGGTTGACCATCATGCGGGTGGTGCGGCTGTCAATGGCCGTTTGCAGGCTGGTGTCGGCAACGTAAGACACGTTATACAGGTCGCCCACTTCGGTGCTGGCGGGCACTGCGGCGTTAGAGGTCTGGTCAAGTGTATACCACTGCGAGGCCACGATGGGCTCTGTCGTCTGGAACTTGAGCATCATGTCGGGGTTTGCAAGGTTCTGTTGCCCGGTGCCTGCACGGCCCTCGTTAAAGGTGGCGATTTCGTAAAGGATATTCGTGTTGACTTCGCGCAGCACGTCGTGCCCGGCGACAGAAACCGGCTTTTGCTCGCTGCCCCAGTTGCCGCCCAGGATGATGGCGGATTTCAGGCGGGTGTTAAAGTAGGTCTCGGCCTGCTGTGCCAGCTCGTCATAGGCGGCAAGCTCGGTCGGGGTCAAATTTGCCTTGGCATACTTGTCCGCGTCCTGCTTAATCTCGGTTTCGGTGAAGCTTTTGCCGAAGGTGTTGTACAAAATGTTGATCTTCAAGTCGTTGAGGGTGAACAGGCTCGAGTCCATATCCACGACCGCGGAGGTGTTTTTGGACCCCTGCGAGTGGCCAATCATGCCAACACGGGTCTGGTCGACATAGTTGAGGGTGCGCACATATTGCAGCGCGTCATACAGGCCGTAAGACGGGTCGCTGAGGTCCGACGTTTCGGATGCGCCCGAGCCGTAGGTCGACACGCTTAAAACGGCAAACCCTCTTCTTGCCAGCTCTTCTGCAATACCGTTGACCGCACTATGGTTGCAGCTTAAGCCGTGGGTGATAATGACACAGGGGATGGAATCCTCTGAATTCACATTTCTCGGGGTATACATCGTGGCCTGCATCACAGAGCCGCGCGAGTCAATAGACAGCTCGCTGACCTTTACCTTGCCAAAGTCACAGGCGAGCATATAACCAATAAAACAGAACAAAACAATCAAGGCAACAGAAATACCAAACAGCCGCCTGCTGCCCTCGAAAGTTTTAAGGTCAAACTTCTTCTTCATCACCAATTCCTCCTCGGTTTACTTTAACTTTTGTTGTGTACAAACGCAGACGAAAAGTTGCGACGGGCCCGCTGCCCAGTATTCACCCCCCAGTTGTATATTTGGCAGACAAGCCGGCAAACACAATGCAAAAACACGGTATATTTGTCTATACAAAAAGTAACATATACCATATTTTTCCTTTTATTTACCGGTCCCATCTAACTTCTTTTTACGTTCAAATTGTACTGTTGTTTCTTGTATAATTCAACTATTTTGACCAACTTAGAAAAAAATCATCAATTTTTACAATTAAAAAAATTGTTTTATATGTACAATTTTAGAATTTGTATTATAATATGCAGGTAAATGTATGTAATTTGTATATGCTATTTGTCGCAGAATTAAGTTTGAGAATGCAGGTGTTGTGATGAGTGACCGGCCACAGGCAAAAAAGTATCTCCAAATTTTCGACCAACTATCGGCGGATATTAAAAGCGGTAAGCTGAGAATGGGCGAAAAGCTACCCACCGAAAGTGAACTGTGCACACAGTTTGCTGCCAGCAGGGAAACCGTAAGAAAAGCATTGCGCGAGCTGGAGGGCACTTGCGTGATTGAAAAAATACAGGGCAGCGGCTCTTACGTTAAAAAACGGGTCGAAGCAAAACCGGCGGCAACCCATAACCTTGCGGTCATTACCACCTACATCAATACCCACATTTTCCCGTCTATTTTGCGCGGCATTGAAAACGTGGCAACGCAAAGCGGGTATACGATTTTTTTGAAAGCGACCAACAACAGCGTTGCAAGCGAGCGGGCGATTTTGTCCTCTATTGCGCCGCTGATGATTGACGGGATTATTGTAGAGGGGACCAAAACCACCTTTTACAACCCCAACCTTGATTTTTACCGCAACTATCTCAATGCCAATATCCCCATCGTGTTCATCAACGGGTATTACCCCGACCTGTTTTCGCAAAACGAGCAGCGCGACAAAATTGCCTATGTTGTGGCGGATGACTACAACGGCGGGTACCGGCTGGTTTCAGAGCTGGTACGCCAGGGGCACAAAAAAATAGGCGCCATTTTTAAAAGTGACGATATCCAAGGGCAACGGCGGTATTCGGGTTATCTTGATGCGATGATGCATTATGACGTGGGCTTTTTGGATGAAGACGTAGTTTGGTTTAACACCGAGACCAAGCTTTGCGCGTGCGAAAAACTGATTTCGCCCGGCTGGCTGGGCGGCCTTGATGCGGTGATTTGTTATAACGACGAGATTGCCGCGCAGCTGCTGGAGCTGCTGCGCAAGACCGGCCAAAACGAAATTGCCGTGCGCTCGTTTGACGGCATTTACCCGGAAAAGTTTTCGGGCTACGACTTTAAATCGCTGCTGCACCCCAAAGAAGAGCTGGGGGTCACCGCCGTGCGGGAGCTGATTGGCATGATGCAGGGCGGCCCCGGCAAAGAGATTGTTTTGCCGTGGAACACGTGACGGCCCCGGCGGCGGCAAATGCCCCTGCGTGCCGCGCCGGCGGCGCAAAAAAAGGAAGCGCACCTTTGTGGGGTGCGCTTCCTTTTTTATAAGACAGTGGCCTGCGGGCAAGGCGCTTTTGCGTGCCGTTTACAGCTCGGCACCGTTTGTTTTAATGACGTTCTGGTACCAGTAAAAGCTGTCCTTGCGGCGGCGGGCAAGGCTGCCGGTGCCGTCGTCGTATTTTTCCACATAAATAAAGCCGTAGCGCTTTGCCATTTCGCCGGTAGAGGCAGACACCAGGTCGATGCAGCCCCACGGGGTGTAGCCCAGCAGGTCCACGCCGTCCTTTACGGCTTCGGCCAGCTGTTCGATGTGCCGGCGCAGGTAGTCGATGCGGTAAGGGTCGTGGATGGTGCCGTCCGCTTGTAGTGTGTCGCGGGCACCAAGGCCGTTTTCCACCACCATCAGCGGCAGGCGGTAGCGGTCGTAAATTTCGTTCAGCGCGTAGCGCAACCCCTGCGGGTCAATCTGCCAGCCCCAGTCGCTGGATTGCAGGTACGGGTTTTTAAAGCCGCGCGAAAGGTTGCCGCCGGTTTGATCGGCGTCCTTGTGGGTGGTGACGCAGTTCGACATATAATAGCTCAGCGTGTAAAAATCCACCGTGCCCGCCTTTAAAATTTCGTCGTCGCCCGGCTGTGTTTGCAGCGTTACACCCTGCTGCTGCCAAAGGCGGCTTGCATACGCCGGGTAGCAGCCGCGTACCTGCACGTCGCTGCAATACCAGTTTGCCGACCGCATGGTCTGCTGGTTGGCCAAAATGTCCGCCGGGTCGCAGGTGTAGGGGTAGGTGGTGATAAAGCAGATCATGTTGCCCATTTTGTATGCGGGGTAATGCTCGTGCGCATAGGCCACGGCCAGGGCGCTGGCGATAAACTGGTGGTGCAGCGCCTGAAAGCGGGTTTGCGCATCGTCCGGCACCTCGCTGACAGGGCCGGTGTAGCCCTGCACGGTACCGGTGGAAAGCACGGCCCCAAACGGCATGGTGCCGGCGTTGATTTCGTTAAAGGTCAGCCAGTACTTCACCTTGCCGGCATAGCGGGCAAAAATGGCTTTGCAGTAGTTGAGGTAAAAGCCCACCAGCTCGCGGCTGGCCCAGCCGTTGTACCGCTTTACCAGCGCGTACGGCAGCTCGTAATGGCTGATGGTCACCAGCGGCTCGATGCCGTGCTTTTTACAGCAGTCAAACACGCGGTCGTAAAAGGCAAGGCCGGCTTCGTTGGGGGTGTCCTCGGTGCCGGTGGGGAAGATGCGGGTCCAGTTGATGGAGGTGCGAAACACTTTAAACCCCATTTCGGCAAACAGGGCAATGTCCTCTTCGTAGTGGTGGTAAAAATCAATCGCTTCCCGGCTGGGGTAGCTGGTGCCGGGTTGCAGCTCCTCGGTGACCCATTTTGGCGCGGTGTGGCTGCCGCTTGTGCAGTGGTCCGGCACGCTGTCGCCCTTGCCGTCCACGTCCCACGCGCCCTCAAACTGGTTTGCGGCACAGGCGCCGCCCCATAAAAAATCGCTGCGAAAAACAGATTCCATTCTGCTGCCTCCTGTCTCATTGTAAAAAAAGCAACCGCGGCAGGTGTGCCACAGTTGCCCTTGTGGTGGTTGGTTGCGGGTTAGTTCATCATTTCTTTTGCGGCATCCAGCACTTCGCGGCCCTTCATCATGCCGTAAAGCCGCATGTCGATGACGGCCACCGGCTTTTCGGGGAACGCAGCCTTTACCTTATCCTGCTGGTAGCGCACCTGCGGGCCCAGCAAAATGCAGTCGGCGGTTGGCCCCTGCACCGCAAGCTCGTTTAAGCTGTACGCGGCAATGCTGCACTCGTACCCCTCTTCTTTGGCAGCGGCCTGCATTTTGGACACCAGAAGGCTGGTGGACATGCCTGCCGCACAAAATAGCACAATATTCTTCATTTTTTCTGCCTCCCTTATCCCTGCATTTTTTCGTACAGTTCTACAAATTCACGCGCTAGGTCTTTGACGACCATTGCGTCCATCACATGGTCCTGCGCGTGCACCATCAGCAGCATCACCTTTTGGTGTTCGCCGCGAATTTCGGCGCGGATCATGTCGGTTTGGGCGTTGTGCGCCTGCCCCAGTGCTTCTTCGCATTCTTCCAACAGGGCGTTTGCCTTGTCAAAATCGCCCTGCTTTGCCGCTTGAATGGCCTCCATAGACAAGCTGCGCGCGTTGCCGCCCGCAACGATCAGATTCATCACGACCTCGTCGTATTCCTCTTCTGTCATTGCCATGCTGTGCGATGCCTCCCTTATCGTTTGTCCATGTCGGACGGCACAAAGTCGCCGGTTTCCATGTAAAATTGCAGCATTCTGCCGCGCATCGTTTCGATTTGCGCCGCGTATGCCGGGTCTGCAATGCGGTTGTCGGTCTCCATCGGGTCTGCCGCAAGGTCGTAAAACTCGTCGTGCTCGTACAGCCGCAGCACATATTTGTAATCGCCCATGCGCACCATGCAGCCCTTGGTGTGGGCCGGGCCCTCGGTGTGCTGGGTAGAGATGCGCGGCCAGTAGGGCGAATTTGGCCCGTGCTCGGGCTCCATGGCCTGCGTTTCACCGTGCAGCCGCCCGCCCTCGCAAAACACGGCGTCCCGGTGGGGGGCTGCGGTGGCAAGGGTGTCGCACAGCGATTTGCCAAACTGGCAGTAACCCGGTGTGACACCGGCCATTTCATACACGGTGGCGGGCAGGTCGTTCAGCTGCACCAGCGCGTCGCTGACCCCCGGTTTAAGCGGGGTGCCGGCCGCGGGCTTTACCAGCAGCGGCACATTGGTCAGGGTGTCCTCAAAGCTGTTCTGGCATTTTTCTGCAATGCCGTAGTCGGTGGTGTAGTCGCCGTGGTCACTAAACACAAACACGTTGGTGCTGTCGTAGACCCCGGTTTGCCTTAACTTGTCCAGCAACAGCCCCAGCTGGTGGTCAAACCGCGCCACCATGCCAAGGTAAACCGCCCTGACTTCATTATACTGCGCTTCGCCCCAGTTTTGCATCCCCTGCTTTTTGCGAATTTCGTACAGCATGCTTGCTTTGCCGGCCAGCGTTTCCACATCCGGCCTGCGCGGGGGCAGGCCGGCGCGGTCAATCAGCGAATACCACGGCTCCTCGCAGCCATACGGCGGGTGCGGGAAAATGAGGGTGCAATAAATGAAAAACGGTTTTGCACCCGGCCGTGCACTGCGCTCTTCTAAATAGCGCAGTGCGCTGGCAAGGCAGTTCCAGTCAAAGGTGTTATCCAGCGAGTGCGCGGGGTACTTGCCGGTGTAAAACGAGTATTGCAGGTCGGCCCCCTGCATGACGGGCACAATTTCTGGTTTTGGGCCACCGGTGGGAAATTTTATGTGCCCGCCTTCGACCTTGCTTTTTTCCACAAGGTCGGTGCCGTCAAAAAAGTAATCACAGTACTCTGTTTTTGCCCATTCGCCGGGGATGAAATCGTTGCGGCCTACCCATACGACCTCGTAACCGTTCTCTTTCATGGTTTTCAGCAAATTCGGGTCTTCACGGCGCATCAGGTAGTGCATGGTGCGGTGCCCCAGCGTGTGGGGGTACAGCCCGGTTAAAAAGCTGCACCTGCTTGGTACGCACACGGGGTTTTGGCAGTAGGCGTTGCGAAACGAAACGCCCTCTGCCGCAAGGGCATCCAGGTTGGGTGTAACCGCCGCGGGGTTACCCATGTGGTGCAAAGAGTCGCGGCGCATTTGATCTGCCACGAACCAGAGAATGTTCGGTTGTTGTGCCATGGGGTCACTTCCTTATTCCATTACAGTATCGCGTTCGGGTCTGCATTCAATCAGTGGGTCACGCTGTCTCTTTTTCTTCGGCGACGGCTTGCTTGTCGCAAATTTTGAAGAACGGGAAATAGATGGCAAACTGCATGGCAACCAGTACAATCTGCCAGACAGCCGCGCGCCAGCCGCCGGTGAGGAAGCCGGAGAGCAGTACCGGGGTACCGGTAGAAAGCTGTAAACCGTTGAGGTAAGGCAGCACGCCCACCGCCGTCAGCAGATACGACAGAACAAAGCTGAGCAGCGGGGTGACGATCATCGGGATGAACATCAGCACATTGAGCACCAGCGGGAAACCAAAGACAATCGGCTCGGAGATAGAGCACAGCGCCGGTAATACAGCAATTTTGCCCAATGTTTTATACCGGTTGCTTTTTGCGAAGAAAAACATGCACAGCGCAAGGCCAATCACGCCGCCGCTGCCGCCCAGCTGCACAAAGGTAAACCACCAGGTGTTGGTCAGCAGGTTGGGCATGCTGGCACCGGCCGCAAGGGCGTCCAGGTTTTCAATGGCGGGGGCCATGTACAGCATCGAAAGGAACGGCATGACTACCATGCCGCCGTGGATGCCAAAGAACCACAGCAGGTTGCACAGCAGCACCAGCAGGCCAAAGGTAATGGGGCTTTCAGTCAGGGTGCTCAGCGGTGCGCGCAGAATGCCGTAAATCAAATCGTTCAGCGTGCCGTAGCTTGTCAGGGTGCAAAGCTGGCGCACAATAACAAACAGAATCGTCAGAAAACCGGCCGGCAAAATGGCTGAAAACCCGTTTGCGATCTGCGGGGGCACGCCGTCCGGCATTTTAATGACGATATGCCGGGTGATAAAGACATTGTAAATCAGCGGGACTGTTACGCCAAGGATCATTGCGGTAAACAGGCCGGCCGCACCAAAATAGGTGGTGTTGATGGCTGATGCCACCGCCGCGTCCCCCTCGCCGATGCCGGTGGGGATCTGAAGCAGGAACATAAACAGGGTAACAAGGCCGACCAAAACCGATTGGTCTTTGCATGCAAGCTGGTCTGCCATGCTTTTGCCAATGGCAAACACCGCGTACAGTGCGATCATGTTGGTCGTGTAAGTTGTGACCATGCCGATGAGCGGTTTCAAACCAATTGCGGTGATAAAGCTTTGGTAAGGGGCAATGCTGAGGCCCGCCAGCAGCGAAGCGATTGCGCCCACCATGATAATCGGCAGCAGCATACTAAACCCGCCGCTGATGGCCCGCAACACTTTGCTGGATGAAAGCCTGTTCGCAACAGGAATTAGGGTTTTTTCCATTGCTTTTTGGAGTTTTTCCATCATAATTGCATTTCCTTCCTCTCGATAACCAAAATATCCGCCTTTCCTGCAGCGCGCTGGTACAGGCTTGTGACAGCAACAATATAACACGGTTTGGAAATGTTTTCAATTAATTTTTGGAATGTTTTTCATTTTTGGTTATCGTTCCAATTAAACAAGCAGAAATTTGCTAAAATGACGGATGAAAATCGCGAAACCCTTGAAAAGTCGGTGTGTTTTGAGTTGGAAAATTTTCCAGATTTATTGATTGTTTCGCGAATATCGTCTATCATAGAAGGGACAAAATGTGTCCTGCCGCCTGTGTGCGGCGCAAGAAGAAAGAGGAAACTATGAATCCAATTGAATTGCTGAAAAACGGGTTTGACAGCTTTACCAAGTCAGAGCAAAAAGCCGCCGCCTATATTTTAAACGACCCAAAAGTAGTGTTGGCAGAATCGCTGTCCATCATTGCGAAAAAGTCCGGCTCTTCGAATGCCGCACTGGTGCGGCTGTGCCAAAAGCTTGGGTTTCGGGGGTTTTCTGAGTTTCAGTTTTCGATGCACCGCGCGTTGATTTCCCACGAGACCGACCCGGACGGCGCGCGCATCGACAATATGCAGGGCATTTTAAACATGTACACCCAATACATTAACCAGCTGCCGTCCTTTGTCTCGCAGCAGGAGCTGGCGCAGATGGCACAGGCCATCTGCGAAGCCAACCGCATTTCCATTTGGGGTGTTAACCGCACCGGGCAGTCGGCCCGGCAGCTGTCAAACCGACTGGGGCGGCTGGGGCTTTTTAATAAGGTCACCGAGGATTTTGTGGTGATGCACGACGACGCAAATTGCCTGCGCAAGGGTGATTTGTGTATTCTGTTTACGATGTTTGGCCGCGGCCGCAAAGACTACGACCAAATGCTGGCTCTGCTGCAAGAGCGCGGGTGCCGCACGATTTTGGTGACGATGAACCCGCGCCTGACCCTTGCCCGCTATGCAGACCAGATTATCTCGCTGCCCTGCATCAGCCGCGCCAGCACGACCAATTTTTTTGAAGACCAGATTATTGTGTACCTGTTTATCGAGCTGCTGCTGTATGAGGTGGCAAACACCTATATAGAAAAGGAATGACCGCACGGAGGATAAATTAGACGCTGCCGCCGTGCAACAGCTAAACCGGCAGCTGGATGCGTTATTTGAAGAGCTGACCTGATACCTTACCGGATACCCTGATACGAAGATAAAACGACAAGCAGCCCGCTATGGTGGGCTGCTTGTTTGTGCTTTATGGGGGGTATAACACCGTGCGGGCAAAGCAGGTACCGCTAGCGGTGCACGAAGAAGAGGGTTAAACCCCCGTTTTGGAACAACTGACCCCCGTGTTGGAACGAATTGGTAGAAGAAAAGGGGGTTAGCTGGTATGCTAATGTAAAGCCTTTGGTGCGGGGTAATACACGCAGGCAGGGGGCAAAAACAGAAAGCTGGGCGGGAAGATGAAAAAACGGTTTGTGGCAATGTTAGCGGCGTTGCTGTGTTTGCTGGTGGCGTGCGGGCAAACCGTGCCGGCAACCACATCTGTTTCATCTGTTTCGGCAGACACACAGCAAACAGGCAAAGCGGTGGGGGCAGGGTTTCGAATGGCCACCAGCCCGGACTTTACCTGTACTGGCAGCGGCAATGCCGAGGGCTTTTATTCGGTTGTCGCAAATGACGATGGCTCTAAAAACATTCTGTATACCGATTATGCTTCGGCCAGCCAAGTTTATTTGTGTAACCAGCCTAACTGTGAGCATGATTCAGAAAAATGCACGGCGTGGGTCGCACCGTTTGAGGGCTCCGTGACCCCGGTGGCAACAGAAAACAACCTGTTTCTCATCTACAGCGGTACCACGCAAAATGCAAAAATAGAACAAATGGGGCTGAACGGCGAAAATAAAAAAATTATTTTTACTTTTTCGCAGCAGGCGGTCATTGAAAATGCCGTCGCGGCCAATGACCAATTTCTTGTTTTTTCTGTTTGCAGCTACCAACAAGACAATGACGGTGGAGTAGAGCCCCAATACAATTTAGTGGCACTGGAGCTGAAAACCCAGAAAATGACGACACTGTTTTCACTGGCTGAGCATAGTGATAAAAATAAGGCAGAAAACAAGGCGATGTTTTTTAAAGGGGTCACTAATACCGGTTTTATTGTGGAGACAATGGTGCAGAATGCCTATGAAACAGACGAGACGAGTGTTGAAAAAACCTTTGAGAACATGAATAACGCAACGACTCACACCGTTTATGAAATTCCTTTTGACGGGTCGGCCCCGCAACCGCTGCTCACCTACGCAAACAATCAATGTAATGGCATGCCCTACGGGGATTCGTTTTTTTATGTGAAGAAAAAAGAAAACGGGTTGCTTACCTTGCTGCGCCTAAAAACAGATACCCAAGAAACGACGGTATTGGCAGACGATTTTGCAAAGCAGTGGCTGGGTGAAGAGAAAAAAGAAATGACGGTGGACGATGTCGTATTTCGGAACTTTGTGGATGGTTATCTGCTGATGAATGTGCTGACGGACGAATACGTTGCAAAAAATGAAAAAACAGAGAGCATGGAGCTTGTGTTTACCGGGGTAGCGGTAGACCCGGGCAGCAAAGAAATGAAAACGATTGGTTTGACCAGCCACTACAATGCAACGACGGTACCGGCGGATATTTTGGCGCAGGCCGGGGACAAGCTGTTGGTGTTTGCCTCTGTTTTGCCGCAGCAGGACCAAGGCTTTAGAAAAGGGGCAGTGGCCCGCAAGGTGGCCCTCATCAGCAAAACGGACTACCTTCAATCGGTGCCCAATTTTACAATGGTAAATTTGTTGCGGGAGTATTGGTGACTAAAGGGCTGTGTCTGGGGTGGGTACAGTGTGACTGGGGCGGGTGGCAGGGCGCCCCCTGCAAGGCGAATAGCAAAAGAAAGGCAGATGAAAGTGAAGAAAAAACGAATATTCGGGCTGATCGCCTGCCTTGCGTTCTGCTGCTTTTCCGCCTGCGGCAGGCAGGCGTTACCGCAAGGCAGCAGCCCGGCGCAAACAGCGGGCCCCGAGAGGCTATTGCACACAGGCGCCGCGCCGTTTCATATGGTCTCTACGGTGGATATAACTTCTTATGGCAGCGGCAACGAAAAAGGGTTTTACGAGGTGTTTGAAAACGAAGACCATTCTAAAAACATCATGTATACCGATTATGAGACACAAAAACAAATTTACCTCTGTGCACAGCCAAACTGTACGCATCAGGATGAACGCTGCACATCGTGGGTTGCCCCACAAGAAGAAATAGTAACCCCGGTGGTGTTGGATGAAAATTTGTTGTTGGTGCATAACTCCACCGAGGTGGCACCCTATATTGAAATTTTGAATCTGGACGGCACAGACAAAAAACTGCTCTACCAGTTTGCGGCGAACACCGAAATTGTCAATGGTATTGCATACAATGGGCAGGCGATTGCACTGATGACACGCCAGTATGATAATACAGACCCCGCGGCGGTTAAGGTGCGTTTTGCGCTTGTGGGCATTCGCCTTGCGGACCAACAGGCCGCCGAGCTGTATGCCTATGAGCCGCAGGAAGGGAACGTGACAAAAGCAGGCAGCGGCAGCATCTTTTTAATGGGTACCACGGCAGACGGGTTTGTGTGTAAAACAATTTTGCTGCAAAGCTACAGCACCGAGAGCAATGACCCCGAAACGATAGCGGACAACATGAAAGCCGCCACCCGGCACGAGGTATTTTTGATCCCGTTTGACGGCACGGCCCCCAAGGCATTGTTTGCGTACCAGGAGGGGCAGGGTTTTGAAATGGCTACAGGGCAACGGCTGTTTTTGCTGCAAGCTGGGGATGGGGACGCCATTTGCGTCAGCGAAGTGGACACCGCGACCGCGACAAAAAGGGTCATTGTGCCGGATTTGAAACAGTCTAATTTGGCAAGCCTTTTTGACGGACATGGGATGGATGATGTTGGGATTATGGGGCTGGTAAATGACCAGTTGATGCTGAATTTTGAAGCCAGCTCCAGCTTTAATCAGCATGGGGATATTGAAGTAATTATTCGCTGTGTCTCGGTCGATACCGTCACCAGGGAACTGCAAGAAAACACGCTGACAAACTATTATAATGCAACAAAGGTACCTGTTTTTGTGCTGGCGCAGGCAGGGGACTACCTGCTGGTGCAGGCAGAAGTGAAAAATGTAAAACCCGCAGGGCAACAGGTATTTACGGTAGAGCGCAGTTTGGGGCTGATTTCAAAAGAGGATTACCTGGCTTCAAAGCCGAATTACAAGATGATCGATTCCATACGAAAAGCGGGGTAAAACGGGCGGCAACGCACATGGTGCATAGCGCCCCGCGCGAAAAGCGGCAGCTTAACACACAATAAAAAAGGCAAACAGCCGATGCGGTTTCTGCGCCCGCATCGGCTGTTTGCTCTATTAGAAGGGGGATTACGCGTCAATCAGGCCCTGCTCTGTGAGGAAGGTACGTGCCACTTCCTCAGGGGTCTTGCCGTTGACGTCAACCTCGTAGGTGAGGTCTGTCATGATTTCGTTGGTAAACTGGCCGCCCAGCATGTTCAGCACTTCTTCCAGGTTCGGCGCGGTGTCGGCATAGCGCTCAAACAAGTCGTTGCGCACCAGCAGGGCGTCGTTGTAATCGGGGAAGTAGCTGCGGTCGTCCTTCAGCACTTTCAGCCCCACTTTTTTGTTCATGCCATCGGTGGTGTAAACAATGGTCACATCAATGTTGCCGCTTTCAATGGCGGAATATTTCAGCGCAAGGTCGATGGCCTTGGCCTCTTTAAACTCTAAGCCGTAAAACTGAGAGAACGGGCCGAATTTCATGCTGCCCTCTTCGCTGAAAAATTCGTGTTCGGCACCAAATACCAGCTCGGGCGCAACGGCCGCAAGGTCGCTGATGGTCTCAAGGTTGTACTTGTCGGCCAGCGCCTGTGTAACGCCGATGGCGTAGGTGTTTTCGCTGCCCAGCATCTCCATCAGGTGTAAGCCCGATTCCTCGGACACCAGTTTATTGGCGTAGTCGTAAATACTCTCGCCTTCCGGCACGTCGGTGACGTCCTTTTTCAGGTAGGTCGTCAGCACGGTGCCGTCGTAGCAGTTCATCAAATCGCTGCCGCCACCGGCAACAAGGTCGTGGTAGTTGTTGACCGGCGACATCTCATCGCGGATTTCCACCGTGAGGTCGGTGTGGTTTTCCACCAGCTGCTTTACCATCTGGTGGACGATTTTCATTTCAGAAAACTGGCCGTCATAAATGACAATGGGCGGGGTGGAGCTTTTCTTTTCACCACAGCCGGCAAACAGCGCCAGCGCAAAAACCGTGCTCAATAAAATAGCAAATACTTTTTTCACAAACATGCCTCCTATGCAATTCTGTGTCGGGTTGTACAGCGCGCACCGCGCAGGGGCGGCAGCGCAAAACAGACATAATTATCCGCCTTGTTGTGCAAAGCGGCCGGCTTAATGGGTTGCGCGCCGGTTCATCCGCTTTTCAATCAGCGCCATGCCGGCATCAAACACCACGGCCATTGCCATTAAGGTCAATGTGCCGGAGAAAATCAGCCGCATGTTTTGGGTGCGAATGCCCTGGTTGATGATGCTGCCAAGGCCGCCGCCGCCCACCGAGGTGGCAAACACCGCAACGCCCACCGCCGTAACGGTGGCAATGCGAATACCGGTAAACACCATGGGGAACGCCAGCGGAAGCTCAATGCTGAACAGCCGGTCCCATTTTGAAAGCCCCATGCCGCGTGCCGCCTCTTTGATACCGGGGCTGATATTGTCCAGCCCCAAAAAGGTATTGTGCACAATGGGCAGCAGCGAATACAGCACCAGCCCAATAATGACAGTCGGTTTGCCGGCGCCAAACAGCACCATCACCATGCCAAGCAGCGCCAGCGCGGGGATGGTCTGCAACACCTCACTTGCCCACAGCACCACCTTGCGTGCCGGGCGGTTGAGATAGGCAAAAATGCCAAGCGGCAGGCCCACGGCGGTGGAGAACAGCACCGACAGTAACACCAGATACAGGTGCTCTAACACAAGTTTCATCGTCATGCGGCACTCGCCTCCTTTTGTGGGGCATGGGTGATGCGCTTTTTGACGGCGTCAATCAGCAGGCTGAGCACAATGGCCATCACTCCGGAGGGAGTGGCCCCCGCGACGATGAGCGCGTTATTGTTGGTGGCAATGCCAATGTAAATAAACTCGCCAAGGCCGCCAAGGCCGATCATTGAGGCCAGCACCGCCCAGCTGACGGTGTAAACGGTCGACATGCGCAGCCCGCCGATGATGGAGGGCAGCGCCAGCGGCAGCTCGACTTCAAATAAGCTTTGCACCTTTGACATGCCGCACCCGCGCGCCGCCTCCAGCAGGCTTTTGTCCACTGAAAGCAGCCCGACATAGGTGTTTTTTAAGATGGGGAACACCGCGTAAATTGCAAGCGCAACGATGGCGGTGGCAGGCACCATGCCCAGCGACAAAAACAGCAGGCCGATAAAGACCACACCGGGGATGGTTTGAAACACCGAGATCAGCGGCAGCGCCACCTTGGCAATGTTGGGCACACGAGACAGCAGAATGCCCAGTGTCAGCGCGATGACAAAGCCGATGGAAACCGCGGCCAGCACATACAAAAAATGTACGCCAATTGCCACCAGCAGCTTTTGCCCGTATAAATCCCAAAAACTCATTGTGCATCACCCCACAGCGCATCGGCCATTGCCTTGGCCATGCTGGTTTTGGTCACAATGCCCGCGATGGTGTTGTCTTCGTTCAGCACCACCACATAGTCTTTGTCAGAGTTCAGCAGCTTGTCAAAGCTCTCCATCGCGTCCTCGGTTACATAAGACACGGCGTTCTCTGCAATGGGCACCTCCCCAATGGGGCCGCTGGTTTTGCCCGATCGTTTGATGCTGTTGACGCTGACGACGCCCGCATAAGTGTCGTCGTCGTTTTTGATCAGCAGCGAGTCGATGTGGCGGCGCGCCATGATTTCGGTGCACTCTCGCACCCCGCGGCTTTTGTATACGCTGATGGGGTCCGGCCGCATAAAGTCGGCGGCGGTCAGCTGCACCGGGGCGCTGCCGGCGGCGCGCTTGCCCATAAAGCTGCGAATCAAGTCGCTGGCCGGGTTTTCCAGCATTTCTTCCGGCGTGGCCATTTGAATGATGTGGCCGCCCTCCATAAAAATAATCTTGTCCGCCAGCTTCAGCGCTTCGTCCATGTCGTGGGTGACAAACACAAAGGTTTTATGCAGCTTTTTGTGCAGGCGGATAATCTCCTCTTGCAGCGAGCTGCGGGTCATCGGGTCCAGTGCGCCAAACGGTTCGTCCATCAGCACAATGGGGGGCGATGCCGCAAGGGCGCGCAGCACGCCGATGCGCTGTTGTTGCCCGCCCGAAAGCTCGGACGGGTATTTATAGCCGTACTCGTCGTACGACATGCCTACCATGTCCATCAGCTCTCGGGTAATTTTTAAAATTTCGCTTTTTTCGTATTTTAGCCGCTTGGGCACCACGCCGATGTTTTGCGCAACGGTCATGTTGGGAAACAGGCCGATCTGCTGAATCACGTAGCCGATGCTGCGGCGCAGCTTCACCGGGTCGGCCCCGGCAATGTCGCTGCCGTTGACATAAATGTGCCCGGTGTCCGGCTCGATCAGCCGGTTGATGGATTTGAGGGTCGTGGTTTTGCCGCAGCCCGACGGGCCGATCAAAACGGCGAACTCCCCCTCTTTGATCTCAAAGCTCAGGTCGTCTAAAATCACAGAATCCCCGTACTTCTTTGTCACATGCTCGAAACGAATCATAAATCTCCCTTCTAGAAGAAAGTGACACTGCCTGTTTGGCCGCCTTGCTGTTTGCAGAATAAAAAAAGACCCTCGCCCAGCGTTTTACCGCAGGGGCAAGGGCCCCGGCAGCCACGGCTTGGGCAGGTGTCTTTTTTGTACCTGTGAAGTTTTTAAAGCAGATTGCCTTTGCATAATCAATGCAAAAAGCGCAGAACTTTTAAAAGAACAATCCGTCTCTCAATCACGTAAAAAAGGACCCATCCAAGCCAGACAAAAACTATTTTCCATGTCACTCGCCATTCACTTTACAGCAATGCCGGTAAAGCTCTTCTGGTTAAAATTATACAGAAAACAATGTACTGTGTCAAGTTGGCACTTTTTGTTTTGCTTATCATAAAGCCAAAAACGTGGGCGCGCAGCCGCACTTTTTACCGCTGCAAAGCGGGTTTTTAACACCCGGCACCGGGTGGGGTGGCACAGAGCAACGTGCGGCGGCGGGGGGATACCCCGGCGGTGTTAAAGGGCGAAATAAATTAAAAAACAAAAGAACAAAGTGTATTCACAAAACATGAAAAACAACGAAAGCGGCAGCCTGTTTTGTGAGATGCCACAAAACAATACGTATTTTACCGGAATGCGTTGTATACAAAATGTAAAAGCACGAAACACAATGCCGCGGGGTTTTTAATCTGCAGGTTTGACTTTTACCAGAAAAACCCTTGCAGTGCGACCCGACTTAGTGCAAAATAAAAACATTGACTGCGCGGCCCGCCGGCTGGCAAATAGGGCGCGCGCAGCCAGTAAAAAGCCCCGCCGCACGGCGGGGGGCAAAGCAGGTGCAACTACCGGTATGACAATAACCCCAGTACAGTTTTTGATTGTGTGCCCCATGGTGTTTCTTGCGGGCTTTGTAGATGCCGTCGCCGGGGGCGGCGGGCTGATCTCGCTGCCCTCTTACCTGATCGCCGGGGTGCCGGTGCATATGGCCATCGCCACCAACAAGCTCAGCTCTGGCATGGGCACGTCGCTTGCGACCTGGTGCTATGCCAAAAGCGGGTATATCCCGTGGAAACAGGCGCTGTTCAGCGTGGGGTTTGCGCTGGTGGGCAGCAACCTTGGCGCCCACCTTGCCATGCTGCTGAGCGACGAGGTGTTCACCATTGTGATGCTGATCATCCTGCCGCTGACCGCGCTGTATGTGCTGCACGGCCACACGCTGGAACAGCAGCGCACCCCCTATTCACAGAAAAAGACGATTTTGCTGAGCATGGGGATTGCACTGGTGGTGGGGGTGTACGACGGGTTTTACGGGCCGGGCACCGGTACATTTTTGCTGCTGCTGCTTACGGCGGTCGTGCACATGAACCTGCGCGAAGCAAACGGGGTGACCAAAGCCATCAACCTGACCACCAATATTTCGGCACTGGCGGTGTTTTTTTACAACGGCAAGGTGCTGCTGCCGCTGGGGCTTGCGGCGGGCGGGTTTAATATTTTGGGCAACTACCTTGGCACCCGCTTTTTTACCCGCGGCGGTGCAAAGGCGGTAAAACCGGTTATTATAGTGGTACTGGCTGTATTTTTTATTAAAATCATCGCGGAAATGTTCTTTTAATAAAGTAAAATGGGGCGTTACCCGCCCTATCCACAAACAAAGCCGGGCACTGATGCAGTGCCCGGCTTTGTTTTGTGCAAAGGCCGTGCGTGTGGCCCGTTGGGTTTGGCTGTTTTATAAAGCACGCCGCATCAGCGGCCAAACACGTTCATGGCCCCGTGCAGCAGCATGCAGGAGTAGCAGTCCTTGCGCCACAGCCGCATGGTGCCCAGCACCAGGCCAAACGCAAGGCCGACCAACACTTTCCACAGCAGAATATGCGTAAGGCCCGTTTGTACCCGAAAGGCGATATTGTCGGCATAGCCCAAATGCCACAGGCCGAACAGCAGGGTGGAAATTAAATAGCAGGCCCACTTGCCGGTAAAAGCCTGGTTGAGGGTGTGCCACACCAGCCCGCGGAACAGCAGCTCTTCAAAAATGGGGGTCGCAATGCAGCCATAGGCCAGCTGAATCACCCCCGCCGGTTGAATACCTCCGGCCAGCACCGGGCCGGACACGAGCAGCAATGCAAACAGCACGGTAAAGCCAAGCTCAAATGCGCCCGCACGCGGCGGTAAAATGCGAAATGGCACCCGCGTGTGGGCAAGTGCCACCAGCACCCCGCTTAGCGCAAAAAACAGCAGCATGCTGGCAAGGTCACTTGCGATGTTGGTGCGCGGCACCCATAAAAACAAAAGCTGCAAGGTGCCGGCGCGCAGCAGATGTAAGGCGGCAAGCAGCAGTACCAGGTACAGCACGGTGGCAAGGCGGTGGGGTTTTGCCATGGTCATTCTCCTTTTTGGGCGGCGGCACGGGGAGGCCACCGCAGTTAAAAAAGAAACGGCCCGCCGCGCAAAACCTTACACCGGGCGAGTAAAAAATAGAAAGCGCAAGGGGCCGGGCCCCTTGCGCTTTATTGGTATGGCCCCAAAACGGGGCTTAATATTTGTATTCTGCCAAAATCATTTCGGGGATATCCGCCCCGCGTTTTTGAATGGTTTCCCAGTTGGTCAGCAGCTCCAGCAGGGCGTCGATTACCGCCATTTCGCGCAGATGCGCATAGCTTTTGTAACAGTCAAACGACTCTTCGCACCCGGTGGAAAGCAGTGCGTGGTCTGACATCTGATACACCGGCGACTGGTCGGACGCCGTGATGGCAATGATTTTCATGTTCTTTTTTTTGGCAAGCTTTAACCCCTGAATGACCTGGTTTGAGCTGCCGGAATGGGAGATGGCGATGACAATGTCCTGCCGGGTGGCAAGGTTGATGTGGTTTAAAAAGTATTCGGGGCCCACGTCGTAAACGCAGCGGATGCCAAGGCGGCCCAGCCGAAAGCCCATATAAAGTACCAGCGGCATGGTGTTGCCCACACCAATAATATAAACAACACCGGCCTTTTGAATCAGCTCAATGCTGGCGTGCAGTGATTTTTCGTCCAGACATTCGCCGATATCCAGTATGCGCTGCGCGTAATCTTTAAAAATTTGTTGAATGGCGTTGGGCTGGTCCTGCACGGCTTCTTCTTCAGCAGGGCTGCGCCCCACGTCTTTTGCGAGCGACAGGCGAAACTGGTAATACCCTTTATAGCCAAGGTGGTGACACATGCGAATCACGGTAGCATCGCTGACCCCGCTTTTGCGGGCCAGCTGCGCCACATTGATGTCCACGGCCTCTGTGGGGTGGTTTAGCACATAAGAAGCAACCTTGCGTTCAGCGGTGTAAATTTTGCTGTAATTTTCCCGTATCACTTCTAAAACAGACTTTTCACTCATTCGGCCACTTCCTTTCCGGTTCGCACAAAACAGCGCGGCTTTGCCGCGGGGCATGGCGGCAAGGGCACAAAACACCCACAAAAGCACTGCCTGCTGCCGGCGCTATGATGTAAGAACTATAAAGAGTATAAGAAAAAACATTTCGAAAATCAAGTGCAAAACATGTTTTCGTGAAATCGAATTTCATCAAAAATTGTCGCAGAAGCTGAAAATACGGCACAGATATGCGCTAAAAAGACACCGTGGCAAGAAAGCTGTAACAGATGAAAACAGTAGAAAATAAGAGTATACGCCCAAAAATAGCAGGGAGCAAAAAAGAATGCCGCAAAAAACCGCGAAAAAGAACAGGTTGGGCAGGGCCCAATAAATGGGGATGCGGATGGCTTTAAAATGTGAAATAATTTTTTATTACACAATAATTACAAGTACTAAAGCATTATAACCTATTTTGTCGAATCATAATGATTACTTTTGTATACTAGGTATAAATATTTCAAAAAAATAAGTGTATTTTGTACATTGAAAAGCAAAAACAAGAAAGCGTATAATATGGCTAGTCAAAACATGAAATAAAATTACATGTCACGAAGGACCATAACAGATTACTTCTCGCGAAAGGGCGGCACGAAATGGACGGCAGTAACCGGTACGAAGAATTTTTGGCAGTCAGTGCAAAAAAGACCCCGCAGTTCGATGTGAGCGAACCGCACATTGCCGTGGGCTACACCAGCGACCTTGACGTGCTGCTGAACTGGGACCAAGCGGTGTTTGACAAGTTGATTGCAGAGCACCTGCACACCGTGCCCTCGTTTGAAGAGGGGGAGCGCATTGAAACACTGGAGGATTTCGCCCGCATCATGGCCCATTTTGTACAGCATGGCATGGGCGGCGAAATTGAGATATCCTCGCCGAAAATCTGCGACTGGCTGGTCAAAAACTTTCAGTCGGTCAAAGCGCTGGGCGGTACCGGCGCACAGTGCAGTGCGGCGCTGGGCACCATTGGTTACCCGGTGGCGGCGCACATCAGCGACAAATGCACCGAGGTGTGCGAGTTTTTGGATTACCCGTCGGTGAAAACCGTAAAAGGCCGCGGCCTTTGCCCGGTGATGGTGGTGGCAACCGAGCACATGCCGGTTTACCACTTTATCTGCCAGTACGACAAGGGGGCCCGCGTTACGGTGGGCGGCAAAACGTTTGAGGCGCCGGTGTCCAACCGGTTGATTTTAGATTTTGACATCATCCACAAACGCTTTTTGCCTGACCGCGCCTACTTTGCCTACCTTGAAAAACACGCGACAGAGTTTCGGGTGCTGTCCATCTCCGGCTTCAATGCCATTGTCAGCCCCGATGTCGCCAAAAGTGACCTTGCGCCGCTGGTAGCGCATTTTAAAGCGCTCAAACAGAAAAACCCGTCGCTGGTCATCTACCTTGAAAGTGCACATTACCTGTCGTGCAGCGTGCGGGACACCGTGTTTGAGCTGCTGGGCCCGTATGTGGACATTTTGGGCATGAACGAAGAAGAGGTGCAGGCCTGTGCCGAGCTGCAGGGCGTGCCGATTGACAAAAACAACTTTGACAGCATGATTCACGGCCTGTCGCTGGTGCTGCAGCAATACCCGGTGGGCGGCATTATTTTGCACACCAAAGACTACGCGGCCTATTTTGGCAAACCGCTGAAAGTGGATATTGAGCTGGGCCTGACAGCCGGCAACCTGCTGAGCGGCACCCGGGCACGCACCGGCCATTACGGCAATTTGCAAGAGTGCAGGGAGCTGCTGCAATACGGGTTTTCTGAGACGGGCGCGCAGTTCAGCGCCGAGGCTGCCGCGTGGCAGCCCCAGCACCCCGAGCGCCAGCTTGTGCTGGTGCCCAGCAGATATTTAGAGCGGCCGCGGTGCACGATTGGCCTTGGCGATACCTTTGTGGCAGGGGTGCTGACCTGTTTTGCATAACCCCCGCCCCAGGGCAACAATAGAAAAGGTGGAGCGCATAACATGGCATATTATATGGGCATTGACGTGGGAACCTCCAGCCTGAAAACCATTTTGACAGACGAAGCGGGGCAAATGGTGGCGGGCTGTGGCCAAAACTACCAGTTCGCTTCGCCCCGCAGCGGCTGGGCCGAGCAAGCCCCCGAAGAGTGGTGGGCCGCCGCGGTGGCGACGATACGGCAGGTGCTGGCCCAAACCGGCATCGACAGCGCCGAAATTGCGGGGGTCGGCTTTTCCGGCCAGATGCACGGGCTGGTGCTGCTGGATGAAGCGGGCAACCCCGTGCGGCCGTCGATTTTGCACTGCGATGCGCGCACCGATGCGCAGCTTTTGCAGATTACCGGCACCCTTGGCGCGCAGGGCGTGCGCGACGAGATGATGAACCCCGTGTTTACCGGCTTTTTGCTGCCCAGCCTGTTGTGGGTGCGCGAAAACGAGCCGCAGAATTACGCTAAAATTGCAAAGGTCTGCCTGCCCAAAGACTATATCAAGTTTCGCCTTTGCGGCGAAGTGAGCAGCGATTATTCCGACGCCGGGGCGACGTTGGCCTACGATTTAAAGCATGCGTGCTGGAACACGCGGGTGCTGGCGGCGTTCGGCCTGCCAGAGGCGTGGTTCCCCCCTTGTTACGACAGCTGTGACGTGGTGGGCAACATCTGCGCGGCGGCGGCAAAGCAAACCGGCCTTTGCACCAAAACCAAAGTGGTGGCGGGCGGCGGCGACCAGGCCATGCAGCGGCTTGGCAGTGGCGCGGTAAGCACCACCGAAGCGACGGTGAACATCGGCACCAGCGGGCAGGTGTGTTTTCAAAGCACAAAGCCGCTGCTTAACCCGGCGCTGAACACCAACATGTTTTACGGCTACGACAAACAGACCTGGCTGGTATATGGCGCCATTATGAACGCCGGGCTGTGCCTGAAATGGTGGCGCAGCGTATTGCAGGGCCAAAGCTACGGCGCGCTGGACGAAAGCGTGGCCGCGGTGCCGCCGGGCAGCGGGGGGCTGCTTTTCCTGCCCTACCTCAACGGCGAGCGCACCCCGCATTTAAACCCGAATATCAGCGGCGCCTTTTTGGGGCTGAACCTTGGCAGCGACTGTGCCCGCATGAGCCGCGCGGTGATGGAGGGCGTGACCTACGCGCTGTACCAGTGCCTGGAGCTTTGCGAGGGCATGGGCCTGCACAGCGACGTACTGATTGCCAGCGGCGGCGGGGCACGCAGCAGCGTGTGGCGGCAGATACAGGCGGACGTGTTTGGCCTGCCGCTGAAAATGGCCCGGCTGGAAGAGCAGGCCTGCCTTGGGGCTTGCATCTGTGCCGCGGTGGGCTGCGGCGCATACAAAAACGCGGTGCAGGCGTGCGCCGGTATGGTGCGGTATTATGACTGGCTGGTAGAGCCAAACGAAGCAAACCACCGGCGGTACGGCCAGTATTACCAGCTGTTTAAAGAAACCTATTCTTCGTGTGCCACTGTGCTGGAACAGGTGACGAAGATGGGGCGCGAAGAGATGGAATGATGTCAGGAGGGACGTTATGGACTCGAACGAGTATATTCTGGAATGTCATAGCCTGAGCAAGGCGTTTGCCGGCACAAAGGCACTGACCGAGGTGGATATGATGATTCGCCCGGGCACCGTGCATGCGCTGATGGGGGAAAACGGCGCGGGCAAATCCACGCTGATGAAATGCATCATTGGCCTTTTGGAACAGGACACCGGCACCATTACCTTTGAGGGGCAGCCCTATAAGGTGAAAAACCCCGCCGAGGCGGCGCAAAAGGGCGTTTCGATGGTGCACCAAGAGCTGAACGTCGAACCCTACCTGACGATTGCGGAAAACATTTTTTTGCACCGGGAGGATGTGCGCGGCCCTTTTTTGGACAAAAAGGCGACGCTGAAAAAGGCACAAACGCTGCTGGACGATTTTAAATTCGGCATGCCCGCAAAAACGGAGATGCAAAACCTGCCGCTGGCAAAAGCGCAGATGGTTGAAATCATCAAAGCAGTTTCGCAAAACGCGCGGCTGATTATCATGGACGAACCCACCTCGTCGCTGGACAGCGAAGAGACCGAGCATCTGTTTCAGACGATTCGAGACTTAAAGGCGCAGGGCAAAACGATTGTGTACATTTCGCACCGGATGGAAGAAATTTTTCAGATTTGCGACGATTATACGGTGTTCCGCGACGGGCACTCGGTGGGCTGTGGCCGCGTGGCGGACATCACCACCGCAGACCTTGTGACGCAGATGGTCGGGCGCGAAGTGAAAAACATCTTCCCCAAGGTTGATTGTGCGATTGGCGAAGTGGAGCTGGAAGTGAAAAACCTCACCGGCAAAGGCTTTCAAGATATCAGCTTTCAGGTGCACAAGGGCGAAATTTTGGGGCTGACCGGCCTTGTGGGCGCAGGGCGCTCGGAAACCGTCAGTGCAATATTTGGCCTGATCCCCCCGACAAGCGGCGAAATTTTGCTGGAGGGCAAGGAGATTAAAAACAAAAGCACCACACAGGCCATTGCCCACGGCATTGCGATGGTCAACGAGGACCGCAAGCAGTACGGCCTGTGCCTGATGCGCTCGCTGCGCGAAAACATCTCGCTGCCCAACTTAAAAAGCCGCCAGCGCGGTTTGTTGCTGAACAAAAAGCGGGAAAAAGAAGAATGCGCCCAATATGCAAAAGAAATGACCGTAAAATCAGCCGGGCTTGAAATTGAAGCGCTCAGCCTCTCCGGCGGCAACCAGCAAAAGGTCGTGCTGGCAAAATGGCTGATGTCAAACCCCAAGGTCTTGATTCTGGACGAGCCGACCCGCGGTGTGGATGTGGGCGCCAAGGCTGAAATTCATACCCAGATCTGCAAGCTGGCGGCCCGCGGCATCGCCATCATCATGATTTCGTCCGAACTGCCGGAGATTATGGGCATGAGCGACCGCATTCTGGTCTACCATGAGGGCAAACTCAACGGGGAAATTCTGCGCCGGGACATCCTTTCGGGCGCGGTGACGCAGGAGACAATCCTGGCGAAAGAATTTGGACAATAAGAGGAGAGGTAGAGGACATGAATAGTTTGGGCAAAAAAACAAACCGCCTGGGGATGGACCAGACCGACCTTTCACTGCTGATGCGGCGCTACGGCATTGGCCTTGTGCTGATCGCAATGTGTATTTTTTTGATGATCGCATCCCCCAACTTTACCAAAGCGACCAACCTGCTTTCTATTTTAAACTCCGTTGCGGTCAACGGCTGTATCGCGTTCGGCATGTGTGTCGTCATCACCGGCGGCGGCATCGATTTGTCGGTCGGCTCCATGCTGGCACTGGGCTCGGTGATGATTGGTAAAATGCTGGACGCCACCGGCAGCAATTTGATTGCCTGCCTTGTCTGCATTGCCGTGTGCACCTTTTTTGGGCTGGTCAACGGCCTGTTGCTTGCCAAGTTTGAGCTGTTCCCCTTCGTGGTCACACTGGCAACACAGCTTTCCATCCGCGGTATCGGGTACTTGATTTCCGGCGGGTACTCGCAAGGTCTTTCCAATGTGTCGTTTACCAACATCGGTATTGGCAAAACACTGGGCATCCCCAACGCGGTCTTCTTCCTCACGGCGATTTTAATTATTACCTACATTTTGATGCACCGCACCAAGTTCGGCCGGTATGATTACGCGGTCGGCGGCAACAAAGCGGCGGCGACAGCCTCCGGTGTGCCGGTGTTCTGGACCATTGCTGGCAGCTATGTGTTCTCCGGCTTTTGCACCGGCGTTGCGGCGGTGCTGATGAGCGCCCGCATCAACGCGGCACAGCCGAACATCGGCATTGGCTACGAAACCGACGCCATTGCGGCCTGCGTTATAGGCGGCACGTCGTTTGCGGGCGGCATTTCCACCACACCGGGCTGCCTGATTGGCATTCTGATGATTGGCGTTATTTACAACGGCATGAACCTGCTGGGTGTCAACAGCTACTGGCAGACCATTTTGAAAGGCCTGTTGATTTTGCTGGCACTGCTGCTGGACAAATTCATGAACAAAAAGCATTGATTGCACGGCAAATTGCAACACCAATTCGTTTCGTAAAGCCCAATCCGGGCTTTTGAATAAACAAGGACAAAAAAGGAGATAAGAGTATGAAAAAGTCAACCCATCGCGTATCCCTTCTGGTAGCACTGTCCCTTGCTGCTGTAATGCTTCTGAGCGCATGCGGCGCAACCTCCTCCTCCGCTGCGGCATCGTCCGCACCTGCTGCTTCCACCGCTTCGTCGGCGGCAGCAACCAGCGACATTCAGGTCGCCTACATCTGCAAAAACACGGTAGATGCCTTCCACCAGACAGTCAACACCGCAGCCAAAGAGGCACTGGACGCACTGGTTTCCAAGGGCGCCATCAAATCCTGGCAGCTGTATGACGGCCAGACCGACCCGGCCACCCAGGTGACCCTGCTGGATACCGCCATCACCAACGGCGCAAACTTCGTCATCTTCCTGCCGGCAGAATCCGCCGGTTCTGACCCTGTTGTCACCAAGTGCGCACAAGAGGGCATCCCCTGCATCGTTGTGAACTCCAAAACGGACAGCACCGATGAAAAAGCAACTGCATTCGTGGGCTCTGACGACGTGTTTGCCGGCGAGATGATGGGCAAATACATTGAAGAGAAAGTGGCCGAGGGCGGCAAATATCTGCACATGCAGGGCATCATCGGCAACTCGGCCCAGATCGACCGCGGCCAGGGCATTGCCAACACACTGGGCAAAGACAGCAAGTTTGAACTGGCTGGCGAGTACGCCTGCGACTGGTCGGCTGATAAGGCTGTCACCAACGCAACCGACGCAATCACCACCTATGGCGACGAGATTGTTGCAATCGTGTGCGACAACGACGACATGAGCTCGGCGGTACAGAACTACTGCAACTCCATCGGCCGCACCGACATCTACTGCATCGGTGTTGACGGCAACGCAGGCCCCCTGGGCATGGTCAAAGCCGGCACCTTGGGCGCAACCGTTCTGCAGGATGGCGCTTCGCAGGTCACCACCGCAATCAACATGATCCCCGACGTTGCTTCCGGTGCTCAGGTTGAAAAAACCACGATGATCCCGTTCGTTCTGGTTACTTCGGACAATGTGGACCAGTACCTGAAGTAATCTCCCGGTTTTAAGCTGCAACCCTTAGCAGGAAACTGCGGAGTGTCCATAAAACCGCTCCGCAGTTTTCGTAAGGGTTCTCTTTTTCCCCACGCATGAAATAAAATGACATACAAAAACGCGCATGAAATATTGGTTTCATGATTGCCGGTTTTCATTAAGACATTCGATGCCGTTTGGCGCTTTTGCGTAAGGCAAAAGGTGATGTCAGCTGCGTGTTCGGGGCAAAAAAGGCATAAACAGAGCAAACCGCTCTGCTGAGCATAGTTTACGCGGCAGATGCCGCACAACGCTTCGAGTCTTATTTTAAAAGGAGAAACCATTATGTTAATGAACATGACAGACCTGCTGAAGGTCGCGAACGAACACAATTTTGCCGTGCCGGCCTTCAATATCGGCACGGGGATGATCCTGAATGCGGTGATTGAACGGTGCGAGGCCCTGCAGGCGCCCGTGATCCTTGCCATTCACCCTTTAGAGTTAAAGTTTCAGGGTGATAACTTCATTGAGAGTGTAAAGGCGATTGCGAACAAAACCAAAATCCCCTGCGTGATCCATCTTGACCATTCGGAAGAGAAGGACATCTATCGTGCGGTGCGCGACGGCTTCACCTCTGTCATGATCGACGCCTCCTCTTTGCCGTTTGAAGAAAACATTGCAATCACCAAGCGCATTGTGGACTTCTGCCGCCCGCTGAACGTTTCGGTTGAAGGCGAGCTTGGCACCATCGGCACCACCGAGCAGTCGTTTGAGGGTGGCGTTTCCTCCACCGAGATCAGCTACACCCAGCCGGAGGAAGCCCGCACCTTTATCGACCGCACCGGGGTCGACACGCTGGCCATCGCCATCGGCACCTGCCACGGCATCTACCCGAAGGGCTTCCAGCCGAACCTGCAACAGGAGCTGCTGAGCAAGATCAAAAAGGTCGTGCCCGAAACCCCGCTGGTGCTGCACGGCGGCTCGTCCAACAAGGACAGCGAAATTGCCGAAGCCTGCCGCCGCGGCATCAACAAGATCAACATTTCGTCGGACATCAAGGATGCGTTCTATCAGGAACTGCGCAACACGCTGAAAGACCCGTTCATCCGTGAGCCGTTTGAGCTTTACCCGGCTGCAATTGCGGCCATGAACAAGATCATCGACCACAAGATCGAACTGTTCAACGACGACGACAAGGTGAAATACTACCGGCTGGGCTAACCTGCCGACAGCGCGGGGCATGTATCGAAAGGTGCATGCCCCTACCTGTAGGCGGCAAGCGGCATTAAAAAGGAGAGACTATTATGAAACGTTCTGAAATTGACAAGCAGATCGCGTGGGCCATTGGCGCCTGCGAAAAACTGCACTGCGCGCTGCCGGGCTTTGCTTACTGGAGCCCGAAACAGTGGGAGGAAAACAAAGCCTCTACCGAGCACCTGCGCAAGGTGGGCATGGGCTGGGACGTGACCGACTACAATTCAAACGATTTTGACAAGGTGGGCGCGGTGCTGTTTACGCTGCGCAACGGCGAAGTGGCACACCCGGAAAGCGGGCAGGTGTACTGCGAAAAGTACATTGCAATGAAAGCGGGCCAGATGCTGCCCTGCCACTTCCACTACTTTAAAACAGAGGACATCATCAACCGCGCCGGCGGCACGCTGCGGGTGTATGTATGGAACAGCACCCCCGGCTTTGACGGTTACCAGAAGGATTTGAAGGGCGATGTGCACCTGCTGTGCGACGGCCAGCCTGTCACGGTGGCGGCCGGCGGCTATGTGGATGTCACGGTGGGCAACTCCATCACGCTGACCCCGTACATTTACCACGCGTTTACCGCGGTGGCCGAGGCGGGCGACTTGATCGTGGGCGAAGTGTCCCGCGTGAACGACGACGCTGCCGACAACCACTTCAACCCGCCGGTCAACCTGCCCCCGATTGAAGAGGACGCACCTGCGAAGTATCGCCTGTGCGGCGGGTACCAGCAATAAGCCGCCCCTAAAAAGGCCGGCAAAAAGGGAGTGAAGTGCGCTTCACTTCCTTCTTTTAAAAGGAACGCTGAAAGGGGAGGACCACACATGGATACGATGACCTGCGCCGAGGTGCGGCAGATGCTTGTGGCCTGTACAGACAAAATTATACGAAACGAACCCTATTTGACCCGCCTTGACAGTGCGATTGGGGACGGGGACCATGGGGTGGGCATGCTGAACGGTATGCAAGCCGCCAAAGCCTGCCTGCAAGACAGCGAAAACGAAACCAATGTTTACGCGCTGTATACCAAAATGTCCGCCGCAATGCAGCAGGCCATGGGTGGTGCTTCCGGCATGATTTTTTCGACCTTATTTGCCGGGGATGCCGCGTCGCGCGCGCCGTCACAGACCTTGACCCCCGCGCTGCTGGCACAGCAGATGGCGGCGGGGCTACAGGCCATTCAAGACCTTGGGCACGCGCAATGCGGCGACAAAACAATGGTGGATGCCTTATCCCCCGCCGTCATCGCGATGCAGGAGAGCTGCGGGGGTACGTTTGAAGAACTGCTTACCGCCGCAGCGCAGGCCGCGGGCGAAGGGGTAGAAAAAACCAAGCAGTATGTCGCAAAGTTTGGCCGGGCCAAAAGTCTGGGCGAGCGGGCGATTGGTCACCAGGACGCCGGTGCGACCAGCACGTTTTTGATCTTGCAGCAGATGCGGGATTTTGTCACCGGTGAGGTGACACCGGACCCCGCCCTGCCGCAGGACGAAGCGACGGCCCCCGCCCCCGCCGCGGGCGACGTGAAGTGGAAAAAGAAAATCATCAACGACCCGCACGCCGTCGTGGCAGAGGAGACCGAGGGGTTTCTTGCCGCGTTTGGCGCGCAGATCGCCGCAGTGCCGGGCGTTAACGGGCTGGTGAAAAAAAGCATCCCCGCGGGCAAAACGGCGCTGGTGATTGGCGGCGGCGCCGGGCACGAGCCGATGTTTGGGTTCTTTTTGGGCGAAAACCTGGCCGATGCCGCCGCCAGCGGCAACGTGTTTACGTCGCCCGACCCGGTGACGATTGAACAGACCGCCAAGGCGGCGCAGCGCGGCGCCGGGGTGCTGTTTGTGTACGGCAACTATGCCGGCGATATTTTAAACTTTGACAAAGCGGCAAAGCAGCTGGAACAGCAGGGCATCCCCACCAAAACGGTGCGGGTGTGGGACGACGTGGCCTCGGCCCCGAAAGACCGCCTTACCGACCGCCGCGGCATTGCGGGCGATGTGTTTGTGCTGAAAATTGCGGGCGCCGCCTGTGCCAGCCTGCCGCTTGCCGAAGCCTGCCGCGTGACAGAAAAGGCGCGCGACAACACCTGGTCCATCGGTGTGGGCCTTGAGGGGGCGACCATCCCCGGCCAAAAGGACCCGATTTTCAGCCTGCCGCCGGACGAGATGGAGTACGGCCTTGGCATCCACGGCGAACCGGGTATCCGGCGCATTAAAATGGAGACCGCCGACGAAATTGTAGAGACGCTGCTGGAAGAGCTGCTGAAAAACAGCGACATCCACCCCAATGACACCGTGTGCAGCTATGTGAACGGCCTTGGCAGCACCACGCTGATGGAGCTGATGATCATGAACCGCAAGCTGGCCCAGTTATTGCGGCAAAAGGGGATCAAGGTGCACGACATGGAGGTCAACAGCCTTGTCACCACAATGGAGATGGCGGGCGCGTCGATTACGCTGTTAAAACTGGACGACGAGCTGAAAGCCTATTATGACCTGCCGTGCGACAGCCCGTATTACAAAAAAAGCGGGCCGGCAAAAGGGGGTGAACCCGTTGGCGTGTAAAAAATGGTACATGGGCACCAACACCAAAATGTACAAGACCATTGGGCAGACGAATGAGTTCATCACCCGGCTGCAACAGCTGACGGCGGATATTGACCGCAGCGCGTTTGAGCTGTTTGTCATCCCCAGCTTTACCACGCTGGACAGCGCGGGGCGCAACAAACAGCCGGGGCTGCTAAAGCTGGGCGCACAAAACATGGGCTGGGCAGAAGAGGGGCAGTTTACCGGGGAGATCAGCCCGCTGATGCTGAAAGAGGTGGGCTGTGACCTTGTGATGGTGGGCCATTCAGAGCGGCGCCACGTTTTTTTAGAGACCGACGAGATGGAAAACCGCAAGGTGCTGTGTGCGTTGCAGCACGGGTTTGACGTGCTGCTGTGCATCGGTGAGACCGAAGAAGAAAAAGACGCGGGGCAAAGCGACGAGGTACTGCGCCGCCAGCTGCGGCTGGGCCTTGCGGGCGTTACGGCACAGCAGGCGGCCCATGTGTGGGTGGCGTACGAGCCGGTGTGGGCCATTGGCGTCAACGGCAAGCCGGTCGAAATCAGCTATGCAGACGAAAAGCTGACGGTCATCCGCAACAGCCTGCGGCAGCTGTTTGACACTGCGGCAGAGGACATGCCCATTTTTTACGGGGGCTCGGTCAACCCGCAAAATGCCGTGCCGCTGGCAGGCTGCGCCGACATTAACGGCCTGTTTATCGGCCGCAGCGCGTGGGATGCCGACGGGTTTAATGCCATTATTCGCGCCGTGCTGCAAAGCAGGGCGACCTGAACACAGAAAGGGGCGCAAAGCCGCATGGATATTACCATTACCAATATTGCCGAAACCCCCATTGCGGGGGTGCGTGTCGCAATGCCGCAGGCCTATGAAGAGGGCCGCTATTGTGAGGACTTTTTTACCTGGACGGGCATGCCGCTGGTGAGCAGCTTCAATACCCGCGATATCATGATGGGGGTGTTGCAGGGCTGGCACCACACGCCGAACTTTGACAAAATAGAGTACCACACCGACAAAGAGAGCTTTTACTTTATGCAGGGCACGGCGCTGATGCTGTTTGTCGACATCAAGGACGGCAAGCCGGACCTTGCCACCAGCCAGATTGTGCGCATCCCGGCGGGCACCGAGCTGGAGATTGCGGCCGGCAAGGGGCATTTTGTCGCCGTGGCCGAAGGGGACCATTTTTCCGCGCTGGTCACCAGCCCGGTGCAGGACGCACCGCGCCTGCCGCTGCCGCAGATGGTCTGCGGCAAATAATGCGCCGCACAACCTGATTTGTTACCCAAAGGGGGCATTGAGATGAAAATAGCAATGGGCTGCGACCCCAACGCCGCAGAGCTAAAATTGCACATGGTCGAATACGTCAAAAGTCTCGGGCACGAGGTGACCGACTTTGGCTCAACCGACCCCGTTTATGCCAATGTGGCGTTTGCGGTGGGCGAAGCCGTCGCCGCAGGCAAGTTTGACCGCGGGATTCTTTTTTGCGGCACAGGCATTGGCGTTATGCTGGCCGCAAACAAGGTGCAGGGGTGCTATGCCGCCGTCGTCAGCGACGTGTACAGCGCCCAGCGCGCCTGCCTTTCCAACAACTGCAATGTCATCACCATCGGCTCTCAGGTGACCGGTGTCAAAAAGGCAGAAGCGATGGTACAAGAGTACCTTAGTTGCCAGTATGACCCGAACACCCGCAGCGGCGAAAAGGTAGAAGCCATTGTGGACTACGCAAAAAAGCACAGCTGCTAAGCGCTGTAACAACGAGCACAAAGCACCGCCCTGCCGAAACCCGGCAGGGCGGTGCTTTGTTGTGGCAAAAATAAAGCGCAGCGCGGGGCGCTTAGGCCCTCACTCCGGGCCTTATTTGCGTTGAGCGCATTTAAAGGGGGCGGTAAAACGAGATAAAAACGTCCCCCTGCCCGGGCCACAAGGCACCGGTGATATGCGGGGTGGAGAAGCAATTTGCCCCCGCGTGGGGAAGGTATAAAGTGGGGAGATGAGTGCAAAAGGGGCTGCAAGATGCAGCCCCTTTTTGTGTGCTGGCAAAAACGGAGCGTCACGGGGCCATGGCAGTCGTCGATTCCCGCACAATCAGCTCGGTTTCCAGCAGCATCGACTTCACTTCGGCATTGGCGTCGTTCAGCCGTTCCAGCAGCAGGTTGCAGGCCGTGTAACCCATCTGGTAGCGGGGCTGGCTAATGGTGGTCAGCGACGGGGTGGTCATCACCGCAAGGTCTACGTTGTCAAAGCCCACGACCATAATGTCGCCCGGCACCTGCAACCCATAGCGCCGCGCGGCGCGAATGACCGCAGAAGCATACACGTCCGAGCAGGCAAAAATGCCGTTTGGAATTTCCGGCGAGCTGAGCAGGTGGCACAAAGCGGAATAGGCGAGGTCGTAATTGTTGTCCGGCATCTGCACGACCCAGTTTTGCGGCACCGAAAGGTGGTAGCGCTGTAACACCTCTAAAAAGCCCGCCTTGCGCTCGCGCGAGTACTTATAGTTTTGCGGCCCGCAAATAAAGGCAAGTTTATTGCGCCCGCAGGAGATGAGATGTTCGGTCGCCGTTTGCGCGGCGTGGTAGTCGTCCACACTGACATACGGCAGGCCAAGGTCACTGTTGTATTCGCAGCACTGCACCAGCGGCACGGTGTCTTCAATCAGGCGCAGCAGGTCAGGCGAAAGCGGGCACATGGAAATGACACCGCTGGCGTTCGAGCGTTTCAGCGTTGCCCTGAAATGGTCAATGGTGCTGTTGTTGATGGGCGACCAGTAAATGAGTACGTCAAAGCCGTTGGCCTCGGCGGCCACCTTTGCCCCGCGAATGATGTCGCTGTAAAAGGAATTGTCGAACCACGGGATGCTGATGACAATCAGCCCGGAGGTGCGGTCTTTGGTCAGCGGGGCCGCGTTTTGCGGCAGGGCATACCCCAGCGTATGCATGGTTTGCCGTATCAGCGCCACGGTTTCGGGGCTGACCAGCTCCGGGTGATGCAACACGCGGGACACGGTGGCGGGCGATACGCCGCAGGCTTCGGCAATCTGCGCCACGGTCGGTTTTTTGTTCTGCATAACTTCATCCCTCCGCTGCTTTGCAAGACAGCTTTGTTTTCATAATATAAACATAGCACAGAATGAACGCCGATACAATACCTTTCATTACAATGAAAACTTTTCAGAAAATTTTCAAATACGTTTGATAATGTGTTGAATATACCCAGATGATATTTATGTTTATTGTAGAAAATGGTGAATAATCCTCAAAATACATTGAAAACGACTTGCTTCTGGGCTACAATCGAAATGAAAGAAACAACAAAAATCTGAAAACAGTTCAGAAAGGATGAGCGATATGATGCAGGTCGGCATCATTGGATGCGGCAGAATTTCGCAGGAAAGACATATCCCGGAATACCTTGCGAACCCCGATGTGACACTGGCAGGGTATACGGATTTCAATATGGCCCGTGCGCAGGGGCTCGCTGAAAAATTTGGCGGCAAGGCCTATGAGTCGGTGGAGGCCATGTTGGCAGACCCCGCGATTGACGCGGTGAGCGTGTGCACCGCCAACAACACCCATGCGCAGATTACAATACAGGCGCTTGCCGCCGGCAAGCATGTGCTGTGCGAAAAACCCATGGCCATTACGCTGGAAGAATGCGAAGCCATGGTGGCCGCGGCAAACAGCAGCGGCAAAAAACTGATGATTGACCAAAACCAGCGGTTTGCCGGTGCGCACCAAAAGGCGCGGCAGTTGTTGCAGCAGGGTGCCATTGGCCGCGTGCTGACCTTCCGCACGACCTTTGGCCACGGCGGGCCGGAGACCTGGAGTATAGACCCCGGTGTGAACAGTTGGTTTTTTGACCGCAAAAAAGCGGCCATGGGCGCCATGGCGGACCTTGGTATTCACAAAACCGACCTCATTCAGTTTTTACTGGGCCAGAGGGTCGTTGCCACGACCGCGCACATCTGCACGCTGGACAAGCGCGACGCCACGGGGCAACTGATTGGGGTGGATGACAACGCGGTGTGCATTTACGAGATGGAGCAGGGCGCAGTCGGCACCATGACCGCGAGCTGGACCTATTATGCAAGCGAAGACAATTCCACCGTGCTTTACGGCACCGAAGGCGAGATGCGCATTTACGACGAGTCCGGCTACTCGATCACCGTGACGCTGAAAAACGGCGAAAAGGCGTTGTACCAGGTAGACCAGATTCAGACGAACGAACACCAGACGAAGTCAGGTATTATCGACGCCTTTGTGCAGGCCGTCACGCAGGAGGAAGAACCGAAAATCACCGGCGAAAGCGTGCTGAGTGCCATGCGGGCAGTGTTTGCCAGCATAGAATCAAGCGAAACGGGCCGCAGGGTAGAAATTCAGCAGGGGTGAAAAGATGAAGATAGGGTTTGTGAGCTCCATTTTAGACGGCTGGGGCTATGAAGAGATGATTGACGTTGCGGCACAGCAGGGGTTTGACTGTGTAGAGGTTGCCTGTTGGCCGCAGGGCAAGGCCGAGCGCCGGTATGCGGGCGTTTCGCATATTGATGTGCAGGCGGTGCTAAACGACGACGCTTATACCCGCCGGGTGTTGGATTATGCGAAAGCAAAAAACATTGCAATCAGCAGCCTTGCCTATTACCCCAACACACTGGACGCCGACCTGCAAAAACGGGCCGATACGGTGCAGCATTTGCAGAATGTGATCCGCGCCAGCGCAAAGCTGGGGGTCAACATGGTGACCACCTTTATTGGCCGTGACCAGCAGCGCAACGTAGAAGAAAATTTGCAGATTGTGCAGCAGGTGTGGCCCCCTATTTTGCAGCTTGCCGAACAACTTGGGGTGAAAATTGCCATTGAAAACTGCCCCATGCTGTTTGGGCCGCAGCAATGGCCCGGCGGCCAGAACTTAATGACATCACCGAAAAACTGGCAAAGGGTGTTTGAGGTATTGCCCAGCAAAAACCTTGGCATCAACTTCGACCCCAGCCACTATGTGTGGCAGATGATGGACTATATTCGCCCCATTTACCAGTTTCAAGATAAAATTTTTCACGTACATTTTAAAGATATCAAGTTGCAGCGGGAACAGCTGGACGAAGTGGGCATTACGGCCTACCCGCTGGATTACATGCTTCCCAAGCTGCCGGGGCTGGGGGATGTGGACTGGGGCCGGTTCGTGTCGGCGTTGACCGATATCGGCTACGACGGTTATGCCTGTATTGAAGTGGAAGATCGCTCGTTTGAGGGCAGCCGCCAGAAAATTTTGGATAGCCTGGAAATTTCCAAGCGCTATATGCAGCAATTCGTCATTTAAAAGGCAAAAAGGAAATTGGAGGTAAAGTATTATGAAAAGAAACTCGCGCTTTTTGACCCTGCTCGTCAGCGGTATGCTGGCAACGGCCATGTTGTTCACCGCGTGCGGCGCACCTGCGGCGTCCGCTTCGTCCGCTGCGGCGTCGGCCGCCAGTGCAGGCAGCACGGCTGCGGCAACAGGCAAGCACATCTATGTACTCACCGCGTCGGAAGACCACGGCTGGACCGGCTCGGTCGCGACCTTTGCAAAAGAGAAGGTAGAAGAAGTGAACCAGGCGGGCAACTACACCGCCGAGGTCATCACGGCGGCTTCCGCCTCTGACCAAATCACCCAGATTGAGGACATTCTGGCCAAAGACCATAGCGACATCGCGGGCATTGTCATCCAGCCGATGGACGACACCGTGCAGTCCGCCATTCAGTCAATCGTAGACGCGGGTATCCCGTATGTGGCGTTTGACCGCATTATCGACGCGGTTTCGGCTTCTGCGGTTTCCAACGTTAAGGGCGACAACGAGGGCATTGGCGCCGGTGCCGCCGCCTACTTTGTAGAAAACGGCATGAAGCCGGGCGAAAAGGTGTATGTCTACGAGGGCGATACTTCGTCGGTCACCACCCTGCGCGACAGCGGCTTTACCGCATACCTTACCGGCGCACTGGCGTTTGACGGCAAAACCATCGACGACGCAAGCAAGTGGACCGAAGAGGATTTGAAGAACATCACTTATTCCGGCGCAATGAACTGGAGCCGTTCTGACACAAAGACCGCATTTGAATCGCTGATGGGCGACGCTTCCAACGCTTCGATCAAGTGGGTTTATGCCGAGGACGACGAGCTTGCAATGGGCATTCTGGAAGCATTGCAGGGCGGCGGTATTGCCGATGCAACCAAAACCACGTTCTTGGGCAACAAGCCTTTCATCACCGGTTGCGGCGGCCTGAACGAGCTGTATGAAGTACTGCGCGGCAATTCGTACCAGGACATTGCCGGCCAGCTGGGCGGCCTGATGTCGGTGACCTATTCCCCGTCGATGATTCAGCTTGCGGTACAGGATATGGTAGATTACCTGGATGGCCAGCAGGTACAACAGGACCATGTGATCGCCTGCGAGAACGTGACCAGTGCGAACGTGGCCGATTTCAAAGCATTTAACTAAGTACCGGCATTGAAACAACAGCTGTGGATGAGCCGTTTCGGCTCATCCATTTATTGGTAGGAGTAGTTTATGGAATTGCTGAAGATGAAGGACATCTGCAAGTCGTTCAGCGGGGTACCGGTACTGAAAAAGGTGCACCTGACGGTAGAAAAAGGCGAAGTGCACGCGCTGCTGGGTGAAAACGGGGCGGGCAAATCGACCCTGATGAACGTGTTGACCGGGGTGTGCCCGCTGGATGCGGGAGAAATCGTGTTTGACGGCAAAGCGGTAGAAAACCTCACAATCCGCCATATGGAAAACGCCGGTATTTCGTTTGTGCATCAGGAGCTGAACCTGTTTAACGACCTTAAAGCATACGAGAACATTTTTTTGGGCAGAGAGTACACGAACCGTGTGGGTACCCTGCAAGCGGGGCGTATGCGGCGCGAAGCTGGTCACCTGTTTGAAAAACTGGGGGTGGAAATTGACCCGAATGCGCTGGTGTGTGAGTTAAAGCCCAGCCAGAAACAGCTGCTGGAAATTGCCCGCGCGCTGTTTTTTGAGGCAAAGCTGCTGATTTTAGACGAGCCGACGACGGCGCTGAACACCGAAGAGGTAGAGCACCTGTTTTCGCTGGTGCGCAAGCTGAAGGCACAGGGCACGTCCTTTATTTTCATCTCCCACAAAATGCCCGAAATTTTTGAATTGTGCGACCGCTACACCGTTTTTCGCAACGGCGAATTTGTTGGCGAGGGGCAGATTGCGCAGACGACCCCGCAGGAGGTCACCGGGCTGATGGTGGGCGGCGCGTTTAACGGGCAAAGTATGTACACCCCGCGCCCGGCCGGCGAACCGGTGCTGGAACTGGCCGGGTACTGCGGCCCGGGCTTTCACGACATTGACCTGTGCGTGAAACGCGGGCAGATTATTGGGCTGACCGGGTTGCAGGGCTGTGGCAGCAGCGAGCTGATGCAGTGCGTGTTTGGCGCGTTGCCCGCCAGCGGCGGCAGCATCAAAGTATTTGGCAAACCGCTTGCGGGTGGTTCTATCCACGAGGCCATGAAAGCGGGGGTGGCCATGCTGCCCGCAAACCGCAAAGAGAACTCGGTCATCCCGGACGCGACGTTGCTGGAAAACATGTACCTGTCCGAGCACACGCTGTCGGCCGCCCGGTTTCAAATTCACCAAAAGGCCGAGCAAAAGCGGTTTTTGCAGTACCAAAGCCTGCTGGGCATCAAGGCGCAGGGCAGCGACGGCCCAATTACCGCGCTGTCCGGCGGCAACCAGCAAAAGGTGTTTCTTGCCCGCTGGCTAAACACACAGGCAGAGCTGCTGTTGCTGGACAACCCCACGCAGGGGATCGATGTGGGTGCCAAAGCGGAAATTTACCGCCTGATTTTTGAACTTGCCGGCGAGGGCAAAACTATTTTGATCAATACGCTGGAGATCCCCGAGATTCAGAAGGTCGCCGATGTTTGCGCCGTGTTTTATAACGGCAGGATCATTCAAATGCTTTCCCACGGGCAGATCGACGAGCACACCGTCATGCTGTATTCGACGGGAGCGGCCGGCGGCGAAAAAAAGCAGAGTGTTGAGAGGTAATACAGATGAAAACAACTGTCAAGAAAAATCCGCTGTCCGGCTGGATGGGGGCCGTGAAAAAATACAGCTTTGTGCTGGTGTTCCTTGTGATTTTTATCGTCTATGCGCTGGTGTCTAACGGGCTGACATGGGACGGCATGATGAACGTGTTTCGCCACAGCGCCGTCATTGGCGTAATGGCCATCGGCATGGGTATTGTTTGCCTGACCGGCGAAATTGACCTTTCGGTCGGCTCGATGCTGGCGCTGACCGCCGGGTTTTCGGTTGTGGTGTTCAACCAAACCGGCAGCATTCTGCTGACACTGCTGTTTTCGCTGGTGTGCGGCGGTGTTTTGGGCGGCATTAACGGGCTTTTGGTGGGCGTGGTTAAAATGCCGGCCTTCATTGCCACCCTTGCCACGATGCTCATCTACCGCTCGCTGGCGCAGTACCTGTGCCAGCGCCTGCCGGCCGAAGCCATTGGCGGGGGCAGCTCGGTGTACCGCATGTCAAACCAGCTTGCGGGCTACCAGCCGCTGTACCAGTTTGGCAACGGCAAGCTGGCCACCCTGCCTATTGTCGGCATTGTGCTCATCGCCGTCACTGCACTGTTTGTGTATTTGACCAGCTCCACAAAGTTCGGCAAAAAAATCTATGCGGTGGGCTCTAACCAAAAGGCCGCGCTGTTGGGCGGCATTAAGGTCAGCCTGATGAAGACCCTTGTCTTTGTGATTGCCGGCGTGCTGACCGGGGTGGGCGCGTTTTTGTGGATTGCGATGAACGCCTCTGCCGACCCCGCGACGACCGGCAAAAGCTACGAGATGTACGCCATCGCCGCGGTGGTGCTGGGCGGCATCAGCATGAGCGGCGGCCGCGGTCGGTGCCTTGGTGTGCTGTTTGGTGCGATGTCGTACACGGTGATCGACAAGATCATCATTGCGCTGAAGATGGACTCGCTAATCAACGACGCCATCAAGGGTGCAATTTTGATTGTCGTGATTTTGATTCAAATTGCGGGCCCGGTGATCAAAGAAAAACTGGTGCGTATGCGGCACGGTAAAAAGGCCGCGGCACACGGGTAACCCGCCCGGCGGTAGCCGCCGGCAGCGGTGTGTTTTGTAAACATAAAGACGGCCCGGGTACTTGCCATAGTGGCAGGTGCCCGGGCCGTTTGGTTTTTAAAAAGCAGGTGGCAGGCGGCTAAACGGTGGTTTGCAGCAGTGCCACGGCCGCCCGTACCGCAAGGGCTTTTATGGTTTCAAATTCTTTTGGCGGGCGCGGGCGGCGCAGCTGTTCGTGGCAGACCTGTTCAATTAGCCCGTAGCTGATAGAAACCTTTTCGGCCAGCTGTGTGGCAGAAACCCCGCCCGCCACAAGCTGTGCCGTTACCTGCTGCAAAAGGGTTTTTTCAAATTCGTCAAACAGCGCCCGCACCTCGGGCTCCAGCAGCGACAGCGCCAAAAATTCGTCGTGCGCTTTGGGGGCCATGGTGTGCGAAGCCAGTAAAAGGTCAATCAACTGCGAAAGCAGGCCGGGCAGGGCGCCGGGGCGCACGGGCACAGCCAGCAGCGGCGCAAACTGTGCCGAAAGGCCGTCAAGGTAAAACCGCACAACGTCCAGTAAAATGGCCTTTTTATCCTCAAAATAGCTGTACACAATGCCGGTGGAAACATGGGCCGCCCGCGCAATTTCAGCGGTGTTGGTGCCGTGGTAGCCCTTTTCGCTGAACAGCTGGTAGCCGGCCATGGTGATTTGCTGCTTTTTTTGTACGGCCCGCTTTTGCTGCGGCTGCCGGATTTCTTGTTTTGCCATCGTGTGCCCCCCAGTGGTATTTGTTTTTATCATATACCCGGCGGGCGGCACAGTCAATAAATATGAAATTTATTTCGTATTTGTTGACAAAGAGGCGGAAAGAGACTATTCTAAATATGAAATAAATTTCATATTTTGGAGGGAATCCCATGCAGCAAACACAGCGCGGCCCGACGGCCCGGCAGTATAAGGCATACCTTTTATTTATGTTCATCGCCTGTGGCGGGGCATTTTTATGGCAGTTCTTTTTTTCGGGGCCGGGTGGCCAGTATGTCAGCTGGCCGCCCAGTGCGGGCTGGCAGCGCGAAATTGCGCTGTGGAACGTGGGCATTTTAGCCGCCCTTGCACTGGCATTGGTAAAACACAATATGGCATATCTTAAAATAATGACGCTGCAAGCCACCGTACTGTGTGTGCTGTTGGGGGCAAACCACTTGGTGGCCCTGGTGGGGCAGCTGCCGCAGGTTTACGGCATGCACCTTTTGGGGGTGGCCGAAGTGCTGTTAGTGGGCGGCGGCTGGGGCAGCGTGCTGCTGTACCGCACTTATAAAGCAAGCCGGCAGGGGGCAAAGTAAGTAAACCCCCGTCGTGCAGCGCAATTTTAGTAAACAGGTAAATGAAAAAGTACAGGCAAATACCAGGCACTGGGCAGGCAAATACCTGCCCGGCGCCTGGTTGCATTTGTGGTGCATCAGGCGGGAAGAACAACCCAATGCAGGGTACAAATAGGTAAAAATTTACAATTAAAGTACACGCTATTTGGCGTTTTGACAATTATTTACTATGTAGTTGTTGTGGTAAATATCAATCATCAAGGATAAGGACTAGCCCACCACCGATTTTATCACTTTTGAACTTATAATTTACATCTATAGAAATCGTCAATATTTTACGTGTGTTTTTTATATGGGGTATTAATTCTTCTTTTGAAAAAGGTAGATAAATATCGTTTGTAACATTGTATAGAAAATTTCCATCATCGTCTGTCGTTCGGGCTTGCATTATTTCTTCAACAGTATAATCACGTAGGTCGATATGAATTCGCTCTATTGAAATATTGGCTAAACTGGTTTGTAAAGCATATAAACACATAAAATCATCGGCTTCAGGTAGATGTATTTTACCATTTAAAAACGCGTGGTACTTGTCCATAGAGGTATCGCCGTAATATTCCTCACCATTCCCTATTACCATATCTGCTGCTTCGTAATCAAACAATGTAAAAAAGCTATCTAGCTTATGCTCATCCTCTACTTTGATTTTTTTTAGGTTCATATGGCCTCTTAGTAGGTTTAATAAGGCCGATATTGAAAATTTAGAGAAGTCTCTTCTGAAATCGTCCTCATCGAAATACTTGTCCATAAACAAAGTAAGTAGGTTTGACCTGAACCCGAAAAACTTCGTCAATAGGAATGTTAGTCACGATATGCTAAAATAGAAAAAATGGAGTGATTGACATGAAGGTAAGGTTTACAGAAGAACAGATTATCAAGATTCTCAAGGAGCACGAGGCTGGCAAGAAGGCAGTGGATATTGTCCGTGAGTACAATATCACAGAACAAACCTTTTACCGTTGGAAAAGTAAGTACGGCGGTATGGATGTCAGTGAAGCTAAACGTCTGAAACAGCTTGAAGAAGAAAACCGACGGTTGAAAGAAATGGTCGCTGACTTGTCTTTGGATAATAAGATATTAAAGGACGTGCTTTCAAAAAACGTCTAAAGCCTGCCGTAAAACGCAAAATAGCAGCCGAAGTACAGGAATGCTATGAGATCAGCGAGCGCCGCGCGTGCAGGCTAATTGGGATTAGCCAAAACAGCAAACGATACAAGCCGACCGATAAAAGCGGGGATGCTTTGGTAACAGAACGGCTGAAGGCACTTTCGGCGCGCTGGAAACGATTTGGTTATCGCCGGTTGCATGTCATGCTGCTGCGTGAAGGCTTTGAGATTAACCACAAAAAAACATACAGGCTTTACAAGGTGCAGGATTAACCCTTCAGAAGCGAAGCAAAAAGAAAAAATATGAAAAGCGCGGCATGCCGGACCGCACTGCAAAAGAAATGAATGCTCGCTGGTCGATGGATTTTGTCAGTGACAGAACCAGATATGGGTCAAACATTCGCGTTCTGACCGTAATTGATGAAGTGACGCGGGAATGTCTGGCTCTTGAAGTGGATAGCTCTCTCTCCGGGCGGAGGGTATCGGCTGTTCTGAACCGGATTGCCTTGTTCCGGGGGCTGCCGAAAGAAATTCTGACCGATAACGGCTCTGAATTTACCAGCAATGTAATGAATGCCTGGGCGTACGATCACAAGGTGGAACACATTTTTACAGACCCGGGTAAGCCCATGCAAAACGGCTACATAGAAAGCTTCAACGGGAAACTCCGTGCGGAATGCCTAAACCAACATTGGTTTCAAAGCTTGTCTGAGGCAAGGGAGATCATTGAAGACTGGCGGTTGGAATATAACAGGATCAGGCCGCATTCCTCTCTCGACAACCTGACGCCGGAAGAATATGCCTTGAAACTTTTAAGCTGTTACTAACATTCCCCCTGCGCGAAATTAGGGGGCAGGTCAACCCAATAATTCCATTCACAATATAAATGAATAAACGAACAATCAAAAAAGTTGGTTACGTTTGTCGCCATAGGCTATAAGAAGCACAACCACCGCCGTTTTGCAAAACGGCAGATGACGGGGTTTAAGTGTTTGCCGGCGATTCTTTTTTAAAAAAGTGAAAGTCGCAGCAGCTTTGGCCATAGCCAAGGGTCTGCGTGCGCGAAAACCCTATTTTTTGAAGGTTGCCGTAAGTGATGTCGTCCACATCGCAAAAAAGGCGGCAGAGCTCGGCGCAGCCGTTTTCAATGCAGGCGGTGTGCCAAAGGCAGGTCGTGATGGTCACATCATAAAAGCCTTTGCCCTGTTGCTGGGTGCTGACCTGCAAATCGGTAGTGCGCATAATGTGCAAAAAAATATGGCTGTACAGCGCGTAAAAACCGGGCAGCTTTTCAAGCCGCAGCATGGAGGCATGCTTTTTTGCCGCGACGCCCCCCAGCATATACTGCTTTAAATAACGGGTCGCTTCTTGCCCGCCAAACCCGTCAGTTAAAAAGGCCTGATATAATGCGATTCGCGGCAGAATGGTTTGGCGCAGCATGGCGAGTTGGTTTTTCGTTTTGCCGGTGGTCTTGCCAATGCTTGCATCAAGCAGCGCCGCCTGTTTTTGAAACAGCACCTCGCCTTTTTCTTGCCCCAAGGCAAGGGTTAAAAATGCCCGTATCTGTTTTTGCTGTTTTATGTTACCAGACATAAACACACCCCCAATATTTGAATGCCAGTATCAGTATAACCCCAATAACCAGATACGCAAACAGAAAATGCCCCGCATGCAAAACCAGTTACGTACGGTAAAAACAAACAGGCTAAAACAAATACTGCTGCATTTGTTTTAGCCTGAAATTTTTAGGGCCCTGTTTTTATAAGAGTTACGCGCAATAAACCGGATTAGCCAAGGTCGGTGCCATCCAGCTCAAGCCACAGCTTGGAGCCGGGGCTTACCTGTAAATCAAGCAGCTCAAACAGCTCTTTGACATTTGCGGCACCTGTTTTGCAGTGAAGCGTGGCAGCACAGCTGAACTGTTTACCGGCGCTTGCCAGCAAACATGCCGGGCGTGCGTGCAGGCCCCGTGCATCGCGGATGCAAAACGATAACTTTTTCATAAAACGGGCCTGTCAGCCCTGCTTTGCCGCAACAATGTACTGCCCAATCGCGTCGCCAATTGCAGTAAAGCCGGTGCTGTCAAAAGTAACGGCTTCCATTTCGTCCGAGTTGGAAACCGTAAACCCGATGACGGGGGAATACCCGGCGTCCTCGATTTTCTGCCGGCTGAATTTCAGCAGCTTTTGCCCGCAGCAGACCTTGTCCCCCTTTTGTGCCAGCGCGTGGAAGCCGTCACCTTTCATCTCCACCGTGTCAATGCCGACATGGATGATGAGCTCGGCGCCGTCTTCGCTGGTAATGCCAATGGCGTGCCCCGTTTGGGCAAAGGCGGTCAGGGTGCCGTTGATGGGTGCGGCAATGACATTGCCGTCGGGGACGATGCCGATGCCTTTGCCCAAAATACCGGAAGAAAACGCCTGGTCTGGAATTTCTTCCAGCGGGATCACCTGGCCGGAGGCAGGCGCGTAGAGCTTACCCGGTTCAGTTTGTACAGTCTTTTTCTTTGCAATCAAGTCAAAAAGCCACATAGTAAATTCACCCTTATACAATATAAAAAATAAAACCCCACGAGTTACCAAAGCACAAAAGAGCGCTGGTAATGCCTCGTAGAGTTACAGTCCAGTATAATTTATATATAACACAAAACAAACGGCCAGTCAAGCGAAACCAGCGGGCATACCCGCAACCAGAAGCGGAGCTTTTTGCCAAACAAAACGGGCGAGGTAAAGGCAAACAGGCTAAAACAAATACCGTTGCATTTGTTTTAGCCTGTTTGCCGTGGCGTCCCCGAGCGGATTCGAACCGCTGGCCTTTCGCTTAGGAGGCGAACGCTCTATCCTGCTGAGCTACGGAGACAAAATGAAATTGTGCATACTGCTGTGAAAACCTGCCGCATTTTAGATAAATGTCCATAAAAACAGAACCCTTTGTAAAACAGGGACGCGCCCGCGGCGCAGAGCGCTTTTTTGCAGAAAAACAGCGGCCCGGCGGGTGAAGCAAAGGGCAACCACCATTATAAAGGACGCAGGGGCAAAAATCAAGTTGAAAGGCTGCATTTGGCGTGCTATAATGGGCCGTAAAGCCGCTTTATAGGCGAAAAAACCAGACAAAAACGGGCTGCATCCGCTTTTGCAATCTGGGAAAGATGAGGAATCAAGTTGAAAAGCAATACCTTCAGCATGGCGCTCTGCGGAAAACCGGGTTCTATTTCCCCAACCAGAATTATTGTGGTCAGCTTTTGTGCAGTTATTTTGACCGGCACACTGTTGCTGATGCTGCCCATTTCAACGCGGGACGGCAGCCTTTCGTTTATCGACGCGATGTTTACGGCAACCTCGGCGACCTGCGTGACCGGCCTTGTGGTGTTTGACACCTTTACGAAATTCACCCCGTTTGGGCAGGCAGTGGTGCTGCTGCTGATCCAGATCGGCGGCCTTGGGCTGGTGACGCTGACCGCGTTTTTTAATGTGGCACTGCATAAGCGCCTGGGCTTTAAAAGCATGAAGCTTGCCAGTGAGTCGATTAGTTTGGATGAAGCCACCGGCGCAAAGCCGCTGCTGTACACGGTGATGCGCACCAGTATGGGGTTTGAGCTGGCCGGCGCACTGCTGCTGATGGTGGTCATGGTGCCGAAGTTTGGCATTGCCGGTATTTGGATTTCGATTTTTACCGCAGTTTCTGCCTTTTGCAACGCGGGGTTTGACCTGTTTGGGCGCATTGCCCCGTATACCAGCTTGACGACCTTTTACTCGAACGGGTATGTGCTGGCCATTGTGATGCTGTTAATCGTCTGCGGCGGCCTTGGCTTTATTGTGTGGCAAGAGCTGTTTATGTTCCGCCGCCGGCACAAGCTGTCGCTGCACGCAAAGCTTGCCATTGCCGTCACCGTGACGCTGATCATTGTGGGGGCGCTGGCCATTGGCCTGCTGGAATGGGACAACCCCGCCACGATGGGCAAGTTTTCCACCGGCGAAAAGGTGATGTCCAGCCTGTTTCAGTCAATCACCTGCCGTACTGCCGGGTTTAACACCATTGACCAAGCCGGTATGCATACGCTGTCAAAGCTGGCAAGTGTAATTTTGATGTTCATTGGTGCCTGCCCGGGTGGTACCGGCGGCGGTATTAAAGGCACTACGGCGATTATTTTGTTCTTTACTATTATCTCTGTCATACAGGGCCGCGGCGAGGCGGTCATTCGCGGCCGGCGCATCGACAAAAAAACAGTCTACCGCGCGCTGACCATTGTCACACTGGGCTTTACGGTGATTTTGTTTACGACGCTGGTTATGATCTACGACACCCCGATGGTGGACGGCATGGTGGACGGCAACTTTATCGACTGCCTGTTTGAAGCAACCTCCGCCTTTGGCACGGTGGGGCTGTCGTCCGGCGTGACAGGGCAGCTGACGAGCCTTGGTAAAGTGGTCACTGCGCTGACGATGCTGATTGGCCGTGTGGGCCCCATTGCAATGGGCATGTCGCTGGCATCCCGCGCGGGGGAGCTTGCCCGCCGTGAAATTTTGCCGGAAGCAAAAATTGTTGTGGGCTGAGCCCGGTTTTCGCCCATTTACTGTATACATTGTCAATTTTTTATTTTACCGGTTGACGTAGGCCGGCAGTAGTATTATGATAAAAGGCGCGATACGGCCGGTACCGCGTTTTTTTGGATTTTTTGTTAGTATAGACTAACATTGGAGGAAGCCATGACACTGAATGAGTTGCCGCTGGGCAAGGATGCCGTTATTATTGCAGTGGGCGGCACGGGTGCGCTGCGCCGCCACCTGTTGGACATGGGCCTGACGCCTAAAACCAAGATTATGGTGCGCAAGCGTGCCCCAATGGGCGACCCCATTGAGCTGCACCTGCGCGGTTACGAGCTGACACTGCGGCTGGACGATGCACGGGAGATTGCGGTAGCCGCGCTTTGAACACAAAGGGAGGGGGAACGTAACATGATTTTTGCACTTGCGGGCAACCAGAACTGCGGTAAAACGACGTTATTTAACCAGCTTACCGGCTCAAACCAGCACGTCGGCAATTTCCCCGGGGTGACGGTAGAGCAAAAAACAGGCACGGTGCGCAAGGTCAAGGGGGTCGAGGTCGTTGACCTGCCGGGCATTTATTCCCTTTCGCCCTACACAAACGAAGAAATTGTGACGCGCGATTACCTGCTGTTTGGCAAAGCGGACGGTATTATCAATATTCTGGATGCCAGCAATATTGAGCGCAATTTATATTTGACGATGCAGCTGATTGAGCTGTCGCTGCCCATGGTGGTGGCCCTGAACATGATGGATGAGGTGCGGGCAAACGGCACGTCGATCGACCTTGAAAAGCTGGCCGACGAGCTGGGGGTGCCGGTGGTGCCGATTTCGGCGTCGAAAGACGAGGGCGTGGACGAGCTGGTGGAAGTGGCGATGGAGACCGTGCAGCACAAGCGGCTGCCCCGCCGGCTGGATTTCTGCACCGGCGCGGTGCACCGGGCCATCCACTCCACCGCGCACATGGTAGAGGACCACGCGGCGGCAATTGGCGTGCCAATGCGGTTTGCCGCCACCAAGCTGATTGAGGGCGACGCCCCGATGCTGGAGCGGCTGCACCTGTCGCAGAATGAAAAAGAGCTGTTGCAGCACACGGTGACAGAGATGGAAACCGAGCTTGGCACCGACCGCGAGGCGGCGATGGCCGACATGCGCTATACCTTTATAGAGGGGCTGTGCGCCGACACGGTAAAAAAGCAGGGTGAAAGCCGCGAACACCAGCGCAGCATCCGCATCGACGCGGTGCTGACCCACAAAATTTTTGCCATCCCCATTTTTATTGGTATTATGGCGCTGGTGTTTTGGCTGACCTTTGGCGTGATTGGCAAGGCGTTGAGCGACCTTTTAAATTTGGGCGTGCAGGCGCTGACGACACTGACGGCGCAGGCGCTGACCGACCTTGCGGTCAACCCGGTGCTGCGCGGGCTGATTATCGACGGCATTTTTGCCGGCGTGGGCTCGGTGCTGAGCTTTTTGCCCATCATCGTAGTGCTGTTTTTCTTTTTGTCCATCCTCGAAGATTCGGGTTATATGGCGCGGGTCGCCTTTGTGATGGATAGCCTGCTGCGCAAAATCGGCCTTTCGGGCCGCAGCTTTGTGCCGATGCTGATCGGCTTTGGTTGCAGTGTGCCGGCCATCATGGCCACCCGCACGCTGTCCAGCGAGCGCGACCACAAAATGACGATTTTGCTCATCCCGTTTATGAGCTGCAGCGCGAAGCTGCCCATTTATGCGCTGTTTACGGCGGCGTTTTTCCCGCAGCACGGGGCGCTTGTGATGATTTTGCTGTATGTCACCGGCATGCTGCTGGCCGTGCTGGCCGGGTTGGTTTTTAAAGACACGCTGTTTGCGGGCAACCCGGTGCCGTTTGTGATGGAGCTGCCCAACTACCGGCTGCCCAGCCCCAAAAGCGTCGTGCTGCTGATTTGGGACAAGGTGCACGATTTTCTCACCCGCGCGTTTACAGTGATTTTTGCCGCGTCAATTGTGATTTGGGTGTTGCAGACCTTTGATGTGCGGTTTAATTTGGTGGCCGACAGCTCGGCGTCGATGCTGGCGGGCATTGGGCGGTTGATTGCCCCGGTGTTTGCCCCGCTGGGCTTTGGCGACTGGCGCGCCGCCACGGCGTTGCTGGCCGGCTTTACGATGAAAGAGGCGGTCGTCTCCACGCTGGCGGTGCTGGCCGGCGGTGCCGGGCAGCTGAACACGGTGCTGGGCACGATGTTCACCCCGCTGACCGCGTTTGCCTTTTTAGTGTTTACCCTGTTGTACACCCCCTGCATTGCGGCCGTTACCGCCGTGCGGCGCGAACTGAATTCGCGCTTGAGCGCGCTGAAACTGGTCGTGCTGCAAACCGGCATTGCGTGGGTGGTTAGCTTTGCTGTCTATCAGGTAGGGCGTTTAATCGGGTTTTGATTGCAGACCCCTTAAATGTAATAACAATGCCGCCGGCAGCTGCCGGCGGCATTGTTTGTTTGGGGCAAAGCGCTGGCCGGGGCGGGGTGTGCATGGTATAATAAACCAAACGCCCCGCCGTGCCGCGGGGCTGCCCGCCAGGAGGTACACGAATGAAAAGCCAAAGCGAACAGGTCTCGCCCAAAACGGCGCGCGCAGTGCTGTATGTGCTGACGGTGCTGCTGTCGGTGGCGTTTTTGTATGCCGGCAACCGGCTGGCCGCCGCCGGGGGCGGGGTATTGCCGCCGCTGACCGGGGCCGATTTTTTGCCCGCAACGGTGCAAACCATCACCAGCCGCGAGGTGAGTGAGCTGCCGGGCCTTGCCGAGGGGCAAACGGTGCAGCAGGTGACACTGCGCTTTATTGCAAAGCAAAAAGACGGTACCACCGTCGCGGCCCAGCAGGTGATTGACGGGTACAGCACGGTGCATTTAGAAGAGGTGCGGGTGGGCAACCGGGTGCTGCTGTACCCCAACCCGGACCCCGCGACCACGGCCGCCGCGCCCTATGTGCTGGACGATTACCAGCGCGCGGGTGGCACACTGGCCGTCTGTGCGGTGTTTTGCGTATTGCTGCTGGTTTTTGGGCGCATGAAAGGGTTGCACACCCTCGTTTCGCTGCTGCTCACCTTTGGCGCGGTGTTTTTGGTGTTTTTGCCGCTGGTGCTGGGCGGGTACAACATCTACCTCAGCGCCATTGCCGTGTGTATTTATGTCATTGTCTCCACCCTGCTGCTGGTAAACGGCGCAAACGCCAAAACACTGGTGGCCATTGCGGGGTGCAGTGCCGGCGTGCTGTTTGCCGGGCTGCTGACGGTGCTGCTTTCCGTCACCCTGCGGCTGACCGGCATGGCATCGCAAGAGGCCATTTACCTTGCCGACCTTGGCACCCGCAACCCGGTGGATTTAAAAGCCATTGTGTTTGCCGGCATTTTAATTGGCGCGGTGGGCGCGGTGATGGACGTTGCGATGAGCCTTGCCTCTGCCCTGTGGGAGCTGCGGGAGGCTGCCGCGGCGCCCAGCTTTGGCATGCTGCTGAAAAGCGGCATGAATATTGGGCGTGACATGATGAGCACGATGGCGAATACGCTGGTGCTGGCGTATATCGGCTCGTCCCTGTCCACCGTGTTACTGCTGGTGGCTTATGCTTCGTCGCTGGACGGGCTGTTTAACCGCGAAATGATCATTACCGAGGTGTTGCAGGCGGTCATTGGCAGCATGGCCATTTTGCTGGCGATCCCGCTGACCAGCCTGATTGCGAGTGCCGTGTACACCCGCCGCCGGCACCCGGCAACCACAAATTAAGCTGCGACAGTGCCGCCCGGCAGGGCGGCTTTTTTATTGTGTGGGCACTGGCTATTGACAAAAATAGTTGTCAATGATATGCTTGTTTTGACAAATATAATTGTCAAAATGACAATAAAATAAGGCATAAAGGGGGATGACGATGCCGCTTGTTAACCGCGTAAAAGAATTTCGTGCCCGCACGGGGCTCAACCAGCAGCAGCTGGGCGAGCAGGTGGGCGCGTCCCGGCAGACAATCAGCCTGATTGAGCGGGGGGATTACCACCCCTCGGTGCTGCTGGCACTGCGCATTGCAAAGGTGTTTGGGGCGCAGCTGGAAGAAGTGTTTTATTTACAGGAGGAAGAGCATGAAAAAGCATAAACTGGGGTTGAGATTTGCCCTGTTGTTGGTGGGCAGCCTGCTGGTGGGCGGGGTGCTTGGTCTGTTGATTGGGTTTGGGTACGAGAGCATTGGCCCCGTGTTGTTGCTAATGCAGCTGTGGCTGCAGCGGGCAGCACTGTGGCTGATGCTGGCCGCGGGCGCCGTGTGCGGTGCCGTTGCCGTGGTGTGGTACCAAAAGGGCAAGCGGGCCGCCACAATAGCCCTTGCCGGTGACGGTGAGGATGAAGCTGTGTTTGACGCCGCCGACCAGTATTACGCCAATGGCATGGGCGCGCTGAATGTGCTGACGGTGCTAAGCTTTGTGCTGTTTGGGGTGTCGGTTTCCGCCTTTGGCACCGCACAAAATGTGGGGGCGGTGCTGCTGCCGGTGCTGCCGTTTTTTGTGCTGGTGTTTGGCACCATGGCAGCACAAAGCAAATTTGTCAAAGCGACAAAGCAGCTGTACCCCGAAAAGCAGGGCAGCTTGCTGGATACGAAGTTTCAGGAAAAATGGTACGACAGCTGTGACGAAGCCGAGCGGCGGCAGATTGGCGACGCGGCGCTGTTTGCGATGAAAACGACCAGCAGGGCGATTGTCTGGCTGTTTGTCGTGCTGATTTTGCTGGGGGTTTTGACCGATGTGGGGGTGCTGCCCATTTTGACACTGGGCACCGTTTGGCTGGTGCAGGCCGTCAGCTACCACAACGCCGCGACCAAAGGGCAAAAAAAGAAAAAATAAACGGCGGCGCCGCTGCCGCAATAAAAAAATGGGGTGCCCCGGCAACAGGGGGCACCCTGCTTTGTGTTTGCGGCCCGTTTGCCCCGCCGCAAGCGCCGGTTGCCGCCGTGCCGGTGCCTGCCCATGGGCCTAAAACCGTATTTTGGCGGCAGCATGCACCACGGCAGTGTTTTGCCCGGCGTGTAAGGGCACAAAATGGGGAAAACAGTTGACAGAACGGCACAATAAACCTATAATGTCAATATGTTATTAATTACTTGCGGCCGGGTGCGCCTGCCCTGCCGCAATAATGCTGAATAGCCGCCGGCACCGTGAAAACGGTGTGGGCCTTTTTTGCCAAAAGCGGGCAGCCTGCCGCCGCAAAGCGGGCTGCCACAGGCGACACAGTGCGGGGGGCATGGCCCCGCGCGAAAGGGGAACAGAGTATGCTGATTTCAACCAAAGGGCGGTATGCGCTGCGCGTGATGATTGACCTTGCGCAAAACCGTGAAAAAGAACAATATATCCCGCTGAAAGACATTGCCGCCCGGCAGGAGATTTCAGAAAAATACCTTGAAAGCATCATTGCCACGTTAAGCAAAGAGGGCCTTGTGGTGGGGGTGCGCGGCAAAGGCGGCGGGTATAAGTTGGCGAGAGACCCAAAGGCGTATGCGGTGGTGGATATTCTGCGCCCGGCAGACGGCACCCTTGCGCCAGTGTCGTGCCTTGAGCAGGGCGAAAGCCTGTGCACCCGCGCCGACGGCTGTAAAACGCTGCCGCTGTGGAAAGCGCTGGACAGCGTGATTGACAGCTTTCTGTCCGGCGTGACGCTGGCGGACGTGGTGGACGGAAACATCCCGCAGCCGGTGCTGCAACCCGGCCCGGAAAGGACACAGGTATGCTGAACCAGTTTTCCCGCACCGAGCTGCTGCTGGGCAGTGAGGGTATGAAGGCCCTTGCCGCCAGCCGCGTTGCCATTTTTGGCATTGGCGGGGTGGGAGGCAACGCCGCCGAAGCGCTGGTGCGCAGCGGCATTGGCACGCTGGATTTAATTGACGATGACCGCGTGTGCCTGACCAACCTCAACCGGCAGGCCTTTGCCACCCGTTCTACCGTGGGCAAGTACAAAATAGACGCGGCGCGCGAGCGGCTGCTGGACATCAACCCTGACCTTGTGTTAAACGGCTATTGCACCTTTTATTCGCCCGAAACGGCGGCGCAGTTTGATTTTTCGCAGTACGATTATATTATTGACGCCATTGACACCGTGACCGGCAAAATTGAACTGGTACTGCAGGCGCAGGCCAGCGGCGTGCCGATTATCAGTTCAATGGGGGCGGGCAACAAGCTGGACCCCACGGCGTTTGAAGTGGCCGATATTTACAAAACGTCGATGTGCCCGCTGGCCAAGGTGATGCGTTACGAGCTGCGCCGGCGCGGCGTGAAGCATTTGAAGGTCGTTTACTCGAAAGAACAGCCGATGACCCCGCAGCAGGACGGCGAAGCCAGCTGCCGCACCGGCTGCATCTGCCCGCCGGGCACGGCGCGCAAGTGCACTCAGCGCAGGCAGGTGCCCGGCAGCACGGCGTTTGTGCCCTCTGCCGTGGGGCTGATGATCGCGGGCGAAGTGGTGCGCGATTTAACGGGCCACGCGCGAAACAAAAAATAACAGCAAAAGCCTTGCCGCAGTTGCGGCAAGGCTTTTTTTTGACTTTCAGCCCGCAGGGGAGGTTACGGGCTGTTTTTGGTTTTGTCACCGGGAGTGCAGTAGCAGTAACAAGAGCGAGTTAGATTAGCTTATACTCGCGCAGCAGCGTGTCAAGGTCGGTGCCCTCTACCTTTTTCAGCACTTCGCGCAGCGCGATTTTTTCTTTAAAGCCAAGGTTTAAATCGGTAATTTTTTTGCCGTCGCGCAGTTGTACCGTCGCGTTCAGCAAATCGCGCACGTCGTACACACTGCCCCAAACCTCCGGCACGCCGCGGTCGATGTCCAGCAGGGTGTACACGGCCTCCATGCCGGTACGAATGGAATACTCGGTGGTAAAAATGGTGTCGCGCTGGGTTTCGGCAAACTGGCCCAAAAACGCAAAGTTCACGCTGCCCTGCGGCACGACGGCGGGGCGGTCGCCCGCTTCGCGCGGCATAAAGAACGCGGTGATGTACGGCATCATGCAGGGCACGGTGTTGGCGCTGTGCTCGGCAAGGTCTTCAATCTCCGCCTCGGGCACACCCATGTGGTACAGCCACTCCATGCAAATCTCTTTGCCGGTGCACTCGCGCATCGGCTTTTTGACGTAGTTGCCCGGCCGGTCGCTGAACAGGCCGTACACCCAGCCCACCAGCTGCCCTTTGGGCTGGTTGCGGAACTGCGGCTGCCGGTTGAAGGTCCAGCTCATCAGCCAGTTCGAATCGGTGACGGTCACAATGCCGCCGGTGACCACCTTGCCGCTGAACGGGTCGCGCTTGCAAATTTTTTGCACATACGGCGGGATGCGGTCATCCAGCGTCGTGACGGTGGCCGACATCCAGTTGCTCTGCTCGGGGTCTTTGCAAAATTTATCCGGGTGGCCAAACGCGGCATCCTGTGCCGCAATTTTGCGCCACATATCCCAGCCGCCGCCCTCTTTGATCTCTTTGTTAAACGGGGCGGGGTGGTGCTGGTCGCCGAGCGACGAGTTTTCTACACAGCCGCCGTTGGTGATGAACACAAGGTCGTCCTGCGTCAAATCAATGCTCTCGGGCTTGCCCTCGCGCAGCACGTCAATGCGGGTCGCCTGTTTTTTGGTGCCGCTCGTCTCAAACGCCACGTTGACGACCTTGACATTGTAGTGGAACTGCACGCCGAACGAAGTCAAATAGTTTACCATGGGCAAAATCATTGACTCGTACTGGTTGTAACGGGTAAAGCGCAGGGCCTTAAAGTCGGGCAGGCCGCCAATGTGGTGGATGAAGCGGCGGATATACAGCTTCATTTCCAGCGCGCTGTGCCAGTTTTCAAATGCGAACATCGTGCGCCAGTACATCCAGAAATTCGAGCCCAGCACCTCTTCGCTGAACACCTCGTCAATGCGCTTGTTGTACAGCTGCTCGTCCGGGGTGAAAAACAGCTTCATAATCTCCATCGCGCCGGCGTCCGACAGGCCAAACTTGCCGTCGGTGTGGGCGTCCTCGCCGCGGCGCACCGTGGCGCGTTGCAGTGAGTAGTTGGGGTCACTTTTGTTCAGCCAGTAATACTCGTCCAGCACACTGACGCCCTCGGTCTCGATGGACGGGATCGAGCGGAACAAATCCCACATGCATTCAAAATGGTTGTCCATCTCGCGGCCGCCGCGCATCACGTAGCCCACATCGGTAACCTGGTAACCGTCGCAGGCGCCGCCGGGGATGGGGTCCTTTTCAAGCACGTGCACGTTTTTGCCGGGCACTTGGCCGTCGCGCACCAGGTAGCAGGCCGCTGCCAGCGCGCCAAGGCCGCTGCCGACGATATAAGCCGACTTGTGATCGACACCTTCCGGCTTGCGCGGCCGGGCGAATGCTTCGTAGTTCCCACTGGAATAATACATAAAACAGCCTCCGTTTCTTTGGGTCTGGGGCCATTGTAGCGCGCATTGCGCGGGGGCACCATAAACAATCCGGCCCGGGTGATAAGACTTTTATCACTCGGGCCGGATTGATAAAAAACAGCCCCTTGGGGCCGCGGGTTCTACTCGTCTTCGGGCAAGGCGGGGCCGCCCAGCCGGTATTTGTTTAGTGCGCGGGTCACGTCGCCGTGAATCAGCACGCTCAGCCGGTCAATGATCTGTTGCGGGTCCTCTTTCATCCCCGCGCGGATCCAGTCGAGCATCAGCCCCACAAAGGCAAACTTATAAAAATCGGCAATAAACTTTTTGTCCTCGTCGCGCACCCGCACCCCGGCGGCCTTTTCGTCCACGACGCCAATCAGCAGTTTATAGGTCACTTGATAGAGGTAAGTTTCCACCTGTTCGCGGCTGATGGAATGGTAGGCGTTTAAAATGAGGGCCTTGTTTTCGAGCACCGTCTCAAAAATCTGCAAAAAGCCCTGCTGCCAGGTGTCGTAGGTTTTGTTGCCGGCCAGTGCCTTGCTGGTGTCTTCAATCAGGCACCATTCCACCAGGTCGTACAGGTCTTTAAAATGATAATAAAAGGTCATGCGGTTAATGCCGCAATCGTCGGCAATATCCGAAATCGTAATCTTATCCAGCGGCTTTTGGGCCAGCAATTTTTTCAGCGATGCTTCCAGCGCGCGTTTGGTCGTCTGCGACATAATGCCCTCCTGTTTTGCCCCGGGCCTGCGGTGCCGCCGCGGGTGGTTTTATTATAGACTTTTTTACATAAAAAGGGAAATAAAACCCCTGCTAAAAACCGCGAAAAATGGCGGTACAAAGGCAAAAATGGCAGTTTTTACAATAGCAAATCATACCAAAACCCTTATTTGGGAACATTTCACCCCCATTTGGGAACAGATTTGTTGTTTTTTAAGACACGAGATGCTACTTTAAATACGGGTATGCACCCCCCTTTGTCATACCCGTTTGGTGATTGCCTTTGAACGAAAGGCCCCCTCCTCCTCGCCCACCCCCGTACCGCGCAGATACGGGGGTGGTGCTATGTCTATCCGTTAGGGCCCGCCGCAGAGCAGCGGCGGGTACCCGAATATAAAGCAGAGCACCGGCAGGTTTGCCGGGGGCTCTGCTTTTTTAGTGTAAACTTTTATAAAAAAGGTCAGTACGGTTGCCGGTAGGGCAAAATAACGGCAAAGAAGTGCGTTTTTGCAGCAGTTTCACAAAAACTGGGGGCGCTTGGGCTATAAATTGAGAAACGTTGCCTGTTTACTTTAGCGTGCTAATTTGCTAACATACTGCTATAATAAATCAATAAAGCAAAATTGCCGGCAGGGCCGGGGCAAATGGCCCCTAAAACCGGTGTAAGCCACGAAAGGGAACGGCGCATGACGACGACAGAAAATTTACAAGAAAAAGAGCGCATTATTTTAGAGCTGCGCGCACTGTACCGCCGGTACGGGTACGGCGGCTATAAAATGAGCCGGTTTGAAGAGTATGACCTTTATGTGCGCAACAAGGACTTTTTGTCCAGCGACCGCATGATTGTGTTTACCGACCTTGACGGCACGCTGATGGCCTTAAAGCCCGACGTGACCATCTCGATTATCAAAAATACCAGCGCAGAGCCGGGCACGGTAAAAAAGGTGTATTACGACGAAAACGTGTTTCGCGCCGACGCCAAAGCGGGCTCGTTTAAAGAGATTATGCAGACGGGGCTGGAGTGCATTGGCGACATTGACCGCTACCAGCTGTGCGAGGTGCTGCGCCTGGCGGCGGGCAGCTTGCAGGCAATCAACGGCGACTATATGCTGGATATTTCTCACTTGGGGCTTGTGTCCGGCGCGCTGCTGGCCGCGGGGGTGCAGGCAGAGCGGTATGGCGAAGCGCTGGCGCTGATCCGCGACAAAAACCGTGCGGGGCTGTTGCAGTTTTGCCGCGCGGGCGGGTACGACGACACCCTGCTGCCGCAGTTGGTTGCCACTTACGGCGATGCAAACGAAGTGCTGGCAAAGCTGCGCGGGCTGTGCCGCAACGGCGAAATGCAAACGGCGTTTGACGAATTGCAGGGCATTTGCACCGTGCTGGCGCAGGGAGGCCTTGCCGGGCGGGTGCAAATTGATTTTTCAGTCGTCAACGACATGAATTATTATAACGGCATTATTTTTCAGGGGTTCATCAACGGCATCCCCACCGCGGTGCTGCGCGGCGGCCAGTACGACCGGCTGATGGCAAAAATGGGCCGCGCGGGCAGCGGGGCCGTGGGCTTTGCGGTGTACCTGGACGAGCTGGAGCTGCACACCGGGGCCGAGCGCGCCGATGTGGACGTGCTGCTGTTGTACCGCCCGGGGGACGATGTGGCAAAGCTGGACCGCGCGGTGCGCGCGCTGACGGCACAGGGCAAAACGGTGAGCGCACAGCGGGTAAAGCCCGCAAAGCTGCGCTGCAACAGCGTGTTGCGGCTGGAGGACTGGAGGGGCGAAGATGAATGATTACCTGAGTGTGGCGCTGCCCAAGGGGCGCCTTGGCGAAAAGGTGTACCGGCTGCTGGCAACAGCGGGGTTTGACTGCCCCGGCGTGCTGGAGGACGGCCGCCGCCTGATTTTTGAAAACCCGGCCACCGGGGTGCGCTATTTTTGGGCAAAACCCGCCGACGTGCCCATTTATGTAGAGCGCGGCGCCGCCGATGTGGGCATTGCGGGCAAAGACATTTTGCTGGAATACGCGCCCGAAGTGTATGAGCTGCTGGACCTTGGCGTGGGCCGCTGCCGCATGGCGGTGGCCGCAAAGCGCGGCTGGCAGGATAACCCCGACCGCACATTGCGGGTGGCGACAAAGTTCCCCAGTATTGCGGGGCGGTATTTTGCAGGGCAAAGCCGCAGCATCGACATCATCAAGCTCAGCGGGTCTATTGAGCTGGCGCCGGTGCTGGGGCTTTCGGATGTCATCGTGGATATTGTAGAGACCGGCACGACGCTGCGCGAAAACGACCTTGAGGTCGTGGAGGAGATTTTGCCCATCAGCGCGCGGCTGATTGCCAACCGGGCGAGCTTTAAGTTTCGCAACCGGCAGATTGAAACACTGTGCAGCGCCCTTGGCGGGCTGCTGCTACCCAAAGAGGAGGCAGAAGCATGAAAATCCTGCAGGTCGGCGCGGTGAGCGACGACGAAATTTTTGCCCGCGGCTTGCCGGGGCAAGACGTGGCGGACACCGTGGCCGCCATTTTGGCGGACGTGCGGCAGAACGGCGACGAGGCACTGGCGCGCTACACCGAAAAATTTGACGGCGCGCGCCCCGACCCGCTGGAAGTCAGTGCAGAGGAAAAGGCGGCGGCACTGGCCGCCACCGACCCCGAATTTTTGGATGTGCTGCAAACGGCGGCGGCCAATATCCGCGCGTTTCACACCGCGCAGGTGCGCCAAAGCTTTGTGCAGACCAGTAGCGACGGCGTGGTGATGGGCCAAAAAATTCTGCCGCTTGCAAAGGTGGGGCTGTATGTGCCGGGCGGCACGGCAGCCTACCCTTCGTCGGTGCTGATGAACGCCATCCCCGCGCAGATTGCCGGGGTGGGCGAAATCGTGATGGTCACCCCGGCACACAATGGCGTCATCCCCACCGCCATTTTAGCGGCGGCACAGGTGGCGGGGGTGTCGCGCATCTTTAAGCTGGGCGGCGCACAGGCCGTGGCCGCGCTGGCCTATGGCACCCAAAGCGTGCCGCGGGTCGAAAAAATTGTGGGCCCCGGCAACGCCTATGTGGCAGAGGCCAAAAAGCAGGTGTTTGGGCAGGTGGGCATTGACATGATTGCCGGGCCCAGCGAAATTTTGGTGATTGCCGATGCCGCCAGCAACCCGCGCGAGGTGGCGGCAGACCTGCTTTCGCAGGCAGAGCACGACAAAAATGCCTCTGCGGTGCTGGTGACCGACAGCCTGCCGCTGGCACAGGCCGTGTCGGCCGAAGTCGCGCGGCAGCTGGCGCTGCTGCCAAGGCGAGAAATTGCCGAAGCCTCGATTGAGCAAAATGGCAAAATTATTGTGGCGGGCAGCATTACCGAGGCGGTGCAGATTGCAAACCGCTTGGCGCCCGAGCATTTAGAGCTTTGTGTCAACGACCCGTTTGACCTGCTGGGGCAGGTGCAAAACGCGGGGTCGGTATTTTTGGGCCGCAACTGCCCGGAGGCACTGGGCGATTACTTTGCGGGGCCAAACCACACGCTGCCCACCGGCGGCACGGCCCGGTTTTCCAGCCCGCTGTCGGTCGATGATTTTATTAAAAAGACGCAGTACACTTACTTTACGCGGCAGGCGCTGGCCGCCGTGGCCCGGCAGGTGGAATACTTTGCAGAGCAAGAGGGGCTTGCCGCCCACGCGCGCAGTGTTGCCAGCCGGTTTGAGGGGGGTGCCCAGTGAGCAGATTTTTAAACAAGGCCTATGCCGGGCTGCGCGAGTATGTGCCCGGCGAACAGCCGCAGGACATGCAGTATGTTAAATTGAACACCAACGAGTCGCCCTACCCGCCCTCACCGGCGGTGCTGGCGGCGGCAAACGCCCGGCAGGCCGAGCTGCTGCGCCTGTACCCGGACCCCGACGCCGCCCCGCTGCGCGCCGCACTTGCCGCGCGCTATGGCCTTGCGCCGCAAAATGTGTTCATCGGCAACGGGTCGGACGAAGTGCTGAACTTTGCGTTTATGGCCTTTGCGAGCGGCGACACCCCGGCCTATTTCCCCGACATCAGCTACGGCTTTTACCCGGTGTTTGCGCAGTTGCACGGCATTCAGTACACCGAGCTGCCGCTGCGGCCGGACTTCACCGTCAGCTGGCAGGCCTATTACGGGCGCGACGGCATGATTGTAATTGCAAACCCCAACGCGCCAACCGGGCTGTCGCTTTCCGTCGGGGCGATTGAAGAGATTTTGCGCAGCAACCCCGACCACGTGGTGCTGATTGACGAAGCGTATGTGGATTTTGGCGGCGAAAGCTGTGCAAAGCTGGTAGAGCAGTACGACAACCTGCTGGTCGTGATGACCTATTCTAAATCGCGCAGTATGGCGGGCGCCCGGCTTGGGTTTGCGCTGGGCAATGAAGCACTGATTGCCGACCTTGAAAAGCTGAAGTATTCCACCAACCCCTATAACATCAGCCGCCTGACCCTTGCCTGCGGCGAGGCCGCGCTGAAAGAAGAGGCGTATTACCGCGCCAAGTGCGACGAGATTATGCGCACCCGCGCGGGCACTGCCGCGGCGCTGCGGCAGCTGGGCTTTACGGTACTGGATTCTGACGCAAATTTTTTGTTTGTAAAAAGCGATGCGGTGGACGGCGAAACGCTGTATTTACAGCTGAAAGCGCGCGGGGTGCTGGTGCGGCACTTCACGCTGCCGCGCATTGCACAGTATAACCGCATCACCATTGGTACCCCGGCACAGATGGAAATTTTGCTGGCCGCGGTGCGCGACATTTTAAGTGAAAGGGAGCATGAAGCATGAGGCAGGCGAGCATAAAACGCAAAACGGCGGAAACCGACATTGTGCTGACCCTGGATTTGGACGGCACCGGGGCCGGCAACATCAACACCGGCTGTGGTTTTTTAAACCACATGCTTACGCTGTTTGCCCGCCACGGCGGGTTTGACCTTACCGTCACCTGCGTGGGCGACACCGCTGTGGACGACCACCACACGGTGGAAGATGTGGGCATCTGCCTTGGCCTTGCTTTTGAGCAGGCGCTGGGCGACCGGCGCGGCATCACCCGGTACGGCGACATCACGCTGCCAATGGATGAGGCGCTGCTGCTTGCCGCGGTGGATATTTCGGGCCGCGGGCGGCTATGCACCACGCTGTGCCCGCCCACGCAAAAGGTGGGCACCTTTGACACCGAGCTGGCGAAAGAGTTTTTTGACGCGCTGGCCAGCCGCGCCGGCATGACCGTGCACCTGCGGCAGCTGGCGGGTGAGAACTCGCACCACATTATAGAGGGCAGTTTTAAGGCGCTGGCGCGCGCGCTGAAAGCCGCCGTTGCCATTGACGAAAAAAACCGGGACGTGATCCCGTCTACCAAAGGGGTGCTGTGATGATTGCCATTGTGGATTACGGGGTGGGCAACCTGTTTTCGCTGCACTCGTCGCTTGCGGCCATTGGGGCCGAAAGTATTGTCACCGGCGACGCGGCGGCCATCAGCAAAGCCGATGCGGTGATTTTGCCCGGTGTCGGCGCGTTTGAGGACGCGGCGGCAAAGCTGCGCGAAACCGGGCTTGCCGCGGCGGTGCGGGGGGTGGCGGCAAGCGGCAAGCCGCTGCTGGGCATCTGCCTTGGCATGCAGCTGCTGTTTGAAAAAAGCTACGAGTTTGGCGAACACGAGGGGCTGGGCCTGCTGCCCGGCAGCGTGGTGCCAATGGCGGGCATCATCCCCGCAGAATTAAAAATACCGCACATCGGCTGGAACGCGCTGCACCTGACCCCGGCCGGTAAAAACAGCCCGCTGTTTGCCAATGTACACGGCGGCGAATATGTGTACTTTGTGCACTCGTACTATGCCACCGGCTGCGGCGACGCGCTGCTCGCGGTGACCGATTACGGCGCAGACCTTACGGCGGCGGTGGGGCAGGGCAATGTGCTGGGCTGCCAGTTTCACCCCGAAAAAAGCGGCACGGTGGGCCTTGGTATTCTGCGGGCGTTTTGTGCCATGGGGGGCCGCGTATGATCGTTTTGCCTGCAATCGATTTATACGGCGGCAAGGTGGTGCGGCTGCTGCGCGGCGACTATGCCGCAATGACGGTGTACGACGACGACCCGCTGGCCACGGCGCAAAAGTTTGAACAGGCCGGGGCCGGCTGGGTACACATGGTGGATTTAGAGGGTGCAAAAAGCGGCGGCACGCCCGCCGCCGCCACCGTGCGCCGCGTGGTGCAGGGCACCGGCCTTTGTGTGGAGCTGGGCGGCGGGGTGCGCACGAATGAAACGATAGAAGCCTATTTGAACGCCGGCGTAAAGAGGGTGATTCTTGGCACGGCGGCGCTGACCCAGCCGGGTTTTGTGCGCAAAGCGGTGGCGGCGTTTGGCGCGGACAGCATTGCCGTGGGGGCCGATTTGCGCGACGGCTTTGTGGCCATGCACGGCTGGACGCAGCAAAGTGCCGTGCGGGGCGAGGAGTTTTGCGCTTCGCTGCAAGCCGACGGCGTGCGCACGGTGATCGTGACCGACATTGCAAAGGACGGCGCAATGCAGGGGACAAACCTTGCGCTGTATGCCGCGCTGCAACAGCAGTTTTCACTGGATTTCATCGCGTCCGGCGGCGTGAGCCGCATGCAGGACGTCAAAGACCTTGCGGCGCTGGGGGTGGCGGGTGCCATCATTGGCAAAGCATATTACACGGGCGTAATCGACCTTGCACAGGCCGTCCGTGTGGCAAAGGGGGGGCCGGTATGATTACAAAACGCATTATCCCCTGCCTGGACGTACGGGACGGGCGGGTAGTCAAAGGGATCAATTTTGCGCACCTTGCCGACGTGAACTCGCCGGTGGAGCTGGCCGAGTACTACACGGCCAGCGGTGCGGACGAGCTGGTATTTTACGACATCACCGCTTCGGCCGAAGGGCGCGCGCTGTTTACCGATATTCTGTGCGAAACCGCAAAGCGGGTGTTTATCCCGCTGACGGTGGGCGGCGGCATTAACACGGTGGACGATTTTGACCGCGTGCTGAAGTGCGGGGCCGACAAGGTGAGCGTCAACTCCGGCGCGCTGCAAAACCCCGCGTTGATCGAGCAGGCCGCGCGGCGGTATGGCAACCAGTGCGTGGTGCTTTCGGTGGACGTGAAGCGCGTGGACGGCGAATTGCGGGTGTTTGGCCGCGGCGGGCGCGACGACACCGGGCGCGAGGCCGTGGGGTGGATTCGCGACTGTGTGGCGCGCGGCGCCGGTGAAGTGGTGCTGAACTCCATCGACACCGACGGCGTGAAAAACGGGTTTGACCTTGAAATGCTGCGCGCTGTCAGTGAGGCGGTGGACGTGCCGGTGATTGCCTCCGGCGGGGCGGGCAAGGCGGACGATTTTGTCACGCTGTTCAAAACACTGCCGCGGGTAGACGCGGGGCTTGCGGCGTCAATTTTTCACTTTGGCGAAGTTAAAATCCCGCAGCTGAAAGCCCACCTGCGTGCAAACGGCATCAATGTGAGAATCTGAAAGGGGCAAAACCATGTGCAGCATCGATACCTTAAAATTTGACGAGCGGGGGCTGATTCCCGCCATTGTCACCGACGCCGACACCGGCGCGGTGCTGACCCTTGCGTATATGTCGCGCGAAAGCCTTGCCATTTCGCTGGAAAAGGGCTTGACCTGCTTTTACAGCCGCTCGCGCAAAACGCTGTGGCTGAAAGGCGAAACATCGGGCAACTACCAGCACATTGTCAGCATCACGGCAGACTGCGACCAGGACGCCTTGCTGGTGAAGGTGCACCCGGACGGCCCGGCCTGCCACCTTGGCACCACCTCGTGCTTTACGAATACGCTGTACGAAGCGCCGGGCGCCGAAGAGCCGTTTTCACTGGAATCGTTGGTGACGCTGATTGAGGGCCGCCGCACCGAAAAGAAAGAGGGCTCTTACACCACCTACCTGTTTGACAAAGGGCGCGACAAAATTTTGAAAAAGGTGGGCGAAGAAGCGACCGAAGTGATTATTGCCGGCAAAAGCGACGATAAAAAAGAGACGGTGTACGAAATTGCCGACCTTGTGTACCATGTGCTGGTGCTGATGGTGGATATGGGCATCCCGGTGCAGAAGATCCGCGACGAGCTTGCCGCGCGCCACGTGATTGACAAAAAGGTCAAGCAGGAAAAAATGGTCTAAAGTACCGGTATCTGCCCCCGCCGCTTGACAGCGCGGGCGAAAGGTGATACAATCAACCGAAATCAAAAAGGCGGCAGGCATGCCCTTTGGGTAAACGACACCGTGCGGGGTACCAAAACCCCCGCTTTACGGCCTTGCGGGCAATGCCGCGGGGCTGTTTTTCTGCGGTGGCCCCGCCTTTTGCAGCGACACAGGGAGGCAGTATGGCAGGCAGGGCACAAAGCGGCGCACAGTGGCGCGGTAGACGAACAACTGCGGGCACCCCGGCAGCGGGCCGCATTGCCTTTGCTTTTCTGTTTTTGCTGGTTCAATTTAATGCTTTTTATCCGGCTTCACCAATGGCGTACCGCCATTGGCGGGCCGGTTTTTTTTGTGGGGCGCTGCCCTGCCGGGCATAAAAAAGACCGCACAGCCGCCCGCCCGGCGGGCACAACAGGAGGAGCAGGGAAATGAAAAAAGATTTGATTGACATTTTGGATTTGACCACACAGCAGATTGACGAGCTGATTGACACGGCGCAGGACATGATTGCCCACCCGGACGATTACGCAAAAAGCTGCCAGCGCAAAAAAATAGCGACGCTGTTTTACGAGCCGTCCACCCGCACAAGGCTGAGCTTTGAAGCCGCGATGCTGGACCTTGGCGGCGAAGTGCTGGGCTTTTCAGAGGCGTCCAGCAGCTCGGCCTCCAAGGGGGAAAGCGTGGCCGACACCGCGCGGGTCGTGGCCTGCTTTGCCGACATCATTGCCATGCGCCACCCCAAAGAGGGCGCGCCGCTGGTGGCAGCCCGCAACATCGGCATCCCGGTCATCAATGCGGGCGACGGCGGGCATTTCCACCCCACCCAGACGCTGGCGGACCTGCTTACCATAAAGCGCGAAAAGGGGCGGCTGACCGGGCTGACAGTCGGCCTGTGCGGTGACCTCAAATACGGGCGCACCGTGCACTCGCTGGCGGCGGCGATGGCCCGCTATGAGGGCACGCACTTTGTGCTGATTTCGCCGCCGGAGCTTGCGATGCCGGAGCAGATTGTCAGCGAAGTGCTGCAAAGGGAGGGCGTGTCGTTTGAGGTGACCACCTCGCTGGAAGACGCGATGCCAAAGCTGGACATCCTGTATATGACGCGGATACAAAAAGAGCGGTTTGACAGCGAAGCAGAATACCTGCGGCTGAAGGACAGCTATATTTTAACGCCCGAAAAACTGCAAACGGCCCAAAGCGGCCTTGCGGTGCTGCACCCGCTGCCGCGCGTCAACGAAATTGCGGTGGCGGTGGACGCCGACCCGCGCGCGTGTTACTTTAAACAGGTGCAAAACGGTAAGTTTATCCGCATGGCGCTGATTTTAAAGCTGCTGCAAAACGCGCCGAGCGCGACAGAGCGCGCCGAGGGCGAATTGTACCCCGGCGTGCGGTGCGAAAACCCGCGCTGCATCTGCGTGGCAGAGCAAGAGCTGCCCGCCCGGTTTTACCGGGGGCGCGAGGGCATTTTGCGCTGCGACTGGTGCGGTACCCGCGCGGTGCGCGGCGGGCAAAAATAACGGGCGTAAAGCGACAATTTAATAACTTGCAGCGGGCGGTGTGCCCGCTGTTTTTTTATGCCGTGCGCCGCGCTGCCAAAACGGCCTGAAAAAGCGGCGAAAAAAGGCCGCGTAAAACGCTTTAAAAGGGCAAAAACCGGTGATTTTTAGGAATATTGCCGCAAAAATCGTCGATTTTGTGCCCTCTCTTTATGCTTTTCTTGACAACCACCGTGGCAGGTCTTAAAATAGATGCATAGTGTATTCATTACAGTATCTTTGCGTTTGAAAATACATTGACCAGTTAATAAACTCCCCAAAATATGAAGGAGGCCCCTATGGTATCAATCGGTATTACCGTATTGATAGCCGTTGTTGTGGGTGCGGTAGCTGCGGCTATCGCTTTTTCTTGTGGCATCGCTTACAGAAAAAAGATCGCAGAGCAAAAAGTCGGCTCTGCGGAAGAAGAAGCTAAGAGAATTATCAACGACGCTATCAAAACGGCGCAGCAGAAGCGAAAAGAAGCCGCCGTCGAGGCCAAAGACGAAGCTTTTCGCCTGAAGGCAGAGGCGGACAAGGAGATCAAAGAGCGCCGCTCGGAGATCACCCGGCAGGAGCGCCGGCTCGACCAGAAAGAAGAGAACATTGACCGCAAAACGACCGCGATGGAACAGCGGGAAGAAGAACTGAAAAAACGCGCCGACCTCATCGACGCACGGCTGGCGGAGATTGACCAGATGCGCCAGCGCGAAGTGGAAAAACTGGAACACATCTCCGGCCTGTCGGAGGACGCGGCCAAAGAAATGCTGCTCTCGCGCCTGGACGAAGCGCTGACCCACGAAAAGGCAATGCGCATCACGGCCTTTGAGACGCAGACCAAAGAGGATTGCGACAAGCTGGCGCAGGAGCTGATTACCCAGGCGGTGTCGCGCTGCGCGGCAGACCATTCCAGCGAGATTACCGTTTCGGTGGTGCCGCTGCCGAGCGACGAGATGAAGGGCCGCATCATTGGCCGCGAGGGCCGCAACATCCGCGCGCTGGAAACAGCGACCGGTGTGGACCTGATTATCGACGACACACCCGAAGCTATTACCCTGTCCAGCTTTGACCCCGTGCGGCGCGAAGTTGCCCGCATGACACTGGAAAAGCTGATTGCAGACGGCCGTATTCACCCGGCCCGCATTGAAGAGACGGTGGAAAAAAGCCGCCGCGAGCTGGACGCCGCGATGAAGCGCGAAGGCGAACGCGCTGTGATGGAAGTGGGCGTACACGGCCTGCACCCGGACCTTGTCAAGTTGCTGGGCCGCTTAAAGTACCGCACGAGCTACGGCCAGAACGTGCTGAACCACTCGATGGAAGTGGCATACTTAGCCGGCCTGATGGCGTCCGAGCTTGGGCTGAACGTCAACATGGCAAAGCGCGCGGGCCTGCTGCATGACATCGGCAAGGCGCTGACCCACGAAATTGAGGGCAGCCATGTGATGATTGGTGTCGACCTTGCCCGCAAGTACAAGGAAAACCCGCTCGTCATCCATGCCATTGAGGCGCACCACGGCGACGTGGAGCCGCAGACCCCGCTGGCCTTCATTGTGATGGCCGCCGACGCGATTTCGGCCGCGCGCCCCGGTGCCCGGCGTGAAAATGTGGAAAACTACATCAAGCGCCTGGAGGACCTGGAGGCCATTTCGTCCAGCTTTGAGGGTGTCGAGCGCAGCTACGCCATTCAGGCGGGCCGCGAAGTGCGAATTATGGTCAAGCCCGATGCCATTGGCGACGACCAGCTGACCATCCTTGCCCGCGACATTGTGCGCAAGATTGAGGACGAGCTGGAATACCCCGGCCAGATCAAGGTCAACGTGATCCGCGAGAGCAGGGCCACCGACTACGCAAAATAAACCTTACAGCGGCAGCCCGTTTGGGCTGCCGCTTTTCTGCGTTTTTTGCCACCGGGCAGCGAATTGCGGCAGCTTTGTATGTGCTGCCGTCTTTTCTTTTTTGCCCCTTTCTGGTATGATAGATACCGCCAACAAACCCAAAGGAGGGCGCGTATGAAAATTTTGTGTGTCGGGGACGTGGTGGGCACACCCGGCCTCAACTTTTTGTGCCGCCGGCTGCCCGCACTAAAACGGCAGGTGGGGGCCGACCTTTGTATTGTAAACGGAGAAAATGCCCACCCGGATGGCGTGGGCATCACCGCCGATATTGCGCAGGAGATTTTTTCGCACGGGGCCGATGTCATCACGACCGGCAACCACGCGCTGCGCCGTGCGGGCGAAGAGCTGTACGAGGAGACCGAAGCCCTGCTTTGCCCCGCCAACCTGCCGCACGCGGCGCCGGGTGTGGGCAGCATAGTGCTGGACTTTGGCCGTTACACCGTAACGGTGCTGTGCCTTGCGGGCGTTGCGTTTTTAGAGCCGCTCGACAACCCGTTTGACACCGCCGACCGCCTGTTGCAAGGCGATACCTCGCGGTTTCGCATTGTAGACTTCCACGCCGAATCCACCGCTGAAAAGCAGGCGCTTGCCTGGTACCTTGACGGCCGGGTGAGCGCGGTGTTTGGCACCCACACCCATGTGCCCACCGCCGACGCGGGTGTGCTGCCCGGCGGCACCGGCTTTTTGACCGACGTGGGCATGACCGGGCCGGTGCAGTCGGTGATTGGTGTGCGGCCCGAGCTTGCGGTAAAAAAGCAGCGCACCCACCGGCCGGTGCGGTTTGCCGTGGCGGACGGCCCCTGCCGCCTGGACGCGGTGCTGTTTATCTGTGACGACAAAACGGGGCGTTGCACCGAGGTGCAAACCCTGCACGAAATGCAGCAGGCCTAGCGCCCGCCGCCTATTTTAAAAACAGCTGCGCCGCGCGCTTTGCCCGCGGGCACAGTTCGGGAGGTTTACAATGAAACCAGCCTGTATCCGCCGGGGCACGGCAGCCCTTTGCATGCTGCTGTGCGCGGCACTGCTTGCCGGCTGCGCGCCGCAAAGCACCAGCGCGTCCAGCACGGGCACCGGGGTACCTGCGGCCCAAAGCGCCGCCGGTGACAGCGGCCAGTTTGTGCTGCCCTATTCCAGCGCAGAGGGGTTTAACCCCTATACGTCCAAAAGCAACATCACCTTGCAGGATTCGCGGCTTCTGTTCGGTAATTTTGTGGACATCACGAACGACTACGAGCTGGTGTACAATGTGGCCAGCGCGGTGGTGAGCACCGGCAACGAGGTGACTATCACGGTGGGCGGCAGCTTTGCCGACGGCACGGCCATTACCGGGGCGGACGCCGCCGCAAGCCTTGAGGCCGCGCGCGCCAGCAGTGTGTTTGGCGCACGGTTTGCCAATGTGTCGGCGGTGCGTGCGGCCGGCAACACCGTCACCGTGACACTGCAAAGGCCGGACAGCCTGTTTGCCTACCTGCTTGACATCCCGGTGATGAAGGCGGGCGAGACGGCCAGCACCAGCCCCACGTCCAGCGGGCGGTATTCGGTCAGCAGCACCGCCGACGGTGTTGCCCTTACCGCAAACGCGTCGTTTGCAGGCAAAACACCGTTTGACACTATTCAGCTGGTCGAGCTGTCAGGCTATGACGCGCTGGTGTCCAGCTTAAACCTTGGGGTCATCAGCCTGTTTTCGTCCGAGCAGGAATCGGACCTTGCGGGCAGCATTGTGTGCAACACCAGTTATTTTAACCTCAACAATCTTGTCTTTTTGGGCATTCAGCCCGAAAGCCCCGATTCCCCGCTGAACCAGCCCGCCTTGCGGCAGGCCATCAGCCTTGGCATTTCGCGCAGGCAGATTGCCGACAAGGCCTATTATTCGCGTGCGTACGTCGCCACCGGGGTCATTAACCCGCGCTTCCCCGGTGAAAGCGACGCCGCAACGCTGGCGGAGGAAGCCGACACCGCCAAGGCAAAGGCGCTGATTGAATCGCTGGGGTACACGATGGACGAAGCCAGCGGTTTTTACCAGAGCGCCGACGGCAAACGGCTGTCGTTTTCGCTGCTGTGCTACACCGGCAGCTCGTTTAAGCGGTACGCCGCCACGCTGGTGGCGGACGAGCTTTCGCGCATTGGCATTGAGGTGACGGTCAGCGAGGACAGCGACTTTACCAGCTACAGCGAAAAAATTTCGTCCGGCACCGCGCCACTGTACATCGGCGAGGTAAAGTTGTATAATAACATGGATATGGACGCCTTTTTTGGCACCGGCAACGCGCGCGTGCGCGTAACACCGTCCGACGCGCTGTTTGCCGCCTACGACGCCATGAAAGCGGACAAAACGGCACTGGCCGGGTTTGAAACCGCCTTTGCCGCCGAAATGCCGTTTGTGCCGCTGGTGTACAAAAACGGCGTTGCGACCTATAGCAAAGATTTTTCGGGGCTTACCCCCACGGTCAGCGATATTTTTTATGGCTTTGAAAATCTTACGATCGACAATGCTACCCAAAAGGAGTGAAGGGACAAGATGATCAGTTTTTACAACACTTTGGGCAAGGTCAGCATGACCGGCGATTACTTTGCCGGGCTGGTATCTGCCGCCGCCAGCAGCTGTTACGGCGTTGCGGATATGGCCACCAGCGGCCCGTCGGATACCGTGAAGGGCATGCTGTTTGGGTCGGATTTCCCCGATAAGGGCGTGCGTGTCACCGAAGAGGGCGGCAAGCTGGTAATCGAGCTGCATATCAAGGTGATTTACGGCATCAATATTTCAGCAGTTGTCAAAAGCATCACCCACAAGGTGCGGTACGTCGTAGAGGATGCCACTGGCCTGCAGGTCAAGCGCATCAAGGTTTCGGTAGACGATATCGTCTCCTGACGGAAATTGACGATTTAAGGGAGTATACGCAAGATGATTACAGGTTCTGTTTTAAGAGACAGCATGATCAGTGGTGCCAACAGCATCATGAATCAGCGCAGCAGTATTGACGAGCTCAACGTATTCCCGGTTCCCGATGGTGATACCGGTACCAATATGAGTATGACAATCGGCGCGGCACGCCGCGATTTGCTGGCGCTGGGCGACGACTGCACGGTGGAAAAGGCAAGCGCCGTTGCCGCCGCCAGCATGCTGCGCGGCGCGCGCGGCAACAGCGGCGTCATTTCGTCGCTGCTGTTCCGCGGTTTTTCCAAAGCGCTGGTGGGCAAAAAAGAGGCCACTGCGGCCGATGTTGCCAAAGCGTTTGAAATGGGCGTCGCCGCCGCGTACAAAGCGGTGATGAAGCCCACCGAGGGCACGATGCTGACCGTCGCCCGCATGGGCGCCGAAGCGGCGGCCGTTGCGACGACCGAAGACCCGGTAGAGCTGTTTGAAATTATTCTCGCCGCCGCAAAAGAAGCGCTGGAGCACACCCCCGAGCAGCTGCCGGTGCTGAAAAAGGCCGGTGTGGTCGATGCGGGCGGCGCCGGGTTTGTGACCATTTTAGAGGGCATGCTGAGCGTGCTGCGCGACGGCATTGTGGTGCAGGCACAAGAGAGCGCCGAAGCGCCCAAAAAACCGTCTACCAGCGCGGCGGGCCGCGGTGTGTTCACCGATGACCTGATGAAGGTGGAGGACATCACCAACGGCTATTGCACCCAGTTCTTAGTGAACAAAAAGCAGGGTGCCAGCAGCGAAAAGCTGCGCGCCTTTTTAGAGAGCAACGGCGACAGCGTGGTCGTGGTAGAGGACGACGAAGTCATCAACTGCCATGTGCATACCTCTGACCCCGGCAAAATGGTCAGCTATGCGCTGGGCTTTGGCTATTTGACCAACTTTAAAATTGAAAACATGCATGAGCAGTTTTTGGCCCGGCAGGCACAGGGCAAGGGGCTGGAAAAACAGGCCGAAGCAGAAAAGAACCCCGAAAAGCAGGAATTTGCCTATGTTGCGGTGGACCCGGCGGTGGAGTTTGGGTTTGTGGCAGTTGCCGCGGGCGACGGGCTGCGTGACATTTTCACCGACATCGGCGTGGGCGCCGTGGTTTCGGGCGGGCAGACGATGAACCCCAGCACCGAGGACATTTTGGCGGCGGCGCAAAGCGTGCCGGCCAAAACCGTGTTTGTGCTGCCCAATAATAAAAACATCATTATGGCGGCCGAGCAGGCGGTGTCGCTTGCTGACCGCAAGCTGATTGTGCTGCCCACCCGCACCATCCCGCAGGGCATCACTGCGATGCTGAATTTTGACGATTCGCTTTCCGGTGAAGAAAACGGCATTGCGATGATGCAGGCGGCGGACCGTGTTGCGACCGGCCTTATTACCTTTGCCGCCCGCAACAGCGATTTTGACGGCCACAAAATCAAACAGGGTGAAATCCTCGCGCTGGAAAACGGCAAGCTGTCGTTTACCGACCGCGATATCAGCCACGCGGTGCTGAAGCTGGCAAAAGCGATGACCAAAAAGGAATCCAGCTTTGTGACGGTGATTTCCGGCTGCGACGTGAGCGAAGAGGACGCCGCCGAAGTGACGCGCCAGTTGCAGGAGAAAGTGCCCTCCGGCATTGAAGTGACCCATCTGGTGGGTGGCCAGCCGGTCTACTACTACATCGTCAGTGTGGAATAAAAACAGCTCCCGCCCGCGCGGCAGGGCCTGACAGAAGGCAATTTTAACGCCCCCGCGTTAAGGTTGCCTTTTTTATACCGTGAACGCAGTGCAGAAGGGAGGCGGCTGTATGGCATGGGACAAAGAGGTACAGTACCTCAAGGGGGTGGGTGAAAAGCGCGCAAAGCAGCTGGCGAAGCTGGGTATTTTGACAGTGGGCGACCTGCTGCGCTGTTACCCGCGCGGTTATGTGGATTATTCGACCCCCTACACCGTGGCCGAAGCCCCGTACGAGGCCCCTTGCGCCGTGCGGGCGACGGTGTTTGAAAAGTACCCCCCGTTGCGCATCAGCGGCGGGCGCACGCTGTACCGGGTGGATGCGGGCGACGACACCGGCCTGCTGCAAATCACCTTTTTTAACAGCCCCTACGCGGCCGAAAGGCTGCAAGCGGGCAGTGAGTACCTGTTTTACGGCAAGGTGCGCGGCCTTGGCAGGCGCGAAATGGCAAGCCCGCAGTTTATTGCGGCGGGCAGCGACCACCCGTTTACCGCGGTGTACCATTTAACGGCGGGCATTACGTCTGCCTACCTTTCAAAGCTGATGCGCACCGCGCTGGCGGGCTGCGGCGCCGTGCAAGACCCGCTGCCCGAAGCGCTGCGCGCAAAATATAAGCTGCCGGACCTGTGTGATGCGCTGGGGGCAATTCACTTTCCCCCGTCACTGGCAGAGGCCACGGCCGCACGGCGGCGGTTTGCGTTTGAAGAGCTGTTTTACTTAGAGCTTGGCATGAAGCTGCTGCGCAGCCGCAACCGGGTGGCAAGCGGCGCGCCGATGCCCCGCTGTGACCCAGAGCCGTTTTTTGCCGCGCTGCCCTTTGCCCCCACCGGTGCCCAGCGCCGCGCGGTGGCCGAGCTGTGTAACGACTTTACGGCCCCGGCCCCGATGAACCGCCTGTTACAGGGCGACGTGGGCAGTGGCAAAACGCTGGTGGCAGCCGCAGGCATGGCGGTGGCCGCCGCAAACGGGTACCAAAGTGTGCTGATGGCGCCGACCGAAATTTTGGCGGTGCAGCATGCCAAAACTCTGCAAGCGCTATTGGCCCCGCTGGGCATTACGGTGGGGCTGCTGACCGGCTCGGTAAAAGGCAAAGCCCGCAAAACGCTGCTGGCCGCCATTGCAGAGGGGACGGCACAGGTGGTGGTGGGTACCCACGCGGTGCTCAGCGAGCAGGTGCAGTTTGCCCGTTTGGGGTTTGCCGTCACCGACGAGCAGCACCGGTTTGGCGTGCGCCAGCGCGGCCTGCTGGCCGAAAAGGCAGAAAACCCGCACCTGCTGGTGATGAGCGCCACCCCCATTCCCCGCACGCTAAGCCTGCTGGTGTTTGGCGAGCTGGATGTTTCGGTACTCGACGAGCTGCCGCCGGGGCGCACCCCGGTGCGCACGATGGCGGTGGGTACCGCGTTGCGCGGGCGCATGTATCACTTTTTAGAAGAGCAGATCACCGCCGGGCGGCAGGTCTTTATCGTCTGCCCGCTGATTGAGCCGGCAGAGGAGGAATCGCCGCAGACGGCAGACATGCAGTCGGTCGTGGAATACCGTGAGCAGGTGGCGGCCCGCTACCTGCCGCACCGCCGCATTGGGCTGCTGCACGGCAGGCTGAAAGCGGCGGATAAGGCCGAGGTGATGGCGCAGTTTGCCGCGGGCGAGCTGGACGTGCTGTGCTCGACCACCGTGGTGGAGGTGGGGGTCGACGTGCCCAACGCCAGTGTGATGGTGATTGAAAACGCCGAGCGGTACGGCCTTTCGGCGCTGCACCAGCTGCGCGGGCGCGTGGGGCGCGGCGCGGCGGAGAGCTTTTGTATTTTAGTCAGCGACCACGGGTCGGAAGCCGTGAAAGAGCGGCTGGGCTTTTTGTGCCGCACGTCCGACGGGTTTGAGGTGGCAAGGTACGACTTGGAGCACCGCGGCCCGGGCGATTTCTTTGGCGAGCGCCAACACGGCCTGCCCACATTGCAGGTGGCGGACGCCACCGACGCGGGCATGGTGGAGGCCGCCGCCGAACAGGCGGGGGCCCTGTTGCAGCAAGACCCGGCACTGGCGGCGCCGCAGCACGCGGCACTGCGCCACGAGGTGAGCCGCCTGTTTGCGCAGGCGGGTGGGTTTGCAATCAACTAAAGGACAGCTGCTGTGTGAACAGCAGGTAAAACGGCGCCGCAACGCGCCAGAATGAGGTGGAACATGCTGATGGGCGGGACACTGGTCAACGCCGCTGCCGTGGTGTGCGGCGGGTTGGTTGGGTTATTGCTGAAAAAGGGGATGAAGCCGTCGCTGGAGCAGGCGGTGCACAAGGCCCTTGGGGTCGCGGTGGTCATTTTGGGCCTCAACGGGGTCATTTCGTCGATGTTTACCGTGTCGGCAGACGGCACCTTGTCGTCCACCGGGGAATTGCTGCTAATCGTCAGCCTGGTGGCGGGTACGCTGGCGGGCGAGCTGTTGCAGATTGACGCGCGGCTGAACCGCTTTTCGCAAAAAATTGAACGGCGGGTGGGGGCCGAGGGCTTTGCCGCCGCATTTGTCAACGGCACGCTGCTGTTTTGTGTGGGCGCCATGACGGTGGTGGGCGCCATCAACGACGGGCTGCACCATGACCCCGGTGTGCTGTACGTCAAAAGCATGCTGGACGGCATCAGCTCCATCGTGTTCGGCGCCACCCTGGGGGTGGGGGTCTGCTTTGCGGCCATCCCACTGCTGCTGTATCAGGGCGGGCTGACACTGGCCGCCGGGCTGGTGGCCCCTTACCTGCAGGGGGCGCTGCTCGACCAGATCTGCATGGTGGGGTATGCGATGGTAGCCTGCATCGGCATCAACTTTCTCACCAGCGCGCCGCGCATCAAAACCGCGAATTTATTGCCGGCCCTGCTGGTGCCGGTGCTGTGGGCAGTGGTGCAAAACTTTATTTGAGCACCGGCCGGGCAAGGCTGAAACAAATTACAAATGTACCTGAATTAGAGACAAATTTGAATATTAAAACACAAACTTTGTGTTTTAAAAAGAGAAAATGATGGCAAAGCCCTGTTTTTAATAGTAAAAACAGGGCTTTGCTTTCTTTTTAATGCTTTAATGCATCAAAGCATCGAAGGAAAAAAGCGTGGCACAAAAAAGCCAAATAAAGGTGATTTACAGGGGTACAAATTGCCAAACTCGTTGTAAACTCGCAAAGTTAACAGAATACTGCCCCGTTTTTGTGAATTATGCGAGATAGTGCGGGCTTGGCACAGATAATTTTGTGCGCTTTCGGTATTGCACAAACAGCAACGGCAAGTTATAATTCTTTGCAACATAGCGAAGCACATGTGTATCTAAATCAAAAACAATGTGCCTTTGTGTTTGTTAGAAAGAGGGGAAAAGTATGAAAAAGTTTGTTAGCCTTGCACTTGCAGGCAGCTTACTCGTCAGCCTGGTCGGCTGTGGCGCGTCGTCCTCGGCGGCCCCGGCTTCCACCGCGGCGAGCGGGGCTTCCTCCGCAGCTTCTACCTCCGCAGAGATTAGCCTGGGTGTCACCGCACCGCTGACAGGTTCGCTGGCAACCTACGGCGAGTCGGTACAGAAAGGTGTTAACCTTGCCATCGACGAGATTAACAAGGCGGGCGGCATTTTGGACAAACAGGTCAAAGTGACGTTTGAGGATGATAAGGGCGACTCCACCGAGGGCGCCAACAGCTTCAATAAACTCGTATCGGAGGGCGTTTGCGCCATCATCGGTTCGGTTACTTCGGGCGTTACCTCCGGCCTTGCGACCCTGACCGATGAAAACGGCATGCTGCTGATCACCCCGTCGGGCACCGCTGATACCCTGACCGAGGGTCACCCGTCCGTGTTCCGCGCCTGCTTTAACGACTCTTACCAGGGCAGCATCGCCGCCGAGTTTGCGGCAAAAGACCTTGGCGCGAAAAAGGTTGCCATCCTGTATGCTTCCAGCGACCCGTATTCGGCCGGTATCGCAGCTTCGTTTGAAGCCGCCTGCAAGACCTACGGCCTGGATGTCGTTGCAAAAGAGAGCTCTTCCAGCATGACCGACACCGACTACTCGGCACAGCTGACCAACATCGTTGCTGCCGGCCCGGATGTCATTTTTGCCCCGTACTACTATGACACCGTTGGCCCGTACATCGTACCGCAGACCCGCGCTGCCGGCTATACCGGTGTGATTCTGGGTGCGGACGGCTGGGACGGCACCACCGACACGATGGTGGACGACAAGAGCCTGTACAACAACACCTACTTTATCAACCACTACGCGGCAGATAACCCCAGCGAAGAAGTGCAGAACTTCGTTACCAGCTTCACTGCTGCTTATGGCTCCACGCCGAACGCGATCGCGGCCATGTCTTATGACGCGGTCTACATGATCAAGACTGCGATTGAAAAAGCGGGCACCGACAACACGGCCGACATTGTGAAAGCAATGACCGGTATGGAGTTCTCGGGCGTGACCGGCTCGTTCAAGCTGAACGACCTGAACACCCCGGAAAAACCCGCCGTTGTGATGGAGTACGTTGACGGTAATCTGGTATTCAAAGCGTCGGTTGGCGGCAATAGCTGAGCAAACTGACGACCGCCGGGGCTGCCCCCTACGGAAGCTGCGGGTGCGAAGGTGCACCAGGCAGAACGGGGTAGCCCCGGTATTTGTTTTAATGCTTTAGAACGTCTTTAAATTCTCTCCCTGCGTTCAGTGAAAGACTGGCGTTTGAAAGAAAGCCGAAGCAGACAAGGCAGGGCCGGCCCGGCCGGCAGGGAAAGCGCCCTGAACGCAGCAGAGAATGTAAAGGCAACACACATTGGGGCACGGCGAAAGCCGCAGCCCCCCAAGGGGGAAGAGGTATGAATCCGTTTCTTCTGTTTATTCAGCAGCTGGTCAACGGCTTGCGGGTTGGCAGTATTTATGCGCTGGTTGCGCTGGGGTACACAATGGTGTACGGCATCATCCGGCTGATCAACTTTGCGCACGGTGATTTTATCATGGTGGGCGGTTACACACTGGCCTTTACGGTGCCGCTGATGGTGGCCGCGGGCATGCCCGCATGGCTGGCCGTTGTTGCGGCGATTATCACCTGTGCCATCACCGGTGTCCTGGTGGAAAAACTGGCATACAGCCCGGTGCGCCGCCGCGGTAACCGCATGAGCTCGCTGATTACCGCCATTGCAATGAGCCTGCTGCTGGAAAACGGCGCGCAGGTGCTGTTTGGGGCAAACCCGCGCGGCGTAGGCACCCTGTTTACGCTGCCGAATATCGGCATGTTCAGCGGCACGACGCTGTTGACCATTGTACTGGGCGCGCTGGTGATGGTTGCGTTGCAGCTGTTTGTCAACAAAACTAAAATGGGCCGCGGTATGCGCGCGGTGTCGGAGGACAAAGAGGCCGCCACGCTGATGGGGGTGCACGTCAACCGCACAATTGCCATTACGTTTGCCGTGGGCAGCGCCCTTGCCGCCGTGGCGTCGCTGATGTACTGTGCGCAGTACAACCAGGTGACAACCACCATGGGCAGCATGCTGGGCCTCAAGGCCTTTGTCGCCGCCGTGCTGGGTGGCATTGGCGTGATACCGGGCGCGATGCTGGGCGGTATTTTGATTGGCGTGGTGGAAAGCCTGTCGAAAGCCTATATCGGCACGCTGACCGGCGGGGTCATCACCTCCGCATTTTCAGACGCCATTGTGTTTGCCATTTTAATCGTGGTGCTGCTGGTGAAACCTGCGGGTATTCTGGGCAGCAACGCGGGCGAGAAAGTGTAGGTGGCGGGCAATGATGAAGCTGAAAAAAGATTCTCAAAAGGGCACGATGGTAAACTTTGTGGGCATTGCGGTACTGTTTGCCGCACTGCTGGTGTTTCAGCAAAGCAGCTTTGCCACCCCGTATATGCGCGGCATTCTCATCCAGTGCTGCTATGTCATCATCATGGTCACCTCGCTCAATATCCCCAACGGCTTTATGGGGCAGTTTTCACTGGGCCATGTGGGCTTTATGGCAGTGGGCGCTTATACGTCGGCGCTGGTGACCAAGGCATTGGTACAGGCCGGGGTGCCCTACACCGGGCTGCCGGGCTATGCGATGTTTCTTATTGCCGTGCTGGTGGGCGCGCTGATGGCCGGGCTGTTTGGCCTGATGGTCAGTGTGCCGGCGCTGCGGCTGCGCGGTGACTACCTTGCCATCATCACGCTGGGCTTTGGCGAGATCATCCGTGTCATTATCCAAAACATCCCCATCGCGGGCGGCAAGGGCCTTGCCGAGGGGCAGGCCGGCCAGCCGCTGATCGGTATTAAAAACTTTTCAAACATGTATGTCATTGTGGGGCTGACCATTGTTTGCGTGGCGCTGATGTACGCGTTTGTGCGCTCAAAATACGGCCGCGCCATCAAGGCCATCCGCGACGACGAGATTGCCAGCGAGGCCGCCGGCATCAACACCACCTATTACAAGGTGCTGGCCTTTACCGTTTCGGCCTTTTTCGCCGGCGTTGCCGGTGCCATCTTTGCGCACCGCGGCCTTGGCACCCTGCAGACCAGCGACTTTACGTTTGTCAAATCCACCGAGTATGTGCTGATGGTGGTGCTTGGCGGCATGGGCTCGCTGACCGGCTCAATCATTGCGGCGGTCGTGCTGTCCATCCTGCCCGAGGTGCTGCGTGCCTTTGCACAGTACCGCATGCTGATCTACGCGTTCTTGCTGGTGCTGATGATGCTGTTCCGCCCCATTGGGCTGTGCGGTACCTGGGAATTTTCACTGCTGGACACTGTGCGCGGTATCTTCAAACGCAAACCCAAAACGCCACCGGCTGCGGCCGTGGTAAAAAGCGAGGAGGTGGGCGAGGATGCCTGAACAGAAAATCGTATTGCGGGCCGAACACCTTGGCATTAACTTTGGTGGCCTGAAAGCCGTGGACGACTTTAATTTAGAGCTGTGCGAAGGCGAACTGGTCGGCCTGATTGGCCCGAACGGCGCGGGCAAAACGACAGTGTTTAACATGCTCACCGGCGTGTACGAGCCCACCGAGGGCAAGGAGTACCTGCTGGACAGCTGCCTCAACGGCAAAAAGGTCTATCAAATCGTCGCGGCAGGCATTGCCCGCACCTTCCAGAATATCCGGCTGTTCCGCGAAATGACGGTGCTGGAAAACGTGATGGCGGCCTTTACGAAGGACATTAAATACGGCATGGGCCGCACCCTTACCCGCAGCGGCGGGTTTTGGCAGGAGGAAGAAAGTGCTTACCAGCACGCGATTGAGCTGCTTTCTCTGTTTGGCCTGCAGGACAAAAAGGCCGAGCTTGCCACCAACCTGCCGTACGGCCAGCAGCGCAAGCTGGAAATTGCCCGCGCGCTTGCCACCGACATGAAGGTGCTGCTGCTGGACGAGCCCGCGGCGGGCATGAACCCCACCGAGACCGCCGAGCTGCTGGACTGCATCAACCTGATTCGCCAGAAATTCCACGTGTCCATCCTGCTGATCGAGCACGACATGAGCCTTGTCATGAAAATTTGCGAGCGCATCATCGTGCTGGACTACGGCTGCACAATTGCCAGCGGCACCCCGGCAGAGATTGCCGGCAACAAGCGGGTCATCGCCGCCTACCTCGGTGAAGAAGATGAAGAGGAGGGCTCGGTATGCTGACAGTCAAGGACATTCATGTTTCCTATGGCGCCATCCACGCAATCAAGGGGGTCAGCCTCACGGTCAACGACGGCGAAATTGTTTCGCTGATCGGCGCAAACGGCGCGGGCAAGACCACCATTTTGCACACCATTTCGGGTTTGCTGCGCGCCGGCAGCGGGTCGATTGATTACAACGGCACCGACCTTGCAAAGGTGCACCCCAGCAAAATCATCAACCTTGGCATGGCGCATGTGCCGGAGGGCCGGCACGTTTTCACCCGCATGACGGTGGAAGAAAACCTGCGCATGGGCGCCTTTATTTCGAATAACCCCGCAAAGATCAGCGAAAACATCGACCGCTCTTACCAGCGCTTCCCCCGCCTTGCCGAGCGCCGCAAGCAGTTTGCGGGCACATTGTCCGGCGGCGAGCAGCAGATGCTGGCCATGGCACGCGCACTGATGACCGACCCGCGCATTGTGCTGATGGACGAGCCATCGATGGGCCTTTCTCCGCTGCTGGTCAAAGAGGTGTTTTCCATCATTAAAAGCTTGCACGAGGCCGGTATTACCGTGCTGCTGGTAGAGCAGAACGCGAAAATGGCACTTTCGATTGCCGACCGGGCCTATGTTTTAGAGACGGGGCACATCGCCATGGAGGGCCGCGCCGCGGACCTTTTGAATGACGACAAGGTGCGCCAGGCCTACCTTGGTGCCTAAGGGCACCCCCAACCTTTGCATACTTAGCCGCGGCGCGGTCGCTTTCCTCCTGTTTTGTCTGCTTCACTTGATTTGGCTTTTTTCTGCCCCGTTTTGGGGTACTGCTGCACCCGCCGCCGCGTTTAAGTAGACTTTCCCGCAAACAGAGCCACCCCCCTGGGTGGCTCTGTTTGCGCGCTTTATTACAAAAGTGTTGCAAAACTGTGTATGGTTTTCACACAAAAACAGTCGTTTTTATCAGATATAACAAAACAAACCGGAATATTTTAGCAAAAGGTTGTAAAACCCATGCATTGCAAGGGCTTTGTGGGTAGGATATAATGAGCAACAATCACCCGGCGGCGGTAGAAAAACAGAACGCTGCCGGCAACAACAAAACAGGAGGTAAAAAGGTATGAAAAAGTTTGTCAGTGTTGCCCTTGCGGCAACGATGGCGCTTTCGCTCGTCGCCTGTGGCGGCTCGGCATCTAGCGCGGCATCCAGTGCAGCAAACAGTACTGCAGGTTCGGCTGCTTCGGCGGCATCGGGGGAAGGCGGTACTATTAAAGTAGGCGTACTGGCCAACACCTCCGGCGATTATGCCATTTATGGCAACGCCGTGAAAAACGGCGTAATGCTGTATATCAATGAGATTAATGGCAAGGGTGGCATCAACGGCAAGCAGATCGAAGTATTTGATTACGACGATAAGGGCGACCCCACCGAAGCTGTTACGGCCTTTAACCGCCTGGTAGACGACGGTGTCACCGCTGTCATCGGCTCGGTGCTGACCGGCGCCACCATTGCAGTAGCCGACGAGAGCTATGCAATCGGCATGCCGCAGATCACCGCTTCGGCAACCGCTGCCGGCGTGACCGTGCTGGACCCGGAAGACCCGAACAGTGAAGTGCGCACCAACGTGTTCCGCTCTTGCTTTATCGACCCGTTCCAGGGCGAAAAAATGGCAGAGTATGCATCACAAGAGCTTGGCGCAAAGACTGCTGCCGTTATTTTTGAAACCGGCAACGACTACTCGGAAGGCCTGAAAAACGCCTTTGTTGACAAGTGCAAAGAGCTGGGCATCGAGGTTGTCAGCGAGGAAGCCTACACGAAGGGCGACGTTGATTTTAAGGCACAGATGACCACCATCACCGGCAAAAACCCGGATGTCGTTTTCTGTCCGAACTACTACCAGGATGACGGCAACATTGTAAAGCAGGCCCGTGCCGCCGGTTACACCGGTACCTTTATGGGCGGCGACGGCTGGGGCGGCGTTGCCGGCTATGCTTCGGCAGAAGAGCTGGAAGGCTCGGTTTACTGCTCGGGCTACGCGGCTGGCACCGACGACGTGAAAACGTTTGAAACTGCTTACAAGGATGCTTACGGCGAAGATGTGCCCAACATGTTTGCACCCCTTGGCTACGATGCTGCAATGCTGATGTGCAACGCGCTGAGCGCCGCAGAGGACCAGGGCCTTGAGACCGGCAGCGACGACTACAAAGCCGCAGTCATCGACGCGATGAAGAGCACCGACGGCCTGAAGGGCGTTACCGGCACCTACAAGTTTGACCAGTACAACAACCCCATCAAGTCTGCTGCGATCATGAAGCTTGAGGGCGGCAAAGAAGTCTTCAGCAAAATGTTCTAAGTTGCGGCCAGCTGCGCAATTATAAAGTTTGCGGTATTGACAAAAACTATGCGGGAGAGACATTGGTCTGTTTCCCGCATAGTTTGTTGTCGTTATAAATAAGGTCGGTATTTTGGTACCGAACAGAAAGAGGGGCGCACAATATGGCGTTTTTGTCCACACTTTTCAGCCAGGTCATCAACGGCCTGCAGTCCGGCTCGATCTACGCGCTGGTTGCACTGGGGTACAGCATGGTTTATGGCATCATCATGCTGCTCAACTTTGCACACGGCGATATCATCATGGTGGGGGCCTACGTCGTATGGATGTCGACGGCCAATTTTGGCTTTCACCCGATCGTTTCCATCCTGCTGGCGGTCGTTGTAAGTACTGTACTGGGGGTCGTGATTGAAAAAGTGGCCTATGCGCCGCTGCGCTCTTCCCCGCGGCTTTCGCTGCTCATTACGGCTATCGGCATTTCGTTCTTGCTCGAAAACGGGTTTCAGCTCATCTTTGGTGCGGGCGCAAAGGTCGTGCCGGATTTTCTGACCGGCCCCAGCTTGCACCTTGGCTCTGCGACCATCAGCTTTTCGGCCATTGTCACCATTGTGGTGACCGTAATCATGATGGCGGGGCTGACCTTTTTGGTGCAAAAGACCAAGCTTGGCAAGGCGATGCGCGCCGTGTCGGAGGATATGGGCGCGGCCCAGCTGATGGGCATTAACCTGAACACAACCATTTCGTTCACCTTTGCCATGGGCTCGGCCCTTGCGGGCGTGGCATCGGTGCTGTACCTGTCGTCTTACGGCCAGGCGTCGCCCACGATGGGTAGTATGCTGGGCCTGAAAGCCTTTGTCGCCGCCGTGCTGGGCGGCATTGGCTCGCTGCCGGGCGCCATGCTGGGCGGGTTTGTCATCGGCATGGCCGAAGCGCTGGTCTCTGCGGCGGGGCTTTCGGTGTGGAAAGACGGCGTGGTATTTGCCATTTTGATCATTGTGTTGCTGGTAAAGCCCACCGGGCTGATGGGCAAACCGATGACGGAAAAAGTGTAAGGGGGGCGCGGCATGAAAACGAACAGAAAAACCATCCCGATGCCGATGCGCTACCTCATCAACACGGTGCTGATCGTGCTGTTTGTGCTGGCGAGCACCCTGTTTGTGAATTCCGGCGCGGTTTCGGGCTATTTCACCAAAATTTTAATGGTGATCGGCATCAACATCATTCTGGCGATTTCGCTGAACATCGCCACCGGTTACCTTGGCCAGCTGCCGCTGGGGCATGCGGGCTTTATGGCGGTGGGCGCGTACACCGGGGGTATTTTTCTCAAAGCAGTGGACGCCGCAAAAGCCAGCGGCGGTGCTTATTATTTGTATGTCATTGCGGCGCTGGTGCTGTCCGGCATTGTGGCGGGCATTTTTGGCATCTTAATCGGTGTGCCCGCGCTGCGCTTAAAGGGTGATTATCTTGCTATCATCACGCTGGGCTTTGGCGAAATCATCCGCGTCGTGCTGACCAATATCGACTCGGTGCTGGGCTTTGACTTCACCTATGGCGCGTCGGGCCTGAAACGCATCCCCAAGATTACGACCTTTTTTAACGTGCTGCTGTGTGTGGTGCTTAGCTGTGTCGTAATTCACATGGTCATGAAATCCCGCCACGGCAGGGCAATTCTGGCCATTCGCGAAAACGAGATCGCGGCCGAGTCCTGCGGTATCCGCACCACCTATTATAAGGTGATGGCCTTTACAATGTCGGCGTTTTTTGCCGGTGTGGCGGGCTGCCTGTACGCCGGGTATCTGGGTTCGCTGCAGCCGTCGTCGTTCGGGTTTATGAAATCCATCGAAATTCTGGTCATGGTCGTGCTGGGCGGCATGGGCAGCATGCTGGGCTCTATCTTGTCGGCTACGGTGCTCACCGCGCTGCCCGAGGCGCTGCGTGCGTTCTCTGACTACCGCATGGTCGTCTACTCACTGGTGCTGGTGCTGATGATGATCTTCAAACCCACCGGCCTGCTGGGCCAGTATGATTTCTCGCTCTCCCGCATTTTGGAAAAGCTGATGAACCCCAAAAAGTCTGCCGGCAAAAAGGAGGGCGCTAGCCATGAGTGAACAAAAAACAAAACTGGTTGAAGTGCCCGGCGGCATCATCCCCGAGCGGGATGCAGGCCAGCCCCCCGTGCTGGAAGTGCGGCATTTGGGCATCGATTTTGGCGGCCTGACGGCGGTGGATGACTTTGATTTTGTGATTGGCAAGGATGAAATCGGCGGGTTGATTGGCCCGAACGGCGCCGGCAAAACGACAGTGTTTAACCTGCTGACCAACGTGTACCAGCCCACCCGCGGCCACATTTTGCTGGGCGGCGTGGATACCCGCGGCAAAAAGACGTACGAAGTGAACAAGCTGGGCATTGCCCGCACGTTTCAGAATATCCGGTTGTTTAAAACTTTGACCGTGCTGGACAACGTGCTGATTGGTATGCACAACGGCATGGAGTACAAGATGGGCACTTCGGTGCTGCGGCTGCCCGCCTACTGGAAACAGGAAAAAGAGGCAAAGCAGGAAGCGCTGAGCCTGCTTAGCATTTTTGACATGCAGGACTTGGCCGAGGTACACGCCGGCAACCTGCCGTACGGTGCACAGCGCCGGCTGGAAATTGTGCGCGCGCTGGCCACAAAGCCCAAAATCTTGCTGCTGGACGAGCCTGCTGCCGGTATGAACCCCTCTGAAACAGCGGAGCTGATGGAGAATATCCGCCGCATCCGCGACCGGTTTGGCATTGCGGTTATTTTGATTGAGCATGACATGAATTTGGTTATGAACATCTGCGAGGGCATTGCTGTGCTGAACTATGGCCGCATCATTGCCAAGGGCACGCCGGAGGAAATTCGCAAAAACCCGTTGGTCATTGAAGCGTATCTGGGCAAAAAGGGGGGCGCAGCCGATGCTGAAAGTCGATAACATCAATGTGTACTACGGCAATATCCACGCCGTGAAGGGCATTACGTTTGAGGTGCGCCAGGGCGAAATTGTCACCCTGATTGGCGCAAACGGTGCGGGCAAAAGCACCATTTTGAACACCATTTCCGGCCAGCTGCGCTCTAAAACGGGGTCAATCAGCTTTTTGGATGAAACCATCAGCACGCTGCAGCCGCACAAGGTGCTGGCGCGCGGGCTGGCACAGGTGCCGGAAGGGCGCCGTGTGTTTTTGCAGATGACGGTGGAAGAAAACCTTGAAATGGGCGGGTACACCCGCAGCGCGGCGGAAAATGCCGCGTCAATCAGCGATGTGTACAGCCGTTTCCCGCGGCTGGCCGAGCGCCGCCGCCAGGTTGCCGGCACGCTGTCCGGCGGCGAGCAGCAGATGCTGGCCATGGGCCGCGCCCTGATGGCAAAGCCCCGGCTGATGATGCTGGACGAGCCGTCGATGGGCCTTGCACCGCTGCTGGTAGAGCAGATTTTTGACATTGTAAAAGAGCTGCATGCCGCGGGCACCACCATTTTGCTGGTGGAGCAAAACGCGCAGATGGCGCTTTCGATTGCCGACCGGGCCTATGTGTTGGAGACCGGCCGCATTGTGATGGAGGGAGAGGCTGCGGCGCTGCTGGAGGATGATAAGGTGCGCAGTGCCTACCTTGGCGAGTAAAAAAGAGTAAAAAGGCTTGTGGGCCGGTGCAATTTTGTTGCACCGGCCCATTTTTTTTGCCTGCACCCCTGGTGCCGCAGGCCGGTACGCAACAATAATACAAAAGACAACTTTACAATACAACTATATAACATATTACCAATTACAGGGCGCTGAAAAACAACCGTAAAATTCGGCAAACAGCTGAAAGCTGCAAACGAAAACACCAGATAAATCAACAATATTTAGCATATTTGCATTAAAAACGCTGTAATTTTCTACATTTTAGAAGTTGTATTGTATATATTGCATAGTATCTGGCCAGTCTTGTTTGTGGAAGAATTTGGTTTAACTTGTATTGACAACTCGGCTTGCGCTTTGCTATATTGAAAGTGCAGTAGGGTCACAGACGAAAGATGACCCTTTCACAAGTGAACTAAAAAAGGAGAGATGTACCATGAAAAAGCTGATTGCACTTGCACTTACCGCAGCCATGATGCTGTCGCTCGCAGCCTGCTCTACCACAGGGGCAGGGGGCGCTTCCAGCACACCCGCAGCCGCCAGTGTGGCGGCCAGCACCGCCACAACAGGCGGTAAAAAAGTGGGTATTGCAATGCCCACGCAAAGCTCGCAGCGTTGGATCCAGGATGGCAGCAACCTGAAAAGCCAGCTGGAAGCGCTGGGCTACACCGTTGACCTGCAGTACGCCGAAGACGACGTGCAGGCACAGGTATCCCAGATTGAAAACATGATCACCTCCGGCGCGAATTGCCTCGTCGTCGCGTCGATCGACTCGCAGGCGCTGGTGAATGTGCTGGCACAGGCGAAAGACAACGGCATCCCCGTCATCGCATACGACCGCCTGCTGATGGATACCGATGCGGTTTCGTACTACGCCACCTTTGATAACTTTGGCGTCGGCGTTGAAATTGCAAAGTATGTAGAAGCGAAGATGGACCTTGCGAACGGCGCCGGCCCGTACAACATCGAGTTCTTTGCGGGCAGCCCGGACGACAACAACGCGCACCTGTTTAACGACGGCGTGTTCAGCGTGTTGCAGAAATATCTGGACAACGGCCAGCTGGTTTGCCAGAGCGGCCAGACCGATTTCGAGCAGACCGCCATCCTGCGCTGGAGCCAGGAAACCGCCCAGAAACGCATGGAAGACCTGCTTGCCGGTTATTACAGCCAGGGCGAAAACGTGGACATTGCGCTGTCGATGTTTGACGGCTTCTCTTACGGCATTGCGGCAGCGCTGGAAGGCGCCGGCTACAAGGTGGGCGAGCAATGGCCTGTCATCACCGGGCAGGACGCCGAGCTGATGGCCTGCAAGAACATTATGTCGGGCAAACAGTCGCAGACAATTTACAAAGACACCCGCGTACTTGCTGAAAAATGTGTCGGCATGGTGCAGGCGGTGCTGGAGGGCGGCGAGCCCGAGATCAACGACTCAAAAACCTATAACAACAACGTGAAGGTCGTGCCTTCTTACCTGTGCACCCCGGTGTCGGTAGACGAGAGCAACCTCAAAGAACTGCTGGTCGATTCCGGCTACTACACTGCCGAGGATTTGGGTCTGTAAACTCAACCGAACGGCGGCAGCCTAGCTGCCGCCGTTCTTGCTTTTTGGCAGGCAAACACCGGTACCCTGAAAAGGAGGGATTTTTTTGGGCGACAATATCCTTGAAATGAAGCATATTGTGAAAGAATTTGCCAGTGTGCGCGCGCTGGACGATGTGACGCTCACCGTGAAGCGCGGCACCATCCACGCAATCTGCGGCGAAAACGGCGCGGGCAAATCCACACTGATGAATGTGCTTTCAGGTATTTACGCTTATGGCAATTACCGCGGAGACATCTACTATAACGACGAGCTGTGCAAGTTTCGCGACATCCGCGACAGCGAGACAAAGGGCATCGTCATTATTCACCAGGAGCTGGCACTGAGCCCGTACATGTCGATTGCCGAAAACATTTTTTTGGGCAACGAGAAAAAGACCGTCAAAGGCGTGATTGACTGGAACAAGACCCGCGCAGGTGCGATTGAAGTGCTGCACAAGGTGGGTCTTGAGGGCGAAAGCGTTGATATGCCGGTGGGCGAGCTGGGCGTGGGCAAACAGCAGCTGGTGGAAATTGCGAAAGCACTGGCCAAAAAGGTGGAGCTGCTGATTTTGGACGAACCCACCGCCTCGCTAAACGACGAGGACTCGAAACGCCTGCTGTCGATTATTCGCGGGCTGAAAGAGCATGGCATCACCTGCATTATGATCTCCCACAAGCTGAATGAAATCAATGCCATTGCCGACGCGGTGACGGTGATCCGCGACGGCAAGACCATCGAGACGCTGGTGAAAGGGGTAGACGACATCAGCGAAGAACGCATCATCCGCGGTATGGTGGGCCGCGAGCTGACCAACCGCTACCCGCCGCGCAGCAACACGATTGGCGAAGTGGTGTTTGAGGTGAAAAACTGGAACGTGTTTCACCCCGAGGACAAAACGCGGCAGGTGATTAAAAATGTGTCGTTCAACCTGCGCCGTGGTGAAGTGGTGGGCTTTGCCGGGCTGATGGGCAGCGGCCGCACCGAGCTTGCCATGAGCCTGTTTGGCAAGGCGTGGGGCAAAGAGATCAGCGGCACCATCATCAAAGACGGCACCGAGCTGCACCTTGCCAGCGTGAAGGACGCCATCAACAGCGGCCTTGCGTATGTCAGCGAGGACCGCAAGAGCTATGGCCTGGTGCTGGGCAACGACGTGAAATGGAACACGACCCTGGCAAGCCTGGACAAGCGCTTTGCCAAGATGAATGTGATTAACCAGAACGAAGAGGTTTTGGCCAGCGAGGAATACTGCAAAAAGCTCAACACAAAATGCACGTCCATCGAGCAGCCGGTGGGCAGCCTTTCGGGCGGTAACCAGCAAAAGGTGGTACTGGCCAAATGGATGCTGTCCGAGCCGGACGTGCTGATTATGGACGAGCCGACCCGCGGTATTGATGTCGGCGCCAAATACGAAATTTATACGATCATCAACGAGCTCGCGGCAAGCGGGAAATCGGTTATCGTGATCTCCTCAGAGATGCCGGAGCTGCTCGGCACCTGCGACCGCGTCTACGTGCTGAGCGAAGGCGAAATTGCGGGCGAATTGCACAGAGACGAGCTCTCCCAGGAAGCCATCATGAAGCTCATCATGAACCATATTGGAAGGGAGAAAAAACAACATGAACAGCAAGTTGGGTAAAAGGGCCGGTATCAACTTAAAACAGTACGGCATGGGCATTGCCCTGATTGTCATTTTCCTCGTGTTCAGCGTGTTGTCAAGCGGTAAAAACTTTACCCCGATGAACATCAACAACCTTGTGATGCAGAACAGCTACGTCGTCATTCTGGCGGTGGGCATGCTGCTGGCCATCATCACCGGCAACGTGGACCTTTCGGTCGGCTCGGTCGTCGCCTTTGTGGGCGCGTCCTCTGCCATTATGATTTTAGACTGGGGGCTGCCCATCGGTGTGGTGGTGCTGCTTTCGCTGGCACTGGGGCTGGTCATCGGCATGTGGCAGGGCTTTTTTATCGCCTACCTCGGCGTGCCGCCCTTTATCGTGACGCTGGCCAACATGCTGATTTTCCGCGGTCTTACCATGGTGGCGCTGCAGGGCCAGACCAAAGGCCCGCTGCCCACCAGCTACACCATCATCGGTGCGGGCTACCTGCCCACCTATTCGGTGAAAATCGGCAACACGTCGGTGGAACTGTTTGCACTGCTGGCCGGTATTTTGGGCGCGGTGCTGATGATTTTCAACGAGTTTAAAACCATTCGCACCAAAAAGCATTACGGGTTTGAAACGGCACCGCTGTGGCAAACCGCCGCAAAGCTGGTCGTGATTACGCTGTTGCTGAACTTTTTCACCTATAAGCTGGCGGTGTACAAGGGCCTGCCGTTTGTACTGGCCATTATGCTGGCTCTGATTTTGGTGTACACCTTTGTCACCCAGCGCATGGTCATTGGCCGGCAGGTGTACGCGGTGGGTGGCAACGCCAAGGCGGCCGCGCTGTCCGGCATCAAAACCAAAAAGGTGATGTTCTGGGTCTATGCCAACATGGGGCTGCTTGCGGCACTGGCCGGCGTGGTGCTGTCTGCCCGCAATGCTTCGGCCACACCAAAGGCCGGCGATGGGTTTGAGCTGGATGCCATCGCCTCGTGCTACATTGGCGGTGCTTCGGCTTACGGCGGCACCGGCACCGTGGTGGGCGCCGTTATCGGTGCGCTGATTATGGGTATTTTGAACAACGGCATGTCGCTGATTGGCTGGAGCGTCGATATCCAGCGTGTGATTAAGGGCCTTGTGCTGCTGGGCGCTGTCACCATCGACCTGCTGAGCAAAAAGCGGAAATAAGGTGAACTGGGCTTAGCAGGGCGGAAAGGCGGTGGAGGGATGGAAACGCAGACCCCAAAATACAGGGTGCTTGCCGGGTGGATCAAAGAACGCATTCAAAATGGCGAGATTCTGCCGGGGGAACGCTTTTATTCTGAAAACGAGCTGGGTGAGATGTTTGGCATTTCGCGCCAGACGGTGCGGCAGGCCATTACACTGCTGCAGGCCGAAGGGTATGTGCAGGGGCGCCGCGGCAGCGGCACCTATGTGACCTACCGGCCGGAGGTGGCACCCGCCCGCACGATGACCATTGGGGTCATTTCGACCTATGTGGACGACTACATTTTCCCGCCCATCATCCGCGGCATTGGCAAAACACTGAGCAAAAATGGCTATTCCATGCAGCTGGTGTTTACGCTGAACAAGGTGGAAAACGAAACTCGCGCGCTGAAAAGCATGCTGGAGCGCGGGGTGGACGGCGTGATTGCCGAGCCCACCAAAAGCGGCCTGCCAAACCCGAATATTGAATTGTATCGCCAGCTGGCCGAGCGGCAGATACCGGTGATTTTTTTCAACGCCTATTACCCCGGCCTTGCGCTGCCCCATGTGGCGCTGGACGACAAGGCGGCGGGCAAGGTGGCCACCCAGCGGCTCATCCGCGCGGGGCACCGCAAAATTGCCGCCATTTTTCAAAGCGACGATTTGCAGGGTCACCTGCGGTATGCCGGGTATTTGGAAGCGCTGATGGAAAACGGCATTGACATGAACGCAAACCGTGTGCTGTGGTTTGCAACCGAGGACCTTGCCAGCCTGTTTGTGGACGAAACGCGCATTTTGCGCCGCATGGAGGGCGCCAGTGCCGTGATTTGCTACAACGACCAGGTGGCCTTACGCCTGCTGGCGGTGCTGGCGAAAAACGGCATAAAGGTGCCGCGGGATTTGTCGGTCGTCAGTGTGGATAATTCGGTGCTGGCCGAGCACAGCACCCCGCCGCTGACCTCGGTGAACCACCCGAAAGAGGTGCTGGGTAAGGCGGTGGCGGAAAACCTGCTGCGGCGCATTGAAAACCCGGCCTATGATGCCAGCACAGAATTTGAGGCAAAGCTGGTAGAGCGCGACTCGGTGCGCCAGCTAGACCCTAAACCATAACAAACAACAAAAAACAGGGGTACGCCAAAACTGGCGTACCCCTGTTTTTTAATATGGTGCGGCCGTAAAAAGCAGGCCGTATTTTTGCTTTTTATACCGCCCGCGGCGCACACAAACGGCATGCCGCACCGGGCAAGCGTGGGGTGCCGGCCGCTGCGCTTAGGCCACCCGGCTGTAGGCGGCAATGGCCACAAACAGCACAATGGCGAGCAGAGTGTCCATGGAGAGCGTTGTCGAAATATACTCCCCGTCCTTGCCCACGTCGGCAAACAGCGGGATGACAAACGGTGCGGGCAGCGCGAAGATGAGCATCAGCGCAAGCTGCAGGTTTTTGTCAAACGGGGTCAGGCTGAAAATGGCAAACGAAGCGACGGCCAGCAGCACCGCCATTACAACCAGCCGCAGCACCATGGTGATGGCCACCGGGCGCAGCAGGCTTTTTTTAAACGACAGCTCGTACCCCACGATGATTAAAATCACCCCGGCGGTCGGCGCCGTGATAAAGCTGATGAGCGATGTAAAAATACTGCCGACGGGGGAGGCGACCACCAGCGCACCAAGCCCGGTGGCCCCCAGCAGCATACCCAGCAGCATGCCCAAAAAGGGTTTTTTCGTCAGCATGTTGCGCAAAATAGTCTTTGGCGTCATCTGCTGGCCGTCCGCGGCCCCCAGTGCCGCAAGGTAAATGGTATAGGCAAACATCGTCTGCCCAATGTCCACCATGGCAAAGGTAGAAAGGCCCTGCGCGCCCACCAGTAGGGTGTACAGCGCATAGCCCAGCATACCGGCTTCAAAGCAGGCCATTAAAAAGGGCATCAACCTGCCGTATGGCTTTGCCAGCGGGCGCAGTGCAAAGCCCGCCGCCAGCGCCGCGCCGGAGACGACATACATGACCACGAATACCAGCACAAGCCGCAGGTTATACTGCGCGCTGAGAAACGCGTTGAACAGCACGACCGGCAGCGTGATGTCGCCGATTAGTGCCTTCAGCCCGGCGAGGCCCTTTTCGTCAAACAACCGCCGCTTGTTGCATAAAAAGCCAAGGCCGATCATGACTAAAACAGGCAACACCATTTCGACAATTTCTAAAAAAGCTGTCATTGTTTCACCCCTGTTTGAATACGCTTTTAATTTATTGCCCAAAAAAGGGCAGGCCCCGCCGGGCCTGCCCTTGGTAGACGCACAAATTAGTGAATGGCGTCCTGATAGAACTCGAATGCTTCCTTGTCGGTAGCGCCCTCATGCACGATTTTGCGAATCGCGGCAGCCATTTCGGTGGGGTGCTCGCTCTGGAAGATGTTGCGGCCCATGTCAAGGCCGTGTGCACCTTCGCTAATTGCGTGGTAGGCAAGGGTCAGTGCCTCGTCTTCAGGCAGCTTTTTGCCGCCGGCGACCACGATGGGCACCGGGCAGGCTGCGACCACTTCTTCAAAGTTTTCGCAGTAATAGGTTTTGATGATGTTGGCGCCCAGCTCGGCAACAATGCGGGTCGCCAGCTTGAAGAAGCGGTCGGTGCGCTCCATCTGCTTGCCAACGGCCACAACGCCCATGGTGGGGATGCTGTACCGCAGGCCGGTGTTGACAACCTTAGAAAGGTTATCAAGGCTGGACAGTTCGCCGTCGGCGCCGACAAAGGTCTGCACCGCCATGCAATCGGCGTTCATGCGAATCGCGTCCTCAATGTTAACGGCAACCACTTCGTGCGAAAGGTCGTCGTCCACCATCGAAGAGCCCGAGGTCACGCGCAGTGCGATTGATTTGCCGCACTCTGGCAGCACGCTGCTGCGCAGGGCGCCGCGGGTGCCCATCAGCACATCCACGCTGCCCAGCAGTTTTGGGATAATGAGGTCCAACCGCTCAAGACCCGCGGTGGAGCCCATGAAATAACCGTGGTCAAATGCGAACATCACGGTATTGCCGCTCTTCGGGTCGAAAATGTTGGACAGGTGCTTTTTCATGCCCCAGTCAAGGCTGTTTGCACCCTTTACGTGAAAACTTCCCTGTGTCGCGAACGGTACCCCCACGTGGTAGTCCTTTGCGACCTTCAGTCCATCTTTGTCAGCCATAAATACCTGCCTCCTTCAAATGATGAGAAACGGTTTGGTTGCGCAGCAGGTTTGCTCCGCTCCTGTGAGAGCGGGAGAGAGGGCTCCCGCTCTCACAGGACCGGAGCAGGCCGCCCTTTTGGGCAACCTGCTCTCGGTTCTGTATACGGCACCCGGCTGGGTGCTGTAAGAGTTTAATTAGAAGTCGTAGTTGTTCATGTTGTCCTGCGTGAACACCAGGCGCTCGGGCATCAGCACGACGCCGTTGTTGGTTGCACCAGTCTCCTGGCCGGGAACCAGCACGTCGTTCGGCATGATCTCAACAGTGCCGATGCTGGGGATTTCGACCTTGTCGCCAACCTTAACGGTGTTGCCAGCTGCGAGGTAAGCTGCGAGGTAGCAGCCCATAGCACCCTGCACGCCGCAATCCCACAGGCCCCAGCGCTCGATAACGCCGGCAGCGCAGTAGTCTTTAATGGACATCGGGGAAGCAAAACCGGTGATGGTGACGTCTTTCGCGGTCAGGCCGGCGTTCTGTGCAGCTTTGCACTGGCCGGGCAGAGCGGTCGAGTCGTTGCAGATGATCAGGTCGATGTCGGGGTGAGCTTCGAGGATGGAAGCGCCAACCGAAACAGCCTTCTCAGCGTCCTGCTCGGAGTAGTAGTTGTCCGGGGCAACGTTGACCCAGTTGGGGTACTTCTCGGCGATGTAAGCTTCGCCTGCAACCTGCCAAGAGTTCTGGTCGGCAACGGTTGCCTGCGAGTAATGCCAGCAGTAGTTGACGGCGTCTTTGGTGACATCCACGCCACGGTTGGTCAGCGCCTCGGCGCCCATGTCAACCAGCATCTGGCCAAGGATCTCAGGGGTGCCCTGCGAAACCATCAGCGAGCGGGCGTCGGGGGAAACGTCGGAGTCCCAGGTGCAAACGGTCATGCCCTGCTCAATGGCGCTCTTCAGTGCGTCATCAAGGCCGGTTGCGTCAACCGAAGAAATGCAGATGGCGTCGGCGCCGCTTGCGACGGCGTTGTTGACGACCTGAACTTCATCGGCAACCGCTGCGTTCGGGCTGCCCTGATAATCCACGGTGAAGCCCCAGTCTTTCGAATACTTCTGAGCGCCGTTGTTGGCGGACTCGAAGAAGGCGTTACCGGTCAGCTTCGGGATGAAGACGACGGTTTTGCCCGACAGATCACCACCGGTGGTGGCTGCAGCCGAGCTGCTGCCGGCAGCTGCCGGGGCGCTGGAAGCGCTCGCCGTGCTGGACGAGCTGCCGCCGCAGGCGACCAGAGAAAGGGCCATGGTTGCGGCAAGTGCAAGTGAAAGAACTTTTTTCATACGAAAACCTCCTAATAGTCTTATATTTGCAAAGCCGAGCGAATTCACGGCTTCAAATATACAAATATACGCGTAGGATAGGCCACCTAGGCCTTGTTCTTTTGTCCTTTGGCTTTGCCGATCCCCAGCTTGCGCAGCAGGGTGGGGTTTGCGGCAATAGAGCGGCCAATGACAACAACGAGCAGCAAAAAGCCAACGGGGATGTCGAGATACTGGTTGCTTACTTTGAAGCTCAGCGGCAGGCCGAAGCGCAGCACGCCGATAACCAGTGCAGCCAGCGCAGTGCCAATGACACTGCCCTTGCCGCCGGTGGAAAGGGTACCGCCCAGCACCACGGCGGTGATAATCGGCAGTGTGAAGGTGACGCCGATATCACTTTTTGCGGTGCCAAGATAAGCGGTGAGCACGATGCCGGCAATGGAGGCGCTGACACCCGACAGCACATAGGTGAGCAGGGTAATAAAGCGGCTGTTGATGCCGGAATATTCTGCCGCGCGGGGGTTGACACCCACCAAAAATACTTTGCGGCCGAATTTAGATTTGTGCAGCAGCAGGTAAGCAATGACGGTCAGCGCGGCAAAAATCAGCAGCTGGCTGGGGATGACGCCGAACAGCTTGAATTTTGCAATCTGCGTAAAGTCATCGGGGAACCCGCTGATGCCCTTGTAGCTTGCGGTCGCCGAAATGTTGGAGACCAGCAATGCGATACCGGAGTAAAGGAAGCTGCCGCCCAGCGTGACGACCATCGGCTGCACGCCGCAGTAGGCCACAAAGAAACCGGACAGCGCGCCGCACAGCGCGGCAACGACCATGGCCAAAATGGCGGCGGCCCAGATGTTCAGGCCGAAGTCCTGCCAGGTGACACCGATGACGATGGACGACAGACCGACGATGGAGCCCGCCTGAATGTCAATGCCGCCGGTAATCATAACAAAGGTGACGAACAGCGAGATGATGCAGATGGAGATGATGTCGTTGACGCTGCCCAGCAGCACACGCGGCATCAAAAATTTGGGGTTTGCGATACCGAAGATGACAAACTCTGCAAGCAGCAGCCCCAGCAGTACGGTCTCCCAGCTCTTTACGCCTTTTTTAAAGCGCTCTAAAGGTGAATGTTTCATTTGGCTGCGCCCCCTTTCTTAGCCTGTGCAGGCCCGGTGCGGGCGGCAAGACGCTCGTGACGGCTTTTGGTCGCCGCGCGGTTCTGGGTAAGCGCATCAATCACGACGATGGTGATCAGCAGAATGCCGGTGATGGTGTTGTCGTAGTCAGACGAAAAGCCGAGAAACACGAGGATGCGGCTGACCGACGACATGATAACGGCGCCGATAGAAGCGCCCAGCAGGCTGCCAAGGCCGCCCGAAAGGCTGATACCGCCCAGCACGCAGGCCGCAATGGCTTTCATTTCGTAGCCGTTGCCCGCGGTCGGGGTGATGAAGCCGATGCGCGAAGAGTAGATGATACCGGCCACCGAAGCCAGCACACCGCACAGCACATAGGCAAAGATTTTAGTGCTTTTTGCGGGGATGCCGACCAATGTGGCGCCAGCGGCGTTATCGCCGACTGCGATAAAGTAGCGGCCGCGGCGGGTGCGGGTCAGCACCACATGGGCCGCAATGACGGCCAGCAGCACCACAAGGTAGAAGATGGTCAGGTTGCCGAACAGCTTGATCTGCGAGAGCTTTGTAAAGCTGGCGGGTAGGTTTTCAACCCAGGCGCCGCCGGTGTAAACATAAATCATACCGCGCACGACGCCGTTGGTGCCAAGGGTGAAGATCAGCGACGGAATGCCCAGCGTGGAAACGCCGAAGCCGTTGATTAGCCCCACGACCACGCCGGCCACCAGGCCTGCCGCAACGGCGACGAACCAGCTGGAACCGTCGCGCAGCAGAGAAGAAGAAATTGCGGCGGAAAGCCCCAGTGTGGCGCCGATGGAAACGTCGATTTCGCCGGTGAGGATAACGAACGCGATGCCGGTTGCCAGCAGCGTAAACACGACACTGTCGTTAAAGCAGTTGAACAGGGTCGTCGGCGAGAGGAACGCCGGGTTGACCATGCCGACAATGGCAAACAGCGCAATCAAAAAGAACAGGCTGTTGATTTCACGGATCTTGGTGATTTTTTTCAGTGTATTCATTGCTGCACCTGCTTTCCGCCAGTGACACCAAAGGCTGCGGCCATCAGGTTGTCCTGATTGATGTCCTTTTTCGCGAACTCACCGTTGATGCGGCCCTGGAACACGGTGACCGCACGGTCGGACAGCTCGACAATCTCTTCCATGTCGGACGAGATCAGCATGACGGCGACGCCTTGGTTGCGCAGCTGGTGAATGATGTTGTACACATCACCGCGCGCGGCGGCATCAATGCCGCGGGTCGGCTCGTCCAGAATCACCAGCTTCGGGCTGGTGGAAAGTGCGCGTCCAATGACAATCTTCTGTTGGTTGCCGCCCGACAGGCTGCCGGTCAACTGGTCTTGCCCGGTGATCTTGATGCGGAAGTCATCGACGTATTTCTGCGTAATTTCGGCTTCCTGCTTTACATTTAAGAAGAAGCTGCCGAGCTCTTTCTGGTCCAGCAGGCCGGAAGTCGTATTCGCCGCAACGTCGCTGATCTTGAACAGCCCGTTGAGGTGACGGTCTTCCGGCACGTAGTTGATGCCGGCGCAGAGAATTTTTTTGGTGGAAAGGCCGGTAATGTCGGCACCGTCCAGAATGGCTTTGCCACTCAGCACCTTGTCGCGGCCAAAAATCGTGGTGGCAAGCTCGGTACGGCCGGCGCCCACGACACCGGCGACACCTAAAATTTCGCCGGGGTAAACCTTGAGGTCAATATTGCTGAAACCGTAACCGGAGTAGTTTTGCAGTTCAAACACGGGGGGCAGACCGGTGTAATCAATCTCGACCTTTTCGTTGATGCCCTTTTCTGCCTGTGTTTCCATGTTCGGCGGCAGCAGGCCCTGCACCAGCATGTCGCGGTCAAAATTGCCAACCGGGCCGCTGAGGGTGATGACGCCGTCGCGCATAATCGCGACATGGGTGGCAATTTCAAAAACCTCGGCAAGGCGGTGGGTGATGTAAATGATGCCGATGCCCTTTGACTTTAAGCTGTCGACACATTTAAACAGGCTTTCCACTTCGTCAAAGGTCAGCGCGCTGGTCGGCTCGTCCAAAATCAGTACCCGCGCGTTGCGCAGCAGGCCGCGCAAAAGTTCTACCAGCTGCTGCTCTGCAATCGAAAGGCTGCTGGCTTTGCGGCTAAGGTCTAACTCCCAGCCGTTTTCCGCCATCAGCTCTACCAGGCGGCGGTGCAGCACCGCGGGCTTTTCGCTAAAGCCGACCACGATATTTTGCTCTACCGTCATGTTCGGGAACAGCAGCGGCTCTTGCGGCACCATATAAATGCCACGCGCCAGTGCTGCGGCGGGGCTACCCAGTGTGGCCGTTTCGCCGGCGACATACAGCTCGCCGCCGTCCGGCTGGTAAATCCCCATAATAATTTTCATCAGTGTGCTCTTGCCTGCGCCGTTGCCGCCGATCAAAGCGACCACGTCGCCGGAGCCCACATCCAGATCAATGCCCTTAAGCACCGCGTTCAAGCTGAAGGCCTTGGTGATCCCGCGTACCGACAGCAGAGCGCCGGGGGCTGATTTCCGGCTCTGCTCCATAGTTGCTTCCTCCATCCAGTCCGGTAATGTCGAGGCCGGGGCGAGTGCCACCGACCAAACGAAACAAATGTTTTGATATGAGATTTTTATCAACACGCTCATCATACGCTATTTGTTTTTCTTTGTCAACAATGGTTCACTATTCAAAACCATGGCAAAGCACATTTTTTTAGCCAAAAATGCTTAAAAACGCATAATTAAGATGCGTTTTTTAGTAAAATAAGCGTTTTATTGTGTAGTATGCTCTAAAACACAACGCAAAATTGATGCAAAAACCACAAAAAAGATTACAAAGAATATAGCGATTGACAGTTGATGAGAATACTGCTATACTGAAAAAGCAAAAACAAATGATTTATATAAAAACATTTGTGCAAATAATGAGCGGGTTTTACCCCCTTTTAAAATTGTGTTTTCCAAGCAGAGGTTTTATAATGAGAATGAATGAAAAGAATAAGCCGGCTGCTGGCGGCGGCGCACGGCGGCAGCTGCGTAAAACGGAGGAGACGGGGATGGATTACGAAGAAACGCTCATTGTCAAAACTGCCTGGTATTATTATGTAGAGAATATGACGCAGCAGAAGATTTCTGAAAAATTGGGGATTTCCCGCATGCGGGTGATTAAACTGCTGGAAAAAGCCCGCCAAAACGGGGTAATTCAGTTTAAGCTGCGCCAGGACAGTGCCCAGCGCATGCGCATTGAGCAGCAGCTTGCCGAGCAGTGGAACCTGAAAGACGCCTTTATTGTGCCCACTCCGCCGGACAGCGGATTATTAAATGAAACAGTGGCACTGGCCGGCGCGATGTACATTGCCGACCGCCTGCCCGAAAACGCGTTTATCAACATGGGCTACGGCGACACGCCCAGCCGCATTTTGAACCACCTTGCCACCCGCACCGAATCGCCGATTTCGGTGGTGTCGCTGACCGGCGGCGTGAGCTATTACCTGCCGAACGCACAGTCAAACGTGTTCAACGCAAAGCTGTTCCTCATCCCGGCCCCTTTGCTGGTCTCCTCAAAAGAAATGAATGAGGCGCTGCGCAGCGAGCCTTCGGTGCAGGAAATTTCGCGCATGGTGCGGCTTGCCTCGATGACGGTCGTGGGCATTGGCGGCATGAGCGACGACGCGACGATTTTGAAAAACGGCATTTTGAGCAAAAATGATTTTCTGTACCTTTCAATGCAGGGTGCGGTGGGCGATATTTTGAGCCACTTTATTAATAAGGATGGCCAGCCGGTGCACACCGGTGTGGAAGAGCGCCTGCTTTCGACCTCGCTTGAAAACCTGCGCGACATGGATAACGTGGTTGGCGTGGCGGCGGGCGCCAGCAAGCTCGAAGCGATTCGCGCCGTACTGACCGGCGGCTATCTGGACGTTTTGGTCACCGATGAAGAGACGGCAGTACAGTTGATCGATACAACAGACAACGACTGATGCCCCGCAGGACGCGCGGCACCAAGAGCAGGAGGAAGAAAAATGGCAGAGCAATATCTGATGGCAGTGGATGCGGGTACCGGCAGCGTAAGGGCGGTCGTGTTTGATTTGGCCGGCCGGCAGATTGGCTGTGTACAGCGCGAGTGGGAGCACCGCGAGGACCCGAGGTACCCCGGCAGTATGGACTTTGACTGGGTGAAAAACTGGGACCTTGCCCGCGCCTGCATCCGCGGGGTATTACAGGAGACCGGCATCCCCGCACAGCAGATTGCGGCAGTTTCTACCACCTGCATGCGCGAGGGCATTGTGCTGTACGACGGCGCGAGGCAGGAGATTTGGGCCTGTGCCAACGTGGATGCCCGCAGCATTGACGAGGTGTCGCAGCTGATTGCGCGGGATGCCGAGCTGGAAAAAGAGCTGTACCTTGAGTCGGGCCAGTCGTTTGCGCTGGATGCGCTGCCCCGGCTGCTTTGGGTAAAAAACAAGCTGCCCGATGTCTACGAAAAGATCGCCGTTGTGGGCATGTTCAACGACTGGCTGATCCACAAATTGACCGGCGTGTTGGCAGTAGAGCCCAGCAACGGCTCGACGAGCGGGCTGTTTGATTTGCAAAGCCGCACGTTTGACGCGGCCATTGCCGAGCGCTGCGGGCTGCGCACCGACTGGTTCCCCCCCGTGAAAGAGTGCGGCAGCGTGCTGGCAAATGTAAACGAGCGGGGCGCGGCGGATACCGGCCTTGCCGTGGGCACCCCGGTGGTCGTGGGCGGCGGCGACGCACAGCTGGGCTGTGTGGGTGTCGGCGTGGTAGACCCCGGCCAGGCCGCCGTGTTTGGCGGCAGCTTTTGGCAGTACGAGTTTAACACTGCCGACGGAAAGACCGACCCCGGCTGCCGGGTGCGGGTCAATTGCCATGCGGTGCCGGGTGTGTGGCAGTACGAGGCGCTGGCCTTTAAGCCGGGCCTTGTGATGCGCTGGTTCCGCGACGGGTTCTGCCAGCTGGAAAAGCTGCAGGCTGAACAGCAGGGCACCGACCCCTATGTGCTGATGGACCAGAAAGCCAAAGAGATCCCCGCCGGCAGCTACGGTATGTTTTGCGCGTTTTCAGATGTGATGAACTTCATCGAGTGGAAGCACGCTTCGCCGACCTTTACAAACTTTGGCATGGAGCCGGAAAAATATAACCGTTACACGTTCTACCGCGCTATTTTAGAGAACACCGCCATGATTACCCGCGGCCACCTGGAGCTGGTGCGCGAGGCGACCGGCAATATGCCCGCCGAGATCGTATTTGCGGGCGGCGCGTCCAAAAGTCCGCTGTGGTGCCAGATTTTAGCCGATGTGCTGGGCCTGCCGGTAAAGGTGCCGGTGGTCAAAGAGGCCACCGCGCTGGGCGCCGCCATTTTGGCGGGGTATGGCGTGGGGTTGTACGACAGCATTCCCGCCGCGGCCCGCAGCCTGGTACAGTGGGACAAAACCTACACCCCCAATATGGAAAACCACGCCGTTTATGAGGCGTTATATGCCCCCTGGCGGGAGGTTTACGCGGCGCAGCTTGCGTTGTGCGACCGCAAGCTCACCAGAAATCTTTGGATTGCGCCGGGCCTTTGACCCTGAGCGAAGAAAGGAAAACAGCCATGTTTATTATCAACGAGAACGACCGGGAATACCGCTTTGGGGACCACGGCCCGAAATACCTGATGAAAGGCCCCCGCATGAATTTTGCGCTGGTACAGTTTATGCCCGGCCAGGACTTCACCGCCCATTTTCACAATGTGATGGAGGAGAACTTTTTCATCTTAGAGGGCGAAATCGACATTGTTGTCGACGGGGTATCCCATCACCTGAAACAGGGAGATTTGATTCACATCGAGCCGCATGAAGTGCATTACTGCATCAACAACTATGACGCGCCGGTAAAAATGGTCTCGACCCTTGCCCCTTACCAGGAAGTGGACAAGGTGGAGGTGCCGGATTACACGTACGAAAAATAAGACGGTTTGCCTTGCGGCCTGCCGCCCGTAATAAAAAGGTGGGATATCGATGAGAAAGATCGAAGCCGTTTCCATTACAACTGAAAACTTTGCGCCGTATGGCTACATTGCCAACATTACCGAGCCGGGGGACGCCTACGGCCTTGGCACGGCGCCGTGCGTGTTTCACCGCGACATGGTGCTGGCCCCCATGGCAAGCACCGCGCCGGTTGCGTTTGGCTCGCTGAAGCTGGACCCGCGGCCGATGGTGGTCGAGGATGTGGAGTACCATTCGGCGGCTGTGGAAATTATGATGCCGCTGGATGAGGACGTGGTGATGGTTGCCGGCCCCGCCAACGACGACCGGGTAGAGCCCGCGCTGCTGAAAGCCTTCGTCGTGCCTGCCGGTACGCTGGTGGCGTTCCGCGCCGGGGTGTGGCACGGGGCACCGTTCCCGCTGCACCAAAGCGCCACGGTGCTGATTTGCCTGCCGGAGCGCACCTACCTGACCGACACAAAAAAATATCTGCTTGCCGCGGGCGATAAGACCGCGATTGAGCTGGTATAAACCCCAATCCTTTTTTTACCTCTTCGGTTTCCTCAATGACAGAAGACAGCAAGGGCCGGTATGCGTCACCATACCGGCCCTTGCTGTCTGTTTTTTATTGTAAGTGCCGGTGCGGCAAAAAAACGGTACAAAAAAGCGGCCGGGCCGGCCGCTTGCGGGGTTTGTTATTTGCCCTTTTTTTGAAAAAGGCCTTTTTGGGGCTGCGGCCAAAGCGGCAGCACCTTGCGGTAGACCGCCACTGCCTTGGGGCTGACGGCAAGGTCCCGGTGCCAGTGGCCAAAGTACCAGCAGTCGTACTGCACCGTGTCTGCCACGGTGTCTAAAAAGGTTTCCAGCCGGTTGGTCTCGGCGACCTCCCCCACTAAAAAGCGGCGCAGCCGGTAGGGCGGGGTGTGGGTCAGCACAATGTCCACCTTGCCGCCGTGTGCGGCGAGTGTTTCATTGCACCGGTCCATCTGAAACTGGCTGGGCAGCTCGGCCCGCCACCAGGTTTTGCCCTCTTCGCGCTCGTCGCGGTCCTCGCTTTCGCCGCCGCCAAAGCAGAGCAGGGTCTTGCCCTCAATCGTGTAAATTTCGCCGCGCATCAGCTGGTACAGCTTGCCGCTGATGTGCCGTGCCTGCCCGCCCAGCAGAGGCTCTGCCGGGTAACTGTCCAGCAGGTCATAATTTTCGTGCGCACCGTCCACAAATAATAGCTGGTAGCGGCGGCGGCCCAGCCATTTCAGCAGCTTTTTTTCGCGCTTGCTGCCGTCCCACAAAAAGCCGAAGTCCCCCAGTACAATCAGCGTGTCCCGCCTGCCCAGCCGTTTGACGGCGGCCTCTTTCAGCCGAAGTACGTCCCCGTGCAGGTCTGCTGTAACATAGATCATTTTCTGATGCCCCTCTGTGCCCGAAGCTTTTTATTTGCACAAAACAATGCTATAATACTATAATATGTACACCCGCCCCGGTGCAAGGGGCGCGGCGCGTGGCAAACTGCACCCATTATACCATAAATTCGGGTGGGGTTGCGCCGGTTTGCCGCACTTTTTGTGCACCCGCGTACAGGGCGCACAGGGCCTGTGGTGCCAAGCCGTTTTGCGGCTATTATACCATAATACTGTTCATCCCGCGAGGTACAAAAGATGAAAAAGTTTTTTGCCAGTACGTTTGCCGTGCTACTGCTGTTTTTGGCCGTCGCGTCGGTGCCGGCCGCAGCGGTGACCTTTACGCCGCCGTTTGAGCCGAATGCCGATGCCGTTTATCTGGTGAACCTGGACACCGGCACGGTGGTATACCAGAAAAACGCAGACAAAAAGCGCGCCCCCGCCAGCCTGACCAAGCTGATGACGGCGCTGCTGCTGATGGAAAATGTGCCGGACCTTGACAACACAAAAATTACCGCGCCGGGCTATGTGTTTGACGAGCTGTATAACAGCGGCAGCTCGACCGCCGATATCCGCCCCTATGAAGAGGTTTCGGCAACGGATTTGCTGTACGCGATGATGCTGCCCAGCGCCAACGAGGCCGCCAGCATTGTGGCCGATTATGTGGGCGGCGGCAACCTGTCAAACTTTTTTTACCTGATGAACAACCGCGCGAAGGAGCTGGGCTGCACCAACACCAACTTTGCCTGCGCGCACGGCCTGTACGGGCTGGATAAAAACCATTATTCCACCGCGCACGACATGTACCTGATTGCAAAGGCCTGCTATGACAAGGGCGATTTGTTTATGAATGTCGTCACCAGCCTTGACCATACGATGCCGGCCAGCAACAAGCACGCGTCGGCGTACACCATCCGCAACACCAACGCGATGATGCGCCAGGACAGCGACGTGTACCGCTCGTATGTGCGGGGCATTAAAACAGGCTCGACCCCCGAGGCGGGCTATAATTTAATTTCGACCGCCACGAAGGACGGGCAGACCTATATGCTGGTTGTGATGGGCACGCCGTATGAAAAGGACGCCGACGGGTATGGGCTGGCGTTTTCAGTGAGTGCGCAAATTTACGACTGGGCGTTCAGCAGCCTTGCGGTGCGCCCGGCGCTGGACACGACGCAGGACATCACCGAAGTAAAGGTAAAATACTGCTCGCAGCAGGACACGCTGAAATTGCGCCCGGCGAGCGACCTTGTGACGCTGATGCCGGTGGAGAGCGACGAGACGACGGTGAATAAGCAGTTTAACCTGCCAGAGGAGGTTGCGGCGCCGATACAGGCGGGCGACGTGGTGGGCAGCGTGACCCTTTCGCTTGCGGGCGAGGAGATTGGCACCGTGGACCTTGTGGCCAGCCAGAGCTTAGAGCGCAACACCGCGCTGTATGTGATTGATAAAATTGGCGAATTTTTCACTTCGCTTTATTTTAAAGTGTTGATGGTGCTGGTGGCCATCACGGCCGCCATCTACTTTGCTTATCTGTTCTGGGTGATGCACAACAATAAAAAGCAGGGCAAGGTACGCCGGTTTTAACCCGTGGCGCACACAGGGTGCACCGCAGCGAGGTTTCCCCACAGGGGGCGAAAGGAAGTTTCAAGATGGATGTCAAAAACGCGCGCAACTTGACCATGCTGACCGATTACTATGAGATCACGATGGCCGCTGGTTATTTTGAAGAGGGGTATCAGGACAAAATCTGTGTATTCGACATGTTTTTTCGCCGGGTGCCGGACGGCGGTGGCTTTGCCATTTGCGCCGGCCTTGCCCAGATGATTGAGTCGCTGGAAAACCTGCGTTTTACCGAAGAGGATATTGCTTACCTGCGCAAGAGCGGCGGGTTTGGCGAGGCATTTTTAGATTACCTGCGCAAATTCCATTTTTCGTGCAATGTGTGGGCCATCCCGGAGGGCACGCCGGTGTTTCCCGGCGAGCCGATTGTGACGGTGGAGGGCCCGGCCATTCAGGCCCAGCTGATTGAGACGATGCTGCTGGTGAACATGAACCACCAAAGCCTGATTGCCACCAAGGCGAACCGCATTGTGAGGGCGGCGGCCGGCCGGCCGGTGGCCGAGTTTGGCGCGCGCCGTGCACAGAGCTACGACGCGGCCATTTTGGGCGCGCGCGCGGCGTATATTGGCGGTGTGACCAGCACGAGCTGTGTGCTGGCCGCGCGTGATTTTGACATCCCGGTGTCGGGCACCATGGCACATTCGTGGGTGCAGATGTTCCCGTCTGAATATGACGCGTTTAAAAAATACGCCGAGCTGTACCCCACGGGCTGTGTGCTGCTGGTGGATACTTACAGCGTGACGAAAAGCGGCATCCCCAACGCAATCAAGGTGTTTAACGAGGTGCTGGCCCCGCGCGGCATCCGGCCGCTGGGCGTGCGCATTGACTCGGGCGATATTGCCTACCTGTCCAAGCGGGCGCGGCGCATGCTGGACGCGGCGGGCTATACCGATGTGTCCATCGTCGCCAGCAACTCGCTGGACGAATACATCGTGCGCGATTTGATTTTGCAGGGCGCCAAGGTGGACAGCTTTGGTATTGGCGAAAATTTAATCACGAGCAAAAGCGACCCGGTGTTTGGCGGTGTGTACAAGCTGGCGGCAGTGAAAGAAAACGGCGAGTACCTGCCCAAAATCAAGGTCAGCGAGTCGGTGGAAAAGCTGACGACCCCGCACCGCAAAGCGGTGTGGCGGCTGTACGACAACGAGACCGGCAACGCGATGGCAGATTATATCACGATTTTCAACGAGCAGGTGGACACGGCGGGCGGCATCACGATTTTTGACCCGCTGGAGACCTGGAAAACGAAAACCATCACGAACTGCACGGCCAAAAATATCATGGTGCCGGTGTACGAGCAGGGCACGCTGGTCTACACCTCCCCGTCGCTGGAGGAGATCCGCACTTACTGCCACCGGCAGATCGACACGCTGTGGGACGAAGTGAAGCGGTTTGAAAACCCGCATCGCTATTATGTGGATTTGTCGAGAACCTTGTGGGACGAGCGGCAAAAACTGCTGCGCGCGCTGTCGATGTAAGCAGCCGCACCCCCACACCCGAAAAAGGAGAGACGTATGCAGAGCTTTACCTACCATATGCCCACTGAAATTGTGTTTGGCAAAGAGGCGCAGCTGCAAACTGCCGCCGAAATTAAAAAGTATGGCGGCAGCCGCGTGCTGCTGGTTTCGGGCGGGCACAGCGCCGAGCGCAGCGGCCTGCTGGGGCAACTGCGTGCCCAGCTTACCGAGGCCGGCCTTGCCGCCGAAAGCTTTGGCGGCGTGCAGCCCAACCCCCGTGTGGACCACGCGCGCGAAGGGGTGCGCCGCGCCGTGCAGATGAAAGCGGATTTTATTTTGGCGGTCGGCGGCGGCAGCGTCATCGACACGGCAAAGGCCATTGCCCACGGGGCGGCAAACCCCGGCGTTGACCTGTGGCAATTTTGGCTGGGCAATGAGAGTGTGAAAAAAAGCCTGCCAGTGGGTACGGTGCTGACCATTGCGGCCGCCGGCAGCGAAACCAGCGATTCTGCGGTGCTGACCGATGAGGAAAGCGGGGTAAAGCGCGGGCTTTCAACCCCGTTTAACCGCCCGGTGTTCGCCATTTTGAACCCCCAGCTCACGATGACGCTGCCGCTGTTTCAGGTGACCTGCGGCATTGTGGATATCATGATGCACACGATGGACCGCTATTTTAACCCGGTGCGCGGCAACGAGCTGACCGACGCGCTGGCCGAAGCGGTGCTGCGCACGGCGATTGCAAACGGGCGGCGCGCGGTGGCAGACCGGCAGGATTACGAGGCCATGAGCGAGCTGATGTGGTGCGGCAGTGTGTCGCACAACGGGCTGACCGGCCTTGGCGGCGTAAAAGATTTTGCGCCCCACCAGCTGGGGCACGAGCTTTCTGCCCGGTTTGACGTGGCCCACGGGGCGTCGCTTTCTGCCGTGTGGGGCGCCTGGGCGGCGGTGGTGTTTGACACCGACCCCGCGCGCTTTGCGCAGTTTGGCCGCAACGTATGGGGCCTTACCGGCAGCGATGATGTTGCGGTGGGGCACGCCGCGGTGGATGCCACGGTGGCTTATTTTAAAGAGATTGGCATGCCGACCTGCTTTACCGAGCTGGGGATCGGCGTGCAGAGCGACGAGGCGCTGGCGCAGATGGCCGACGGGGTGACCTACCACGGCAAGCGCAAGGTGGGCACCTTTTTGCCGATGGGCGGCAGCGAGATTTTTGCGGCTTACCGCAATGCCAACCGGTAACGGCAGGGCCCAATCAATTACAGGGTAAAAGGGGGGCGTGTGCCGGTGCAAAAAAGCAAACGGCAAAAGCTGCTTGTGATGCTGCGTTTTGTGCCGCTGGCCGTGATGGCCTGCCTGATTGCGGTGCTGGCCTTTTCGGGCCGGCAGCTGACGGCCCAGCAGATTTTTGAATATTCGCCTGAAAACCCTTATCTTGCGGCGGCGTTTTTAGTGTTGCTTTACGCGCTGAAAAGCCTGTCGGTCGTGTTTCCGCTGCTGGTGCTGTACCTTGCGGGCGGGCTGCTGTTCTCCGCCCCGGTGGCGCTGGCCGTCAACATGTTGGGTACGGCGGTTTGCCTTAGCCTGCCTTACTGGGTGGGCCGGTGGAGCGCCGGCAGCATGACCGGGCTGCTGGCAGAAAAATACCCCAAGGTGCGCGCGCTGCTGAATTTGCAGCAGCAAAACGACTTTTTCTTTGCGTTTTTGGTGCGGGTGGTCGGCTTTTTGCCGTGCGACGTGGTCAGCTTGTACCTTGGCTCTGCCGCGCTGCCGTTTGGCAGCTACCTTGTGGGAGGCATGCTGGGCATGCTGCCCGGCATTTTGACGACGACCTTGATGGGGGCCAGCATCCGCAACCCGCGGTCACCGCAGTTTATTGTTTCGGTGTCAATCAGCGTGGTGCTTTCGGTGACGTCTATCGCGCTGTACCGGCGCATGACCCGCCTGCCGCCCAAGGACGCGGCGCCCTCGCAGACAAAATTACAATAAGTATAAAATAATAAATAAATACAAAATATAAACAGGCGGCCCGGCTTTTAACACCGGGCCGCCTGTTTTGTGGAAAAAACCAGCCGCAGCAAACGCTGCGGCTGGTTTTAGCTTTTTCTTGCAAGGCGGCGGCAACCGGCGCTGCCCGCGCGGCAGGTCACAGGCTGATCTGCATGGCCTCTTTGACGCGGCGCATGGTCTCGTTGCCCACGAGGTTGGCCTTTTCGCTGCCGGTGAGGATGATTTCTTTCACCTCAGCCATGTGGCCCTCATAATAAGCGCGCTTTTCGCGGAACGGGTCCATCATCTCGTTCAGCTTTTCAGCCAGACGGCGCTTGCAGGCAACGCAGCCAATGGTGCCGGCGCGGCAGCGCGCGCAGATGTCCTCGTATTCGGTGGGGTTAAACACCCCGTGATATTTGCTGACGACACAGATGTCCGGGTTGCCGGGGTCGGTGGCACGCACGCGGCCGGGGTCGGTCACCGCGCCGCGCACTTTTTGTTCTACCGTGGTCTTGTCGTCCGACAGGTAAACGGCGTTGCCGAGGCTTTTGCCCATTTTGGCATTGCCGTCCAGCCCGGCAAGGCGGGGGCAGTCGCTCAGCAGAATGTCCGGCTCGTTCAGCGTTTCGCCGTACAGGTCGTTAAAGCGGCGCACGATTTTGCGCGCAAGCTCTAGGTGCGGGCGCTGGTCCTCGCCCACCGGCACAAGGTCGGCGTTGCAAAAGGTAATGTCCGCCGTCTGGCTGACCGGGTAGCCCAGAAAGCCGATGGTCAAATCGTCGTAGCCGTAGTTTTCGGCTTCGGTTTTAATGGTGGGGTTGTGGCGCAGCGTGTTGACCGTGACGAGCAGCGAATAAATTTCGGTCAGCTCGGCAATGGCGGTGATGGAGCTTTGCTGCACAAAGGTGACATTTGACGGGTCAAGCCCCACCGAAAGGTTATCAATGGCGACGTCGTAAATACTGCTGCGGATCAGCGACGGGTTTTCAAAATGGGTGGTCAGCGCCTGAATGTCCGCCAGCAGAATAAAGGTGTCGTACTGGTTTTGCAGCTTCACACGGTTTTGCAGGCTGCCCACATAGTGGCCAAGATGCAGCTTGCCGGTGGTGCGGTCGCCGGTGAGGATGCGTTTTTGTTGTTCCATGGCAATTCCTCCTGTTTTCTTTTGCCTGTGTGCCGGGCCAGAAATACGGCGCAAGGCGAATAAAAAAGCGCCCGCTGCCCACGACGGGACAGAGGGCGCTGTGCGCTCTGTGTTGCCACCCAACCGGCTTTGGCATACAAGGTCTATATGCGTCCCGGGTAACGGCCGGGCTGCCGTCGGCGCCTACTGCGGCAATGCCGGTTCGGGCCGCCCTCACGAGTCCATTCGGCGCCGCCTCTGCGCTGCACTCTCACCATCGGCAGCTCTCTTGGGCAGGGGTTATGGCACGTACTTGTCTCGGTCTGCGGTTTGTGCTCATTATAGCGCGCGGCCGCCGGGGTGTCAAGCAGCGGTGCGGCACCGGGCGGCGGGGCAGAAAGTAAAAGTTTTATGAAGAAGCTTGACTTTCTAACTGCAACCATTATAATAACAGTTAACAGAAGCTTTTTAATTTTTACCGGGTTTGAGGTGAAAAAATGACCAGTGAATTTACAATTGCAATCCACGCGCTGGTGTATCTGCGCAGGCGGGGCGGCTGGCTTGCCAGCGAACAGCTGGCGGACAACATCTGCACCAACCCCGCGCGGGTGCGCAAGGTGATGGCGCAGCTGGCCCACACAGGGTTGATAGACACCCGTGAGGGCGCGGTGGGCGGCTACCATTTCAGCCGCGACCCTGACAAGGTGACGCTGAAAGAGGTGGGCGACGCGCTTGCCATGCAGTATGTCAACTCCAGCTGGCGCAGCGGCAAGCTGGACTGCGACTGTTTGGTGTCGTCTGGTATGGGCAACGTGATGGACGGGCTGCTGCACGGGATGAACGATGCCTGCGGGGCCTATTTGCAAACGGTGACCCTTGCCGATATTGACCACCAGATTTTTGGGGACCTGCCGCCGGATGCATTGGTGCAGGGCACCCAGCGCAAGACGGGCTAAGGTTTTGCCGGCGCGCCGGTTTTAAGTTACCGGCGCGCTGTTTTTTTAAACTAAAACCCCTTGGCGGCGGGTTTGCCGCACAACATGCTACAGGAGGGTCGTTATGGGTTTTGACATTGGAGTGAGCGTTTCGGCGTTCACCGTGTTTTTACAGGGTGTCGTCAGCTTTTTTTCGCCTTGTGTGCTGCCGCTGGTGCCACTGTATATCGGTTACCTTGCGGGTGGTACCCGCACCGTAGAAGAGGACGGTACCGTGCGCTATGGCCGCGGCAAAGTGCTGCTGAACACGCTGTTTTTTGTGATTGGCATCAGCTTCGCCTTTTTTTTGCTGGGTCTTGGCGTCACCGCGGCCGGGCAGGTGCTCAGTGAAAACCGTGCGCTGTTTGCCCGCATCGGCGGTATTTTAATCATTCTGCTGGGGCTGTGGCAGTTGGGCGTATTCGGCTCGTCCCGCCTGCTGTCGCAAGAGCACCGGCTACCGTTTCGCCTCGACCGTTTTGCCATGAACCCGCTGGTGGCGCTGCTGCTGGGCTTTACCTTTAGCTTTGCGTGGACCCCCTGTGTGGGCCCGGCGCTTGCCAGCGTGCTGCTGATGGCATCCTCGGCCGCTACCACGGCCAGCGGCTTTGTGCTGATTGGCATTTACACGCTGGGCTTTGTGCTGCCGTTCCTCGCGGTGGGGCTGTTTACGACCACGGTGCTGGATTTCTTTCGCACCCACGCCAAGGTGGTCAAGTACACCGTCAAGGTGGGCGGCGTGCTGCTGGTGCTGATGGGCGTGATGATGTTTACCGGCTGGATGAACGGAGTGACGGGGTACCTGTCGCAGTTTGGCGCCAGCACCCCGCCCGCGGCCAGCAGCAGTGTGGCGGCAGCGTCCAGTGCGCTGCAGGCCACCGCTGCCCCGGCAGACAGCAGTGCAAACAGTGCCGACAGCGAAGCGCCGGTGCCGGCACCCGACTTTACGCTGGTGGACCAGAACGGCGAGACCCACACGCTGTCGGACTATAAGGGCAAAGTGGTGTTTTTGAATTTTTGGGCCACCTGGTGCCCGCCCTGCAAGGACGAAATGCCTGATATTGAGGCGCTGTATGAAGCGCAGGGCCTTAACGCCGGGGATGTGGTGGTGCTGGGCATCGCGAACCCCAAAACCGACGAGTACCCCAACAATTCAGACGGCACCGTGCAGGACGTGACCGACTTTTTAAGCCAGAACGGCTATACGTACCCCGTGGTGATGGATACGACCGGCGAGGTGTTTTCTGCCTACGGCATCACGGCTTTCCCCACCACCTTTATGATTGACAAGGACGGTAACGTGTTTGGCTATGTGCGCGGCGGGATCACCCGCGACATCATGGACAGCATTGTGCAGCAGACCCTCAGCGGCAAGCGCAGCTGATTTTTTGCGCGGGGGTGCAACAACCCCTTTCTTTTGGGCGTTAAATCGGTTAAAATATAGGTAGTATCCGCCGCGGCGGCCCGGTGCAGCGGCGGCACCCAACAAAAAGCCAGGAGGGATGCCCCATGATCAGTAAGAAAAAGTTCAATACCATTGGCGAGCTGCAAAAGGTACAGTACCTTGCGACCAAGTGCCCGTCGGACGTGGGCCTGCACTCGGCAAACAGCGAAATTATCGTCGATGCCAAAAGCTACATCGGCATGTATGCGCTGAATTTTGACGAGCCAATCCTCGTTGTCAGCGAGGATGAGGACTTCCACAAGCAAATTGCAAGCATTGGCCAAAACCTGCCGCTGGAGGGCTAAGCCCCCCCGCGCAAAAAAGGGCTGCCCGCGGGCGCACACAACCCGCACTGGCAGCCCCTTTTTGTTTTATGCAAAATTTGTTATAATCTTCAAAAGCCCCGCAGTTTTGTTTGAAAACAGGCGGGATGCAGACGAACAAGGCAACAGAAAAGAGGGGCGGGTATGACGAAAAAAATACTGGCTTTTTTGCTGGCGGCGGCCATGGCGGTGCTGGCCACCGGCTGCACCGGCACGGCGGCAGGCAGCACCGGCCAAAGCGCACCGCAGCAGGGCGGCACACAGGCCGCGCAGGAGCAGGGGACGGTTGGCCTTTGCATTGAGCAGACCGACGACCTTTTTTTAGCAGATTATTTTAGCGAGCTGCAAACGCTGCTGCAAAACAAGGGGTACACGCTGCTGGTGCAGCAGAACGCGGGCACGACACAGGCAGACCAGATTAAAGCCTGTGCAGAGCAGGGGGCCGGCGCGGTGATTGTAAACCTGACACCGAGCACCGACACGGCCAAAGTGGTGACCGCGCTGAAAAACGCCAACCTGCCGGCCGTGCTGGTGGGTCAGGAACCCACCCGCGAACTGATGGAAAGCGATGACCGCATGGTGTATGTGGGCGGCAGCGGGGTACAGGCAGGCACCTTGCAGGGCGAGTTGATTCTTGCCACCCCGACCAAGGGCGATTTGAACGGCGACGGTGTGATCTCGTATGTCATGATACAGGGCGATGCCGAGGACGTGGGCACGAAATTGAGCACCGAGTATTCAATTAAAGCGTTGCTGGACGCCGGGTTTAAGGCCGATCAGCTGGCCATGCAGGCCGCCGGTTGGGATGCTGACTTTGCAAAGCAGATCTGCGCCGCGGCGTTGCAGCAATACGGCGCGCAGGTGGAAGTGGTGCTGTGCGGCAACGACACGGTTGCCATGGGCGCGCTGCAGGCCATTCAAGACGCCGGGCGCACGGTGGGCAGTAACATCTACCTTGTGGGCACCGGCGCGATGAGCGACGCACTGGCAAAGATACAGGCCGGGCAGATGACCGGCACAGTATACCACGACCCGGCGGCACAGGCAGAAAAGACGGCCGAGCTGCTGAAAAAGGCCCTAAAAGGCACCACCTTTTCAAAAGAAGAGCAAAAGGTATATGTGGACGATACGAAAATTGATGCCGACAACGTGGCGCAGTATATCCATTGACCGCAAAGCAAAAACGGCAGCCGGGGCTGCCGCAGAGAGGATGTTTGACACAGATGTTTCGAGCGATGAAGCGCAATATGCAGGCAATGGAGCCGCAACAGGTGCGGGAGGTGCTGCAAAACGGCAGCCACGGTGTGCTGGCGGTGCTGGGGGATGACGGGTACCCGTATACCATCCCACTGAGCTATGCGGCGGCGGGCGACGAGATTTTGTTTCACAGTGCGCCGGCGGGCCACAAGCTGGACGCGCTGCGCGGGTGCGACAAGGCGTCGTTTTGCGTGGTGGCGCAGGACGAGGTGGTGGCAGAAAAGTACACGACGTTTTACCGCAGTGTGGTGGCCTTTGGCCGCCTGCGCGAGCTGACCGACCCCGCCGAGCGCAAACAGGCCATGTGGCAGATTACCGACAAGTATTCGCCCGACGAGCCGCGCGAAAAAACAAAGGCGACGATTGACCGCGCGATGGACCATATGGCGGTGCTGGCGCTGCATATCGAGCATGTTGCGGGCAAAGAGGCGGTGGAGCTTTCGTCTGCACGGCTGCGCCGCCGGGCGGCAGAGCAAAGCGCGGACTGACAAAAGCCGATTGCAGGTTTTGGGGTTGCCGCCGGCAGCCAAGGCCCAAGCAGGCCGGTAAAACACAAATAAAACGGCTTTTCTTTGGCAGAACACCAAAGAAAAGCCGTTTTTTAATTTGATTTAACGGTGCGGCTTGCCGGTGCCGCCCGGTATACAGTGGCGCGGTTGCGACAACCGGCGGCCTGCCGCACGGCTGTGCGGGGCAGGCAAAACCGCAACAGGCGTATTTAGCGGTAGCGCGGGGCGGGGTGGTAAAATTCAAAAATCACCATGTCGTTTTGATGCTCCACCCGCCCACTTTCGGCCTCTTCGCGCGCGGTCCACAGTACCCGCAGCGAGCCGTGGCGGTCCACAAAGCGCACCAGGGCGGGCTTTGCTTCGTCTTTATAGGCGACGAACTCCGGCCGGGCAATGACGTTCAGCATCAGGTTGCCCAGCGCCAGCGCGCCAATTTTGGGGATGTCATAGCTTTTGGGCGCGCTGGCCAGCTGGCCGCGCAGCCGCCCCGGCGCGTTGCGGCGAAACCATGCCACAATGCGCGGGTCAAAGCTTTCAATGCAGCAGTCGCCTTGGTAAGCGTTCAGCAGCGCCAGCCCTTTTTCACACAGCTCGCGGTTGCGCGGCCCGGTTTTCAGCTCAATGATAAACGGCGAGCGCCCGGCGACGACCTCGAATACTTCACTCAGCAGCGGGATGCGCTCATCGGTGCCGCAAAGGCGCATTTCACGCAGCTCGGCAAGGGTGTAGGCATCCACCCGGCCCTCTACCCCGCACACGCGCGGCAGCGTATCGTCGTGAAACACCACCACTTCGCCGTCTTTTGAAAGCTGAATATCCAGCTCAATGCCATAGCCCGCTTCGGCGGCAAGGCGAAACGCGGTCAGGCTGTTTTCCGGCACGGTGCAATCTTTGCTGTGCAGCCCGCGGTGGGCAAAGTTGCGCCCCGCAAACGGGGCCACTTTTTCGCTGCCGGGCCGCCCCGGCCAAATAAGAAACAGCACCAGCAGGCAAAGCACTGCGGCAATGATAACGATGGTCAATAAAATACCGGGCATTGGTTTGCACATCCTTCCGGGGTGGCTTTGGCCACACCCGGTTTTTATTTTAGCCCCCCGGCGCGGGGGTGTCAACGCAAAATGGGGGCTTTTACCGGGTAAACTTTGTAAAAAGATTGGCAAGGTGCGCCGAAACTGTTATGATAATTTCAAAGAATCTTTCACACAATTGACATACGGGAAATTTACACTGAATCCAGCATGTAAATGTGAAATTATCAAACAGTGAAGTAAAGCAGACTTTATTTAATGAGGTGAGACAGCATGGTGAAGATTTTAGTGGTGGATGATGAACCCCGCATCCGGCAGATGATTCGCGAATATTTGGAACACGAGGGATTTTCGTGCACCGAGGCGACTGATGGCTCGGCGGCGCTTGCCCAACTTGCCGGTGCAAGCTTTGACCTTGTGCTGCTGGATATTATGATGCCGTTTGTGGACGGCATGACCTGCCTGCGCGAGATCCGTGCCCGCAAGCTGACGACGCCGGTGATTATGCTGACGGCGCGCGGCGAAGAATACGACCGGGTGAGCGGCCTTGAGGGCGGTGCGGACGACTATATTGTCAAACCGTTCAGCCCGCGTGAGCTGGTGGCCCGCGTAAAGGCAGTGCTGAACCGCACGCTGCCCAAAGAGCAGTCTGGCGGCGAAAACTTTGTGTTTCGCGACCTTGTCATCGACACCGCGTCGCACAGCGTGAAGATTGCGGGCGAAGAAATTTCGTTGACCCCGAAAGAATTTGACCTGCTGGTCTTTTTGGCGCACAACCGCGGGCTTGCCCTGTCGCGCGAAAAGATTTTGCAAAAGGTCTGGAACTATGACTATTACGGCGAGGACCGCACGGTGGACACCCACATTAAAATGCTGCGCAGCCATTTGGGCAGCCACCGCGACGACATTGCCACTGTATGGGGTGTAGGCTACAAATTTGACCCCGCGAACTGAGGAAGCTGAATGAAATCGATCAAAACCAAGCTGGCGCTGTTTGTCTCCTGCCTGTGCGTGGTGCTGATCCTGCTGGTATGGTTTTTGACCGTCGGCCTGTTTGAGCCCAACTACACCCGTATGATCCGCAGCGAGCTCAACGACCAGATTTCCGCCATTACCGAGGTCATGGGGGACAAGACCAGCGGCGAGCTGACCACGGACGAGCTGCGCCAGATTGTCAGCGAGGCACGCGGGCTGGTGCAGCCGGGCGTATGCGTGGACGTGTCGGACGCGTCGACCTTAGAGCCGGTGTTCATTGTTGAAAAAATCGGTGACAGCTGCCAGTTGCACCCCGCCGTCGGCATGTTTAACGACAAGCAGCACGACTGGAACTCGGGCACGGTGCTGTATGTGCGCGGCCGGGTGGCGCAGGACGGCAGTGTAAACCTGATTTTGCCCGACCAGCAGGGGCAGCAGCAGCAGGTCGTGGGGCAGTTGACTGCCAGCGGGTATGTGGTGATTGCCAGCACGAACCTGGAGCGGGTTGACCAGGCACTGTCGGTCGTCAGCCAGCAGCTGGTGTATATCACGGTGCTGCTGCTTGCCATTTCGGTGGTTTCGGCGCTGCTGTTCGCGCGCTGGTTCACCCGCCCGGTCACCCAGCTTTCCAGCGCGGCAAAGCGGGTGGCGGCCGGCAACTACGATGTGCGGGTAGATTTGCACACGACCGACGAATTGGGCCTGCTGGCGCAGGACTTTAACTACATGACCGGCGAGATTGCAAAATCCAGCCAGCTGCAGCGCGAGCTGATTGCAAACATCAGCCACGATTTGCGCACCCCGCTGACGTTGATACGCGGATATGCCGAGACGATACGCGATTTAAACGGCGACGACCGTGACAAGCGCAACGCCGATTTGTCGATTATCATTGACGAGGCCGACCGGCTGTCGGTGTTGGTGAACACGGTGATGGAGCTTTCAAAGTATTCCTCCGGAACCGAAAAGCCCACCCCCACCCGGTTTGATTTGGCCGAGCTGGTGGCGGACGTGCTGCGCCGGTATACCGACCGGGCCGAAAAAGAGCAGTTTACCGTGCAGCAGGAAGGCCTTGCGGAAGCCGAAGTGATGGCCGACCCCGTGCAGATTGGCCGGGTGCTGCACAACCTTGTGTCAAACGCAATACCCCACCTTGCCGCGGGCGGCAAGGTGACGGTGCGGCTGACCGCGCAGGGTGAAATGGTGCGCACCGAAGTGATTGACAACGGCAGCGGCATTGAAGAAAAGGAATTGCCGTTCCTGTTTGACCGGTACTACCGCGCCCGCAGCGACGCGGGTAAGCGCGGCAGCGGGCTGGGGCTTTCGATTGTGAAGGCGATACTGGTGGGGCACGGTGCGCCGTTTGGCGTGCAGAGTGTCGTGGGCCAGGGCGCGACGTTTTGGTTTGCGCTGCCCGCCTTTGCACCGCCCGCACCGCCCCCGCCGCAGGGCAAGCACCCGGACAAAAAGGGTGAAAAAACAAAAAATAAAAACGCTGGCTGAATCAGCGCACAGCGCGGGGCACTGCCAAAGGCGGCGGTGCCCCGCGCTGTGTTTTATGCCGGCCCAAAGCGGCAAAACACAGCTGGCAGGGGGGCCGGTCGTTTTTTACCCGCAGGCCCTGCGGGGTGTAGGGCGGCAGCTTGGGTGGGGGCATAACAACGCCGGGTATTCCAAACGGTGTGGGTGCACAGGGCCGCCGGTGCTGGGCAGGGGGCAGAGTGCCTGTTTTGGCACCGCGGAAAAAACAAAACAGCGCCCCCGTGCACAGGCACAGGGGCGCTCAAAATACCGCTATTTAAATTCCATACTGGTGTAGGTGCGGCTCATAAACTCGTCGGGGTACGTGTCGTCTAAAAACTGGTTTACAATGTTGGTGGCCGGCACGTCGATATTGTAGGTGCGCTCGGCCCAGCGGGTGACGGCCAGCGCCGAAATTAAAATGTCAAACGCCATAAAGACAGCCAGTGCCCAAGTGAGGGGTTTGCCGATGCGGTTGGGTATTTTTTCAATGATGTCGCTGAGGGTGGGGTAGATGTTGCGAATGAAAATCATGCCCATCAGCCCCCAGCAGATGGCAAAAAACAGGTTGGTGCGCCCGCCAATGTTGGCCGGGGTGTCGCTGTACTCCCAGCTGACCGAATGAAACAGCTGCTCTTGCACCCAGCTGCACACCCATTCAAACACCGAGCCGGAAAACGCGCTGGCAAAAAAAATGATGCTGGCATTCGCCTTGCGCAGGTTGTACAGCGTGAGCAGAAAAATAACTGCGCCAAGGCCGTAGATCTGGTTAAACGGGCCATAAATCAGCCCGGTGCGCTCGACCCAGTGCCCGTCTTTTAAATAGGCGAACACCATTTCGCTGGCATAGCCAATCATACAGCCAATCAAAAAGACCCAAAATATTTTGTACCAGTTTTTACCGTGCGCGAATGAACGCTCGCCCGGCTCGTTGGTGATTTTTTGAAACATGAGAGCTCCTTTAACGGGGTGAATTCGCGCACCAGCTGCGCGCCGCGTGTAAAACCAAATAGGGGCAAGCACAGGTTACACACATTCAAATAGTAGCATGTTTTTTGCAGAAAGAAAAGAGAAATCGACGGTTTTGTGCCGCTTTTATTGACAGGTGTTGCCACACAGCACGGCGGTCAGCGCCTTTGCCGCCGCACTTTGTGGGGCCGCGCGCCGCGCCGCAAGGGTGACGCGGGTCACAAGCCCGGCGGCGCCCAGCGGGGCCAGCACCAGCGCAGTGCCCTTGCAAAACTGTGCCGCCGCATGCTGCGGCACCAGCGCCACCCCCACCCCCGCCGCGGCCCAGCCCAGTGCGGTGCGCGCGTCGTCTACCACGCAAAACGGCTGCAGCGGCAGGCCCGCGCGGCGAAATTCGCCCTGCAACAGCAGCTCAAACCGGCGGTAGTACACCAGCGGCAGCCCGGCCAGCGCCTGCAGGGCCAACGGCTGGTTGCCGGTGCCCGCCAAGGGCAGCAGCCCCGGCAGGCCCACGGCGCACAGGGGCTCTGGCGGCAGGCTGTGGCAGGTCAGCCCCTCGTCGGCAAACGGGGTGCGCAGCACGGCAAGCTCTATCGCGCCCGCGCGCAGCAAATCCAGCAGCTGGTAGGTGTTGCCCTCCCGCACTTCAAAACGCAGCGCGGGGTGCTGGGCGCAAAATGCGGCAAAGGCCGGGGTAAGCAGTGCGGGCCCGCAGGACGAAATGGTGCCCAGCCGCACGACCCCCCGCACCCCGCCCGCAATCTGTGAAACCTCCTGCCGGGCGGCGTCGGCCAGCAGCAACAGGCGCTTTGCGCGCTCGTACAGGGCCCGGCCCGCCGCCGTGGGGGTGACATGGCGCGCCCCGCGCTCGATTAAGGTGACGCCCAGCTCGTCCTCTAAATTGCGCAGCTGTGCCGAAAGCGGCGGCTGTGAAATATGCAGCTGTTTTGCCGCGGCGCTGATGCTGCCCTCTTCTACAATGGCCACAAAGTACGCAAGGCCGCGCAGTTCCATAAACGGGCTCCTTTCTGCTTTACCATATAAAAAAGATATAGCAAAGATATAAAATGAATATTTTTCATATAGATTATACTGTGCTATAATACGCTTGTAAAGAAGCAGGGGGGTGCGCAATGTGCGCAAACTGGCAAGATATTTAAAAGAATACCGGCTGCAATGTACCATAGGCCCGGCGGCAAAGCTGCTGGAGGCGGTGTTTGAGCTGTTGGTGCCGCTGGTGATGGCCAAGATTATTGACGTGGGTATTGCCGCGGGGGACCGCGGGTATGTGGTAAAAATGAGCTTGCTGTTGGTGGCGCTGGGGGTCACGGGGCTTGCCAGCGCGCTGCTGTGCCAGTATTCGGCCTCCCGCGCAAGCCAGGGCTTTGGCACGACGCTGCGGCGTGAATTGTACCACCACATCAACACGCTGTCCCATGCCGAGATCGACCGGCTGGGGGCCAGCGGCATGCTGACCCGCATGACAAACGACATCAACCAGCTGCAACTGGCGGTGGCAATGCTGATTCGCCTTGTGGTGCGCGCGCCGTTTTTGGTCATCGGCTCTACCGTGCTGGCCATTGGCATTGACCCGCAGCTGTCGCTGATTTTTTTGGCCGCGGCACTGGTGATTGCGCTGTTGCTGTACCTGATTATGAGCCGCAGCATCCCATATTACAAAACGATACAAAAAAAGCTGGACCGCATCAGCCTGGTGACCTCTGAAAACCTTGAGGGGGTGCGGGTCATCCGCGCCTTTTCAAACCAGGACACCGAGCGCCGCCGGTTTGCGCAGGCAAACGAGGAATATCGCGACGTCAGCATGCGGGTGGGGCAGATCAGCGCGCTGCTGAGCCCGCTGACCTTTGTGGTTGCAAATGCCGCTATTCTGGCCATTGTGTGGTTTGGCGGCATGCAGGTCAACACCGGGCACCTGACACAGGGCGAGGTGGTGGCGCTGGTGAGCTATATGAACCAGATTCTGCTGGCGCTGATTGTGGTGGCAAACCTGGTGGTCATTTTTACCCGTGCCGCAGCCAGTGCCGCGCGAGTGAACGAAATTTTTGACCTTGTGCCGTCGGTGCAGGAAAACACGGCACAGCCCCCGCTGCCCGTTACAGGGCCCCGGGTGGAGTTTGAGGACGTGCGCTTCAGCTATACCGGCGAGGGTGCCGACGCGCTGAGTGGGCTGAGTTTCCTTGCGGCCCCCGGCGAGACGGTGGGGGTGATTGGCGGCACCGGCAGCGGCAAGTCGACACTGGTGTCGCTGATACCCCGGTTTTACGATGTGAGCGGCGGCTGTGTGCGGGTGAACGGCACCGACGTGCGCGACTGGCCGCTGGCAGCGCTGCGCCACAACATTGGTATTGTGCCGCAGCGCGCTGTGCTGTTTACCGGCACGCTGCGCGACAATTTGCGCTGGGGCAATGCCGGCGCGAGTGACGACGAGCTTTGGCGCGCACTGCAAACGGCGCAGGCGGCAGATTTTGTGCGCGGGCTGCCGGGCGGGCTGGACGCCGGGATTTTGCAGGGCGGCAGCAACCTTTCCGGCGGGCAGCGCCAGCGGCTGACGATTGCCCGCGCGCTGGTGGGCCGCCCCTCTGTTTTGATTTTGGACGACAGTGCCAGTGCGCTGGACTTTGCGACTGATGCCGCGCTGCGCCGTGCACTGCGAAGCGATACCGCCGAGGCCACGGTATTTTTGGTGTCTCAGCGGGTGAACACCGTGCGCGGGGCCGATAAGATTATTGTGCTGGACGACGGCACCGTGGCGGGCATCGGCACCCATGACGCGCTGATGGAAAGCTGTGAGGCTTACCGCGAAATCTGCCTTTCGCAGTTGAGCAAAGAGGAGGCGGGGCAGGCATGAAACAGAAGAACAAAAAGAAAAGCGGTGCCGACCTGCAGACCTTAAAACGCATTTTAAAGCTGATCGGCCCTTACCGCCGGTACCTTGCCGCCGCCGTGGCGGGCGCACTGCTGAACGTGGTGCTGTCGCTGGCAATCCCGGTGCTGATTGGCCGCGCAGTGGACCACATTGTGGCCCCCGGCAACGTGGATTTTACCGGCATGGTGCCCATTTTGGCGGTGCTGGCCGTCGCCGTGGCGGGCAGCGCGCTGTTTGGCTGGCTGATGACCCTTGCCACCAACACCATTACGTACCGCGCGGTGCGCGACTTGCGCCGCAACCTGTTTGAAAAATTGCAGCAGCTGCCGCTTGCCACCATCGATGCCAGCTCGCACGGGGATTTTGTCAGCCGCATGGTCAACGACGTCGACCAGGTATCCACGGGCCTGTTGCAGGGCTTTTCGCAGCTGTTCACCGGGGTCATTACCATTTTGGGTACGCTGGTGTTTATGTTTTCGCTGCATTTCGGCATTGCGTTGGTCGTGGTGCTGCTGACGCCGCTGTCGCTGTTTGTATCCGCGTTTATTGCGCGGCATATTCAGGCCATGTTTGTCAAACAGGCAAAGGTGCAGGGCGATTTGACCGGATATTTAAACGAGATGACCGCCAGCCAGAAAATTGTGAAGGCGTTTGGGTACGAGGCGCGCGCAGAGCAGGAATTTGACGGCATCAACCGCGACTTGTACCACTGGGGGGTGCGCGCGCAGTTTTATTCGGCGCTCACAAACCCCGTGACCCGGTTTATCAACGGGGTGGTATACGCCGCGGTGGGGCTGACCGGCGCGCTGGCGGTGATTGGCGGCGGGCTGACGGTGGGCGGCCTTTCGAGCTTTTTAAGCTATGCCAACCAGTACACGAAGCCGTTTAACGAAATTTCAGGCGTGGTGGCACAGTTTCAGGCCGCCCTTGCCGGCGCGGCGCGCATTTTTACCGTATTGGACGAAGCCGAGCAGACCCCGGAAGAGCCCGATGCGCTAGAATTGCGGCAGTGTGAGGGCCGGGTGCAGCTGGAACAGGTCGCGTTTTCTTACACCCCGGACCGCCCGCTGATTCGCGATTTAAATGTAAAGGCGGCCCCCGGCACCCACATTGCGCTGGTGGGGCCCACCGGCTGCGGTAAAACGACGCTGATTAATTTGTTGATGCGGTTTTACGATGTGAATGAGGGCACGATAAGGGTGGACGACCACCCGATACGCAGCCTGACCCGCAGCAGCCTGCGCGGCAGCTTTGGCATGGTGCTGCAGGACACGTGGCTGTTCTCCGGCACGGTGCGCGAAAACATCACCTATGGCCGCCCCGACGCCAGCGAAGAAGAGCTGATTGCCGCGGCGAAAGCCGCCCACGCGCACAGCTTTATCAAGCGGCTGCCGCAGGGGTACGACACCCCGGTGGGTGAGAGCGGCGGCAACCTGTCGCAGGGGCAGCGGCAGCTGCTGTGCATTGCGCGCATTATGCTCACCAGCCCGCCCATGCTGATTTTGGACGAAGCGACCAGCAGCATCGACACCCGCACCGAGAGCAAAATTCAGCGCGCGTTTGACGAGATAATGGCCGGGCGCACCAGCTTTGTGGTGGCCCACCGGCTGTCGACCATCCGCAATGCCGATTGCATTTTAGTGATGGACGCGGGCCGAATTGTAGAGCGCGGCACCCACGACGAGCTGCTGGCAAAGGGCGGCTTTTATGCAAAGCTGTACAACAGCCAGTTTGCGCCCACACAGTAAGGGCTTTTGCCAAAAGTGCGGCCCAAAGCTGTGTCTACCGGGTGAAAAGAAGATAAAGTAAAACCGCCGCACGGCTTGCCGTGCGGCGGTTTTTTGATGTTTGCAATGCGAAAACGGGTCACGGGGTGGCGGGCAGCGTGCGCAAAATGCCCTCGGCTACGCCCTCGGCCGCGGCGCGAATGCCGGCTTCGCTGGTGCAGTCCTCGTATTCCTGCGGGTTGACAAGATACCCAAACTCAAACAGCACCGACGGTGCGCTGGTGATGCGGGTCACATAAAAATAGTTCCATTTCGGGGTGTCGGTGGCGCGGCCGGTCGCCGCCGCGACACTGTCCATCAGGTTTTGCGCAAAGCTGGCACTGACGCGGTCAAAGTAATAGACTTCAAGCCCCTTTGCATCGCTGGTGTCCTTGGTGAGGCCGGTGCTGTTGTGGTGCAGGGCAATAAAGAAATCGGGCCGGTCCTGCTGCTGCATAGCCCAGCGGTCCTGCAAGGTGGGGAAGGTATCGTCGGTACGGGTCATCAGCACCGTGGCACCCAGCTGTTCCAGCCGTTCTTTTACGGCAAGGGTCAGTGCCAGGTTGACGGTTTTTTCAGTGGTGCCGGTACCCGCGCCAATACCCGCGGCCCCGTTGTCGGTGCCGCCGTGCCCGGCGTCCAACAGCACACGCACGCCGGTCAGCGGTTTGCCCGGCACGGTACTGGCCTGCGGTGCCTTTTGAAAATACAGCACGGTGTTGTCGCCGTCGTAGTAGACATCGTACCCCCAAAACCCGCTGCCGGGGCGCAGGGTCAGGGTGACAAGGGTGCCCGCCGCGCCGTCCGCCTCTTCATCCAGCGGCTCGGCAGTGGCTTCGCTGACAAAATCGTTCACCAGCAGCGCGGGGTCGAACCCAAGGGTGGTGCCGTAAAATTTCAGCTTCAGTTCGTCGCCGTGCAGGCTGTCGTATACGACCGGGGTGCCGCCGGGCAGTTGCAGCGTCACATCGCCACGCGCGTCGGTGCTGGCGGCGGGTGCTGCCAGCGTCACGGCGGCGGTGGTGTCTTCGCCTAACAGCTCGGCATTGTCTGCCAGCAGGTAGTCACCGCTTGCCAGCTGGTAAGCGGGTACGATGCTGCCGCTGCGCAGGGTTTCCACCGTGCCGCGTATCGCAATTTTTGCGCCCTGTTTCAGGCTCATGGCAATCGCGTCGTCACTGCCGGCATCGGTCAGGGCAGAGGCAAGCTGCTTTGTCACCTGTACCGTGCGGCCCGCAAGCGCAGTGTCCAGCTTGGTGTTTGGGGTGGGGGCAGGCGTTGCGGGGGTCGTGGTCGTCGTGTCTTTGCGAATGACGGTGGTCGACAGGCTCTCGCCGCCCGGCTGTGCAAAGGTCAGCTGGTTTTTGCCCACCTCCAGCGGCACTTCAATTGCAAAGCTGCCGCCCGCGGCCCGGCCCGGCACCTCTGTGCCATTCAAAGTTAGCGGCAGTGCGGGGTCGGACGTGCCCAGCACGACCACCGTTTCACTGGTGACGCTGGAGCCGTCTGCCGGGTAACCGGTGGTGAGCTTTGGCGTGGTTTGCGGGGCGCTGACCGCAATGGGGGTGTCGAAGTAGCTGACCATCAGCCCGGTGAGGGCCGGGGTTTCGGCGACCTCGGTGGGGTTACCCAGCACGGCGCCGGCCAGGGTGCCCTGTAGCGACAGGGTGCGCAGCAGCGCGGCAAAATCTGACCGCGTGGTAGTATTGCCGGGGGTGGGCAGCACGGCGGTACCTTCGGGCGCGGCGGCCTGCCAGAGGGCAAAGGCGGTGGCGTCGCTGCCTGCGGGCAGCAGCAAGTCAAACCCGTTTTGGCAAAGCGCCGTCACCTGTGCGGTAGAAAGCAGGCTGGCTTTACTGTCAAACGACAGCCCGATGCTTTTGTTGTGCGCATGGCTTTTCATCTCATCGCCAAAGCTTGCCAGCGCGGCCTGCACGTCGGCGCTTTCGGCCCCAAACGACAGGTTGCTGAACACGACGCCCGCAACGGGGTAATGGCCCAGCAGCCGGGCATAGGCCGAAGCCAGTGTGTCCATTGCCCGCACGTTCAGCGGGTTAAACCAGCGCGCATTGTTAGTAACCGTGTTTTCGCTGTAAAAATCAGCGGCGGCGGTGCCCTTTTGTGCGGGGGTACCGGCGGGGCCCGCGGCAAACGGCTGCACCACGGCAATCACCTGTACCCCTGCCTTTTGGGCAAGGGTACAAAGCAGGGCAAGCGGGTCGGCCTGTGTATTGACGGGTGCAAATTTTTTGTCGGTGTAATAAACGCCGGTGCTGCCGGCAGACTGTACCTCAAACAGCAGGGTGTTCGCGCCGGCGGACACCGCGCGGTCCACCACCGTTTGCAGCGCGGCGGCCGCTTCGTCCTCCGTCATATCCGCCGTCACGGTGGACAGCGTGCCGTCGCCCGTGACCATCGGCACCCAAAGTGCTTTTACCGGCCCCTCGGCAGTATAGGCGCCGGTGTCGGGCCGCCAGTCGAACACCAGCACCGCCAGCACGGCGGCGATGCCAAGGGCCACCACGCAAAGCCCCGCCAGCAGCAGGGCAAACCGCGTTTTGCCTTTCATATCGCACCTCCCTGTAAAGCGACAAATTCTGGTGTCCAGTATACCACACACCGGGGCAAAGCGCACGGGCGGCGCCGGCAAAAAAACAGCGCCAAAAAAGCCGCCCCACAGCCCGGTGGGCGGCAAAGCGGCAAGATGTGAAATTTAAAGTAAAGGTTAAACCTCGTAGTCGCCGGCGGCGCGGCCGACGGCAAACGAGTGTACCGTCTCTTTGGCTTTTACGTGGGCCGGGTGGGTTTGGTAAGCCTGTGCGGCGGCGCGGTCGGTCAGCTCAGAATACAGCACCGTGTCAAAATCGCCCTCGTAAACGCGGCGCACCTCGGCGCTTAGCAGGCCGGGCACCACGCCCACCAGCGGCTGCAATACGCCCGCAATCTGCCGGGTGGCGTCGTCTTTATCGCAGTCGTCCCGCAGTTTCCAGAATACAATGTGTTTTACCATAAAAAATCATCCTTTCGGTTTTGGTTTTCTGCCAGTTCTTCCTCTTGCTCGCGGTCGCCGTGGCCGCCGCTGGGTTTTGCTTTGTTTTCTACAAGGCCCAAATCGCTGCCCAGCACCCGCGCCGCCGCAACGGCCCCTTTGCCAAAGCGTCCGCGCAGATTGTCCAGTGTGGTTTCAAGGCTTTTTTGCTGTGCCCGCTTTTCGGGCGCGGCGGGGTCGTCAAAAAGGCTGGTCTGCCGCGCGGGGGGCTGGTCGGTCAGGCCCGACGCGGTGATGGTCAGTGCGCGGATGGGCTTGCCCGGTGGCCAGTTGGCGGCAATCAGCGCCAGCGCGGCGGCACTGATCTCGCGCGCAAGGTCGCTTGCGGCGGCCAGTTGCATCTGCCGCTGAATGGTTTTCAGCGCCGGGTCTTTGATTGACACCTGCACGGTGGTGCACAGCAGCCCCTGCCGCCGCAGCCGGCGGGCGACCTCTTCGGTCAGATAGCCCACCCCGGTGCGAATATCGCCGCTGCCCACAAGGTCGCGCCGGAAGGTTAGCCCGTTGCCGACGCTTTTTACCTGCTCCGTGTCGCCCTGCGCACGCACGGGGGCATCGTCCTGCCCCGCGGCGTAGGCGTGCAGCATGGCGCCCATTTTGCCCAGCACTTCGCCCAGCAGCACCGGGTCGGCATTGGCCAGCGCGCCGATGGTCGTAATGCCCATGCCCCGCAGCCGCGCCGAGGCGGCCTTGCCGACAAACAGCATGGTTTCGACCGGCAGCGGCCAAAGCAGCACGGGTGCATTTTCGCGCGTGATGACAGTGGTCGCGTTTGGCTTTTTGTAGTCGCTGCCCAGCTTTGCAAACACCTTGTTATACGACACGCCCACCGAAATGGTAATGCCCAGCTCGCGCTGTACCCGCGCGCGCAGCAAATCGGCCAGCTGTTCGCCCGTTTGCGCAAACAGGTGCAAACTGCCGGTGACATCCAGCCAGCTTTCGTCCACGCTGAACGGCTCTACAAGGTCGGTGTAATCGCCGTAGATTTTGTTGATGCGGGTGCACATCTGGCTGTATTTTTCGTGGTGCGGCTCCAGCAAAATCAGCTCGGGGCATTTGCGCTTTGCCTGCCAGATGGTCTCGGCGGTTTTGATGTCAAACCGCTTTGCCGCTTCGTTTTTGGCAAGAATAATACCGTGGCGGCTGCCGTCGTCGCGCCCGACGGCCACCGGCTTGTCTTTCAGCTCGGGGTGCTCCAGCAGCTCCACCGAGGCAAAAAAAGAATTGCAGTCGCAATGTAAAATCACCCGGTCCATGCCGGCACCCCCTTTTCAGCAACAGGCGGCACGGGCAACGTGCTGCCCTGTGCCTATTATAATGTGTCGGGCCGCGCCCCGCAAGATGTGTCGGGCCGCGCCCCGCAAGCACCCGGCGTACCACCCGTAAGAACCGGTACAAAAAGGCGTGCATTGCGGCGGCAAAAATGCTATACTGAACTAAAATCTTTTCATTTTAAAACCACAGGAGGGACTACTAATGGAATCTGGCGTGAAACATTTCTGGAACGAGATGACGGAGCGTGCTTCGGCCGTGGCGGAGGGTGCGAAAGACGCAGTGAACGACGCGGGCCGGTTTGTGGGGGAAAAGAAGGATTCGGCCATGCTGTATATCGACCTTGCACGGCTTAAAAACGACTGTGAGGAGATTTACAGCGAGATTGGCCGCACCTTTTACCGCATGAATTCGGGCCGCTGGCCCAAAGAGGGCGAAACGGCGGAGCACCGCATTGAGGGGCTGCTGGCCGAGGTGGACGTAAAAGAGATGCAGATCCGCACAATCAACGCGAAGCTGTTTGAGCTTTCGGGCAAAACGACCTGCCCTGCCTGCGGCAAAAGCTGCCCGACAGACGCCACTTTTTGCCCCGCCTGCGGGGCAAAGCTGCCGCGGCAGTAAAAGAAAACCAACGGCGCGGCGGACAACACTGCTGAAAATTTGCTTCGAAGGGAGCCATGCCCCCCATGTGGGACATTTCAATTTTAGGGTACAGCCTGTACGAGCTGTTCTGGTTTTTTACCATTTATTCGGTGCTGGGCTGGTGCAGTGAGGTGATTTTCTGCACTGTCAATACCGGCAAGCTGGTCAACCGCGGCTTTTTAAACGGCCCGGTGTGCCCGATTTACGGGTTTGGCATGCTGATTGTGCTGTGCGTGCTGGGGCCGGTGCAAGACCACCTGACGCTGCTTTTTGTGGGCGGCGCACTGCTGACCAGCGCACTGGAGCTGGGCGCCGGGTATGCGCTGAAAAAGCTGTTTCACACCCAGTGGTGGGACTACAGCGACAAACCGTTCAACCTTGGCGGGTATATTTGCCTGTCGTTTTCGCTGCTGTGGGGCGTGTTGATTGTGATGGTGGTGAAGGTGATTCACCCCCCCATTGCGCAGTTGGTGGCCATGGTGCCGCGTATCGTTGGTGAAATTGTGGCTGTGCCGGTGTTTTTGATTTTCCTTGCCGATTTGGTGGTGACGGTGCGCACGGTGGCAAAGCTGAACCGCGACCTTGGCGAGCTGGAAAAGATGACCGACGCGCTGCACCGCATGTCGGACGCGCTTTCGACCGCGATTGGCGAAAAATCACTGGAGGCCGCCGCCGCGGTGGGCGATGCCGGGCAGCTGCTGGGTGAAAAGCTGGACGAAACCCGCACGGTGCTGACCGAAAAAGGGCAGGAGTTCACCGAGAAACTGGGTGAAACCCGCACGGCCCTGACCGAAAAGGGGCAGGAGTTTACCGAGAAGCTGGGCGACACCCGCGCGGCCCTGACAGAAAAGGGGCAGGAGTTTACCGAAAAACTGGGCGGCACCCGCGTTGCCATGTCGGCGGCGGCAAGCAAAGAGGAAATGCAAAAGCGCTATGCCGAGCTGCAAAAGCGCTATGCCGAACTGATGGCGCGGCCTGGCCGTGCGCGCCGGCGGTTGTTTACGGCTTTCCCGGACATGAAAAACCCGCTGCACAGCGGTGTGCTGGAAGAGCTGAAAGAAAAGTACCGCCGCAAATAACAGGTAAAGTGTACGAACGGTATTGCATACAATAAGGAGAATGGAACATGGAGTATACGGTAAGTAAAGAATCCGCCGCGCATTTTGCCGCGCTGACCGACCTTGAAAAGGTGCAAAAAGCCCTTGCCTTTTTAAAGGCAGACCACGAGCGCTGCGTGCGCGAGCAGGTGGAGATTACAAAAATCCCCGCGCCGACCTTCCACGAAGAGCGCCGCGCCGCCTATATGGCACAGCAGTTTAAAGCGCTGGGCCTCACCGAGGTGCACACCGACGAAGTGGGCAACATCACCGGCGTGCGCAAGGGCACCGCGGGTGACGGCCGGCGCATTGTGATTGACGGCCATATGGACACCGTATACGCCGAGGACACGAAGCTGGAGCCCACCTTTGACGGCGAGTTCATCCACTGCCCCGGCATTGTGGACGACACCCGCGCGCTGGCGGCGATGCTGTCGATTTTGCGCGCGCTGAACGACGCCGGCGTGCAGACCGAAGCCGACCTTGTGTTTTTGGGCACTGTGCGCGAAGAGGGCGTGGGCGCCTTTGGCGGCTCGCGCGCGTTTTTTGAGGCGCACCCAGATACCACTGCCAGCGTGCATATGGACGGCTGCGGAGCCGCGGGCATCATTTACCAGTCTACCGGTATCAAGACGATTGGCGTGACCTTCCACGGTATTGGCGGGCATGCCTACCTTGCGTTTGGCGACATGGCAAACCCGCTGCACGCAGCGGCCCGCGCCGTTGCCAAAATTGCCGATTTGCAGGTGCCCAAAACCCCGAAAACCACCTTTTGCGTGTCGAACTTCCATGCGGGCAGCGATGCCGCCATCCACGCCATTGTGCCCGAGGCGACGATTAAGATCAACTACCGCTCTAACGGGCAAACAGAACTGGTAGAGCTGGACAAAGAGGTGTTCCGCTGCATTGAGGAAGCCTGCGCGGAGGAGAGTGCCCGCTGGGGGAAAGACACCATTACTTACACGGTGGAAACTTACTTTGATGTGCGCGCCGGTGCGCTGGACGACCATGCCCCGCTGGTAGAAGCCGCGTGGAGCGCCGCCGAATCGCTGGGCAACCAGCCGTTTTTGGTGGAGGGCGGGCCGACGAATGCGTCAATCCCCATCGGTATGGGCATCCCCGCCGTGTGCATTGGCGATGACGATGTGAACGTGTACGCCCACAATGCCGCGAAGGAGCGGTTCCCGGTGAAAAACACCTGGCAGATGCCGCAGATGACGCTGCTGGTGGTGCTTTCTGCCGCCGGGGTGGCGGGCGGCCCGGGCAGCGTGCTGCAATAACCGCGGTGCGGCGCAAAACGAATAAGGCAGCCGTTTTGCGGCGAGGGGCGTAACACAAATAATTGCCGCGGGGGTGAAGCCCCTGCGGCTTTTTTGCACCTTGCCCCGGGGTAAAACGGCAGCGGTCAGCACTGCAATTTTTGGTAAATTTGCCCACTTTTGATTGCGGGCTTTCTGCCGTAAATATAGGGTAGCGGGCCTTGCCGGGCGGGCAAAGTGCGGCTTTTTACGCCAAGGTGAAAAGGGGCCAAAACACGCTGGTAAAAGTGCCGGGTGCGTGCCCTGTGCCGCCAATACCACGAAAAGGAGACAGCCCATTCATGAGCGAGCAACAGAACAACCCAAACACAGAAAGCGGGCAAAACGACGCGACTTCTGTTTATATTTTAAGCCCCCAGCTGATTGCCAGTGCCGCCGCGCTGGCGGGCGCACGAAGCGAAAAGCTGCAAAAGATTATTGAGCTTGCAAACGGCGACGACCTGGATGCGCAGGAAAAGCTGGCGATTTGTTATTATAACGGCGAGGGGGTAGAGCGGGATTATGAAAAGGCCGCCTACTGGTTTGCTCTTGCCGCAAAGCAGGGCAGCATTACCGCCCAGTACTATTTGGGCGGCTGCTACCAAAAAGGCACCGGCGTAGAGCAAAGCGATGAAAAAGCGGTGCAGTGGCTGCGCGAAGCGGCCGAGCAAAATTTTGCCCCGGCGCAGTGTGCCTATGGCTGGTATTTAGAGCAGGGCCGCGGGGTGGTACAGGACCAGCAGGCCGCCGCGCAGTTTTACCGGCAGGCGGCCGAGCAGGGGTACGCGCAGGCACAGTGCAACCTTGGCTTTTTTTATTACCGGGGCATTGCGGTAGAGACCGATTACGAGGAAGCCGCCCAATGGTTTGCCAAGGCGGCCCAGCAGGGTGATGCGCGGGCACAGTTTTTACTGGGCGAATGCTGTGCGTTTGGCCGCGGCGTGCCGCAGGACGAAGAAAAAGCCCTTACCTGCTACCAGCATGCCGCCGAGGGTGGCTATGCGGTTGCGCAAAGCCGGCTGGGTTACCACTACTTGTATGGGCAGGGGGCGGTGCAAAACAGAGAGCAGGCTTTTTTATGGCTTTCAAAAGGGGCCGCGCAGGCCGAACCCGCCGCACAGTGCTTTTTGGGTGAGTGCTATGAATTTGGCTATGGCACAGAAAAAGACCTGCGGCAGGCGCTGGGCCTGTACCGGCAGTCTGCCGGGCAGCAGTATGCCCCGGCGCAGTGTAATTTGGGCTTTTGCTATTATGTGGGCATTGGCACCGAAGTGGATGAACAAGAGGCGGTGCGCTGGTTTGAGCTGTCGGCGCAGCAACAGTACCCGCGTGCGCAGTACCTGTTAGGGCAATGCCTGATGCTGGGCCGCGGGGCACAAAAAGACCCGGCGAAGGCAATTGAATACCTTAGCCTTGCGGCAAACGCGGGGCATGCCGCCGCACAGGTAGACCTTGGCTGGTACTATGAAAGTGGTACCGGGGTAGAAATAAACAAAAAAAAGGCGGTGGAGCTGTACCGGCTTGCCGCAACACAGGGCTCTGCGGCGGGGCGGTGCAATTTAGGCTTTTGTTATTATATGGGTATTGGCATAGAAACAGATGAACAAGAAGCGGTGCGCTGGTTTACGCTTGCGGCCGAGCAGCAGTACCCGCGTGCACAGTACCTGCTAGGGGAATGCCTGATGCAGGGCCGCGGGGCAGAAAAGGACCCGGCGAGGGCAATCGAATACCTCGGCCTTGCGGCAGACGCAGGGCATGTTGCCGCACAGGTAGAGCTTGGCTGGTACTGTGAAAGCGGTACGGGGGTAGAAAAGAACCCCCAAAAAGCGGTGGAGCTGTACCGGCTTGCCGCAGCACAGGGCTCTGCGGCGGGGCAGTGTAATTTGGGCTTTTGCTATTATGTGGGCATTGGCACCGAAACGAACGAAAAAGAGGCCGCGCACTGGTTTACCCTTGCGGCCGAGCAGCAGTACCCGCGCGCACAGCTGCTGCTGGGCGAGTGCTACCAAAACGGCTTTGGCATAGAAAAAGACGCAGAAAAAGCGCTGGAGCTGTACCGGCAGGCAGCCGCCAGAGGCAACGATGCGGCACAAAACAAGCTGGGCACGCTGTACTACCGGGGCACCCTTGTAGAGCAAAACTACCAAACGGCCAGAGAGTGGTTTGAGCAGGCGGCACAGCAGGGCAACGCCCGCGCACAGTATAACCTTGGCCAGTGCTATGAAAACGGCTACGGTATTGGGCAGGATGAAGCAAAAGCCGCAACCCATTACCAAAGTGCCGCCGCGCAGGGGGATACCGTGGCACAGATGGCGCTGGGGAATTTGTACGAATATGGCAAAGGGGCCAAAAAAGACCCCGAAAAAGCGTTTCGCCTGTATAGGCAGGCGGCAAGCTCGCAGAATGCACACGGCGAAAACCATGTGGCGTGGTGCTACGAATTTGGGGTGGGCACAGAAAAAAACCTCGCCGAAGCGCTGCGCTGGTACCGCATTGCCGCCGAACACGGGTATGCTGCGGCGCAGTACCACCTTGGCCGGTGGTATGAAAACGGCATAGGGGTAGAGCAAAGCGACGAAAATGCCGCCGAGTGGTACGCCCGTGCCGCCGCGCGCGGGGAGGACCGGGCACAGTGCGCGCTTGGCACCTTTTACGCAAAAGGCCGTGGTGTGCCGCAAAATTACAATGAGGCGATCCGGCTGTATAACCTTGCCATCCGGCAAAAAAACGTGCAGGCGCACTACGAGCTTGCCGTGCTGTACCACCGCGGCGAGGGGCTGCCCAAAGACGACGAAAAAGCGGTTTGGCTGTACCGCCTTGCCGCTGAAAAGGGGCATGCAAAGGCCCGGTATGACCTTGGCCTGCTGTACGAGTACGGGGACGGCCTGCCGCAGAACATGGAAAAAGCGGTGCAGCTGTACCGCCTTGCCGCAAACGGGGGCAACGAAGACGCGCAGTTTAGCCTGGGCCACGCCTATGAAACAGGGCAGGGCGGGCTGAAAAAAGATTTAAAAGAAGCGGCACGGCTGTACGAGCTTGCGGCGCAAAAGGGCAATGTGCAGGCGATGAACAGCCTTGGCTACGTCTACCAAAAGGGCAAGGGCGTAAAAAAAGACCCCGCCGCCGCCATGCAGTATTACCGAAAGGCGTTTGAAAAAGGCAGCATGACGGCTGCCGTGCTGATTGGTGCCCTTTATGAAAAGGGGCGCGGCGTGGCAAAGGACAAAACCGAGGCTGCCCGCTGGTATGCCATTGCGGCGCAAAGCGGCAACGCCGCGGCGCAAAAAGCGCTGCTGCGGGTGCAGCGCCGCTGAGCGGCCGCCCTGCCGGGCAGTTACCCGGCGGCGGCACCCGGCTTTGCCAATGCCCACCGTGATTTGATGTGCCGGCACAGCTCAGCTTAAAAAGAAAAAGTACAACACCCCGGCGGGCCCTCAAAAAAGGCCTGCCGGGGTGTTGTACTTTGTGTGCAAGGTTCGTTTTATGGATGTGCCGGGGCGTCTTCGCCCACCCAGCGCGGTGCGGCGCACCACACCGCGGCCCCCTGCGCAAGGCTTTGGGGCACGTTTAAAATGCGCTGGTTTTTGCTGCCGCGAAACAGCAGCGACAAGCTGCGCTGTGCCAGCACAAACGGGCCGTCAATCAGCACGTCCAGCGCGTTTAGCAGCGCGCGGGTGTCGGGGTCGGTTTTGGCCATTTCCAGCAGTTGTTCCAGCGTGTAACCGGTGTAAGACGCCACCTCGTACCCCGCATCTTTTAACAGCGTGGCAAGCCGGGCAAACCCGGCTGCCTGCGCAAACGGTTCGCCGCCCGAAAAGGTGACCCCCCTGGCCAGCGGGTTGCGCTGGATTTGGGCAAACAGCGCTTCGGCGCTCATCAGCGTGCCGCCCTCAAAGGCCCAGGTCTCCGGGTTGTGGCAGCCCTTGCAGTGGTGGGGGCAGCCCTGGCCGAAAACCGTCACCCGGATGCCCGGCCCGTCCACGATTGAATCGTTCGCAATGCCTGCAACGCGAATCATTTTGCAAGCCCGTGTTTGACGCGGTCGCGCTCTTCGGCGCGCTTTGCGTCGTTCCATTTGTCCATGGTGCCCACAAGGTACCCGGTAATGCGGCGAATGCGCTCGAAGCCGATATCTTTACCAACGGTTTTGTTTTCATTGATCGACATAATAAAACACTCCTTTTTTAGCGGCAGGTAAGTGAATGAGAAAAGCAAGTGCGGCGCTTATTCGCAGCCGCAGAAGTGGGGCACGCCCGGGTATTTTTTGCGCAGCTGATCCAGCTTTTCGGCGCTGACCTCTTCGCCCTCGCGCCGCCCGCAGCGGGGGCACACGTCGCCAATGACGCCCACATAGCCGCACACCGGGTCGCGGTCTACCGGGTGGTTAATCGAGCCATAGCCCACGCCCGCGTCGTGCATGCAGCGCACGACGGCCTCAAACGCCTCGACGTTGTTTGCGGTGTCGCCGTCCAGCTCGACATAGGTGATGTGCCCGGCGTTGGTAAACGCGTGGTACGGGGCCTCGAGGTTGATTTTGTCGTAGGCCGAAATGGGGTACCACACCGGGATGTGGAAGCTGTTGGTGTAGTACTCGCGGTCGGTGACGCCGGGGATGCTGCCGTACCGCTTTTGGTCCATGCGCACAAAGCGGCCAGAAAGCCCCTCTGCCGGAGTGCCCAGCAGCGAAAAGTTCATCTGGTACTGCTTGCTTTTGGCGTCGCAAAAATCGCGCATATGCCCGATGATGGCAAGGCCCTTTTGCTGCATTTCGGCGCTTTCGCCGTGGTGGTGGCCGTACAGTGCGGTCAGCGTTTCGGCAAGGCCGATGAAGCCGATGGACAGTGTACCGTGCTTGAGCACCTCGCGCACCTCGTCGTTCGGGCCCAGCTTTTCGCTGTCCAGCCAAACGCCCTGCCCCATTAAGAACGGGTAGTTGTACACCCGCTTGCTGGCCTGAATTTCAAAGCGGTCCAGCAGCTGACCCGCCACCAGCTCCATCATGTCGTCGAGCTTTTTGTAAAACAGTGCTTCGTCGCCGTGGCTTTCCAGCGCAAGGCGTGGCAGGTTGATGGAGGTAAACGACAGGTTGCCGCGCGAGTAGGCAATTTCGCGGCTAGGGTCAAACACGTTGCCCATGACGCGGGTGCGGCAGCCCATGGTGGCCACTTCGGTCTCCGGGTGACCGGGCTTGTAGTATTGCAGGTTAAACGGCGCGTCCTCAAAAATATAGTTCGGGAACAGCCGTTTGGCGCTGACCTGGCACGACAGCTTGAACAGGTCGTAGTTGGGGTCGCCCTCGTTGTAGTTGACCCCCTCTTTCACCTTGAAAATGTGAATGGGGAAGATGGCGGTCTCGCCGTGGCCCAGCCCGGCATCGGTGGCAAGCAGAATGTTGCGGATGGCCATGCGGCCCTCCGGCGTGGTGTCGGTGCCGTAATTGATGCTGGAAAACGGGGTTTGTGCCCCGGCACGGGAGTGCATCGTGTTGAGGTTGTGCACAAAGCCCTCCATCGCCTGATAGGTGGCGCGGTCGGTCGCGCGCTCGGCCCGGCGGCGGGAGGAGGAGACAATGCGCTGTGCGGCGGCAGGGCCCACCTTGCCGGAGTCGGTCAGCAGCGCAACCACCGCATGGTCAAACGCGGCGGCATCGGCATCGTCGCGCCCGGACGAAAGGCGGGCGGCGTGGCCCTGCTTTGCCACGGCCTGCGCCAGAAGGCTTTGCACAAAGGCGGTTTCGTTTGGTACTTCGGTCAAATCCTCCAGCGACTCGACCAGCTTTGCCTCGTAGTTTTTAATAAAGGTTTTTGCAACGCCGTCGGCCATGGCGTAATCAAAGTTCGGCACGCCCTGCCCGCCATGCTGGTCGTTTTGGTTTGACTGAATGGCAATGGCCGCAAGCGCCGCATAGCTTGCAATGCTCTGCGGTTCGCGCAGAAAGCCGTGCCCGGTGGAAAACCCGCCCTCAAACAGCCGCAGCAGGTCAATCTGTGTGCAGGTGGTGGTCAGCGCGTAAAAATCAAAATCATGGATATGAATGTCGCCGCCGCGGTGCGCCTTTGCCTGTTGCTCGGTGAGCAGGTAGTTTTCATTATAGGCCTTTGCACCGGCGGTGCCGATTTGCAGCATGCTGCCCATGGCGGTGTTGCCGTCAATGTTGGCGTTGTCGCGCTTCATATCGCTCATGCGGGCGTCCACATTTGTAATCTCGTCGATGGCTTTCATCAGCGAGGTGTTGGCCTCACGGATGCGGGTGCGGGACGCGCGGTAGACGATGTAGCGCTTGGCGGCTTCGTCAAAGCCCTCGTGCATCAGTTGCTGCTCGACAGCGTCCTGAATCTGCTCGACAGTGGGCGGGGTGTCACTGCTTTGCCCCGCAAGGCGGGCGCCCACCGCGGCGGCAATGCCCGCGGCGGCAGCGTCGTTTGGGGTGCCTGCGGCAGCGAGAGACTTTGCAATGGCGGCGGCGATTTTGGTTTCGTCGTACGGCACGGTGCGGCCGTCCCGCTTGAGAATTGTGGTTAAGTTGGGCATGAAGATTCCTCCTGTTTTTGCCGGTATATCAACGGGCAGCGGCCCAAAAATGGCGGCCAAAACCCGAAAAACGTGAAAAAAAGCGGCGGTCAGAGGTGCGCCCCTGCCGCCAGCGGCCGCCGCAGCTGCTGCCGCGAAAGCCATATTTAGTTTATAACAATAGTATACACCGCTACATCTTGTAGTGTCAACGGGGAATAGTGTATAAAAACCCCCACAGAACTTGGCAAAACTGTCCCAAATTGCCAAAGCTGCAAGAGTAGAGTATAATGAAAAACCAGTCGAAAAGCAAGTAAAAAACAGGGTAAAGGGGGCAGCGGATGCAGCGCAGCGTGTGGGCCGGCGGCGGGCTTGTAGAGTATGAGCTGACGGTCAAAAAAGTAAAAAACATCAACCTGCGCGTGTCCCCGCAGGGCGATGTGCGGGTGAGCGCCCCCCGCCGGGTGCCACTGGGGGAGGTCGACCGGTTTGTGGCCTCCCGCGCGGGGTGGATTGACGCGGCGCGCCGCCGTGTTGCCGTGCGTGCGGCCGCGGCACCGGCACCCTGCAACCTGAGCGATGCGCAGTGCATGCAGGTGTTTCGCCCCTACCTTGAAAAGTATTACCCGGTGTTTGAAAAGACACTGGGCGCGCCGCCGCAGATCGTGCTGAAAACCCTGAAATCGATGTGGGGTATCTGCCGGCCGGCAAAAAAGCAAATCACGCTGAACCGCCGCCTTGCCCAGCAGCCCGCGGCTGCGGTGGAATATGTGGTGCTGCACGAGTATCTGCACTTTTGGTACCCGGACCACGGCAAGGCATTTCACCGCGCGCTCGACCGCCTGATGCCCGACAACCGCCAGCGCCGCGCGCTGCTGCGCATGGCAACGACGCAGCAAAAAACTGCTGTGGATTGAGACGCTGTGACCGGTATGGTATAATAAGCGAAAACTGTGTACCCGCCCCGCCCGCAGTGGCTTTGCAAGGGGCACCGGTGCGGGGCGGCGTATGCCCCGCGCACCCGACCTGATTTTGAAAAGAACGCAGGTGATTTTTTGGATAAATACAAGCGGCTGGTATCCAATACCGCGCTGTTTGCCATCAGCTCGTTTTCCAGCAAAGTGCTTTCGTTTTTGCTGATGCCCTTTTTTACCCGTATGTTTGGCATGGGCGAATTTGGCGACGCCGACATCATTACCAAGTGGGCCCAGCTGTTTTTGCCGCTTGTTTCGGTGGGCATCGCAAACGCCATCATCCGCTATGGGCTGGACAAAAGTTACGACAAGGCGGCCGTGCTGACCGGCGGCCTGCTGACCGAGCTGGTGGGCGTGGGCGCGTTTTTTGCATGCTGGCCGCTGGTGGCGAAAATACCCGGTATGACCGGGTACACGACGCTGCTGTATGTGTATGTGGTCATGAGCATCCTGCGCAACCTGTGCAGCCAGTTTGTGCGTGCAAAGCAGTATACCCGGCTGTACGCGGTGGACGGCGTGCTGAATACCGTGCTGTACCTGTTTTTTATTGTGCTGTTTATCGCGGGCTTCCATTGGGGCATCGCCGGGTATGTGCTGGCGACTGCCGCGGCGGATTTTTGCTCGGCCGTATTTTTGTTTTTGACGGCAAGGCTGCACCGCTATGTGCGGCTGTCGCATTTTGACGGGCGGCTGCTGCGCGAAATGCTGCGCTATGCCGTGCCTCTGATCCCCACCAGCATGTTTTGGTGGATTACGAACACCAGCGACCACATGTTTATCCAGGAGATGATCAGCAGCGCGGCAAACGGCCTGTATGTGGCGGCCTACCGCGTGCCCAATGTCATTATGCTGTTCAGCACGCTGTTCACCGAGGCATGGCAGCTTTCTGCCGTCACGGACGGCGACCGCAACGCGCCGGGGCGTGGGCGGTTTTTCAGCCAGGTGTTTTTAAGCTACCAAAGCCTGCTGTTTATGGTGGCGGGCGGGCTGATTGTGTGCAGCAAGGTCATTATGATGGCGCTGACCTTTTCAAAAAATTCGCCGTTCAACGCGGCGTGGGAGTATATCCCCATTCTGGTGCTGGCAACGGTGTTCAGCTGCTTTGTCACCTTTTTGGGCAGTGTTTACATGGTGGAGCTGCGCTCTGGCGCCAGCTTTTACACGATGATGATCGGTGCGGTGCTGAATTTGGTGCTCAACTACCTGCTCATCCCGCCGTATGGGCCCAACGGCGCCGCGTTTGCGACGTTTTTCAGCTATTTTGTGGTGTTTGTGGTGCGGGCGGTCAATACCCGCCGGTATATCCATATCGATTTGCACCTTGGCCGCATGACGGTGACGATGCTGTTGCTTGCGGCAGAGACGGCGCTGATGCTGGCCGAAGTGCCGGGCTGGATGCTGTGGTGCGGGCTGCTGTGCGCGGCGGTGGTAATCTTTAACTTTATGCCGCTGCTGGACACTGCGCGCCGGCTGCTGGCAAGGCGGCGGCACCGCAAACCATAACCCCGGCGACAATACATACAAAAAGGGAGGGGCTGCGGCCCCTCCCTTTTTTGTACACTGTTTGCCAGTGGTGGTTAGAACTTGTTTAAAACCCCAAAGCTTCGCCCACCAGAATGACCTTGATGCGCCCTTTGGCCCGCTGGCGGCGGTGAATGACCGCGGTGCAGCAGATGCGTGCATTGCTTTTGCAGTCGACGCACACGCCGGTGGCGGCACAGGGTGTTTTGCAGTGCAGGCGCTTGGCATTGGCGGGGGCGGCAACTTCCTGCACGCGGCGCTCGGCCTCGGCAAGGTCGCGCACGACCTTGTTGCAGCCGACGACCAAAATAACGCTTTTCGGCCCGAATACCATCGCGGCCACCCGGTTGGAGTTGCCGTCCACATTATACAGCTCGCCGTTTTCTGTCACGGCATTGCTGCTGCACAGGTAGGCATCTGCAAAAAAGCTCTGGCGAAAAACGTCTGCCACCTGCTCGGCGGTGATGCCCGGCGCATAGCGGTCAAGAAACGTGTAGTCGCCGCTGCGCAGCAGCGGCAGAATGCCGCATTCGTCCAGCGACGCGCTGCCGCCTACCGAGACGGTATCACCGCTAGACAAAAGGCTTTGCACCAGCGGGGCCACCTGCTCTTTGGTCTCGACCACATAGGCATCCATGTTGTTTTGCCGCAGGGCCTTTGCCGTGCGCTGCAGCTGCTGTTCCATGACTTCATTCAAGAATTCGTTCATCAAAATACCCCCCTTGCGAGGCCGGGGTGGCCCGGCCCGCTGCTTTTTATTCATGATAATATGGCATGGCGAGAAATACAAGGGGGATAAAAGAATTGATAAGCGGGGGCGGGCATGGTATAATAACCGCGAAACGGTTAAAACAGCAATTGAAAAACGCGGTCGGCCCGCTGCGCTGCAGTGGTGGGCCGGTGGCGCATTTTGCCTTGCACGGGGTTGGTGCGGGCAGTGCAGATGAGCAGCGTGGGGTCGGCCAGGGTGGCCGCAGCCCGCAGATGGAGAACAGATGGAACAACAGAAGGTCACGGCCTGTATTGTCACCTACGGCGGCTTTGAGGAAGCTGCCGCGGGGGCACAATCCATTTTGGATTGTACAAAAGGGGTCGATTTGACGCTGTATCTCGTGGACAATGCCTCCCCGGACGGCACCGGCGCACAGCTGGCGCAGCGCTTTTTGGGGGATGCGCGGGTGCAGGTGATACAGCTGCCCCAAAATGTGGGGTTTGGCAGCGGGCACAACGCGGTGCTGCCGCTGCTGCAAAGCGAGTATCATTTTGTCATTAACCCGGATATCACGTTGCAGCGCGACGCATTGAGCGAGCTTGCCGATTATTTGAACGGCCGGCCCGAAGTGGCAATGGCGGCCCCGCGGCTGGTGTTCCCCACAGGGGAAGAGCAGTATGTGCCGCGCCGCCGCCCCACGGTGATGGGCCTGCTGGCAAGGCAGCTGCCGCTTGGCTTTTTAAAAAAGTATGAGCGGCATTACTTAATGCGGGATGAGGACCTGACCCATGAGCAGGAGATTGGGTTTTGCAGCGGCTGCTTTTTTGTGGTGCGCACCGCGGCATTTCGAGCGATAGGCGGGTTTGACGAGGACTATTTCATGTATGTGGAGGACGCCGACATCACCCAAAAGGCGCGGGCAGAGGGCAAGATTTTTTACTGGCCGGGCACCTGGGTCTGCCACGCCTGGCACCGCAACCCGTCGAGAGATGTAAAAAGCTATCTGCAGCAATTGCACTCGATGGGGCGTTACTTTCGTAAATGGGGGCTGAGGTGGGGCTTTTCACTGCGCCGCAACCCCGATTGATTTTTTTGTTGAAAAAGGAGCATTCCATATGAAGGGAATCGTACTTGCCGGCGGGGCCGGTACCCGGCTGTACCCGCTGACGATGGTGACCAGCAAGCAACTGCTGCCGGTCTATGACAAACCGATGATCTATTACCCGCTTTCCACCCTGATGCTGGCGGGCATCCGCGAGATTTTGATTATTTCTACCCCGCAGGACACCCCGCGCTTTAAAGAGCTGCTGGGTGACGGCAGTGATTTTGGGCTGTCGCTGTCCTACAAGGTGCAGCCGTCGCCCGACGGGCTTGCACAGGCCTTTTTGCTGGGCGAAGAGTTTATTGGCGACGAGCCCTGTGCGATGGTGCTGGGCGACAACATTTTTTATGGCAACAACTTTGGCAACCTGCTGCGCGGTGCGGTAAAAAATGCAGAAGAGGGCCGCGCGACGATTTTTGGCTACTATGTCAACGACCCCGAGCGGTTTGGCATTGCCGAGTTTGACGAAAACGGCAAGGTGCTTTCGGTAGAAGAAAAGCCGGCGCACCCGAAATCGAACTACGCGATTACCGGGCTGTATTTTTACGACAAGCGCGTTGTAAAAATGGCAAAAGAGGTGCGCCCGTCGGCGCGCGGCGAGCTGGAGATTACCAGCCTCAACGATTTGTATTTGCAGGATGGCACGCTGGATTTACAGCGCCTTGGGCGCGGGTTTGCCTGGCTGGACACCGGCACGATGGAAAGCCTGGTAGACGCGGCCGACTTTGTGCGTATGGTAGAAAAGCGGCAGGGCATTACGATTTCGGCGCTGGAGGAGATCGGCTATAAAAACGGCTGGATCACGAAAGAAAAGTTGCTAGAATCGGCAAAACGGTATGGCAAATCGCCGTATGGCGAGCACCTCAAACGGGTAGCGGAAGGTAAAATTCTCTACTGAGTGACGAGAAAGGATCTTTGCAAAATGAAAATATTGATCAGCGGTTCCAAAGGGCAGCTTGGCAACGAGCTGCAGTTGATGCTGGCAGCGGGGGAGAGCGAAATTGGCCCGCTGCCGCAGGGGGTACAGGGGGCAGAGGTCGCCTGCTACGACATTGACACGCTGGACATCACCGACCTTGACGCAGTGCGCGGCGTGATGCGCATTGAAGAGCCGGACGTGGTGATCAACTGTTCGGCGTTTACCAATGTGGACGGCTGCGAGCGGGATACCGACGCGGCGTTTCGCGCCAACGCGCTGGGCCCGCGCAACCTTGCGATGGCCTGCACCGAAACCGGGGCAAAGCTGATTCATGTTTCGACCGACTATGTGTTCAGCGGCGCGCCGAACGGCGAAGTGCCGTTGGACGAGACCGCGCTGCCCGCGCCGGTTTCGGCCTATGGCAAAACCAAGCTGCTGGGAGAAGAGTATGTGCGCGCACAGTGCCCGCGCAGCTTTGTGGTGCGCACGTCCTGGCTGTACAGCAAGTTTGGCAAAAACTTTGTGTTTACCATGATGAACGCCGGCAAAAAGCTGGGCGCGCTGACGGTGGTAAACGACCAGCTGGGCAACCCGACCTATGCCGTAGACCTTGCCCACCATCTGTTAAAGCTGGCGGTAAGCGAAGAATATGGCACTTACCACTGCACGAACAACGGCGTTTGCAGCTGGTATGACTTTACGCAGGAGATCATGCACCTGTCGGGCACGGCGGCAACCGTGACCCCCTGCACGAGCGACGAATACGCCGCCGCCCACCCGGAAGCGGCCCGCCGCCCGGCGTGGTCCGCCCTGGAAAACCGCATGCTGCGCTGCACGGTAGGCGACGAGATGCGCAGCTGGCAAAACGCGCTGCAATCCTTTTTTGCCCATTACAAACCGGAGGAATAATATGAAAACTTACCTTGTTACCGGCGGTGCCGGGTTTATTGGTTCCAACTTTGTGCTGTACATGCTGGACAAATACAGCGACATTAAAATTGTTAATGTGGATAAGCTGACCTATGCCGGCAACCTTGAAAACTTGAAGTCGATTGAGGGCGACAAGCGCCATGTGTTTGTGCAGGCCGACATCTGCGACCATGATGCCATCAGCGCTCTGTTTGCAAAGTACGACTTTGACACGGTGATCAACTTTGCGGCTGAAAGCCATGTGGACCGCAGCATCAAAAACCCGGAAATCTTTGTGGAGACCAACGTGGGCGGTACCGTAAACCTGCTGCAATGTGCCAAAACCGCGTGGGCACAGGGCGATGGCTTTATTCCCGGCAAAAAATACTTGCAGGTATCGACCGACGAGGTGTACGGCTCGCTGGGCGACACCGGCTATTTCACCGAGACAACCCCGCTGTGCCCGCACAGCCCGTACTCGGCCAGCAAAACCAGCGCCGACATGTTTGTCATGGCGTTCCACGACACGTACGGCTTCCCGGTGAACATCACCCGCTGCTCGAACAACTACGGGCCGTACCAGTTCCCCGAAAAGCTGATCCCGCTGATGATCAACAACGCCAAGACCAAAAAGGGCCTGCCGGTGTACGGCGACGGCATGAACGTGCGCGACTGGCTGTATGTGGAGGACCACTGCAAGGCCATTGACATGGTGGCGGAGGACGGCCGCATTGGCGAGGTGTACAACGTGGGCGGGCACAACGAGCGCCCGAACATCTTTATTGTGAAACGCATCATTGCTTCGCTGGCAGAAAAGTATGACCCGTCGATCAACGAGACGCTGATTAAATACGTGGAGGACCGCAAGGGCCACGACCGCCGCTATGGCATTGACCCGCAGAAGATCAAAGACGAGCTGGGCTGGTATCCGGAGACGACCTTTGAAGTGGGCATTGAAAAGACGATTGACTGGTACCTTGCGAACACCGAGTGGATGGAGCGCGTGACCAGCGGCGCCTACCTTGAGTACTACAAAGAGATGTATAAAAACCGCTGAGGCGGCAGGGCATACAATAACAGGGCGGGCGGCGGTTGCCGCCCGCCCTGCTTTGTGTGACGGCAGCGGCAGAAAGACCAGCGATAAAAGGCCGAATGTAGCCCCAAAATTAATCCAGCAAACGGCAGAGCTCTTCGCCAAAGGCAAAGGCAGCGGCAAGGATTTCGGGGTGCTGCGGCAAATCAGCTTCTGAGTTGACCCCTTCGGCAGTGAAGCTGGAGACGAGAGGGATATCAAGGTGACCCAAAAAGTGCTCTATGGTGTGTACAAGGTTGAGGTTTTCCTGTTGATTACTGCCGGCCCTCACCGCGACCGCAACCCCTTTTACAGAGGAGGAAACCGGCAGCCTCGCCGTATTGGTGTTGCAGTATGGTGTACAACGGTCGATAAACACTTTCATCTGGCCGGTTACGTCGCCCCAATAGGAGGGAGACGCGACAATGACAAGCTGGGAGCTGAAAACAGCTTCAACAATTTTTTGCACGTCGTCTGTTTGAATGCATTTCCCTGTAAGGTTGCAAGATTTACACCCGCAACAATAGCCGATGTTTAAATTACTCAATTGGTATACGCTGGTTTGAATGTGATGCGTTTCTAAGGCCCGCGTCATTTGCGAGACGATAGTCGCAGTGCTCCCTTTGGCTTTTGGGCTTCCTAAAATACAGACTGCTTTCACCATGAATACCTCCCTTAAAATCGATGCGCATGATTCCATACGAACCATAAGCACGGCGGGGCGGTTCTTTGCCCGCTGTATATTACGCCATTATCCCATATCCGGTACAGGATAACAAGGTCTTACTTCGGGTTTTTGTCAAAAAATACCGCAAATAAAAAACGTGAGGGGCAGAGCAGTATGATGAAAAAAACGGCAAAGCAGGCAGTTGGGGTTGGCATTGGGTGCACGCTGGGCGGCGCGGTGCTGCCGCGGCTGCTGCTGCCCCAAAATTACAACGACACCTGGCCCCCGCTGCTGCAATATACAATGACCAGCTTTGTAATTTGCTACGGTGCCAGCTTTGCCGTGCTTTTGCTGATAAACTGGGTAAAAGCAAAGCGGGACACCAAAAAAGACGGCGAAGAACAGCCGCCCGTGTGACCCTTTGATTAAAAAAAACAGCCCGCCGCACTGCGCGTGAATGCAGTGTGGCGGGCTGTTTTTTGTGTTATGGTTTAAAGTAGAATTTATTTTGCCCCGTTAATCGGCAGACCGCAGGGGTGCGCGGGGGTGGTGTCCAGCTTTTGCTGGCGCTTGACGAGGTCGTAAAAACGCCACCCACCCGACAGGTTATAGCAGGTAAAGCCGTGCTGCGACAAAATGCGGCAGGCGATGTAGCTGCGCAGCCCGCTGTGGCAGTTGATGTAGACCGGCTTTTTGGGGTCCAGCTCGCCGACGCGGTCGCGCAGCGAATCCAGCGGGATGTGCACGGTGCCCTCAATGCGCCCGTGAGCCACCTCTTCGTCGGTGCGGGTGTCCAGCAGCGTCACACTGCCGTCGCGCGGCAGCGTGTCCACCTCGTCCCAGTGAAACTGGCGCACGGTGCGGGTGAGCACGTTTTCAATCACAAAGCCCGCCATATTGACCGGGTCTTTGGCAGAGCCGTAAGGCGGCGCGTAGGCAAGCTCCAGCTCGGTGAGGTCGAGCCCGGTCATGCCCGCGCGAATGGCGGTGGCCAGCACGTCGATGCGCTTGTCCACCCCGTCAAACCCGACGATTTGTGCGCCCAGCAGGCGGCCGGTTTCGGGGTCAAACAGCACCTTGACCGTCATGTTGGTGGCACCGGGGTAGTAGCTTGCGTGGTTGGCAGAGAAGGTGATGGTGCGGTCGTAGGCAAGGCCCGCCGCCTTTGCCGCTTTTTCGTTGAGGCCGGTGGCGGCCGCCGTCATGTCAAACAATTTAAGCACGGCCGTGCCCTGCACGCCGGCAAAGTGGCTTTCGCGCCCGCAGATGTTATCCGCCGCAATGCGGCCCTGCTTGTTGGCCGGGCCCGCAAGGGGCAGCAGGGTGGGCTGCTGGGTAAGAATGCTGTTCACCTGCACCGCGTCGCCCACGGCATAGACATCGGGGTCAGAGGTCTGCATGCGGTCGGTCACTTTAATTGACCCGCGCGCGCCAAGCTCCAGCCCGGCATCGGCAGCAAGGCGGGTGTCGGGCGAAACGCCGATGGCCAGCAGCACAAGGTCGCTGTCCAGCGCGCTGCCACCCTCCAGCAGGGTGCGAATGCCGCCGGGGGCCTCTTCAAAACCGGCCACCGCGGTGGAAAGGTGCAGCCCCACGCCCTTTTTGCGCAGATAGCCGTGCAGCGTGCAGGCCATGTCATAATCCAGCGGGGCTATTACCTGGTCCAGCCGCTCCACAAGGTCCACCGCAAGGCCTGCCTGCATCAGGTTTTCGGTCATTTCAAGGCCGATAAACCCGCCGCCCACCACCACGGCGCGCTTGGGGTGGTGCTCGTCAATAAAGCCGCGCAGCGCCAGCGTATCCTCGACCGTGCGCATGGTAAAAATGCGCGCATTGTCGATGCCGGGCAGCGGCGGGCGCACCGGGCGGGCACCCGGCGATAGGATTAGTTTGTCGTAACTTTCAGTGTAAGTGGTGCCGTCGGCCAGGTTGCGCACTGTGACCTGTTTGCTGGCAAGGTCGATGGCGGTCGCTTCGCTGTTCACCCGCACGTCGACATGAAACCGCTCGAAAAAGCTTTCCGGCGTTTGCAGGGTCAGCGCCTCGCGGTCGGTAATCTCGCCGCCAACATAATAGGGCAGGCCGCAGTTGGCGTAAGAGATGTAGCCACTGCGCTCGAGCATGACAATTTCGGCAGTTTCATCCAGCCGCCGCAGCCGCGCCGCAGCACTGGCACCACCGGCAACACCGCCTACAATAATAACTTTCATTTTAAAAGACCTCCTTTTGCAATGCCGGCCACCGGCCGGTGCGCTTGTGGGCAGCCCTTAGCCGCCCTGTTGAAAACGGGGGCAGGGGCCATTTGCAGCGCCCCCCTGCCGGCAGCGCTGCCGGGTGCAACCGCCCCCCGGGCAGCTTTGGCCGCAGCAGCCCTCAGCCTGCGGGCAGATGACATAGTCGCCGCCGCGTACCTCTAACCGCCGCGCAAGCACCAGCGTTTTTGCCAGCTTGCGCCGCGCGCTGTCGTACACGGCCTGCACCGTGGTGCGTGCGACCCCCATCTGCTGGGCACATTCCTCCTGGGTACAGCCCAAAAGGTCAATCAGCCGCACCGCCTCGTACTCATCCACCGTCATTTCAACCGGCGGCGCGTCGGGCTGCATACCAACCGGTGTAAACGCCACGCTTTTGGGCATTGCGCACACGCGGCGGCACTTGCGTGGTCTTGCCATAAGGGCCCCCCTTTGCTGCTTCGTTATTTGTATGCTAACACCGTTTTGGGCGGATGTCAATAACTGTTTCAAAAAAAGTTACATTTAAAAAGAGAAATAAAAACCCCTTTGCAGGCACAGGCCCGCAAAGGGGTTAAAAACGGTTTAGGCGAAACGGATTCAAGCCTGTTTTGCTTCGATGTACTGCTTGATGGCCCCGATGTCGCAATAGCGCTCGACATTGTCGCCGTTTGTGATGATAAGGGTGGGCGCCTGGTTGACGGCGTAAGCCTGTACCAGCGCTTCACTGCCGGAAATATCGGCAACCACCTTTTCAAACGGCAGCGCGGCGGATTTCAGCATTTCGCTGACGACCCGGCATTTGGGGCAGGTGGTGGTGGTAAACAAGTAGATATGCGGTGTCGCACTGGTTGGTGTAGCTGTTTTAGAGGGTACGGCCGCCGGGGATTTGGCGGGCTTGTGGCCAACCTTCAGGTGCGACTGGCCAAGGTCGTACACCTTGCGCTCTTTAAACTCCTGTGTTTTGCCGTCGTTCCAGTTTTGCACCGGGCGGTAATAGCCGGTGATGCGGCTGTACACCTCGGTGCGCTCGCCGCAGTGCGGGCAGGTGTACTGCTCGCCGGCAAGGTAGCCGTGGTTTCTGCAGATAGAGTAGGTCGGCGACAGGGTGTAATAGGGCAGCGTGTAGTTTTCGGCAATGGTGCGCACTAGGTTGGCCGCAGCCTTCCAGTCCGGCAGCTTTTCGCCCAAAAACGCGTGGAACACGGTGCCGGAGGTGTACAGCGTCTGCAACCCGTCCTGAATGTCCAGCGCGGCAAAAATATCCTCGGTATAGCCCACAGGCAAATGGGAGCTGTTGGTGTAGTACGGGGTGCCGCTGTTTTCCGACGCGGTGATGATGTCGGGGTACTGGGCAACGTCGTGCTTGGCAAGCCGGTACGAGGTGGACTCGGCGGGGGTGGCTTCAAGGTTGTACAGGTCGCCGTATTCCTCCTGATAGTCCGACAGGCGCTCACGCATGTGGTTCAGCACCTCTTTGGCGAACTGCTGCGCCTCGGCGTGGGTTAAATCCTGCCGCAGCCAGTTGGCGTTGAGGCCCGCCTCGTTCATGCCGATCAGGCCGATGGTCGAAAAATGGTTGTCCAGCGAGCCGAGGTAACGCCGGGTGTAGGGGTACAGCCCCTCTTTCAGCAGTTTGGTGATGACGGTGCGTTTGACATGCAGCGAGCGGGCCGAGATGTCCATCAGCTTGTCGAGCCGGTGGTAGAAGTCGGCTTCGTCCTTTGCAAGGTAGGCGATGCGCGGCAGGTTGATGGTGACAACACCGACCGAGCCGGTGCTTTCGCCGCTGCCAAAGAACCCGCCGGACTTTTTGCGCAGCTCGCGCAAATCCAGCCGCAGGCGGCAGCACATGCTGCGCACGTCGCTGGGCTCCATGTCGCTGTTGATGTAGTTTGAAAAATACGGGGTGCCGTATTTGGAGGTCATTTCAAACAGCAGCTTGTTGTTTTCGGTGTCCGACCAGTCAAAGTCACGGGTGATGGAATAGGTGGGGATCGGGTACTGGAACCCGCGGCCCTCGGCATCGCCCTCAATCATGATTTCAATGAACGCCCTGTTGATCATGTCCATTTCGTCTTTGCAGTCTTTGTACGTGAACGCCTGCGGCTTGCCGCCCACAATGGCGGGCTGCTCGGCAAGGTCGGCCGGCACGGTCCAGTCCAGCGTGATGTTGGAGAACGGTGCCTGGGTGCCCCAGCGGCTGGGGGTGTTGACGCCGAACACAAACGACTCAATGCACTGCTTGACCTCGTGGTAATCAAGGTGGTCCGCCTTGACAAACGGCGCAAGGTAGGTGTCGAACGATGAAAACGCCTGCGCGCCCGCCCATTCGTTTTGCATAATGCCAAGGAAGTTGACCATCTGGTTGCACAGGCTGGCAAGATGCTTTGCCGGTGCCGAGGTGATTTTGCCCGGCACGCCGCCAAGGCCCTCTTCGATCAACTGGCGCAGCGACCAGCCGGCGCAATAGCCGGTCAGCATGGACAGGTCATGGATATGAATGGCCGCGCTGCGGTGTGCGGCGGCAATCTCTTCGTCATAAATTTCGCTCAGCCAGTAGTTTGCGGTAATGGCGCCGCTGTTGCTGAGGATGAGCCCGCCCACCGAATAGGTAACGGTGGAGTTTTCTTTGACGCGCCAGTCGTTGACATGCAGGTAGTTGTTGACCAGCTCTTTATAGTTGAGCAGCGACGAGCCCACATTGCGCACCTTTTCGCGCTGTTTGCGGTACAAGATGTAGGCCTTGGCCACGTCCGCATAACCGGCAAGGCTGAGCACCTCTTCGACACTGTCCTGGATATCCTCCACCGAAATCTCGCCGTTTTTGATTTTCGGCTCAAAATCGGCAGTGACTTTCAGCGCCAGCAGGTCGATTACGCTGGGATGCGTTTGCTTGTCCAAAGCGTCAAACGCTTTGCCAATCGCCGCGCTGATTTTACTGATGTTAAATTCTGCCAGGGTGCCGTCTCTCTTAATCACCTTGTACATGTCATCCGCCTCGTTTCTGTTTACAATACTTAATTCTGTTGCCGCAGTTATTGCGAACTGCCCATCGTGTCGAAAAACGGCGTAAAAATCCCCTGCCCGGCAGCACCGGAAACGGCGGCGGGGCAGGGTTGAATTTTTACGGGGATACAATGCGCCCGCTGTCTGAAAAACAGCATAGCACAAAATAGGAACAAAGTCAATATATGGTATAGTTTACTGAAATATATACTACATCTTGTTACATATCCAAAAATTTACAGTCACATGCCGCGGATTGTGACCTGCGGAATGGTGCGCCGTAAGGCGGTTGCATAGGCCTGCATCTGCGCTTCGCTTGCGGGGTGCAGCCCGGTTTGCAGCAGCGCGCCGGAATCGACAAAGGCCTGTAAAAAATAGGCTTTGGCCCCGGCCAGCCAAGCGGCAATGTCCTCAAAATCGCGCAGGGTGTGCAGCTCGTCCACCACGGTGGTGCGAAATTCGTACTCCACCGCGCCGGACAGCAAAAATGCCGCACTCTCGCGCACAGGGGCAAGGTCAAAATTTGCAAGGCCCACGGTTTTGGCATAGCTGTTTGGTGCGTTTTTAATATCCATCGCCACAAAATCCACAAGGCCCTCGCGCACAGCGCGTTGTAGGCGGGCAGGGAAAGTGCCGTTGGTGTCGAGCTTGATTTGGTACCCCAGCGCCTTAATGTCGGCAAATAAGCCGAATACATCGTCGCTCAGCAGCGGCTCGCCGCCGGTGACGCAAACCCCTTGCAGCACCCCGCGGCGCTTTGCAAGAAAGCTGAGCAAGGCCTGCCGGGGGATCTCCTCGCCCGTGGCAATCTCTGCGGGCAGCACCAGCGCGGCGTTGTGGCAAAACGGGCAGCGCAGGTTGCAGCCGGCCAAAAACACGGTGCAGGCAAGGCGGCCCGGGTAGTCGAGCAGAGTCAGTTTTTGCAGCCCTTCTATTTTCAATGCAAAAACCCCTTTCACAAACCGGCAGGCTTAGTCTGCCGCTTCGGGCACAGCGGCCCGTTTTTCGGTGATCCAGGCCACAGCATCGGCGAGGCCCTGCTGCGAATAATCAAATTCGGCGGTCTCTTTTTGCGTTTCCTCGGTTTTTTCGCAGCAAAAGGGGCCGCACCAGATGACGACGCGCAGCACATCCTCGTCTTTTTGCGGGAATATTTTAAAGGAAAACGGCCCGCTGCTGCCGGCAAACCGGTTGCCTGCCCGAAAATAATCAAAGCTTTCGACCCAGATGTCCGCCGCCAACAACCCCGCCCCCTTTGCACAAAATCTTGTATTTCAGTTTAGCATGCCAAAGCCGGGTTGTACAGGAGCTTTTTGGCACCTGTTTTGGTTAGAAAAACGTTTGACTTGGCTTTAGAGCGCGCTTTTTGGCGACCAGAGGGGCACGGAAAAAACTTTTGTGCCGAATTTTGTGCAAAATATAGAAATAACTTGACAAAATGTGATTTTGTGAGAAAATAAAGTACATCTGCATAGGGGAGTAGTTTGCGCGGCACCCGCCGCGTGTTATAGGTCAACATTCTGGCCCTGTTTTGGGGCCTGGCCTATGATTAGCAGGCTTCTGCGTTAAAAGACGAGACTTATGTATAGCTTTTTTGGGCTATACGTGGGTCTTTTTTTATTGGTTGGCACCGAATGCTCGCCGACCCCGGTTTGGCCCCGGGGGAAACAACAAGGGAGGACATTACGATGAATTTTGGGGACATTTTACTGATTGGGCTGGGGCTTTCGATGGACGCGGTGGCCGTGTCGATTTCAGATGCGCTGGCGTACCCCTGCATGACCCGCCGCCGCAAACTTGCGATACCTGTGGCCTTTGGCGTGTTTCAGGGGCTGATGCCCGCGCTGGGCTATTTTGCGGGCAGCCTGTTTGCCGGAGCGATTGAAAAGTACGCGGGCTATGCGACGCTGCTGATTTTGGGCATCATTGGTTTTAACATGATTCGCGAGGGGCTTGCCACCCCCACACAGGAAGCGCTGGATTGCAGCCTGGATAAGCGCACGCTGAGCCTGCGCACCCTGCTGGGGCAGGCCGTCGCCACCAGTATCGATGCGTTTGCGGTGGGGGTAAGCTTTTCGCTGCAGGGGGCAAATATTTTTGCCGCAAGCCCGGTGATTGCCGTCACCACCTTTGTGTGCAGCCTTGTTGCGCTGCTGCTGGGCCAGCGGTTTGGGCGGCTGCTGGGCAGCCGGGCCGAGGTGTTTGGCGGCGTGATTTTGCTGCTGATTGCCGCAAAAGCCGTGCTGTAACCACCTGCCCGCCCGCCGCCGCAACGGTGCCGCACTGTAAAAACAGAACAAAATTGCCCCGGCTTTTTGTACAGGCCGGGGCTTTTTTTTGCCGGGATGACCAGAGAAAACGGCAGAGTTTTAGCTAAAGATACAATTATTTTACTTTGTGTTGATTTTTTAAATGCGTGTTGCTACAATGACAGCAGCAGATAGTTTCCAAAAGAAACAAAAAAGAATCGAATGGAAATCATGCGCAGAGAAGCAGAGTTGCGCAGAAAACCACAGCGGGGGTTTTCTGCGCTTTTTTTGCGCCTTGTGGCAAGAGAGGAAGGGGGTATCACCGGCAGTTTATCGCCACGGCACCGGGGAGGACACAATCAAACCCGCACAAAAAGAGGAGGAAATGTATGAAACAAAAAAACCCACAAAAACGCGAACTGAAGCTGCTGGTGGTCGCACTGGCGCTGATGATACTGGGCAGCTTTTTTGCGATGCTGTTCAACACGTCGTTTTTTACGGTGCAGGTAAAAGAAATCACCTTTACGACCGAGCGCGGCACGCTGAGCGCGCTGCTGTATCTGCCCAAAGGTGCCGGGGCCGACGACCCGCGGCCGGTGGTGGTGACGACCCACGGGTATTTGAACACCAAAGAGATGCAGGACGCCCCGTCGATTGAAATGTCGCGGCGCGGGTATATCGTGCTGGACCTTGATATGTACGACCACGGCGATTCCCGCTGGGATGCCGACATCCCGGTGGGCAGCCAGTTCGGCACCTTCTGGATTTACTCGGTATCCGACGCGGCAAACTGGGCCGCGCAGCAGGACTTTACCAAAAAGGATGACGCGGGCAACTCGTACATTTCGGTGTCCGGCCATTCCATGGGCGGATTTTCGTCGCTGGTAGCGCTGTATCTGGATGAGATGCAGGCATTACAGACCGGCACACGCAACATCTACGCGGGCATTGCGGCGGGCGCAGATTTTTCGTATGCCGCGGCCGTGGCCCCGCAGGACCAGTACCAGGCTGCGTTTGGCAGCCGCACGGTGGGCATTCTTGCCGGCCATTACGACGAGTTTTTCTTTAACAAGTCTGCCGACGAAAAAACGGCCGAAGAGCAAAAGATCACCGGCACGGTGACTTACAAGGATTTTGTTGCGACGAACAGCGGCAAGGCGTTTTTGGGCTTTGCGGCGGACGGTAGCCCCACGGCGGGGCAGTTTTACACGGTGGATTCGGGCGAAGTGCTGCTGGACGGCAACGCGGTGCGTGCCTCGCAAAGCGGCGAACGGGTAGTTTATACCCCGAATCAGACCCACCCGTGGAACCATTTTTCGAAAACAGCGACCGCAGACCTGATTACCTTTTACACCCACGCGTTTGACGGGGTGACGTCCCCCTCGCAGACGAACTGGAACCTTGCGGCCGACAACCAGATTTGGATGTTCAAAGAGCTGTTTAACTTTGTGGCGCTGATTGGGTTCTTTTTACTGTTTGTGCCGCTGCTTTCGCTGCTGCTAAAGCTGCCGGTGTTCAAACGCGCCGTGGTGCCTGCCACCGACCCGCTGCCGCAGGCCAAAACTAGCGCGGGCAAAGCTGCCGGCTGGCTTGCCCTGCTGATCAGTGCCGCGCTGCCCGCTTTGCTGTTTGCAAGGCTGATGGATAAGACCGATACGGGCCTTGTGCCGCTGTGGATTACCGCGCTGTTTGTGGTGGCCGCAGGCGTGATTGCCGCATTGGTAGGCCGCAAAAACGGCGATGCGCCGTTTGCAAAGGGCGGCCTGTTGTTTGGCGGCGTGGGCCTTGTGCTGTTTGCCGTGCTGCGGTTTGGCGGCAGCATCCTTTCGCTTTCGCCCGTCTTCTCTGAGCCGACGGTGAACCAGATTGCCTACTGGGCGCTGGTGAGCGGCCTTGTTGCCGCACTGCTGCTGATTGGCTTTTACTATGTGGGCAACCGGCCTGCGGGCGTGCAGTTTGGCCAGTACGGCATCACGCGCAGCCTGCCGGTGATTGGCGCCAGCCTTGCGGCGGCACTGGCCGCGGTCGTGCTGGGCTATGGCCTGCTGTTTGGCATACAGGCGGTGTTCGGGGTCGATTTCCGCATCTGGACCTTGGCGGTGCGCACCTTTAAAGTAGAACACCTGCTGGTGGCATTGCGGTATTTGCCGGTATTCTTTATTTACTACTTTGTCAACACGGTGGCGCTGAACGCCAATACCCGCGGGCGCCGCGGCGGCACGGCGCTTGCCATTGGGCTGAACATCGGCGGGCTGGTGGTATGGCTGGCACTGCAATACGGGCTGGATTTTGCCACCGGTGTGGCAATGTACCCGGCGCAGGCGCTGAACGGCATTTTGCTGGTGGCGCTAGCCCCTTGCCTTGCCATTGCGGCGGTGTTTGCGCGGCGGCTGTATGAAAAAACCAACAACGTGTGGCTGGCCGCCTGCCTGAACGCGATGCTGTTCACCATAATTACCTGTGCCAACACCGCACTGTTTTGGCATTTGGTCAATGCCGCGGCCTGATGCGCGGTAACGAAAAGCAACACCCTCCTGCAAAGGGGCGGGCCGCAGGGCCCGCCCCTTTGCGCTGCCCTGTGGGGGCAGCCTTGCGCAAACGCCCCGCGCGGTAGTATACTGGGAGCAACTTTAAACCAAGGGGCGTGCACCGATGAAGCTTGCGTGGATGGGAGAATATCGCGACGTGGTGGAAAAGCTCATCCGCTACTGCAATATCTATGCGGCCGTGTATAAAAAAGAGGCCTACCGCGGCACCGACGTTAAAATTTCGTATTCGCAGATCCAGGTGGTGGAATACCTGCTGGAAAACGAAGAGCTGCACCAGAACATGGCGATGATTGCCGGGCGGCTGGGCATTACCCGTAGCGCGTTTACAAAGCTGGTGAACCGGCTGGCAGAAAAGGGCCTGCTGGAAAAGTTCCATGCCAGCGACAACCGGCGCGATGTGATTGTGCAGGTCACCGCCGTAGGGCGGCAGGTGTATGCGGATTACAGCGATTATATTTACCGCGAGCATTTTTCAAAAATGTTTGAGGCAGGGCGGGCCATCCCGCGCGAATCGCTGCCGGCCATTGCCGCCATGTTAAACGCAGGCCTGCGCGACGACGCGCCGCAACAGCCTTGCAAAGAGGTACCAAAGCTGATCCCGGTAGAAAAAAAGGCGGGCCGCTGAAAAGGGCTTTATCTTAATTTAATATAGAATAAAAACAGCCTTTGGCCGCTGCTGCGCGCCAAAGGCTGTTTGCTGTTATAGGGTTGCAACGTGAAGTTTCAACACGATGCGTTTTACTGCCCGCTTGCCACATAGGCTTTTGCGCGGGCAAAGCTTTGTGCGTCGCACACCAGCAAAAACACGTCGCCGGGCATAAACTCGGCATACGGCCCGGGCGATAAAATCAGCCCGCCGTTGCGGCGAATGGCAATGATGGTTGCACCGGTGTTGTGCCAAAAGTTGACGTCGGCAAGGTTTTTGCCGGTCAGCGCGTCACCGGGCTGAATGGGCAGCTCGAACGGGGTGAGGGGGTTTGAGCCCTCAAACCGCTCGTAGCTGTCGATTAAATTCATCATCGAGCTGCTGATCTGCTGCTCCAGCGCGTCGCGCTGTGCCAGTAAATCGGTGAGGTTGGCACGCAGCTCGCTTGCCGTGCACACGTTTTTAAACTTTTGCACAAAGGCCTGCGCTTTGTCCACATTTTTAATCAGGATGCCGCTGCCCTGCCGAATGTCAAGAATGTCCATGTCTTTGAGTAAGAACATGGCGCGGCGCACGGTTTCGGGCGAGACATTGTATTTGCTGGCAAGGGAAGAACGCCCGTGCAGCTTTTGCCCGACGGCATATTTGCCGCCGACGATATTTTCGGCCACATCCAGCGCAATCAGCTGGTAGACCGGTTTTTCCAAACGGGCCTGTGCCATTGGCCATTCACCTGCCTTTTGTATTCAAGTGGTGCTTAAAAGCCGCCTGCGGTGCGCGGGTACGGCAGTACGTCGCGGATGTTGGGAATGCCGGTGACATACATGATCAGCCGCTCGAACCCAAGGCCGTAGCCCGCGTGACGCGCGCTGCCAAAGCGGCGCAAATCAAGGTACCACGCATAATCCTCTTCGCGCATGCCAAGCTCGTGAATGCGCTGCAGCAGCACCGGCAGCCGCTCTTCGCGCTGGCTGCCGCCGCACAGCTCGCCCACGCCGGGCACCAGCATGTCGGCCGCGGCGACGGTTTTGCCGTCCTCGTTCTGGCGCATGTAAAAGCTTTTGATCTCTTTGGGGTAATCGGTGACAAACACCGGCTTTTGGTAGACCTGTTCGGTCAAATAGCGCTCGTGCTCGGTTTGCAGGTCGGTGCCCCAGTCGACCTTGTACTCAAACTCGTCGTTGTGGGCCTGCAAAATTTGGACGGCGTCGGTGTAGCTGACCCGCGCAAACTCGCTGTCCACCAGTGCGCCCAGGCGCTGCAGCAGGGTTTTGTCGTAGAACTGGTTGAAAAACTCCAGCTCGTCCGGGCAGGTGGCCAGCAGGTGGGCCACGACCGATTTGATCATTGCCTCGGCGGTGTCCATATAGTCGGTCAGGTCGGCAAAGGCCATCTCCGGCTCAATCATCCAAAACTCGGCGGCGTGGCGCGGCGTGTTGGAGTTTTCTGCGCGGAAGGTGGGGCCAAAGGTGTAAATTTTGCCCAGCGCCAGCGCCATGCTTTCGCCCTCTAGCTGGCCGGAAACAGTGAGGTTGGTCTCGCGGCCAAAAAAGTCCTGGCTGTAATCAATGCTGCCGTCCTCGTTGCGGGGCGGGTTTGCAAGGTCCAGTGTCGTGACCTGGAACATCTCGCCCGCGCCCTCGCAGTCCGACCCGGTGATCAGCGGGGTGTGCACATACACAAAGCCGTTTTTGTGAAAGAAATCGTGCAGCGCATACGCGGCTTCGCCCCGCACGCGAAATGCGGCGCTAAATGTATTAGTGCGCGCGCGCAAGTGCGGCATGGTGCGCAAAAACTCGGCGCTGTGCCGCTTTTTTTGCAGCGGGTATTCCGGCGGGCAATCGCCCTCTACCACAATGCTGTCGGCGTTCAGCTCGAACGGCTGTTTTGCCTGCGGGGTGAGCACAACGCGGCCGGTAACCACCATGGCCGTGCCCGCGCCGCATTTGGCAAGCTCTTTAAAATTGGCAAGCCGTGCCTCTTCAAACACGACCTGAAGGGTTTTAAAGCAGCTGCCGTCCGACAATGCAATAAACCCAATGGTTTTGGAGTCGCGCACCGTGCGGGCCCAGCCGGCCACGGTGACAACGGCGCCCTCTGCGGGGGTCGCCTCAAATAACGTGCTGATTTCAGATCGTTTCATGCTGTTTCTCCACTCCTGCCTGCGCCCGGTGTGGGGGCGCTTGCTTAATACGTCTGCTACCGCCTATTATAGGTAAAACGCCACAGCTTGTAAAGCGGCTTTGCCGCCCCTTTTGTGCGGCAAAGCGCCGGTGTGGGTGCGGCGCTGCGCCCCCTTTGGGCAGTTTTCGCGGGCGTTTCGCCGAAATTTTGAAAAAACCCTTGTATTACAGGGTGAAAATATGGTAGTATAAAGAGCACTGTTATGGTAATGAAGGAGGTGGTATCATGCCAAACATTAAATCCCAAAAGGACCGTGTGCGCCAAGCTACAAAAGAGGCTGCGCATAACAAGGCCATCAAGACCAACCTGAAAACAGTTGTCAAGAAGGCAGAGGCCGCCGTCTCCTCTGGCGCCGCCGACGCTGACAAGACTGTCGTCGCCGCTGTTTCAGCGATCAACAAGGCACAGAGCAAGGGCGTTCTGCACAAGAACACCGCTGCACGCCGCGTTTCTCGCGTTATGCGTGCCAAGCAGGCATAACAACTAGCGTAAAGACAAAACCCGTGTTTTCAGGCGCATTGCAGCCCGAACAACGCGGCATAGCACCCAAAGGTGGGGGCAGGCCGAATAAGGCCTGCCCCCGCTTTGTGTTTTAACGGCCAAATACAATGTGACAAACGGTGCAAAATGCCGTTTGCATTTCGAGGTGTATTTGGTATATAATCAGTTGTGTTTGTGGCGGGTCACAAAACCCGCTTTGAGTTGGGCCGCCGTGGGGCGGCCCATGGCGAGTAATGGAGGGGAACAGATTATGCCGTCCAAAGTTGTTGTGGGTACACAGTGGGGCGATGAGGGAAAAGGCAAGATTATTGATATTCTTGCACAGCAGGCAGACGTGGTCGTGCGCGCGCAGGGCGGGAACAATGCCGGGCACACCGTAGAGCTGGAGGGCGAAGTTTACAAACTGCGCACCGTACCGTCGGGGATTTTATACCCGAAAACGCTGTGCCTGATTGGCAGCGGCGTCGTGGTGAACCCCGGCAGCCTGCTGGCCGAGATGGACGGCCTGCGGGCACGCGGGGTGGATTGCGAGCACCTGCGCATTGACCCGCGCGCCCATGTCATTATGCCCTGGCATATTGAGATTGACGCGCGGTCGGAGGATATGCGCGACGCGGCGCACCGCATTGGCACGACCCGCAACGGCATTGGCCCCTGCTATATGGACAAGGCCGAGCGGACCGGCATCCGCATTTGGGACTTGGTGCATGAGGATGTGTTTCGCAAAAAGGCGCTGTTTGCCGGCACTGAAAAAAACCGCGTGCTGACAAAGCTGTACGACGCAAAGCCGCTGGACCTTGACGCGGTGATTGAAGAGTATGTTGCCTACGGCAAGCGGCTGGCCGCCTATGTGGCCGACGTTTCGGTGCTGATTTACAACAGCTATAACGAGGGCAAAAAGATTTTGTTTGAGGGCGCGCAGGGTACCCTGCTGGACCTTGACATGGGCACCTACCCGTTTGTCACCAGCAGCCACCCGGTTGCGGGCGGGTTTTCAGTGGGCGCCGGCATTGGCCCGCGTATGCTGGACGAGGTGATTGGCGTGGCGAAGGCTTACACCACCCGCGTCGGCGAGGGGCCGTTCCCCACCGAGCTGCTGGACGCGACCGGGCAACTGATTCGCGACAAGGGGCACGAGTACGGCACGGTGACCGGGCGGCCCCGCCGCACCGGCTGGTTTGACGCCGTGGTGCTGCGGTATGCGGTGCGGGTTAACGGCATGACCCAGCTTGCCGTCAACAAGCTGGACACCTTGGCCGAAGTGGGTGATTTGAAGGTCTGCACCGCTTACGAGCTGCCGGACGGTACCCGGTTGAATGAGTACCCCGAATGCCTGGAGGTGCTGGCAGACTGCCGCCCTGTGTACGAGACGCTGCCGGGCTTTGACGACGATATTTCGGGCTGTCGCACGTTTGACGAGCTGCCCGAGCGCTGCAAAGCCTATATTGCCGAGCTGGAAAAGCTGTGCGGCTGCCCCATCACAATGGTGGGTGTGGGCCCGGGCCGCGACCAGAACCTGGAGCGCAAATAACCATATTAAAATGCAGCGGGTGCAACAGCACCCGCTGTTTTTTTGCAGTATGGCAGGCCATACTGGGCCGTTGCCATAGAGCGGGAGGGGAGGCATCTTGCAGGCCGGGGGATAGCCGGCAGCACGGCAGTGCGACGCAAAGCAGGAGAGGGGGAGCCATCAAAAGGAACAGCGGTGTTAACTTAAAAAATGGTGACATTTGGTAATTTTTGCAGTAGAATGAATTTATTAAATGAAAGTATTCAAAATTTGAATGGGGTGAATGGAGTTTGATCAAGCAGAAATTATTCGCTGGCATAGCCCGCCTTGCGGGGTTTGCGCTGCTGTTTGTCACAGGTGATTTTTTGCAACGGGCCGCCGAGCAACAGGCACAACTTACGTATGAGTATTGGCCGGCCGTTTTGACCCCGGTTCTTTTGGCTTTTCTTTGGGCGGTTTACTTTAGGACGGTGGGCGCACAGCAATTTTGGCAGAGGGCAGGGCAAAAAGAAAAAAAGAAACTCGCTTTTTCGGCCGAGGGCCTCATCACGGCGGCGGCAGCGCTTATTTTGTTTTTGCTTTTGCGCTGCAATACCCTGCTTGTGTTTACCGGGGCGTATGCCAATTTGCTGGCCTATTTGTCCATTTGGTACTTTTTGCTTGGCAGCATCCGGTTTGAGGTAAAAGAAAGCACCTAGCAGTGCGGCGGCCAAAGAGGCAAACCACGCGGCAAAATAACAGAGTTAAAAAGGGTTTTTAGCAGTTTGCTAAAGGCCCCTTTTTTGTGCCGGCCGGTGGGCAAAAACAAAAAACAAGCGCGCTTTGCCGGCGGGAGGCGCGGGTGTGGCGGATTACCGGTTGCAAAAACCGCACCACTGCCCTATAATAACTGTTTATAGGGCCAAAAAACGGGCCCACAGCACCGTGCGGGGATTTGCCCCGCCGCAATTACAGGGGGAGACACAATGCAAGCGCACCACATGTTCGGCCCGGCAAAAATTTTGCTGCCGCGCCAGGGCACCGATATGGAAAAATGGGCCACACTCGCCTGTGACCAGTTTACCTCGCAGCCGGAGTATTGGCAGCGGGCCGCCGCGTTTGTGGGCGATGCGCCCAGCTGCCTTAATTTGATTTTGCCGGAGGTCTATTTAGAGGAGCCTGGTGTTGCCGGGCGGATTGAAAAAATTCACCGCGCAATGGACACCGCCCTGCGCGATGTGCTGGCACGGCAGGTGAACGGTTTTGTGTTTGTGCGGCGCACCACCGAAAGCGGTGTGCGCCGCGGGCTGGTGGGCGTTGTGGACCTAGAGCAGTACTGCTACGACAAAGGTGCCCAGCCGCTGATTCGCCCCACCGAGAACACGGTGGAAAGCCGCATCCCGCCCCGGCTGGCCGTGCGGCGCGGTGCCCCGCTGGAAAGCCCGCATATTCTGATGCTGGTGGATGACCCCAAGGACACTGTGCTGGGGCCGATTACCGCGGCTGCCAGCCGCCTGCCGCTGTTATACGACACGCCGCTGATGCTGGGCGGCGGCCACATTGAGGGCCGCGCAGTGGAGGATGCCTCGCTGATTGAGCGCGTGCTGCATGCGGTGGATGCGTTTGAAACCTGCACCGCCCCAACCGGCTGCAAGCCGCTGGGCATTGCGGTGGGCGACGGCAACCATTCGCTGGCGACGGCCAAGGCATGGTGGGAGGAGATTAAACCCGGCCTGACGGACGAAGAGAAGCTGGACCACCCAGCCCGCTATTGCCTGGTAGAGCTGGAAAACCTGCATGATGATGCTATTTTGATTGAGCCGATCCACCGCGTGGTATTCGGCGCGGCACGCGACGAATTTGCCGAGGAGATGCGCACCTTTTTTGCCGCACAGGGCACACCGCTGGTGGCTGGCAAAAGCAGTGCGCAGCGCTTTGTGCTGCTGGGCGAAGGGCAGGAGACGACCTTTTCGATTACCGGCAGCCACTGGCCGCTTTGTGTGGGCGGCGTAGAGGCGTTTTTGGCCGATTACCTTGCAAAGCACCCCGCTGTGCGGGTGGATTACATCCACGGCGAAGCATCGGTGCGCGAGCTGGCGCAGGCCGGTGCGCTGGGCCTGCTGCTGCCCCCGCTGCAAAAAAGCGGCCTGCTGGGCGGCGTGCGTGCGGGCGGCGTGCTGCCTAAAAAGTCGTTCAGTATGGGCCATGCAGAGGAAAAACGCTATTATTTGGAATGCCGCAAGATTACGCGGTAAACTGCGTGGGCCCTTACGGGCTTTAAAAACAGAAAAAGGGAAAGCAACTGTATTTTGCAGTTGCTTTCTTTTGGCGTTTTATTTACAATAGGGAAAGACCATTTTTAAGATGTTAAAGACGAGGAGAAGAGCATGAATAAGAAAAGCATTATTGCCGTTGTTTTAATTGTTTTGCTGCTGGCTGTCAGCCTTGTAAGCTGTTTTGCCAACGCAAAAGAGGATAGCACCGCACCGGCCACTTCTGGCGCCGCGGGTGGCGAGACTACGGCAGTGCCCGAAGTACAGGGCAATTATACGGATGGTGTGTACACCGGCACCGGCACCGGCAACGGCGGCGAGCTGACCGTAGAAGTGACGGTAGAGGGCGGCAACATTGTAAAAGTGGCCTTGACCCAGCACAGCGAGACCCCGGGCATTTATGAAAATGCCGAAAAGGGTGTGGGCGACGAGATGATTCGTACCCAGAAAACCGATGTCGACACCGTGGCCGGCGCGACCTACACGTCGAAAGGCATGATTGAAGCGGTGAAAAACGCACTGGGCGAGGGCAGCTCTTCTTCGGCCCCGGCATCCAGCAGTGCGGCAGAGGCCGTAGTGCCCGAAGTGCAGGGCAACTATAAAGATGGCGTGTATACCGGTACCGGCACCGGCAACGGCGGTGAGCTGACCGTAGAAGTGACGGTAGAGGGCGGCAACATTGTAAAGGTGGCGCTGACCCAGCACAACGAGACCCCGGGCATTTATGAAAATGCGGAAAAAGGCGTGGGCGACGAGATGATTCGCAAGCAGACCGCGGATGTGGATGCGGTTGCCGGCGCGACCCATACGTCGGACGGCATCATTGAAGCGGTGAAAAACGCGCTGAAAGACGCAGCGGCAGAATAAAAACCCCCTGTACGCAGTGGGGTGGCTTTAAAGCAAAGGCCCGGCGGCTGCCGGGCCTTTGCTTTTTGCTGCGCAGGGAGAAAGCAGCGCGGCGTTGCCATTTTTTACAAAAACAGCGCAAGAGTAAAAAAACTTTTGTTTTCTGTACAAAAAAGCCTTTGCCGTGCGTTTCTTAATTGAAAGGGGCCTTACGGGCGGCAGCGGCGCGTTGTACTGTAATGAAAGACGAATGTGCTGCCCGTGCAGCCTTGTACCGGCAGGATAGATATGATAAAATAGGTGCATCGTCGGTTTTTTGCCGTCTTCCTCTCGCAATTCCGCGTGTGTGGCGGTGCTGCCGCCCGCACGTTTGATAAAAGGGGCGTACTGTATTGAATGAATTTGAACGCCGCCGCGCGCGCGGCGCAAACCGGGGCAAAGCGCCCGACAACAGCGGCAAGCCTACCCCGCCGCCGGCAAGACAAGGCAAAAACAAACAAGAAGCTTCGCATTTTTTAGCCGCGCTGCACCACCTGCCACCGCAAAAAAAGAAGCGGCTGCAGGTGTTTGCCGGCGGTGGCGCACTGGTGCTGATACTGCTGGTCGCCGTATTGGTGGCGACGCTGTCCTCCTGCAAAAGCAGTGCGCTGGGTGACGACAGCGGTATTTCGTCCGACATTTCCCGCTCGCGCACCTCGTCTGACCTTGCGTACAACAAGGACGCCGACAAAATTGATACGACGCAGTACGCCGACACGATTTTGGGCGAAAGCGAGGACGCCGGGCAGGACTATATCGACGAGACCCTGTTTATCGGCGATTCTAACACGGCGCGCATGATGAGCTATGGCTTTACGACCCTGGACAACGACATCGGCATCGTTTCAATGGGCATCCAAATGGTGCCCACGAAGCAGTGTGTTTATTTTAAAGGGTATGACAACCCGGTCACCATCCCCGAAGCGGTCAAGATCATGCAGCCAAAACGCATTATTATGATGTTTGGCACCAACAACACCATTGGCTGGACGGCCGACACGCTGGTGTCGCAGTATAAAACGGCGCTCAAGGCCATCCACGAGGCCTACCCGTATGCCGATATCATCATCAACTCGGTGCCGCCGGTGCACCAGTACCGCGACAACCCCAACATTACGATGCAGACAATTGACAAGTTTAACCTTGCCCTTGCCGACATGGCAAAAGAGCTGGGCTATAAGTTTTTAAACAGTGCCGAAGTGCTGAAGGACGATACCACCGGGTTTGCGAAGTGGGATTATACCATCAGCGACGGGGTGCACCTGAACAAAGACGCGTTTACCGCAATGTTTGAGTATATCCGCACCCACAGCTATCTCACCGAGGATACCCGGCCAAAGCCGCTGAACACGATACCGGACCGCAAAGAGACCCCGCCGGGCATTGTGGAGACCGACCCGCTGGCCGTGCACACCGACAAACCCGCGTCGTCCAGCAGTGCGGCGGGCATTGAAATTTCGTTTACCGTGTCGGACGCGGCGGCCGGCACGCTGGAAGGCACCGCCACCCAGACCGTAGAGCCCGGCAAGACCTGCACCGCGGTAAAAGCGGTGACAAAGGACGGGTACAAGTTTGCGGGCTGGGCCTGCACCGTGGGGCGCATTGACGATGTGTCAAATGTGCAGCTGGCGTTTAACGTGCCGTCGAATGCAACCGAAAAAATTATTGTGACGGCAAAGTTTGAAAAGAAGCCTGCCGCCACGGCAACCCCGACCCCGACACCAACGCCGACCCCGACACCCACCCTGGCCCCGGTAGTGACACCGACGCCGTCTCCGTCTCCGTCCCCGTCACCAACCCCCAGCCCGACACCGGAGGTGACCCCGACTCCGACGCCGGCCCCGACAACGCCGGGCGGGGAGCCGGCACCCGGTGAGGGGGGCTAAAGCCCCCGCCGGCGGCAAATTTTTGTAAGGTACGGTAAAAGCCCCTTTGGTGCAAAGCCAGCACCGAAGGGGCTTTTTGGTGCGCACAGAAAAATAGCCATTTGCCAAACGGCGCAAAATCGGGTATGATTATTTTTGTCTATTGCCGCGCGGCCGGGTGTGGGCTGTGTGGGATACCATATAGAGGAGGAAACAAGGGTGAATCTTGACAGATTTGAAATTTTGATTGCAATGTGCTGCTATATGGCGGCGGTCATTGTGATTGGGCTGGTATTTGCGCGCCGCGCAAACCAGAGCACCGAGAACTATTTTTTGGGTGGGCGCAGCCTTGGCCCGTGGATTGCGGCGATGAGCGCCGAAGCGTCGGATATGAGCGGCTGGCTGCTGATGGGGCTGCCCGGTGTCGCTTACTGGTGTGGCCTTGCCGATGCCGCATGGACGGCGATTGGCCTTGCGCTGGGCACTTACATCAACTGGCTGCTGGTGGCGCGCCGGCTGCGCAGTTATTCGGTTGTCGCGGGCGACGCCATTACGGTGCCGGAGTTTTTTTCGGCCCGGTTTAAAGAGAAGAAAAAGGTGCTGCTCACCATTTCGGCGGTGTTTATTTTAGTGTTCTTCACCGTGTATGCGTCCAGCTGCTTTGTGACCTGCGGCAAGCTGTTTAGCACGCTGTTTGGGCTTTCGTACCACAGCATGATGATTGCGGGCGCATTGTTTGTTATTTTTTATACGTTGATCGGCGGCTTTTTGGCCGAAAGCACGTCGGATTTTATGCAGGCAATCGTGATGATTTTTGCGCTGGTGGTCATTTTGGGCAGCGGCACCGCGGCGGCTGGCGGCCCGGCGGCTGTGGCGCAGAACATCAAAAACATCCCCGGCTTTGTGAGCTTTTTTGGCATTGCACAGCCGGTGGTGCAGGATGGTGTGCAGCAGGCTGCAAATGGGGTGCCGCTGTTTGGAGAGGCGGCCCAGTACGGCCTGATCACCATTGTTTCCACCCTGTCCTGGGGGCTTGGCTATTTTGGCGTGCCGCAGGTGCTGCTGCGCTTTATGGCCATTCGCAAATTGTCTGAGCTGAAAAAGTCGCGCCGCATTGCGACGACCTGGTGCCTTGTTTCGCTGGTGTGCGCCGTGCTAATCGGGCTGATTGGCCGCGCGCTGTACCCCGCGGCACTGACGACCTCGGCCGGGGCGGAAAATGTGTTTATCCTGCTGGCGACCAACCTGCTGCCCCCGCTGCTGGCGGGTGTGGTGATGGCCGGCATTCTGGCGGCAACCATCAGTTCATCGGACTCGTATCTGCTGATTGCGGCCTCTGCCTTTGCAAAGAACATTTACCAGGGCGTGCTGAAAAAGAACGCGAGCGACAAAGAGGTGCTGTGGGTGTCGCGCATTATGCTGCTGGCGGTTTCGGCCGTGGGCATTGTGATTGCGCTGGATGAAAACAGCGTCATCTTTACACTGGTGGCGTTTGCGTGGGCCGGGTTTGGCGCCACATTTGGCCCGGTGATGCTGACCAGCCTGTTTTGGAAGCGCACGACCTGGCGCGGCGCGGTGGCCGGCATGATCGCCGGCGCAGTGAGCGTGTTTGTGTGGCGGCTGCTGATTAAGCCGATGGGCGGCATTTTTGGCATTTACGAGCTGCTACCCGCCTTTTTGGTTAGCCTTGCGGTGATTGTGATTGTGTCGCTGCTGGACAAAGAGCCCTCTGCCGAAATTGCGGCGGAGTTTGACGAGGCAAAACGCCTTGCGACGGCAGGCGACTAAAAACAGAATAAAGCGGTCGGCGGGTTTGCCGGCAGCACGGCGGGGGCATTGTGCCCCCGCTTTTTTTATGGCGGTGGCACAAGCCGCGTACAGCAAGCTGCCGGGGCGGGCGGCGCTGTGCACTGTGCGGCGGGTGTTACGGCAAAAATAAAACGGTACAGGTGGCGGGTGGCTGCTTGACAGGCGGGAAGAACGAGACTATAATGAATGAACAAACATTCATTCATAAAACATAGGGGGCGGTTTTATGCCGAAATCAGCCGAGCGCTGTGCAGAAGAGCGGGCTGCAATGCGCGAAAAAATATTGCGGCAGTCGGTGCTGTATTTTGCGAGAAACGGGTTTTCGGGCACGAAAATCAGCGACCTTGCCCGTGACATCGGCATTGGGCAGGGCACGATTTACCTGTATTTCAAATCGAAAGAAGAGCTGTTTAGCGAATTGCAGCAGTGCGCAGCAGGGGGCAGCGAGCTTGCCCAGCTAAAGCTGCTGGGTGCGTTGCCGCTGCCGGCAAAGCAAAAGCTGCAAAAGTTGTCCGGCTATGTGCTGGACAAGCTGGAAAAAGACGAGCACTTTGCGGGTGCGGTGGCCCTGCACACCCAAATGCTGTTGGCCGTGGGGGAAAAAGAACAGCAGGGAAATGCCTATGAAAGCGAGCTGTATTTAGAGACGGCAAAAATAATTGCACAGGCCCAGCGCGAGGGCACGGCGGTGCCCGGCGGCCCGCTGAAGCTGGCCGATTATTACTGGGGTGTTGTGTACTTGTACGCGCTGAAAAAACTGTTTACGACCCGGTACGAAAGCATTACCCCGCAGGACCTTGCACGCACCGTGCTGCGCGGCTGAAGCGGGGGCAGAGAGAGTGGAAAAGGAAATACGCACCGAGCGCCCCAACCTGTTTGAGCCCTGCGACAGTATTGTGTTTTTAGTGCAGCTGCGCGGCGCAGTGCAGCCCTGCGCGCTATTGGGCCCGGTGCGCGCGGTATTTGCCGCGCACGAAAGCACCCTGTGCCGCATAGAGCTTTGTGCCGACGGGCGGGCGTTTTACCGGCGGCAGGCGCAAAGCGGCTGCACGGTGCAGCTGGCACAAGGCGACTGGCAAGACCTGTTGCGCCGGCAGGAGAGGCGCCCGTTTGATTTGCAAAACGGCGAGCTGATGCGGGTGTTTGCGCTGGCATCGCCGCAGGGGCAGGCACAGCTGCTGGTGATGGCGCACCACCTTGCGGGCGACGGCCAGGCGATTGCAGGGTTTATTGAGGACGTGCTGCACGCGCTTGCGGGCACGCCGCCGGCGTTTTGCCCGCTGTGGGTACTGACAGAGCAAACCATGCCAAAGCACACCGGGATGCCGGCCATAACGGCATGGTATGCCGATGGATGTAACCGGCACTGGCAGCGCGGCGGCACGGTGTTTCATTGGGAAGATTTAGAGCAGCAGCAACGCACCTACTGGCAGGGCCATGCGAGTGAGGTGCTGTGCGCCCGGTTTACCCCCGCACAAACGCGTGCAGTTTGCGCGGCGGCAAAGGCCCTTGGTGTTTCGGTGAACAGCTACCTTGCGGCAGCGTTTTTAAAAGCACTGCCGGGCAGCCAGAGGCTGGGGCTTGCCGTGGGGGTGCGCGCGCCGGGAGACCGCACGCTGAACAATCAGGTGGGGGCGGTGATGGTGCGCCACCGTTATACCACTGGTAAAAGCTTTGGCGAAAACGCGCAGAAGTTGCACCGCAGGCTGGCAAAACGCCTGCAAAGCCCGGCGACAGTGTATTTTGTATTGCGGTTTTTATTGCGCCTTTGCCCGGTGTTGTGGGATGCGGTACTGCTGCACACCACAGGGCTTTTGCGGGACCCCTTTATTACGCGACTTGCACGGCAGATGGGCTATGAAGGGCCACAAAAACGCACACTGGGGATTACGAACCTGACGGTGCTGCCGATACAAACGGACTATGGGACGTTTGGTGTGGAGCAACTCACCTTTGTGCCGCCCGCGGTGTCATACGCGCAGCGAGTAATTGGGATTGTAACCGTGCAGGGTGAGCTGTGCATCACTTACCGTTTGATGCAAAAAAATGCGTTCGAGAGAAGATTTTTTAAACAGGGTATTGCGAATATTTTTCAGGCCGCAGGCCTTTGAAGGGAAGAAAATAATGCAAAAAAAGATTGCACTGGTGACCGGGGCCAGCGGCGGGCTGGGCCGCGAATTTACCCGCCTTTTGTGTGCCGAACCCGCCGTAGACGAGGTGTGGGCCGTCGCCCGGAGTGAACAAAAGCTGGACGCGCTGCGGAGTGAATTGGGAGAAAAAGTAGTTGTATTGGCGATGGATTTGACCCGGCCAAAGACGCTGCAAAAACTGGCGGAGCGGTTGCAGCAGAGCGGGGTGCAGGTGCGCTACCTTGTCAACAACGCGGGGCTGGCCCGCATGGCGCCCTGCGAAAGCTTTGACACTGCATTGATTGACGATACGGTGACACTGAACTGCACCGTGCCGGCACAGCTGTGCAATATCTGCCTGCCTTATATGGCGCCGGGCAGCCGGATACTGACCATATCGTCTGCCGCGTCGTTTCAGCCGATGGCTTACCTTGCGCTGTACGCGGCAAGCAAGGTGTTTGAGCGGTATTACACCCGCGCGCTGCATGTAGAGCTGAAAGGCACCGGCATCACCGCGACGACCGTTTGCCCCGGCTGGGTAAAAACCGATTTGCTGTGGCAGACGCACAATGGCAAGCCAATCTACTTCCCCGGGTTAACACAGGCACGGCCGGTGGCAGCAAAGGCGCTGCGGGACGCAGACCGCGGGCGTACAATGTCTGTATACGGCTGGTATGCGCACTGGTTACGCGGGCTTGCAAAACTGCTGCCGAGCGGCAGCTTGATGGCAATGTGGGCACACAGTGCAGCGCGGTATTTTAAAAAACAGGTGGCAGGCTGAAACGCAAAACCCAAGCAGGGGCAACCCCCAAAGCCGGCTTTTGACGTTTGGGTGCAGGCACGCCGCTGCCATAGTACCTGTGGTGTGATGCCGCAAAAAACCTTGCTGCAGTGAGGCTTGTGGGTGTGGCACGGTGGTGCCGCGGGTAAAAAACCGCCCCTAAAAGGTGATGCAAAGTGCCTGTTGCTGCAAAAATACCCGGTACCGTAAATTAAACGGTACCGGGTATTTTAATGAGACAGAAAATAAATGATATTGCCCTTGAACGTGCCGGGCACGCTGCTAGCGCAGCGGCGGCAGCACGTCGGGGCATTTTTCGCGGTAGCTCTTTACGAGGTCGGCAAGTGTGATGCTGTCGGCCACCGAGTTGATGGCGTCCGACAGCTTTTGCCACACTTCTACCGTGGCGCAGTTATCGTACCGGCCGCAGCAAGCCTCCCCCGCTTTCAGGGCACCGCAGGCCACCGGGGCAAGGTCACCCTCCATCAGACGTAAAATATCCCCCACCGTATAGGTAGCCGGGTCACGCGAGAGGCGGTAGCCGCCCTGTGCGCCGCGCACGCTTTTTACAAACCCCGCGCGCGAAAGCTGCGAGATAATTTGCTCGAGGTATTTGTCGCTGAGGTCCTGACGTTCGGCGATACTGCGGATCGGTGCGACACCGCCGTGCGCGGTATGTACCGCAAGGTCGACCATCAGCCGCAATGCATAACGGCCTTTGGTAGAAATTCTCATGGATGTAACATCTCCTTTTACAACAGTGCGAAAAAGGGGCTGCGCCGTTTGCGCTACCCGTTTGCGGCGTTGATAAGTGCCTGCCACACCGCAAGGCTGGAAGGCTGGGTGTCCACCAGTGCTTCGGGGTGCCACTGCACCGCCAACGTAAAGGCGGCGCGGGCCGGCAGCTCAACTGCTTCGACCACCTGCGCACCGCCCGCCGCGACGGCAGAGGTGACGACACCGGGGGCGTTTTGACAAACCGCCTGGTGGTGAAACGAATTGACGGGGAACTGCCCTGTACCCAAAATAGAGGAGAGCAGTGTGCCGGGCAGCACTTCGATTTCGTGGGTGGTTTCGCCCATTGGCTGCTGGTTTAATGAATGGCGCGGCAGGCCGGCCTGCTCTAAGTCTTGGTACAGCGTGCCGCCCAGCACCACGTTGAACAGCTGGCAGCCGCGGCAGACACACAGCACAGGCAGTGCGGTATGCTGTAGCACTTCTTGCAGCAGCGCAACTTCGTGTGCGTCGCGCTGGGCCTGCGGGGCCATAGCACCTGCGGGGGCCTGCCCGTACAGCGCGGGGTCCACATCGCTGCCGCCCGAAAACACGATACCGTCCAGCCGGCGGATCAGGACCGCCGTGGCGGCATGATCGGTGCTGACCGGCACAATGACCGGCAGGCCGCCCGCGCGCTCGACGGCGTGCACGTAATCTGCGGCAAGTAAATTCCAGTGCTGGCCGGGGCCGCCAATGTGAAGCTCGGTGCCAATGCGGCTGTCGGTAGTGTAGTTTGCGGTGATGCCAATGAGTGGTTTTGCCATAGGGGCCCCCTGTATGCCGTTGAATTATTTTTGTTAAATATAAAACAAGTAAAATTCTCTTTATTTTACCATAACATGGCGGCAATGTATAGCGCGGGGCAGCCAAAAAACAGTAAAACCGGCAGAGGAAAGGCAGAAAAATGAAATACCGGCGGGCCTGCCCTCAAAAAAGGCCGGCCCGCCGGTAAAAAACAGTGAGGTTAAGTGCGTTTGATAAACTCTTGCCCGCAGCGGGGGCAGCGAATGGCAATCATGCCTTTGCCCGCGGGTACCCGGCATTTTTGCTTACAGTTGGGGCAGCGGAAATACCGTTTGCCGCCGCGCGAGAGAAAGGGGAGATACGGGCTTTGAAACCAGCCGCGCACCGCCGACCAGAACGAGAGGAACTTTTCGTTTTCTGCCCGGCGCAGCACATGTTTGGTGGACAGCATGCGGTAGAACAGCAGGATGATGAGCAGCATGCCCAAAATGGGCAGCGCGATGACCTGCGGGAAAAACCGGCCGACGATAGAAAGCACCAGCGCAAGACCCGCAATCGTGAAATTTAAAGCGTCCATACCGTAGCGGTTGCCAAAGAAGTTTTGAAACCCGTTCATATTGTTATTCCTCCCCAGTTACAAGTTCGTCGATGATGGTGGGCGCCACGGTGGCGCCGGGGGCGGCAGGCAGCGAGACCGGGCGGGAGAAAACCTCCATAAACTCTTCGCCGGTCAGGGTCTCGCGCTCGTACAGTTCGCGTGCAAGCTCGTGCAGCTTTGCCTTGTTTTCAGTCAGCAAATCCAGCGCGCGGCGGTGTTCTTCGCGGATAATCTCGACAATTTTCTGGTCGATGCGCGCCGCGGTGGCAGAGCTGCAGCCCAGATGGCCGCCCGCGCCAAGGTAGGTGTCCTGCTGGCCGCCCAGCGAGGTCATGTCAAACTCGTCGGTCATGCCAAGGCGGGTGACCATAGCCCGCGCCAGCCGGGTGGCCTGTTCAATGTCGTTGGCGGCACCACTGGTAATTGAGCCGAAAATCAGCTCTTCGGCGGCACGGCCGGCCGTCAGCGTGGCGATTTTGTTTAAAATCGTCTCGCGGCTCATCAGCAGCTCTTCTTTTTCATCGACCTGCATCGTGTAGCCCAGTGCGCCGGAAGTGCGGGGGATGATGGTGATTTTGTGCACCGGCGCCGAGTTTTTTTGCAGTGCCGCCACCAGGGCGTGGCCGCACTCGTGGTAGCTGACAATCAGCTTGTCTTTCGTGCTGACCACCGCGTTTTTGCGCTGGTAACCGGCAACGACGGTTTCGATTGCCTCGTCAAAGTCGTCCTGCTGCACCGAGCGGCGGCCATGTTTGACCGCGTTCAGCGCCGCCTCGTTGACAATGTTGGCAAGGTCGGCACCCGAGGTGCCGCTGGTGGCGCGTGCGACCGCGTTGTAGTCCAGCCCGGGCGCGGTGTGAATCGCTTTCGCGTGCACCCGCAAAATAGCCTCGCGTCCCGCAAGGTCGGGCAGCTCTACCGGGATGCGCCGGTCAAACCGGCCCGGGCGCAGCAGCGCGGGGTCCAAAATTTCGGGCCGGTTGGTCGCCGCCAAAATCACGACGCCCTTGCCCGCGTCAAAGCCGTCCATTTCGGTGAGCAGCTGGTTTAAGGTCTGCTCGCGCTCGTCGTTGCCGCCAAAGCCGCTGCTGTCGCGCTTTTTGCCAATGGCGTCGATCTCATCGATAAACACAATGCACGGGGCCTTTTCGCCCGCCTGCTTAAACAGGTCGCGCACGCGGGAGGCACCCATGCCGACGAACATTTCGACAAACTCACTGCCGGAGATGGAAAAGAATGGCACGTTGGCTTCGCCGGCCACCGCCTGTGCCAGCAGCGTTTTGCCGGTGCCGGGGGGGCCGACGAGTAGCGCACCCTTGGGCAGCTTGGCGCCGATGGCGCGGTATTTTGCGGGGTCGTGCAAAAAGTCGACAATTTCGACCAGCGCGCCCTTGGCTTCGTCCTGCCCGGCAACGTCGTCAAACGTTTTGCCGGTTTTGGCCTCCACATAAACCTTGGCGTTGCTTTTGCCAAAGCTCATGGCGTTGGGCCCGCCCACCCGGCGCATTAAAAACTGCCCCAACAGCTGGCCCAGTGCCAGAATAATGAGCAGCGGCAGCAAGAAGCCGGAAACAAAGCTTTGCAGTGGCGAGGTGGTTTGGGTGATGGATTTGGTATAGCTTACCCCGGCGTCGTTGAGGGTCTGGGTGAGGGTGGGGTCGTCCCACAGGCCGGTGATGTAGACATTTTTGTCGGCCGTGTCGGTGGGTTTAAAGACGATTTGGGTGTCGCTCATTTCGACCTCGGCAACCTCGCCGCTTTTCACCATCGTCAAAAATTCGCTGTACGACACGTTTTTGACCTGACTGTTTTCGATCATCGGGGCAATGAATACGTTGAATAAAATCAACAGCACCAGCCCTGCAAGGTAGAAATAAATAATTGGTTTTTTAGGGGCTTTTGTCTCTTTCATGTGTCACCATCCTCAGAATCGGCTGAAAGCTGCCGTGAAAAAATCTCATCCATTTGGGCACAGGCATCGGCCAGCGTGCGCTTTTGCTCGACGGTAAGGCCCTGCATCGCCTCGTGCAGATGAAAGGCAAGTGTGTCGGTCAGCTCATCGCGCAGCGCCGCGGCCTGCGCGGTGGGCCGCAGCAGGATGACCCGCCGGTTGCCCTCTTTTTCATACCGCTCTGCCAGCCCTTGCTCCACCAAGGCATCCACCGTGCGGGTGAGCTGCTGGCGGCTGACCTGTAAGGTGCTGGAAAGATGAGTCATATTGTGCCCGGGGGATTGCTGAATGCACAGCAGTGCCTGCAGCTGACCCGGTGTAAGAGAGCACAGTGGGCAGCCCGAAAGCGGGCGTATAACCATGCGGCTGAAGGTGGGGATCAGCCGGATGAGTGCGCTTGCCATGCTGCGGGATTCTTCGGTCGTCATGGGGTCACCTTCCTTGCGTTATGATGTCAACAAGAATACCATGCAAATAAAACAGTGATATGAAACAAATGTGAACATGAAATGAAAAACAAAAATCCCGCTGTAATGCACAGCGGGATTGAAAAGAATGCTCCGATTTAATATTTCAGCTTTTCCAGCAGCGGCCGCAGCGTGTCGAGCGCCTGCGAAAACTGGCCGACCTCACGCGGGGACAGGCGGCAAAACTGGGGCAGCATGCGCTCGGTCACTTCGTCTTGCAGGCAGCTGACCAGTGTGCGGCCCTCGGGCGTGAGGTTGAGCAGAATGATGCGCCGGTTTTTTTCGTCGCCGGTGCGGGTGACATACCCCGCGGCAACCAGTGCGTCGGCAATTTTGGTGAGCTGCTGCTTGGACACCGCCAGCTTGCGCGCCAAAACGCTCATGCGAAGCGGGTGATTGACATTGAGGATGAACAGCGCCTGCAGCTGTGTCGCTGGCAGGTCCGCCACGGGGCTGACCTCCTGCGGGCGGATCAACACAGAGCGCAGCAAAGGGGTAAGGCCCAACGCCTTGCGGATGCACTGACGCATCGCATCTTCTTCCATGATGGTAAAACTTCACTTTCCTAAAGGGGGAGACCCCCTGTTTTTGAGTCGTTTTTAGTTTACCATGATGTGGGGCAAAGTCAATATCAAAACACAAAAATTAACAGGGCGGGCCAAAACAAAAGCGGTGTTTTGCTGCCGGCCTTTTATTTTGCGCCGGGGAAGATGGGAAGCAGTTTTTTGTTCATGACATCGACAAGGCCAAGGTCGCTGAACTTTGCCTCCGGGATGACCGGCAGCGCCAGTGTGGCAATGCGCAGCAGCGGGTTTTCCATCGGCAGGCCGATTTCGTGCAGGGCCTTTTTCATCGCAAGCGAGCGGGCGGCGGTCTCTTCGCAGCCCACGGCGCTCATCAGCCCGCCCACCGCAAGGGGCAGCGTGGCGATGATTTTGCCGTCGATGGCGGCGGCAAAGCCACCCCCGCAGCTGACAAGCTCGCGGTAAACGGCATAGCCGCTGGCGGCGTCTTTAAACACAATCGACAGGTTGTGGCAGTCGTGGCTGACGGTGGAACCATCGGCCCCGCGCTTTGCGCCAAAGCCCCGCACCAGGCCAAAAGCATAATTGCCGGTGCCGTAGCGGTTGACAATCATGGCGTAGAACAGGTCGGGGTCGGCACTGATATCGACAAAGCCGTCTTTTACCGGCACAGTTTCGGTGACGCAGGTGGTTGTGGACAGGGTGTCGGACGTGTAGGTGAGCACATTGACCTGTACACTGTCGCCGCAGCCTGCGGGTGCGCGCAGCTTAAAGTCGTCTTGCGACAGCTTCGGCACGTTCATCGTGTTTTTCTGCTCGATAGCAAAGCTGCGCTGCGGGATTTCGGCCAGCAGCTTGCCGCCCTTGGCGACCTCGTTGCCCGCAAAGAACACGGTGTCTACCTTAAAGGTGGCAAGGTCGTCGAGCAGCAGGAAATCGGCGGTGTAGCCGGGGGCCACGGCGCCCATGTTTTCAAGGTGTGCCGCCTGTGCGGTGTGCACGGTGGCGGCGCGCAGGGCTTCCAGCGGGTCCATGCCAAGCTGGATGATATGGCGCAGCACGTCGTCCAGCTGGCCGGCATCCAGAATATCGTCGGCTTCGCGGTCGTCGGTGCAAAGGCACAGGCGGTCGCGCCAGGGCAGGTCTTTGACATCGGCCCAGATGGTGGCGACATTTTTGGCAATGGAGGAGTCACGCGCGTCGACATACATGCCGGCGCGCAGCTTGTCCAGTGCTTCGCCGGGCTGGGTAGTCTCGTGGCAAGTGGCGGGCCCGCCGATGTAATAGGCGCTGACGAGCCGCCCAAAGCCGCCGGGCAGATGCCCTTGCAGGTACAGGCCGTTTTTCTCGGCGGTCTCGATGATGTCCATCATGCGGTCCTCGCCGTTGACGACGCCGATGAAATCCATCACTTCGGCAAGGCCGATGACGTTTTCCAGCTTGGCCAGCCGGTCGATAACGGCGGCATCAAACGTGGCGCCGCCCTCCTCCAGCCCCGGCACCGACGGCACGCAGGACGGGATGTTGATGAACTGGTGCATCGGCAGGCCGCTGCCCGCCTCGTGCATGTAAACGACAGCCTCTTCGCCTAGCACGTTGCCGATTTCGTGCGGGTCGGTGATGACGGTGGTGACGCCGCGGGGCACAACGGCAGCTGCAAAGTTGGGCGGGGTGAGCATGCTGCTTTCAATGTGAATGTGCGCGTCAATGAGGCCGGGCACGATATAACGCCCGCCGGCATCGACGACGCGGGCAGCCTTTTCAAGCCCCTCTTCGAGGTTTTTGTTTTCTACATGCACAACAAAGCCCTGGTGCACAAACACGGTGGCGGGGTAAATTTCACCGGTGAACAGGTTGACATACTGGGCGTTTTTGACCGCGAGGTCGCAGCCGGTTTTACCCAGCGCCGCGGCCAGCAGCGCGCGTTTATCTTTGGGTTGGATCTTCATACAAAGCCCTCCTTATAAAAATAGTGGCACGCCGCGGGGTGCGGCGCAAAGGTGTAAAAAAGACAGATAGCACAAAGAGAGCCAACAGGCTGGCTCTCTTTGCAAAGGGTGCGAAAACCGCTTAGTTTAAAATAAAGTACATCAGCAGGGGGATGCACAGAATGTACATGCCGGGGTGCACTTCTTTGAACTTGCCGGTGAGCACCTTGATGAAGACATGGGCCAGAATACCGGCCGCGATGCCCGCGGCGATAGAGCCGCAGAAGGTGGTGAACATCAGCATGATGAACGGGCCAAAGGCCTCGCTGAAGTTCGAGAAGTCGATCTGCGACAGGCTGCTGATCATCAAAAAGCCGACAAAAATCAGCGCCGGGCCGGTGGCGGCATCCGGGATGATGACAAACAGCGGGGACAGGAAGGTCGCGATCAAAAAGCCGATTGCGGTGACGACTGCGGTCAGGCCGGTGCGGCCGCCCTCCTCCACGCCGGAGGAGGATTCGACATAGGTGGTGATGGTGGTGTTGCCGGTGCAGGCGCCCACCACGGTGCCGATGGCATCGACGAGGAACGGCTTTTGAATGTCGGGCAGGTTGCCGTCCTTATCCAGCATTTTGGCCTTGCCGGCAACGCCGAGCACGGTGCCAAGGGTGGAGAAGAAGTCGCCGAAGAATGCGATGAAAATCAGCACCAGCGTGTCGCCGGCCAGAAGACCCTTAAAGTCAAAGTTGAACACGACATTGCTGACGGTGGAGAAGCTGGGGATTTCGAAAATATGGCTGGGCAGGGTGGTGACACCAAACGGGATGCCCAGCAGCGTGATGCCGAGAATGCCGTACAGAATAGCGCCGCGCACCTTGAAAGCGGTGAGCACGGCGATGATCAGCAGGCCCAGCAGTGCCAGCGCAACGGCGGGCTTTGTGAAGTCGCCCATGCCGATGCCGCTTTCAAACGAGCCGATGCCGGAGTTTTTAAAGCCGAGGTAGGCGATGAAAAAGCCGATGGCCGCCGAGATGGAGACCTTGATGTTTTTGGGGATCATGCGCACGATGAGGTCGCGGACACCAAACACGCTGAGCAGCACAAAGATGATGCCGGAGATCAGGATGATGGCCATGGCCTTGCCGAACGAGATGTTGCCGCTTTGAATCAGGCCGCCCAGCAGAAAGTTGGTGCCCATGCCGGTGGAAAGGGCAAACGGCATGTTGGCGTACAGGCCCATGAACAGGGTGATGAGGCCGGAGACCAGTGCGCAGACGATTAAAATGGCCTGTTTGCTGATGACGACACCGTTGACATCGGTGATGGTGGGGTCGGGCCCAAAGCCCACAATGGCAGAGGGCTGCACGGCCAGCACGTACGCCATGGTCATGAAGGTCGTCAGGCCTGCCATGATCTCGGTGCGCACGTTGGTGCCGTGCTCCTTGAGCTTAAAGTAGTTCTGCATAAAAAAATCCTCCTCGCAAGAGCTGTGTGTGTTGTACCCGTAAAGCGGGTGGCAGCCGGGCTTGACAGGTACGCGGACGTGTCAATAGTGGTTGCGGCACAAACAGCCCTGCAAAGAGGAACCCTTTACAGAGAATAATAACAGACGAGCGGCACGAAAAAAAGCCGCTCTGGTGTCATTGTACCTCATTTACGGTGAGGTGTAGAAACTACCCGCCATATTCGGGTATTAAACAACAACCATCGACTTTATTCATTATGCTGTATTGCCGGGCAAAAAGCAAGCCGCGGTGCCGTAGAAATATTGCACCAGTGTGCGCAAGGATTTTAGCGACATGTTACAAAAGGTGGCACCGGAAGGGCCGCAGACCCACAAATAAGGGAAAAACTGGGTGAATAAATGAAAGACAAGGAAAAAATTGACAAAACTGTGTGCAGCTTGTACAATAAAATAAAGCGAAACCACAGCACACCGCTAAGGGGTAATGTGCTGCGGCGGAAAATAAAAGACGATAACAGGAGGGTATTGTGATGGCACCAAGAGGAAAAACCTTGTTGAAAGTGTCCGGTATTTTGTATATTATACTGGCGGCGATTCGCATTGTGGTTGGCCTGGTGACCGTGCTTGGCGGCGGTTTGATTGCGGCAGCGGGCGGGATGAGCTCGGAAGTGGGCGTACTGGGCATGGCAGCCGGCGGGGCGGTGTTACTGGTAGGGCTTGGCCTGATTTTGAGCAGTGTATACAACCTTGTCGTCGGCATTTTTGGCGTAAAGTATGCGGCGGTGCCCGCAAAGGCGAATGTCTGTTTTGTGCTTGGCATTATTTCGGTGGTGTTCAGCAGCATTGACGTTTTGGGGGCGCTGTACCAAAAATCGTCGTCGGGTGAATTTCTTGGCGCGGTTTTAATGCTTGCCCTTGGCATTTGCTATATGGTGGGTGCTTCGTGGAACAAACAGGATGCCGGCACACCGATGAACTGACGGCAATAAAAAATAGAGCGGCCACCTGTTATGGGTGGCCGTTTTTTGATGGGGTTTGGCAGTGCTTTTTAAAATAAGGTAAAACAGTACGGTAAAAATTGACAATGCAAACCGCGAATCGTACAATAAAACAAGATTGCGTTTTGTGCCGCCGGCGGGCGGCGCAGTGTGGCAAAAATAAAATTTAAAAATTGCAGGGGGAGTTTAAAATGGTGGCAAAAGGGAAGACATTGTTAAAGGTGACCGGTATTTTATTGCTTATTGTGGCGGCACTTAGCTTGTTGTTTGCACTGCTTGCGCTGGTGACCGGCATCAGGGCCTTTGCGGCGGGCAATTACGGCAGCGAAGCCGGGGTGGCCGTGATGAAACGCGGAATGAATTATATGCTGCTTGCAGGCTCTTCTTTTTTTGGGGGTGCAGCAAATTTGGTGGCCGGCATTTTTGGCGTAAACTACGCGGCGCACCCCGAAAAGGCGAACCGCTGCCTGGTGGCGGGCATGATTGCGGTGGCGCTGAATGTGCTGCTGTTTTTGGGTAACCTTGTCAGCTTTGGCGGTTATACGGCCCCGCTGGGCAATATACTGCTGTTGCCGTTGCTGATCTGCTACCTTGTGGGCGCGGCGATGAACCGGCCTGACAAGGGCGCACCGGCAGGGGGCAACTGACGGCAAAGTAAAGGCCTGCAAAAGGCGGGAGATATTGCCCGAAGGGGCGGCAAAAAACAGGAAAATGCGAAAAAGGGGAAAAGTGATGCAAAAGGGAAGGCTATTGCTGAGAGTGACGGGGATTTTATACATACTACGTGCCGCGCTATTTTTTTTAGTTTGTTTCGCCGGTGCGGTGTCCCTGATGACAGAGGAATTTTTATCCGAGTTAAAGAATATGGGGAATGCCGGTATTTTGCTGTTTTTTTTCGTTATTCTAATTATTTTGACTGCCGCGGCGTTTGATTTAACGGTTGGAATTTTGGGCGTTCTGCGTGCGGCACACCCCAAAAGGTCGGTCGAATGCCTTGTGATGGGTGTTTTGACAACGGCTTTTGAAGGGCTTCCTTTGTTGCCGATACTGGTGATGTTTTTTTTAACGGCGCAAAAAGGCGCCGGAATTTGGGGAATGCTAATATGGGAAGTGCTGAACGCCGTGATTGCCGTTTGCTATTTGGTGGCGGCGGTGCAAGTCTGGCGCAGCGCGCAGCAGCCGGCAGCCGGGCAGTGGGGGGACCCCATGCCCCCACAGATTTAAAAATTGGTAATTTATTACTTTTTGCTGCGACACATTGACAAGACGCCGGCAAACGCATAGAATATGTTGCATACCAGCGCGCCGCCCCAAAAGCGCGCTGCAATTTTTTAACAGGGGGATTGGAAATGAAAAAGTTTAAAACACTTGCGGCCGGGGCCCTTGCCCTTGCCATGGTATTCAGCCTTGCAGCCTGCGGCAGCACGGGAAGCTCGTCGGCAGCGCAGAGCACACCCGCGAGCAGCACTGCGGCAAGCAGCACCGCTGCTTCGCAGGGTGACAAAAAAACCTATATCATTGCGACCGACACCACGTTTGCACCGTTTGAGTTTGAGGACGAGAGCGGCAACAAGGTCGGCATTGACATGGACTTGATCAAGGCCATTGCGGCCGACCAGGGCTTTGAGGTGGAAATTCAGGCGCTGGGCTTTAACGCCGCGCTGCAGGCGCTGCAAAGCGACCAGTGCGACGGCGTGATTGCCGGCATGAGCATCACCGATGCGCGCAAAGAGACCTTTGATTTTTCAGAGCCGTACTTTGATTCGGGCGTTGTGATGGGCATTGCCGCAAGCAACGATACCGTGAAAAGCTATGACGACTTGAAGGGCCAGACCGTTGCCGTGAAAACCGGTACCGAGGGTGCCGACTTTGCCGAGTCGATTAAAGACCAGTACGGCTTTACGCTGACCTATTTTGACGAGTCGGCCAACATGTATGAGGACGTAAAAGCCGGCAACTCGGTTGCCTGCTTTGAGGATTACCCTGTGCTGGGCTACGGCGTGACCCAGAACAACGGCCTGAAAATCGTGACCGAAAAAGAGCAGGGCTCGTCTTACGGCTTTGCGGTGAACAAGGGCAAAAATGCCGAGCTGCTGGCCATGTTCAACAAGGGCCTTGAAAACCTGAAAGCCAACGGCAAATACCAGGAGATTCTGGATACCTATATTGCAAAGTAAGACAACAGGGCGAAAAAAGTGCCTGTTTTGGAGCCGGTGCGCATTTTGGCTTGCGCCCGGTGTGCAGTATCTACTATAATAATAGGGTAAGGCTACGCACCCGTGCGCTTTGCGCGGGTGCGTAACTTGTTTTGTAAGGCCGCCCGCGGCTGCCGCGGTGGGGTGGGGGAGGATGGTTCAATTTGAAGTTTTTTGAAATTGTCGGCTCGGCGATGCCAAGCTTACTGCAGGGCCTTTTGAAAACGCTGGAGATCACGGCGCTTTCGCTGGTGTTTGCAACGATGATTGGCCTGCTGCTGTGCATGATGCAGCTGTCCAGCAGCAAGTTTTTAGGGGTCATTGCCCGCATTTATGTCGACTGCATGCGCGGCCTGCCGGTAATGGTGCTGTCGTTCTTTATCTATTTTGGCGTGGCGCAGGCGCTGTCGATCCGCATCAGCTCGGACGTTGCCAGTGTGGTGACGCTGGCGCTGAACGCCGGCGCATATTTGTCTGAGATTTTCCGCGGTGGTATTCAGGCGGTCAACATTGGGCAGATGGAAGCCGCGCGCAGCCTGGGGCTGCCGTATGGCCGCGCGATGCGCAAGGTTATTTTGCCGCAGGCCATCCGCATCGTCATCCCCAGCATGGTCAACCAGTTTATTATCACGCTGAAAGACACGTCCATTTTGTCGGTCATCGGCATGGTAGAGCTGACTCAAAGCGGCAAGCTGATTATTGCGCGCAACTTTAAATCGTTCGAGATCTGGCTGACGGTCGGTGTCATCTATATTGTGGTCATCACCATTTTGTCGCGTGTTTCGCGCATGATCGAGAGGAGGATGGCAGTTGGCAAACGCTAAGGTAGTGGCGAAAAAGCTGCAAAAAAGCTTTGGCACGCTGGACGTGCTGCAAGGCATTGATTTAGAGGTGACCGAGGGGGAAGTCGTTTGCATGATCGGGCCTTCGGGCAGCGGCAAATCGACGTTTCTGCGCTGCCTGAACCGGCTGGAAGAGCCCACCGGCGGGCAGGTGCTCGTGGACGGGTTTGACATCATGGACAAAAAGTCCGACATCAACAAAATCCGCGAAAACATCGGCATGGTGTTTCAGCAGTTCAACCTGTTTCCCCACCTTTCGGTGACGGAAAACATCATGATGGCCCCGGTAGACCGCAAGAAGATGGACAAAGCAGCCGCCGCGCAAAAAGCACAGCAGCTGCTGAAAAAGGTGGGCCTGTCGGATAAGGCGGATGCGTACCCCGCCCAGCTTTCAGGCGGGCAGCAGCAGCGTGTGGCGATTGCCCGCGCTCTGGCCATGGAGCCCGATATTATGTTGTTTGACGAGCCGACCAGCGCGCTGGACCCCGAAATGGTGGGCGAGGTGCTGGCGGTGATGCAGCAGCTGGCGAAGGACGGCATGACGATGATTGTGGTGACCCACGAGATGGGCTTTGCCCGCGAAGTGTCGGACCGCGTGGTGTTTATGGACGGCGGCGTTGTGGTGGAAGAGGGCACGCCGGAAGAGATTTTTGGCCACCCGCACGAGCAGCGCACCATCGACTTTTTAAACAAGGTATTATAACGGCCTATACCCCCGCAAGGTAATCGTCCACCGTCAGCACGCTGCCGTGGATGGGGGTAAAGGTGGCGACGATGTTTTGCGCCATGGCTTCAAACGCGGGGCTTTGGCCCGCGACGGCATCGGCAAGGTAAACGGTGTTGGCACCCGCGTCGATAAGCGAGAGCGCCGTTGCCAGCACACAGCATTCGGCCACTACCCCGGCCACCAGCACGCGGTCGGCCGCGGCGACAGCCGATGCGACCTCGGGGATGGACAGTGACGAATAGGTGGACTTGCTGTACAGCGGGAAGCGGGAGACGTCGCCGGTGAACGCCTCCATCATTTCGCCAAGGCGCGCGTCGGCGTTGATGTCGGCAAAGGTGGTGTTGTACTGCTGCCAGCGGCCGGCCGGCGCGCCGGCGGCATCGTACCGGGTAAAAATGACGTTGGGCACCTTGCCGGACGCCAGCAGCCGGCGAATGGCCGCCGTGGCACCGGGCACACCGGGGCAGGCCCAGGGCTCGCCCGGCTCGTAGACTTTTTGCATATCAATGACGAGCAGAAGGTCGTTCATACAAATCTCCTTTTGGGGCACCGCAGCATACTGCGCCGCCCGCGGCTGTTTGGGTTTGCTTTTATCCTACCGCCGCAGCGCCATTTGCGCAAGGTGTTTTTTCGCTTTTCATTTAGTTTGCCCGCGGCAGGGCAACGCAGACAGAACAGAACAGGAGTGACCAGAATGACAAAGCAGGAAGCGTGGGCACTGCTCACCGAATTCAACAAAGAAGACTTTCACCAGCACCATGCCAAAACGGTGGGTGCCGTGATGCGATGGTATGCCCAGCAGCTGGGCTACGGCGACGAAGCGGATTTTTGGGAGATCGTCGGCATTCTGCACGACCTTGATTTTGAGCAGTACCCCGAAGAGCACTGCGTAAAAAGCCAGCAGATCATGCGCGAGCGCGGGGTGGACGAAGCAATAATCCACGCGACGGCCAGCCATGGCTGGGGCCTGTGCGTGGACATTAAGCCCGAGCACGAGATGGAAAAGGTGCTGTTTGCCACCGACGAGCTGACCGGGCTGATTGGCGCGGCGGCGCTGATGCGGCCGTCGAAGTCGGTGCAGGACATGGAACTGAAGTCGCTGAAAAAGAAATTCAAAGACAAAAAATTTGCAGCGGGCTGCTCGCGCGATGTCATCGTGCAGGGCGCCGAGCTGCTTGGCTGGGACCTGGACAAGCTGCTGGGCGACACGCTGGAGGCAATGCGTGCCTGTGAGGCAGAGGTGGCCTGAGGCCGGTAAGCTGGGGCAGCTGACAAAAACGCGGTAAAAATGACCGGTTTTTTGGGCAAAACCGAAAAGTGGGGCGCACTGCTTGACTTGTGCGCCCCACTTTCGTATAATGGTAAAAATGCAAAAGCGGCTTCCGAGCGCGACGGGCACACAGCCCCGCGCGCGTGGCTGCTTTTTTTAGGGCCCAGGTGCAGGCGCACCGCGCCAGTTTTTGACGAAAGGGAGGTACAGGGATGCACAAACGATTGACCGGTGGCATGGTATATGAAAAAGGTCGATTCCGCAAGAAGGACCTCGTGATTGCAAACGGCGTTGTGCACAACGCCGCAGAATTTGATTTTTCTATTGGCGCAGGAGAAACTATTTCCTGTGCAACATCTTTTATTTTACCAGGTTTCGTTGATGTACATGTACATCTTCGTGAACCTGGTTTTTCTTTTAAAGAGACGATTGCGACCGGCACAGCTGCTGCGGCCCGCGCGGGGGTGACACAGGTGTGCAGCATGCCAAACCTTGCCCCGCCGCCGGACGACCTGCCGCACCTTACCGTGCAGCTGGACGCAATACGGCAAAGTGCCGCGGTGCGGGTGACCCCCTACGGGTGCATCACCCGCGGGCAAGCGGGTAGCGGGGCCCTTGCGGACATGGAGGCGATGGCACCGTATGTGGCCGGCTATTCGGACGACGGGCGCGGGGTGCAGCCCGACGAAGTGATGGAAGCAGCGATGCGCACCGCCGCCCGGCTGCAAAAGCCCATTGTGGCCCACTGCGAGGACAACCGGCTGCTGCGCCCCGGCGGGTGCATCCACGACGGGCGGTACGCCGCGGCCCATGGGCTGGTGGGTATTTCGTCTGAAAGCGAGTGGCGGCAGGTCGAACGAGACTTGAAACTGGCGGCTAAGACCGGTTGCCGGTACCACGTGTGCCATATTTCAACCAAAGAAAGCGTGGCGCTGATCCGCGAGGCAAAGCGCGCGGGGGTGGCGGTGAGCTGCGAGACGGCGCCCCACTACCTGCTGCTGTGCGAGGACGACTTGCAGGACGACGGGCGCTTTAAGATGAACCCGCCGCTGCGCACGGCGGCCGACCGCGACGCGCTGCTGCAAGGGCTGTGCGACGGCACGATTGATGTGATTGCGACCGACCACGCGCCGCACACCGCCGAAGAGAAGGCGAAGGGCCTTGCCGGCAGCCTGATGGGCATTGTGGGGCTGGAAACCGCGTTTCCACTGCTGTACACCCACCTGGTGTTGCCGCGGGTGCTGACGCTGGAAGAGCTGGTAGAAAAGATGTGCCTTGCCCCGCGGCGGCTGTTTGGGCTGCCGGGGGGCTGTGAAGAGGGGCAGCAGGCAGACCTTGCGGTGCTGAACCTTGACACCGAATACAGGATTGACCCGAATGAATTTGCTTCGATGGGGCGCAGCACGCCGTTTGCAGGCTGGCAGGTGCGCGCAAAAAACCGCATGACGTTGGTAAAGGGGAGTGTCGTATGGCAAGAGAGTACACAGGAAAATTAGTGCTGGGCGACGGCCGGGAGTTTTACGGCTGGCGCTTTGGCGCAAAGGTGCAGGCAGTGAATGAGATCGTGTTCAACACGTCGATGGTGGGGTACCAGGAAATTATCTCCGACCCCAGCTACACCGGGCAGGCAGTCGTGATGACCTACCCGCTGATTGGCAACTACGGCATTACCGACGAGGATTTTGAGAGCAAGCTGCCGTCGATGGGCGGGCTGATTGTGCGGGAATACAACGACGCGCCGTCGAACTTCCGCACTGTAAAAACGGTGGGCGAGCTGCTGGAGGAGAACGGGATCCCGGGTATTGAGGGGGTTGACACCCGCCGCATCACCCGCATCATCCGCAGCGAGGGCAGCCAAAAGGTGCTGATTTGCGACGCAAAGCTGCCGCGACAAGAAGCCGTACAAATTTTAAAGGACACCCAGCTGGCCCGCGACGTGGTGCCACAGGTGAGCTGCAAAAAGCGCTGGTACTCGCGCACGGCAAGCCCGCGGTTCAACGTGGTGGCGGTGGACTGCGGCATGAAACTGAACATCGTGCGGCGGCTGAGCAGCCACGGCTGTAACATCACAGTAGTGCCCTACAATACCACGGCGCAGGAAGTGCTGGCCCTGCGGCCCGACGGGCTGTTCCTTTCCAACGGGCCCGGCGACCCGGAGGACGTGCCGCAGGTGATTGAGCTGGTGCGCGCTTTGCGCGGCAGGCTGCCGATTTTCGGCATCTGCCTTGGCCACCAGCTGATTTGCCTTGCCTGCGGTGCGCACACCTATAAAATGAAGTTTGGCCACCGTGGCGGCAACCACCCGGTGAAAAACCTTGCCACCGGCAAAATAGAGATTACCAGCCAGAACCACAGCTATGCGGTGGACACCGCCTCGCTGGCGGGTACCGGCCTGACGCTGACCCACGAAAACCTGCTGGACGGCACGGCAGAGGGGGTCGCCTGCGCGAAAGACCGCATTTTCAGCGTACAGTACCACCCGGAGAGCGCCCCCGGCCCGCAGGACTCGGACTATCTGTTTGACGAGTTTATCCGGCTGATGGAACAGGAAAAGGAGGACGAGCAGCATGCCTAAGCGCACCGACATTCATAAGATTATGGTCATCGGCTCCGGCCCTATCGTGATTGGGCAGGCGGCAGAGTTTGACTACGCGGGCACACAGGCCTGCCTTGCTTTAAAAGAAGAGGGGTACGAGGTGGTGCTGGTCAACTCGAACCCGGCGACCATCATGACCGACACCGCGGTGGCGGACAAGGTGTACATGGAGCCGCTGAACCTTGAGTATGTGGCGAAGATTATCCGCTACGAGCGCCCGGACGCCATTGTGCCCGGCCTTGGCGGGCAGACGGGGCTGAACCTTGCGGTGCAGCTGGCCCGCAAAGGGGTGCTGGACGAGTGCCAGGTTGAAATTTTGGGCACGACCTTCGAGAGTATTGAACAGGCGGAGGACCGCGAAAAGTTTAAAGAGCTGTGCATCTCGCTGGGCGAACCGGTATTGCCCAGCCGCATTACGACCTCGATTGACGAGGCGCTTGCGGCGGTGGAGGAGATCAGCTACCCGGTGGTGCTGCGCCCCGCGTTTACGCTGGGCGGCACCGGCGGCGGGTTTGCCGACGACGAAACCGAGCTGCGCGAGCTGATGAAGCACGCGCTGAAGCTTTCGCCCACCCACGAAGTGCTGGTGGAAAAGAGCATTAAGGGCTATAAAGAAATCGAGTACGAAGTGATGCGCGACGCCAACGACACGGCCATCACGATTTGTAATATGGAAAACATTGACCCGGTGGGGGTGCACACCGGCGACTCGATGGTGGTGGCACCCAGCCAGACGCTGACCAACAAAGAGTACCAGCTGCTGCGCGACTCGGCCCTGCGGCTGATCCGCGCGCTGAAAATTGAGGGCGGCTGCAACGTGCAGTTTGCGCTGGACCCGCACTCGTTCAACTACTATTTAATTGAAGTGAACCCCCGCGTGTCCCGCTCGTCTGCGCTGGCATCAAAGGCAAGCGGCTACCCCATTGCCCGCGTGTCGGCCAAAATTGCGGTGGGCCTGCGGCTGGACGAGATTGCGATTGCCAACACCCCGGCCAGCTTTGAGCCAACGCTGGACTATGTGGTGAGCAAGATTGCCCGGTTCCCGTTTGACAAATTTGCCAGCGCGTCGAACCGGCTTTCCACCCAGATGAAAGCGACCGGCGAAGTGATGAGCGTGGGCCGCACGCTGGAAGAAAGCCTGCTGAAAGCGGTGCGCAGCCTGGAGACCGGCGTGTGCCACCTGCACGCGAAAAAGTTTGACGGCATGCCCGCCGACGAGCTGCTGCGCTATGTGCATGAGGGCACCGACGACCGGCTGTTTGCGGTGGCGGAGCTCATCCGGCAGGGGGTTGACCTTGGCATCATCAACGGGGCGACCCGCATTGACCTGTTCTTCCTTGAAAAGTTTAGCAATATCGTGGCGTTTGAAACAGTGCTGCGCGCGGGCAAGATGGAAGAAACGGTGCTGCGCGACGCCAAAAAAATGGGCATCAGCGACGAGTACATCGGCCAGGTGTGGGGCATGAGCGAGGGCGATGTGTACCGGCTGCGCAAAAAGCTGGGCATCCTGCCCGTGTATAAAATGATCGACACCTGCGCGTCGGAGTTTGACAGCTATGTGCCGTATTTCTACTCGACCTACGAGCAGGAGAATGAGTCGATTGTGTCCGACCGCAAAAAAATCATCGTGCTGGGCTCCGGGCCGATCCGCATCGGGCAGGGGGTGGAGTTTGACTACTCCACCGTGCACGCGGTGTGGGCCATCCGCGAAGCGGGGTACGAGGCCATCATCATCAACAACAACCCCGAAACGGTATCGACCGACTACACCACCAGCGACAAGCTGTACTTTGAGCCGCTGACGGTGGAAGACGTGATGAACGTGGTAGAGCTGGAGCACCCGCTGGGGGTGATTGCCTCGCTGGGAGGGCAGACGGCCATCAACCTTGCCGGGCCGCTGCACGAGCTGGGGGTCAAGATCATCGGCACCGACGTGCAGGCGATTGAAAACGCCGAAAACCGCGACTGCTTTGAAAAGATTATGGAGCGCCTTGGCATCCCGCAGCCGAAAGGCCGCGCGGTGACGAACTTGCAGGACGGCTGCAAGGCTGCCGCCGAGGTGGGCTACCCGGTGCTGGTGCGCCCCAGCTATGTGCTGGGCGGGCGCGCGATGCAGATTGTGGCCGACGAAGAATCGCTGCTGCGCTACCTGCGCACGGCGGTGGAGCTGGACGAAGACCGGCCGGTGCTGGTGGATAAGTACATCTACGGCAAAGAGCTGGAGGTCGACGCCATCTGCGACGGCAAAGAGGTATTTGTGCCGGGCATTATGGAGCATGTCGAGCGCACGGGCGTGCATTCGGGCGACTCAATCAGCGTGTACCCCACCTTTAGCGTCAGCCGCAAAGTAAAAGACACGATACTGGAATACACCCGCCAGCTGGGGCTGGGGCTGGGCATCGTGGGGCTGTACAACATCCAGTTTATCGCGGTGGAAGACAATGTGTATGTGATTGAAGTAAACCCCCGCTCGTCGCGCACCGTGCCGTTTTTATCAAAGTCGACCGGTATCCCCATTGCCAACATTGCGACCAAGGTGATTTTGGGCCACTCGCTGGCCAGCCAGGGGTACGGGGTGCTGTGTGCGCCCGAGCGCAAAAAGTGGTATGTCAAGGCACCGGCGTTCTCGTTTTCTAAAATACGCGGGCTGGACGCCTACCTGTCGCCGGAGATGAAATCCACCGGCGAAGCGATTGGCTATGACCGCAGCCTGAACCGCGCGCTGTACAAGGCGTTGCAGGCGTCGGGCATGAACGTCGCGAATTACGGCACGATTTTTGTGACGATTGCCGACCGAGACAAAGACGACGCGCTGCCGCTGATCCGCCGGTTTTACGATTTGGGCTTTAACATTGAGGCGACCGAGGGCACCGCAACCTTTTTGAAGGGCCACGGCATCCGCACCCGCGCAAGGCGCAAAATCAGCGAGGGCAGCGAAGAAATTTTGGACTCGCTACGCCGCGGCCACGTGAGCTATGTCATCAACACCAGCGCCATTGGCGGGGTGCGTGAAGCGAGTGACGGGTACGAGATTCGACGCTGTGCGGTGGAAAACGGCGTGACGGTGTTCACCGCGCTGGAAACGGTGCGGGTACTGCTGGACGTGCTGGAAGAAATCACGCTGGGGGTTTCGACCATCGACAGCGACGAATGACGCACAAAACACGACGGGAGGGAAGCAGATGGAACGGCAGGGGTTTTACACCATCACCGAAAACCGCCCGCTGACCGGGCAGGTATATAAAATGGTGCTGGCGGGCGACACGACACCGCTGACGGCACCCGGCCAGTTTGTGAATGTGAAAGTGGAAGGCTGCTACCTGCGCCGCCCGATTTCGGTGGCGGACTGGGACGAGGGCACGCTGACACTGCTGTATAAGCTGGTGGGTGAGGGCACCCACCGCATGGCGCAGGCAACCCCCGGTGCGCAGATGGACCTGCTTTGCGGCCTTGGCAACGGGTACGACACCACCGCCTGCAACCGCACCGCGCTGCTGCTGGGCGGCGGCGTGGGGGTGCCCCCGCTGTACGGCCTTGCGAAGCGGCTGCTGGCAGAGGGGAAAACACCGGTGGTTTTGCTGGGCTTTGGCAATGCGCAGGAGGTGTTTTACACGCAGGAGTTTGAGGCGCTGGGCTGCAAGGTGCTGCTTGCCACGGTGGACGGCAGCGCCGGCACCAAAGGCTATGTGACCGACCTGCTGCGGCAGGTGGAAGTGCCGTATGACTATTTTTACACCTGCGGTCCCGAGCCGATGCTGCGCGCGGTGTATGGCGCCTGCAACACCAGCGGGCAGCTGAGCTTTGAAGAGCGCATGGGCTGCGGCTTTGGTGCCTGCATGGGGTGCAGCTGCAAAACGGTTACCGGTGCAAAGCGCATCTGCAAAGACGGCCCGGTGCTGTGCAAGGAGGAAGTGCTATGGCAGACCTGAGCGTGAGCTTGTCCGGCCTTGTGCTGGATAACCCGGTGATCCCGGCCTCCGGCACCTTTGGGTATGGCGCCGAATTTAAGAATTTTTATGACTTGGATATTTTGGGCTCGTTTTCGTTTAAAGGCACCACGCTACAGCCCCGCTTTGGCAACCCGACGCCCCGCATTGCAGAGTGCCCCGGCGGCATGCTGAACGCGGTGGGGCTGCAAAACCCGGGCATTGACGCCGTGCTGGCGCACGAGCTGCCGCAGATTGCAACGTTTTTCCACAAGCCGGTGATTGCGAATATCGGCGGGTTTACGGTGGAAGAATTTGCAACCTGCTGCGCCAAAATAGATAGTGCCCCGCAGGTGGGGCTGATTGAAGTGAATGTCAGCTGCCCCAATGTGCACGAGGGCGGCGTAAACTTTGGCAGCACGCCGGAGGGAGCCGCCGCCGTGACGCGTGCGGTGAAGCAGGTGACAAGCAAACCGGTGTACATCAAGCTGTCCCCCAATGTGGGGGACATTGCGGCGGTGGCAAAGGCCTGCGAAGAGGCGGGCGCCGACGGTCTGTCGCTGATCAACACGCTGGTGGGCATGCGCATTGACCCAAAAACCCGGCGCCCGGTGCTGGCAAACGGCATGGGCGGGCTTTCGGGGCCGGCCATCTTCCCCGTGGCGGTGCGCATGGTGTACCAGGTGGCAAAGGCGGTGCGCATCCCGGTGATTGGCATGGGGGGCATTGACAGCGCCGACAAGGTGATTGAGATGATGATGGCGGGGGCCACCGCCGTGCAGGTGGGGGCCGCGAATTTAGTGGACCCGTATGCCAGCAAAGACATCATAGAGGCACTGCCCGCCGCGATGCAGCGGTACGGCATTGCGCGTTTGAGTGACATTGTGGGTGCCGCGCTGCCAACACCAACATATGACAAAGGAGAAAGAGTATGAAAAAAGCGGTGATCATTGCCTGCGACTTTGCCAGCGCAGCCGAAACATTTGCCTTTTTGGACCGGTTTGGGGACGAGCGCCCGTTTGTGAAAATTGGTATGGAGCTGTTTTATGCGGAGGGCCCGGCGATTGTGAAAGAGCTGAAACGGCGCGGACACCCGATTTTCTTGGATTTGAAATTGCACGATATCCCCAATACTGTAAAAAAAGCAATGGCGGTGCTTGCAAAGCTGGACGTCGACATCTGCAACCTGCACGCTGCGGGCACCATTGAAATGATGAAGGCCGCGCTGGAGGGGTTGACCCGGCCGGACGGCACCCGCCCGCTGCTGGTGGCGGTGACACAGCTGACCTCGACCAGTGAAGAGCGCATGCAAAAAGAGCTGCTGATTGAAAAGCCCATCAACGAAGTGATTGTGCAGTACGCCCAAAACGCCAAAGCGGCGGGGCTGGACGGCGTGGTGTGCTCGCCGCTCGAAGCCGGCATGGTGAAACAGGCCTGCGGCAGCGGGTTTGTGACGGTGACACCGGGGGTGCGGTTTGCCGACGGTGATGTGGGCGACCAGGTGCGGGTGACCACCCCGGCGCGCGCCAGCGAAATTGGCACCGACTGCATTGTGGTGGGGCGGCCCATCACGGCGGCGGCAGACCCGCTGGCCGCTTACCGCCGCTGTGTGGCGGAATTTGGCGCAGTAGCGCACAAGTAAGGGAGACGGATGAGATGGAACAACGAAAAAAAGAGATTGCAAAACAGCTGCTTTCAATCGGCGCGGTGTTTTTGCGCCCGGACGAGCCGTTTGTGTGGGCATCGGGCATCCACAGCCCCATTTATTGTGACAACCGACTGACCCTGACCGCCCCCGCGGTGCGCACGGCGGTAGAGGAGGGGCTGGCAGAGGTGATCCGCACCGAGTACCCCGACTGCGAATTGCTGATGGGCACTTCGACCGCCGGCATTGCCCACGCGGCCATTACCGCCCACCTGCTGGGGCTGCCGATGGGCTATGTGCGCGGCGGCAGCAAAGACCACGGCCGCAAAAACCAGATTGAGGGCCGGTTGCAGGCGGGCCAGCGGGTCGTGGTGGTGGAAGATTTGATTTCGACCGGCGGCAGCGTGCTGGAAGTGGTAAACGTATTGCGCGACGCGGGGGCCGAAGTGCTGGGCATTGCCTCTATTTTTACCTACGGCATGAAAGCGGGCAAAGAAAAGCTGGCGGCGGCCGGGGTGCGCAACGTGTCGCTGTCTGACTTTGACACACTGATTGAGGTGGCGGCAGAGCTGGGTACTATCCGCACCGAGGATTGTGCGCGGCTGCGCGCGTTCCGCGATGACCCGAAGGACGAAAGCTGGATGCAAAAAACAGAGGGATGAAAACAAAGCGCAGGGGGGCCCTGCGCTTTTGCTTTTGCCGGCACAGCAAATTGCGTGCAAAGGGCCACCAAAACACGGGCATTTTTGGCAACAGTGCCTATTTACGGCAGACAGTGCCGGTATATTGTTGCACCGGGTGGGCACTGCGTGGTATGCTAAAGCTAAAACAGGCCGGTAATTTGCCGTTGCCCCGCGGCGGCAGGCCGGACCGATAACAGGCCGTACCCAAAAGGGAGCGGCCCGTAAAATGTGCAAGGGGCACGGACAAAAAGGCCGAGCGGTGCCCCTGCAAGGAGGACAAGGTATGTTGGAAACGACCCCGGGGTTGCCCCGTGCTGTTATTTGCGATATTGATGGAACACTGGTGACAAAGGAGCGCCCGCAGCCGACCGAACAGCAGCTTTACTGGTTGCAGCACGCCAAGGATAATGGTGCACTTGTGATGGTGGCAACCGGCCGCATTCGGCTGCTGGTACCGCAGCCATTGTTAGAGCTTGCCGATTATTGCGTGTGCGGCAACGGCGGTATTGTGTATGACCACAGCGGCGAAGTGCTGTGTGAAACTTCGTTTGAGCCGGAACTGGTGGAAGAGCTTGCGCAATTTTCCGATAAGGTGGGCGGGGTATTGAGCTTTTCATTTCCCACAGGCTATGGCGCGTACCGCGACTATGAAACAATTCGCCGTATGTACGTTGAAACTACCGGCAAAGACGGCAACATGACCGATGAACAAAGCACCCGGGTGCGCCATTTGACAGAGCCGCCGTTTAGTGCCTTTTTGATTGCGAACGAAAGCGAAGTGTACCGCTTTTTGCGCCACGAGCCGCGTATTCAGGCGGCGCGGCAGCACCGCGACAATTTTGATGTTTACCCCGTGGCAACGACGAAGGCTGCGGGCATCAGCCAGGTGTTGCAGCGCCACCACATTGACTGGAAAGACGTGGTGGCATTTGGCGACAGCCCGAACGACCTTGAAATGCTGGCCGCCGCCGGGCGCGGGTATGCGATGGGCAATGCCAGCCCGGAGGCAAAAACCCTGACCCGCCTGCTGGCCCCCACCGTGTGGGAAGACGGCGTTGCGCAGGTTTTAAAAGGGATTTACAGCGAGGCTGAGGTGTAACAAACACCGGTGCCGGCGCGTTATAAGGTCAAACAAAAAATGGGCTGCGGCGGCAGACCCGCCGTGCCCGGCCCTTTTTAGGGGAAAGAAGGCGCAGAAAGATGAAAGCAAAATTGCTGATCGTACTGCTGGCGGCAGCACTGCTGTGCACCGGCTGCGGCAAGGCGACACAAAGCAGCAGTGCCAGTGCTTCGCCTGCCGCCACGGCCGCACTGGTGACGCCGACCCCGGCGCGCACGGTAAAACCGCAGACGACCCCGACCCCTGCCCCAACCGGCAGCCCGTCACCGTCGCCCAGTGCAACGCCCGAAACCACCGAAGCCCCGCCCAGCGCGGACGGCTGGGTGGGCAGCTATGCCAAAGACGCGGGCAGCGCCGGGCAGGTAACCCTGACGGTCACCGCCGGCAGCAAAAGCGGTACGTTTCATTTTGAGCTGAATGCAAAAGGGCTGATTGCCGCCGGGGACGCGGTGATTGACACCGATGGCCGCAGTGCCGTGTGCAAAGAGCAGGGCAACCTTTCGTTTGCTTTGGGCCGCGACGGCATCACGGTGACCGAGGGCAGCCGCATCAACGATAATGTTGTGTTTAGCGGGTTTTACCAGTTGGCAGGTGGGCGCTGAGCATGACGAAGAACAAACAAAAAAGGCAGGGCCATGGCGGCCCTGCCTTTTGCAGTTTTGCGGTTATTGTGGTTTTGCAAGTTTGGGTGTGGGCAAAATGCCGGCCCGGGTGAGTGCGGGGCGCAGCAGCTTTGCCAGCAGCACCGAGAACAGCACGGCAAACACGGCGTTCAGCAGCGAAGTGGCACCTTTGAGCGCAAGGCCGGACCAGATGGCACCGGTTGCCTGCCCTTCGATTGTCATGAAGATGAACGATTTTGTGAGGTACAGCACGATGTAGGTGACACTGCCCACCGCAGCGCCCAGCACATCGCGGTGCAGCGTGGGCACTTTGCCGCCCCGGTGTGCAATCAGGCCGGCCAGAAAGCCGATGAAGAATTTCGTGATAAAGGTGATCCAGCTTTCGGCGATGTAAACCGGGTTCGTAAAGTCGAACAGCATACTGCCAAAGCCGGAGGAAAGCCCGCCCACCAGCGGGCCAAACAGCAGGCCGCTGAGCGCACAGAACACATTGCCAAGGTGCACGCGGGCGATCTGCCCAATGGGTACCTGTACCCAGCTGAAGATGAACACCAGCGCCGAAAGCAAACCAATAATGGCAAGCCTGCGCACCGAAAACGTCTTATTTTGATTTGACATTGGTAAAACCCCTTTATAAAAAATGAAATTGACAAACCTGTCGTTTGAGATTATCGTTATTGTAAACGGTTTTTGGCATCATTAAAACACCCAAAAAATGTTTTTTTTATGGGGCCAGATGAAAGGAGCAGCGTATGGAGTATCTGCCGTTTACCTTTGACGCGGCAAGCGAAAAACCGCTGTACCAGCAGTTATACGCCTACCTTGCGGCGCAAATTGCCGCGGGCAAGCTGCCGGCAGGCGAAAAACTGCCGCCCAAACGCAGCCTTGCGGCAAACCTTGGCACCAGCCTGAACACGGTGGAAACCGCGCTGGGGATGCTGGCGGCAGAGGGGTATGTGCAGCCGCGCGCGCGCAGCGGAGTGTATGTCGCCGATATTGCCCCGCTGGTGCCCGCCGCCCGGCCACTGCCCCAAAAGCCGGAGTCACCGGCACAAAGCGGTGCCCAGTATAACTTTTTGACCAGCGGGGTGGACACGGCGCTCTTCCCGTTTAAAACATGGGGGCGCATCACCCGCGAGGTGCTGGCTGAGGCCCCGGCGCTGCTGAACCACGGCAGTGCCGAGGGGGACGACGTGCTGCGCGAAGCTATTGCGGTGTACCTGCACGATTTTCGCGCGGTGAACTGCGCGCCGCACCAGATTATTGTGGGGGCCGGCATGGAATACCTGTTATCACTGCTGGCGGGGCTGCTGCCGCACACGATTGCGCTGGAGGACCCCGGCTACCCCAAAGCGCGGCAGATTTTTGAAAACGCGGGCCTTGCCGTGCGCCCCGTTGCGGTGGACGAAGAGGGCTTAAGCGTGGCCCAGCTTGCCAAAAGCGGTGCCGAAGCGGTGTATGTGACGCCGTCACACCAGTTCCCCACCGGGGTGATGATGCCGTTTGGCCGGCGCAGCGCGCTGCTGCAATGGGCAGCGCAGAGCGAAAGCAGAATGATTGTGGAGGACGATTACGACTCGGAGTTTCGGTTTGACGGGCGGCCCATCCCGTCGCTGCAAGGCCTTGACAGCCGGGGGCAGGTCGTGTATGTGGGCACCTTTTCGCGCAGCATTGCGCCGGGCATTCGCATTGGGTATCTGGTGTTGCCCCCGCGGCTGCTGAAAGCGTACCACACGCGGTTTGCGGCGTATTCGTGCACAGTGTCCCGCATAGAGCAGCAGACCCTTGCGCGCTTTTTGACCGACGGGCATTTTACCCGCTGTGTCAACCGCGCCCGCGGGCACTACCGTGCCCGGCGCGACACGCTGCTGGCGGCGCTGCGGCAAGAGCTGGGGCAGGTACAGGTACACGGCGCACACACCGGGCTGCATTTGGTGGCGACGCCCCCGCTGAAATTGCCGGAAGAAATGCTGACTGCCCGCGCACAGGCTGCCGGGGTGGCGCTGCGTGGGATTTCGCATTATGGCACGGTGCCGCGCTGGCTGCCGGGGCCTTCGGTTGTGCTGGGCTACGGCACGCTGGACGAAGCGGGCATTTTGGCGAGCGTGCAGCGGCTTGCAGCGGCGTGGCGGCAGGGCGAATAAACCCCGGATGGTACTTTTTTGCACCACAAACGCACACTTGTCGCTTTTATGACGTGGTGAAATGTGGTATACTGGTTGCAAGTAACAAGACAAAAGGGCCGCCGCAGGCGGCCATGAAAGGAGTGTTGTTTGATGGCAGGCTGGATCATACTGGTCCTTGTGGTGGCATTTGTTGCGGTGCTGCTGGTGCGCGCGGCGCGCTTTGTGCCGGCAAACACCCAGCACAGTGAACCGGCGCCCTGCGAGGTGGATGCGCAGGGGGCGGCAGAGCACCTTGCACAGATGATTCGCATCCCCACGGTGTCAAGCTACAAGACAGAGGAATTTGACGAGGAAAAATTTGAGCAGTTTCGTCAGCTGCTGCCGAAGCTGTACCCGCATGTGTTTGAGACCTGCGGCTATGAGCGGCTGGACCACACCGAAATGCTGTTTACCTGGAAAGGCAAAAGCAGCGCGGCGCCCGTGGTGCTGATGGCCCATTATGACGTGGTGCCGGTGGAGGAAGCGCGCTGGCAGCATCCGCCGTTCTGCGGTGAGATTTTTGACGGCGAACTTTGGGGCCGCGGCACGCTGGACACCAAAATTACGCTGATGGGCATTTTAGAGGCGGCCGAGCAGAAGATCAAAAGCGGCTTTGTGCCAAAGAACGACATCTACCTCGCGTTTTCGGGCGACGAAGAGGTGAGCGGCAACGGTGCCCCCGCCGCGGTGGAAGCGCTGAAGGGCCGCGGGGTGCGCCCCGCAATGGTCGTGGACGAAGGCGGCGCTGTGGTGCAGGGGGTATTCCCCGGTGTCAGCGCGCCAATGGCGGTGATTGGCATTGGTGAAAAAGGTCTTGCCGATTTAGAGGTTGTTGCCAAAAGCGAGGGCGGCCATGCCAGCCACCCGCCGGTGCACGGTGCGGTGGGCAAAATGAGCCGTGCCGTGATGGCCTGCGAGAACCACCAGTTTAAAGCAGAGCTGTCGACCCCCATTCGCGCAATGCTGAACACGGTGGGCCCGTATGCCCCGTTTGGCCTGCGCATCGTATTTGCAAACCTGTGGTGCTTTGGCGGGCTGCTGGCTGCGGCTGCAAACAAGCTTGGCACCGAAATGAACGCGATGATGCGCACCACAATGGCCTTTACGATGGCGCGCGGGTCGAAACAGACCAACGTAATGCCCAACGAAGCGGTGGCAAGCGTAAACCTGCGGCTGCTGAATACGACGACGGTAGAGCAGGCGGCCGAGCATCTGCGCCGGGCCATCAACGACCCGGAGGTAGAAGTGCGGGTGCGCGACGGCATGAATGCTTCTCCCTATGCCGATGTGGACAGCGACGCGTGGAAAACACTGGCCGCCGCCGTGGGCGAAACCTGGACAAAGGCCATTGTGACGCCGTATTTGATGATCGCGTGTTCTGACTCGCGGCATTTTTCTGCAATCTGCAAAAACGTGTTCAAGTTTTCGGCTATGGAGCTGAGCGCCGAGCAGCGCGGGCTGATCCATAACGACGACGAGCGCATTGAAGTGGCGAAGATTGGCGAGACGGTGGAGTTTTTTACCCGGCTGATTGATAAGCTGTAACCTAAAAGCAAAGGCGGCGCAGCCAGCGCCGCCTTTTTTTAAAAAGGAGAGGGACCGTGGCAAAGAAAGAAGAAAAAACCAATGTGATGCGCCTGCTTGAAAAAGCGCAGGTGCAGTATAACGCGCACACCTATGACCACGACGACGGGGTGATTGACGGGGTTGGGGTGGCGCGCAAGCTGGGGCAGGACCCGGCGCGGGTATTTAAGACGTTGGTGACAAAAGGGGCGTCGGGCCAGTATGTGGTGTTTTGTGTGCCGGTACAGGCCGAGCTGGATTTAAAAAAGGCCGCGCGTGCGGCGGGCGAAAAATCGGTCGAGATGATCCACGTGGCCGACATCAACAAGGTGACCGGGTATATCCGCGGCGGGTGCAGCCCGCTGGGTATGAAAAAGCGGTACCTGACAGTGATGGATGAGAGCATTTTGCAGCACCAGACCGTAATGGTGTCTGCCGGTAAGATTGGGTTTCAAATTGAGCTGGCACCGGCCGACCTGCTGCGGCTGAGCGCGGCGAGAACCGGCCCGATTACCGCGCAACAAGCAGCAGAATGACAAGAAGCAGGCAGGAAAACAAAATGTTTTAAAAAGTAAAAAAAGCGGCTGGTGCAGGCCGCTTTTTTATGGTATGATGTGGGCGAAAACCTTGAAAGGGGCGATGGACGTGCGTTTTAACCATTTTAATTTTAATGTGCTTGACCTTGAAAAAAGCATTGCGTTTTATAAGGAAGCACTGGGCTTTGCGCCGGTGCGCACCAAAGAGGGCGAGGGTTTTACACTGGTGTTTATGGGGGACGGCGAGAGCGATTTTCAGCTGGAGTTGACCTACCTGCATGACCGTACCGAGCCCTATGACCTTGGCGAGTGCGAGTTTCACCTTGCGGTGAGCGCACCGGATATGCAAGAGGCCCATGACCGGCACGAGAAAATGGGCTGCATTTGTTTTGAAAACCCGGCAATGGGCATTTACTTTATTGCCGACCCGGACGGTTACTGGATTGAAGTGATACCGGAACGCTGAACAGGCGGTGGACGAAACAAAAAAAGTGCCGCGCAAAGTGGCACTTTTTGTTTGCCAAAAAGTAGAACGTAATACGACCGCAGGATAACAGAACAGAAAGAGGCGACCCGATGGAATATCAGCTGCAAGTCAATATGGAGGATATCTTGCAGTGTCTTTCGAAGGCACAGAGTATTCTTTCGCCCCAGGTGGGGCAGCATCAATTACAGGTGGCATACCTTGCTTACCGGCTTGCGGAGGAGCTGGACCTGCCGACAGAAGAGCGCAAGGAGATTTTTTTGGCCGCACTGGTGCATGATATTGGTGCGCTTTCGATGAAGGAAAAGCTGGAACTGGTGGATGGACGCAGCAAGGACACGCAGACACATTCGCTGCGCGGTGCGCTGCTGGTGCAGGAATTTGGCCCGCTAAAGGGCACGGCACCGCTGATACGTTGCCACCATGTGGCGTGGGCGGATGGTGCCGGCACCAGTTGGCGGGGGCAGCCGGTACCGCGCGGGGCACACCTGCTGCACCTGGCAGACAGCATGTGCATCCGGCTGCCGGCGCAGCGCAATATGCTGTCGCAGCTGCCTGCCATTTTTGCCGAGGTTAAGGCGATGAGCGGTCACGAATTTGTGCCGCAGCAGGTCGATGCGCTAAAAAGCCTGATGAAGAAAGAATATATCTGGTTTGACCTTGCGGCGACAAACCCGCTGGACCGGCTGCCTGCATGGCTGATGCCGACGGTGGGCCTGAGCGTGGACGACATGATTAATTTGGCGGAGATGATTTCGCACCTGATCGATTTTGGCAGTGAATTTACGTCACGCCATTCGGCCGGGGTGGCAAAGGTGGCGGAACACCTAGCTTCGCTGAGCGGGTTTTCATCCGACGGGTGCAAAAAAATGCTGATTGCGGGGTATCTGCACGATTTGGGCAAGCTGGCGGTGGACAATGCGATTCTGGAAAAGAACGCGTCGCTGAACGCTAAGGAATTCAACGAAATTCGCGCGCACACCTATTATACTTATTATCTGCTGGACCCAATACCCGAATTTAGCGAGATTAAGCAATGGGCGGCCTACCACCACGAGCGGCTGGACGGCAGCGGATACCCGTTTCATATCTGCGGTGAATTTTTGCCGCTTGGCTCGCGCATTATGGCGGTGGCCGACACCTTTACCGCCATTGCGGAGGATCGCCCCTACCGCAAGGGGATTGAAGCGGGAAAAACGAAAGAGATTTTGCGCGACATGGCCCGCAGGCAGGCGCTGGATGAAAGACTGGTCGAGCTGCTGATTGCGAATTTTGAGACAATCAACACGCTGCGTGAGGCGGCGCAGCAGGGGGCGGCGCGGTATTACAAGGCCTTTTTCAGCAATGTGAGAGAGGCCGGGCTAAACTGAAAAAACACACAAAGCAGCCGCCGCATGCCGGGCGGCTGTTTTGTTTTGCAAAGACACAAAAACCATTTGACACCGTGGGGGCCACACCCTAAAATAGAGGTAGAAAATGTTGCCGGGCCCCTAATACCCCGTTTGTACCCTGCCCAAAATAGAGGCAGGGCCACCACGATAGGAGGCTGTTATGGAATATCAGGAACAGATTAACATTGGGAAAACCCTGATGTGTCTGTCGCGCGCGCAGAGTATTTTATCGCCGCAGGTGGGGCGCCACCAGATGCAGGTAGCCTATTTGAGTTACCGCCTTGCAGAGCAGCTGAAGCTGCCGGCACAAGGCCGCAAAGAGCTGTGCCTTGCGGCTTTGGTGCATGATATTGGCGCGCTGTCGATGAAAGAGAAAATGGATGTGATTGACGGCACTGCAATTAACATCCACACCCATGCGTTTCGCAGCGCACGGCTGGTGCAGGACTTTGCGCCGCTGAAAAAAACGGCAGATATCATCCGTTATCACCATGTGCCTTGGGCCGGTGGGCAGGGGGTGCGTTTTTGCGGCAAAGAGGTGCCGGCAGAAGCCCAGCTTTTGCACCTTGCAGACCGCGTTTGCAGCCGGCTGCCCGCAAGCGGCAATATGCTTTGCAAGGTGCCGCAGATGTTGGAATGGATTAAAAAGCAGGGTGATGCCGAATTTGACCCCCGGTATACCGCGGCGTTGGAAGTGCTGGTGAAGCAGGAATACATCTGGTTTGACCTTGCGAGCGACGACCCGATGGACCGACTGCCGGGGTGGTTGCTGCCGACTATCCCGCTGGTGGCGGCGGACGTGACAAAGCTGGCCGAATTGTTTTCACACATCATCGATTTTGGCAGCCAGTTTACCGCCCGGCACTCGGCAGGGGTGGCAAGTGTGGCGGAATACCTGGCGCAGCAAAGCGGCTTTTCGCCGGAGGACTGCCGCCGCATGAAAATTGCGGGTTACCTGCATGATTTGGGCAAGCTTGCGGTAGACAGCACGATACTGGAAAAAAATTCGGCGCTGAATGCTGAGGAGTTCAACGAAATCCGCGCGCACACCTACTACACCTACTATCTGCTGGACCCAATTAAGGAGCTGAACGAGATTAAGCTGTGGGCGGCCTACCACCACGAGCGGCTGGATGGCGGCGGGTACCCGTTTCATATCACAGCGGACTTTTTGCCGTTGGGCGCGCGCATTATGGCGGTGGCCGATGCGTTTACGGCCATTACTGAGGACCGGCCCTACCGCAGCGGCATGACCCCTGAAAAAGCGACGGAAGTGTTGCAGAACATGGTGCAAAAACAGGCGCTGGACGAGCAGGTAGTGAGGACACTGCTGACAAATTTTGATGAGGTGAACCACCTGCGCGCAGCGGCGCAAAAAAAGGCAATACGGTATTACGAGACCTTTTTTCACGAGGAGTGCCCCTGTACCCCCGGCCAGAGCTGACCGGATGCGCATGAAATCAACAACCCCCCGCACAGTGAAACAACACTGTGCGGGGGTTGTTGATGATTGACAGGATAAAAGTACTTATTCGGGCGCTTTCAGGCTTTCCACCATGCTGATGCGGTGCAGCTTGCGCTGCATGACAAGGCTGACGAGAACGGTAAACAGCATCGTGAGCAGTGCCGACCACAAGTAGCTGGGGGCGTAGATGGATCTGCCGAACATGACAAGGTCGATTTCTGCGGTGAGTACGACAAAGCGGTGCAAAAACACGCCGAAGCCCAGCCCGCACAGGGTGCCGATGACGGCCAGCACCCCGGTTTCGCGGTAGATGTAAGCCGAGACCTCTTTGTTGTAAAAGCCGAGCACCTTAATGGTGGCAAGCTCTTTTTCACGCTCGGTGATGTTGATGTTGGTGAGGTTGTACAGCACGACGAAAGCCAGTGCTGCGGCCGAGAGGATGAGCACGACCACGATGAAGTTGACGCTGGTCATGCTGCGCTCGAAGCTGGCCGAAAGCTCGGTGGTGAACTGGGTGCCCGCCACGTCGCGGCATTTCAGCAAATCGCCGGCAAGCGACGCATCGCCTGCGGCCGAGCCGCCGGGCAGCTTGCACAGCAGCAGGTTGGGGGCGGCCTCTTCGCCAAAGGCGGCGGCATAGGTACTTTGCGACAGGTAGATGTAGTGGCCGACGTAGTTTTCGAAAATATCAGAAATTACAAGGCTGGCCTGCTTGCCGTCTTTGTTCTGCACCGTAATGGTGTCGCCGACTGACCAATGCTGGCGTTCGGCCAGCTTTTCGCTGACGAGAACCGAATTTTCATCAAGGGTCACGGGGGTATCCGGGTCGGTGCGGTGCCGGAATTCGAAGTATTGTTTGAATTGCTCGATATCCTGCGGCGCTTCCAGCACAACGCTGTCTGCGGGGTCGTTGCCGGACGGCACGACCTTGCCCTCGTTTTGCATGACGGGGGTGGAGTCCTCAATGCGGGTCTTGTCGGACAAAATGTCGCCAAGGTTTCGGCCATTTAGCGCATCGGCGTCTTTCAGCGCGACGATTAGCTGGTAGCTTTGCAGGTCGTTGAATTGTTTGGAGACGATGTCGGAGATGGAATCCCGCAGGCCGAACCCGGTGACCAGCAGTGCGGTGCAGCCGGCGATGCCGATGACCGTCATGAAAAAGCGCTTTTTATACCGGAACAGATTGCGTGCCGTCACCTTTTGGGTGAACTTTAAGCGGCGCCAGACAGGGGTGATATATTCGAGGAAAATGCGCTTGCCCGCTTTGGGTGCTTTGGGCAGCAGAAGCCGGGCGGGCACTTCGCGCAGCTCGGCCCAGCAGGCATTCAGCGTGGCGATGAGCACGACCCCGATGGCGGCCCCGGCGGCGATAAAGCCGTACTGCGTGTTGAACGGGGTGAGAATGCGCGGGATGTCATACATGATGTTGTATGCGTTGATGATGATGGAGGGGAACAGCTTCATGCCGACCATCATGCCCGCGACGCTGCCAAGCAGGCTGGCAAGCAGTGCATAAAAAATGTATTTGGCTGCAATTTGCCCGGGCGTGTAACCCAGTGCTTTGAGGGTGCCGATTTGCAGCCGCTCTTCTTCTACCATGCGGGTCATGGTGGTGAGGGCCACCAGTGCCGCGACGAGGAAGAAGAACACCGGGAAGACCTTTGCGATGTTGCCGATTTTTTCGGCGTTCGAATCGTAGCTGGAATAGCTGGTGTTGTCGCTGCGGTCCCATACATACCACTGGGCCTGCTCAATGTCCCGCACGGCGGCTTTTGCGTCGGCCAGTTGCTCGGCCCCGTCGGCCAGCTTTGTGTCTGCCTCGGCTTTGGCGTCGTCGTATTCCTGCTGGCCATCCGCCAGCTGTTGGCGGGCCTTTGCGAGGTCCTTGACGCCCTGGTCGTACTGCGCGCGCGCATCCAGCAGCTTTGCGTCCGCGTCGACAAACGCCGCGGCGGCGGTGCGGATGCCGGCGTCGAGTTTGGCGGCGTTGGCATCCAGCGCTGCGCGCTGCTGTGCGAGCGCCTGCTTTTGTGCGGCAAGCTGTGCCGCGGTGGCATCGAGCTGTGCTTTTGCGGTGGTGAGCGCCGCGCGTGATGCTTCGGTGGTGGTGCCGGCGGCGGCGAGCGCACTAAGGCCGCTTTGCAGGGCGGAGAGCTGCGCCGCGTTTTCTGCCGCCAGCGCCGGGTTTGCAAGCAGGCCGGGCAGTGCCGCCAGCACGGTGGCGTCGCTGGTGTCGGGCAGTGGGCTGCCAAAGGCGGCTGCCAGCTGCGCGGCGGCGGCTTTGCCTTGCTCTAGCCCCGTGATGTTGGCGTTTTGGGTGTCATAGTCTTGCTGGCCGGCCGCCAGCTGTGACTCGCCGGCCGCCAGCTGCGCGTCATAGCCATCCAGCGCGGTGTAGCCGTCTTGAATTTGCTTTTGCTGTGCGGGCACGGTGGCATAAAACTGGTTTTTCTGGTCGTCGAGCTGTTTTTGGCCGCTGTCGATCTGCGCCTTGGCGTCGGCCAGCTTTTGTTCGCCGTCTTGCAGCTCGGTTTTGCCGTCCTGCAATTTTTGGGCGGCGTCGGCCAGCTTGATATCCGCCTCGGCCTTGGCGTCGTTGTATTCGGTTTCGGCATCGGCCAGCTGCTGGTTGGCGTCGGTGATGACTTGCTGGGAGCGCGTATCCTCCCGCGCGGGGCGAATGGCATCTAACTCGTCTGCCACACTGCCGACCAGCTTGTCATAGGCGGGGCTGAAGGAGTCGAGCGCACGGGCACCGGCAACCGTTAAGTAGAGACCGGTGTAATAATCGTAAGAGAAGCTGTCGAGCGTGGTGTAGGCGATTAGCCCCACGGTGCCGCTGCCGACGGTGGTGTGCTCTTTTTCCATCGACAGGTAAAACGGAGTTTTGACAATGCCGACAATGGTAAAGGTAGCGGGCGCATTGTCCAGCACGGTTTTTTCGTTGTCTTGCGTGACGGTGAGGGTGTCGCCGACGGAAATGCCGTCGTCGACCAGACTTTTGGTGTGCACGACCACACATTCGCCCGCGGCGGCAGGCAGGCGCCCGTCAACCAGGGTGAGGTCATTGATGCCGTCACTGCCCGCGGCGCCGCCGGTGAGGGTGTGCATGCGGGTGGTGTAGGTGTCGCCTGCCACCGAGAGCAGCATCAGGTCGGTGTCCCGCGCGGGCTGCACCGACTCGATGCCGGGCAGTGCGCGAATGGCGGTGAGGTCATCGTCCGTGAGGCCCAGCGTGGAAACGACGCGCAGGTCGTACATGTGGTTTGCGTCGTAGTAATCATCGGCAGAATAACGCATGTCGACCGGGGAGGCCAGCAAGCCGGACAAAAAACCGACCCCCAGCGCCACGATGGCAAAAATGGCGAGAAACCGCGACAGGCTGGAGCGAACGGTGCGCGCAATGGATTTGCGGTATGTTTTTTTCAGCATGTTACCACTCGATTTCTTCTACCGGGATGGGATGTTCGTTGCGCTCGTTGGACAGCGCCTTGCCGCTTTTGATGTGGATGACGCGGTCTGCCATGGCGGTGAGGGCGCTGTTGTGGGTGATGACGATGACCGTACGCCCGGTTTTGCGGCAGGTGTCCTGCAACAGCGAAAGCACCTGTTTGCCGGTGTTGTAGTCCAGCGCGCCGGTGGGCTCGTCACACAAGAGAATTTTGGGGTTTTTGGCGAGTGCACGCGCAATGGAAACGCGCTGCTGCTCGCCGCCCGAAAGCTGCGCGGGAAAGTTGCCCATGCGCTCGGCAAGGCCCACCTGTTGCAGCATTTCCTCCGCGGGCAGGGGGTCGCGGCAAATTTCGCTGGCAAGCTCGACGTTTTCAAGTGCGGTGAGGTTTTGCACCAGATTGTAAAACTGAAACACAAAACCCACGTCGTACCGCCGGTAGGTCGTAAGCTGGCGCTGGGTGTAATCGCTGACGACGTTGCCGTCGAGCAAAATATGGCCCTCGTCACAGCTGTCCATGCCGCCAAGCATGTTGAGCACGGTGGTTTTGCCCGCGCCGGACGGGCCGACGATGACGCAGAACTCGCCCTGATCGACAAAAAAGCTGACATGGTCGGCCGCCGCGATGCGGTTGGAACCCATTTGATAATATTTGCACACGTTGTCAAAGGTGATGAAATGTTGCTGCATAGTGTTTCTTCTTCCTTTGCTGGGGCGGCCCAGACTGTAAAAAATATAAAATGACTAAGTGTATTGTAGCAAAAAAAATTACCCGAAAAAATGAACGAACTGTAAAAAAGCCCAAAACAAAGCCAATAATTGGCGCTGTGCACCAAAAAACGAATAAACCGAACCGCGTTTTTGGTACGAAATAAAGCAAAAGCGGCACCGATTGCAAAAGAAAAAGGGCAGCGCCGGCCCCGGCCCGGTATGCGGCGCGCGGCAGGGGTATCCCGAAGGCGGTGCGGGGCGCAGAAAAACTGACGCAGGCAAACGGCCAGACAGCAAAAACGAAAGGTAATAAAACAAAAAAGAAGAACAGGGTATAAAAACGACAGAATATTTCACAAGGAAGGAAAAAACTGACAAAAATCACATTTTCCTTGACAATCGATGTGACATAACTATAATTTAATAGGTGACATTGTGGTGGTACAAAGAACCGCGATGTGCGCGAGGGCGTAGAGAGGGCCGCCCGCATTTTGCCACCAAGGGGGAAACGAAAATTGGTTTATATCTGTGATAATTGCAGATTTCTGTTTGAGCGGCAGGGCGAGGTGTTTCAATGCCCAGATTGCGGGAGCGGGCATATCCGCCCTGCGGTGGAGACGGAAATTGCAGAATATAAAAGCCGCAGGCAGAGCGAGGAGCAATGAGCTCCTTTTTTTTATTTGGGGTAAGTAGTGCGACAATAAAAAAGGTGGCGTGTGCGCGGGCGCAGCGCCGCATAAAAATTTGAGCATTTTTGTGTTATGCCTTGTGCGCGCCGCCGGCTGATGGTAAAATAATACAACAAAGATGATTTTGCCGCTGTCAAAGCGGAAAAACAAAGGGGTTCGAAGAAATGAAATACACCATTGGGATCGACCTTGGCGGCACCAATATTGTGGCCGGCCTGGTAAATGAAAAGGGCGAAGTCACCGAAAAGGCCGCCGCAAAAACACAGGCGGAAAAAGGATTTGCATTTGTCACCGAAACGATGGCGCAGCTGGTGAAGGAGCTTTTGACGCGTGCAAAACTGACGCCGGCCGATGTGAGCAGCATTGGTATTGGCAGCCCCGGCACGGCGGATAAGTCGACCGGCAACATTATTTTTTCAAACAACCTTGACTGGCACGACGTGCCGCTGGTGGCGACAATTAAAGAAAAGACCGGTATCAACACCTATGTCGCCAATGACGCCGATTGTGCTGCGCTGGGCGAGTTTGTGGTGGGCGCCGGCGAAAAATACAATTCGATGGTGATGATCACGATTGGCACCGGGGTGGGCAGCGGTGTGGTGCTGGACGGCAAGTTGTTTGCGCCGGCGGGTTCTAGTGCGCCTGAACTGGGCCACACGACGCTGATTGCGGGCGGTGAAAGCTGCACTTGTGGCCGCAACGGCTGTGTGGAGGCGTATGTCAGCTTTACCGCGCTGATTCGCGATGGCAACCGTGCCGCCGATGCGTACCCCGAAAGCATGCTGGCCGAGCTGCGTGCAAAGGGCCAGGCCCTGAACGGCAAAAATATTTTTGACTGTGCCAAAGCGGGTGACGCGGTGGCAAAGGAACTGGTGGACCGGTTTATTGAGCTGATGGGCCAGTTTTTTGCCAACGTGGGCAACTCGTTTGGTGTGAAGGTGATTGTCGTGGGCGGCGGCATTAGCAAAGAGGGCCAGTGGCTGGCCGACCGGCTGCGCGAGATTGTGGTACGCGAAATGTACGTGGGCGAGCGGTTTGCCCCGGCCATTGCGATGGCCACCTTGGGCAACGATGCCGGCGTGATTGGCGCCGCCATGCTGGAACAGTATCAGTAAGATTTAGCCATAACATAGACAAAGGCCCGGGCATTGCCCGGGCCTTTTGGTATTTTAAAAAGTAGAAAAGGGGGCTTAGCCCGCTTTGGCAGCCCACGCGGCGACGGTGGCAACCAGGGCCTCTACGTATTGTGGAGGGGTAGCCCAGCTGCAGACAAAACGGGTGGCCTGCAGTTCGCCCTGAGGTGTGCCCCAAAGCTGAAACTCAAACGTTTTGCGCAGCTCGCTGATGAGCGGCAGCGGCAGCAGCGGGAAGATTTGGTTGGACACCGGCGGCATGAAAAAGCCAAAACCGGCCTCGGCAAAGCCCTGCGCGAGACGGGTTGCCATGGCGTTTGCATGCCGCGCCAACGAAAAATAGAGGTCGTTTGTAAACAGCGTTTCAAATTGCAGCCCCAGCAGCCAGCCTTTGGCCAGCATGCCGCCGCGCTGTTTCATGATGTAGCGGTAATCGGCTTTCAGCGCTTCGTTGCAGATGACCAGCGCCTCGCCCATCAGCGCGCCATTTTTGGTGCCGCCGATGTAAAAAGCGTCGGCATAGCGGGCAAGGTCTGCGAGTGCAAGGTCGCTGTGCGTGCTTGTAAGTGCGCTGGCAAGGCGCGCGCCGTCCACGTATAACAGCAGGCCCAGCTCGTCACACACGGCGCGCAGTGCCTGTAATTCGGCTTTTTGGTACAGTGTGCCGATTTCGGTAGAATCGGCGATGAACACGAGCCGCGGCTGCACCATGTGCTCGTCGGTGTGCTCTGACACCACAGCCCGCACCAGTGCGGGGGTCAGCTTGCCGTCGGGCGTGTCAATGGTGCACACCTTGTGGCCGGTGGCTTCAATGCTGCCGGTCTCGTGCACCGCAATGTGGCCGGTGGTGGCGGCAATGGCGGCCTGATGCGGGCGCAAAAACGCCGCAAGGCTGATGAGGTTGACCGGCGTGCCCCCGACAAGGAAATGCACGTCGGCGCCGGGGCAGCCGCACGCCGCGCGGATTTTTTCTGCCGCGGCGGCACAGTGACCGTCGGTGCCGTAGCCCGGGTTTTGAACAAGGTTTTCTTTGGTGAGCGCCGCAAGAATTTCGGGGCAGGCGCCCTCGCTGTAATCGTTGCTAAAGGAGATCATGACTGGTTACACCCTCTCTTTGGCCGGTGTGGGGGCAAAAAGGCCCGCGCACGTTGCCTGTTGCGGTTTATTATAACACCTTTGCCGCTGTGCGCAAAGAAAAAAGCATGGCCGGCACCCAATTGCAAACGCGGCGGGCACTGTGGTACAATAAACCCGTATGTGTGCGCCGGGCGGCGCCTTATTTTAAAGGATAGAGGTTGCTTTCAATGGAGTATAGTTCCCTTGCAATAAAAGAAGAACTGCGGCGCGCCATTGACAAAATGGGGTTTGCCGAGCTGACCGAAGTACAGGAAAAAGCCATCCCGCTGATGCTGGAAGGGCGGGATGTGGTTGCAAAGGCACCTACCGGCACCGGCAAGACCAGTGCATTTGGCATCCCGATGATTGAGACGCTGAGCGCCGAGCGCGGCAAGCCACAGGCCTTGGTGCTGTGCCCCACCCGCGAGCTGTGTTTGCAGATCACGGCCGAGCTGCAGGCCCTTGCGGCGTTTTTGCCCGATGTGCATATTGCCGCCGTGTATGGCGGGCAGCCGATTGAACGGCAGAAAAAGTTATTGGCCGACGGGGTGGAGATTGTGGTGGCGACCCCGGGGCGGATGCAGGACCATATGGACCACCGCAACCTGGACGTGCGCGGCATCAAGACCGTGGTGCTGGATGAGGCGGATGAGATGCTGGACATGGGTTTTTACCGCGACGTGATGAAGATCGTGGACCATCTGCCGGGCAAAGAGCACCTGCATATGTTTTCGGCCACCATCTCCCGCGAGGTGATGGACATCAGTTGGAAATACCAAAAGCACCCGGCAGAGGTGAACGTGGAGCCGATAGAAGAGAGTGCCCCCCACATTGACCAGTACAGCCTGCTGACGACCGGCCGCAACAAGCTGGCGGATATGACCGAGCTGATGTTGCAGGGCGGCTACCGGCGTGCGATGGTGTTTTGCAACACGAAATACGCGACAGAGGCACTGACCAGCCAGTTGATTGGGCTGAATTTTAAGGCGGAATGCCTGAACGGCGACATGCAGCAGAGCGAGCGCAATAAAATTATGCAGCGGTTTCGCGACGGCGAGGTGGACGTGCTGGTGGCGACCGACGTGGCAGCGCGCGGCATTGACGTTTCGGACGTGCAGGTGGTGTTTAACTACGACCTGCCGCAGACCAACGAATATTACCTGCACCGCATTGGCCGCACCGGCCGCGCCAAAAAAGAGGGCGTGAGCTTTTTGTTTTATACCGCGCAGGACAAAAAGCGGGTGGGCGAGATGATACGCTACACCCAAAGCGAAGTGACCGAGGTCAAGCTGTGGAACGGCAAGATGAAACCGGTGACCCCAAACCCATGGCAGGCGCGGGGGTTTGAAATTTTGTACAGCAATTGAGGGGGGAACAGCAGATGAGCACAAACGGTGAAAAGGCAAACGACTATTTTTGCGAAGGGTATAACTGTGCGCAGGCGACTTTTTTGGCGTTTTGCGGGGAGACCGGCATGGATGAAAAAACGGCGGCGCGCCTTGCAAGCGGCCTTGGCGGCGGTGTGGGGCGCCAGCGCGAAGTGTGCGGCGCCATTACCGGCATGACGATGGCGGCGGGGCTGCTGCGCGGCTACGACACCCCCACCGGCGGGCCGGAAAAGACCGATACCTATGCCTTGATACAGCAGCTTTGTGCCGAGTTTAAAGAGAGAAACGGCAGCATCATCTGCCGCGAGCTGCTGGGCTTGCAGGAGGCAGAGGGCACGCCGCAGGCAGCCCCCCGCACCGCCCAGTACTACCACGACCGCCGCTGTGCCGATTACTGCCGTGACGCCGCCGACCTGCTGGCAGCCGCATTGCAGCAGGGCAAGGCAGACGCTTGACAGCAGGCGGGTGCCCGTGCTATTCTAAAAAACAGCCGCAAGGGTAGTTTGCCTGTGTGGCTGACATAAAAAAGACTGGATGTGGGAAGATGCGCAAATAACTCCTTTTGTATGGCTGCCTGCCGCAGTGCGGCAAGGCGGCACCACAAGGGATTACTGCGCATCTTTTTGCTTTTATACCAGCCCAGCCGGGGCCGGCAAGACACAGGGGAACCCCTGTGCGCTGTTGCCTGCCGGCATGGGGACGGTATGCCCGACTAAAGCAGAGCTGCGGAAGTAATTCCGCGGCTTTTTTGTTTGTGCGGGGCCGCGCCCTGTGCCGGAAAGGAGAACTATGGCCCAGATTACGATTCAACAATTAGATTTTACCTATGAGGGGGCAGTGACCCCCGTGTTTAAAAATATGAGCGCCACGCTGGATACCGACTGGCGGCTGGGGCTGATTGGCCGCAACGGCCGCGGCAAAACGACTCTGCTGCGCCTGCTGGCGGGCGAGCTGCCGGACGGCGGGGCGGTCCGCCGCAGCATGCCGGTGTCGCTGTACCCGTTTGCACTGCCCAAGGCGGTGGAGGCACTGCCCGCATTGCAGGTGGCAAAGGACTGTGTGGCGCCATTTACCGTGTTGGAGCAGGAAATGCAAAAAGCAATTGAAGAGGGCGAAGCGGGGCTTGCCCGGTATGGCGAATTGGAAGAGCAGTATGCCGCGCTGGGTGGGTACACTGTGGAAAGCGATTTGCAGCGCGAAGCGGGGCTGCTGGGGGTGGGTGAGCTGGTGCTGGGCCGCCCGTTTGGCACGCTGTCTGGCGGGGAGCGGGAAAAACTGCTGCTGGCAGCGCTGTTTTTGCGCAAAAACCATTTTTTACTGATTGACGAACCGACCAACCACCTTGATATGCAGGGCCGTGCGCTGCTGGGACAGTACCTTGCGGCGAAGAAGGGTTTTTTGCTTGTCAGCCATGACCGCACGCTGCTGGATGCCGCAATTGACCATGTGCTGGTGCTGGGGCGCACCGGGGTAGAGCTGCAGCAGGGCAATTACAGCAGCTGGAAACAAAACCGTGAGCGACAGGACGCGTTTGAAGCGGCCCGCAACGAGACGCTGCGGGGCGAAATACGCCGCATGGAGGCCGCTGCCGCCCGCACTGCAAGCTGGGGGCAGGCGGTGGAAGCGACAAAGCATGGTACCCGCAACAGCGGCCTGCGGCCCGACCGCGGTTACATTGGCGCACGGGCAGCCAGCATGCAGCAGGCAACAAAAAACCTGCAAAACCGGCAGCAGAAGGCCTTGCAGGAGACCCGCGCGCTGCTGCAAAATGTGGAGGAAAGCGAACCGCTGAAGCTGCAACTGCTGGCCGCCCCGGCCCCGCGCATTTTGTACGGGCAGGGCCTTGCCGCCTGCCGCGCGGGGCGGCCCCTGTTTGAACCGGTCGATTTTTTATTGCAGCGCGGCGAGCAGCTTGCCCTTTGCGGCGCCAATGGCACCGGCAAAACGACGCTGCTGCGGCTGATGGAGCAGGGCAGCGGGGAATTTGCAGGCGAATTTTGGCGGCAGGCAGGGCTGCACATCTCCGTCGTGGCCCAACACACCGACCACCTTGCAGGCCCGCTGCGCCAGCTGCCACAGCAAAACGGGCTTGACAGCGCGCTGTTTTTTGCGATTTTGCGCAAGCTGGGGCTGGAGCGCGCGGTGTTTGACCAGCGGATGGAAGAATGCTCGCAGGGGCAGAAAAAGAAAATTTTGCTGGCCCAAAGCCTTGCGCGCCCGGCCCATTTGTATTTGTGGGACGAGCCGCTGAACTATTTGGATGTGGACGCCCGCGAACAGTTGGAAGAGCTGCTGGTGACCGCCCGCCCGACAATGGTGCTGATTGAGCATGACGCCCGGTTTTTACAGCGGGTGGCGAGTGACATGGTGACGCTGCACCGCTGTGAGTGACCGATTGCCTGGCTGGGGCGAATATGCGTGCTTTGGTGGGGGTAGCCTGTGGTATGCAAAAGCGGGTACTTTGATATAACTGGCTGTGAACGGCTTTGCGCCGGCGCCCGCGATTACACAGGCCGGCGCGGTATAAGACAAATTATATGAATAGAATAGAAAATACCGCCCGTATGCAGCATATTGCCGCATACGGGCGGTGCTGTTTAGAATAAGGAAGCGAAATGCCGCAAAGAAAGACATACAAAAGCGCCCCGCCTGCAAAACAGGAGGGACGCAAGCAATATACTATGTAATGAAGCCAACCCAAGGTGCTATTTTTGGGCTTTTTTAGCAGGAGCTGCCGGCTTTTTGGCGGCGGGGGTCTGTTTTTTGGCCGCTGCGGGTTTTGGCTTTTGGGGCGATTTTTTAGTGCCGGCTTCCGCTTTGCCCGGTACAGCGGGGGCAGCGGGCTGTTTTTGCTTGCCGCCGGCGGCGTTTTTAGCGGGCGCCGGTTTTTCAGCGGCGCTGCCTGCGGTTTTTGCACCGGCAGAGGTTGCCGCGGTGCCCGCCGCTTTTTTGCGCGGCTGTTTCGCAGGGGGCGGGGGCGCGTCCTCCGGCAGAGGCTGGGGTGCCAGCGGCGCATGGCGGGCGGGGCAAAGCCGAATATCCCACATCTGGTTTTCACCGTCAAGGTCTTGCCAAATCTGCACCTTGGCACCGCTTTGCGGGTTCATGCCCACAACGTCGAGGCATTTGCCGCCGAGTTTAGATTTAATTTTGTAACTGCCGCCCGCCGCGGGCACAAGCGCCCACAGCTGGTTGTCTGCGCCGATATAATCCCACTGGTGTACCCAGGCGCCGTCCTGTGTGCCGCCGATGGTGATGTCGATGGCCTTTTCAGAGTGGCGGCAGATGATTTTGTAGTACCCATCCTCTACGGCGACAATCTTCCACTGCTGGCTTTCGGTGCCGACATCGTCCCACAGCTGAATGATGCCACCGTTTTCAAGGTCGAAATCGGCAACTTCCAGCACGTGGCCGGTGGCCTTTGCGGCAATGGTGTAATAGCGGTTCGGAACAAACTCAAACTTTGCCATGACGCAACACTCCTTTGCAGTAGCTACTACCAACTATAACAAAACGCGGCCCGCCGTCAAGCGGCAACGGCAGAATTTGTAGGAATGCATAAGCAAAAATGGAAAAATAAAGCAATTTCCGGCACACGGCCGGACGGGCCTGCGGTCAGGGCCCCTGCCCGGCAAGCCGCTCGGCGTGAAAAATATACTGCTGCGCAATACCGGCATACCGGGCGGCGCACCGGGGCAGCCCGCGCGGGAAGCGGCGCTGCATCGCGCGGCGCATCCACACATCGACCGGGAACGCCTGCATGCGGCCAAGGCCGAACAGCAGGGTGCAATCCGCCACCTTGGGGCCAACGCCGTGGATTGTCATCAGCAGCGCCTTTGCGTCGTCGAGCGGCAGGGCATCCAGCGCGGTTTCGCTGACGGCACCCGATGCCACTTTGGCGGCGGCATCCAGCAGATACGCGGCCCGCCAACCGGCCCGCAACGGGGCAAGGTCTTGCACCGTAAGGCCGGCAAGCGCCTGTGCGGTGGGAAAGGCGTAGGCCCCGCCGGGCAGCGGTGCGCCAAAATTGCTGCACAGCCGCTCGACAATGCCGCGAATGCGCGGAATGTTGTTGTTTTGGCTGAGGATGAAGGTGAGCAGCACCTCAAAAAAGTCCTGATGCAGCACGCGAATGCCGGGGGCACAGTCGATGCAGGCAGAGAGCCGTTTAGAGCCGCGCAGCACGGTGTGAATGGCGGTGTAGTCCTCGTTTAGTGAAAAGTAATGCAAAAAATAGGGGATGTCGGCTTCAGCGACCGGTGAAAGCTGCACGGCGCCCCCCTGCTGCCGCAGGGTGAGGGTTTGCCCGTGCACGACACCGCAAAAAGCGTCGCCTTCGGCCTGCCAGCGAAAGCACTGCCCGCAGAACAGAGTGTCGGCGGCAGAAAACGGCCCGTCGGGCCAGACGGTGAGTACGCCGCCAGCATAATGTTTGCGCAAAAGAAAACCTCCTTCAAGCTGCACTTGAAGCGACCCCAGTATACCACAAATGCAGAAAATGTCCAAAGGGGAGCAAAAGAACAAAAAAGAAAAAAATTCATAAATTTCAAAAGGAAAAAACGGCATAATTACCATCTTGACAACGCAAAGTTAACAGCCGGTTTTGTGAACAGTTTTCAACAGCGCGTGGAAAACTATGTTTAAAAACTTTCTCTCAACAGGCCGTTTTGCCGAGTAACATGGGGAATATCAACAGTTTCAACCGACTTTTCAACAAACCACATTCAAAATCCGAGTGGGAAAGGGGAATTAACTCTTTGTATAATGAAAAAAGAGAAGGGCAAAAATTTCGTGCTTGACATTCTTTTGCAAGGGCGTTCTTGTACAAAAAACGGGGTTTAAATTTTGTGCGGTGCTGCCGAGCAAAGAAATAAAAAGCAAAACAAAAACGAAAAAAGGCGAAACAGGGCGGCAAAACAGGCCCTGCGCGCTGTTTTACCACGTAAAAATGAAAAAGGGTGGGAATGTAAAAAAAGAAGAGGACGCAAATCGACACACAAAGATAGAAAAGGCCGACGTAATTTGCTATAATATACAAAATAATGCAAACAGAACACACTGCGCGTGCAGTGCGGCAAACACACTGCCGCACGCAGCCGGTTGGAGGCAGCGATGGAAATAAAAGAGAACAGACAGAACAAGGCCAGCAGAGATAACCGGGATAACAGAGAAAACCGGGGAGGACGGAACGGTAAGGCCGGCAGGGACAACACCGAGAACCGGAGTGGCCGGGTTGGCAGAGACGACAGAGACAGCCGGTACAGCAAAGCTGGCAGGGACAGCACCGAGAACCGGAAAGGCCGGGCTGGTAAAGCCGGCAGGGACGACAGCGAGAACCGGAGTGGCCGGGTTGGCAGAGACGACAGCGAGGGCCGGTACAGCCGGGAGAGCAAAGCCGGTTGGGACGAGAGCGACAACCGGGAAGGCAGAACCGACAGAGACAGCAGAGATAGTTGGGACCATAACGACAGCCGGGAGACGACGATTGTCTACGGGAAAAACGCGGTGACCGAATTGTTGCGCCAGGGCGACGGCGTGGATACCGTTTATCTGGCGGAGGGCCTGAGCCCCGCCGTGGCGAATTATTACACCGCCCTTGCGAAAGAGGCCGGGGCTGCGATTAAGCGGGTGCACGCCGCAAAGCTGCGCGGCATGTGTGGCACCGAAAACCACCAGGGAGTCGCGGCCTATGCGAGCGCGGTGGAATACGCCACGCTGGAGGACCTGCTGGCGAATGCCGCGGCGCGCGGGGAGGACCCGCTGATTTTGCTGGCGGACGGCGTAGAGGACCCGCACAACCTTGGGGCGATGATCCGCACCGCGCTGCTGGCAGGCGCACACGGTATCGTGATACCAAAGCGCGGCGGCGCACAGGTGACGCCGATTGTGGCCAAAACATCGGCCGGGGCCAGCATGGTGCTGCCGATTGCCCGTGTGGCCAATATTGGCGAAGCGGTGCGCCGGCTGAAAGAAAAAAATGTGTTTGTGTATGCCGCCGATATGGAGGGCCCCGCCATGTACCAGCAAAACCTGACCGGCCCGCTGGCACTGGTGCTGGGCAGCGAGGGCAAAGGGGTGTCGCCGCTGGTAAAAAAGCTGTGCGACGGCCTGGTAAGCCTGCCGATGAGCCAGCACCGCGCCGGGGTGGACAGCCTGAATGTTTCGGTGGCGGCCGGTGTGTTGATGTATGAAGTGGTTCGCCAGCGCGGTGGCTTTTAACCGCGCCTGAAAGCAGCAAATGACAGGGAGGAACGTCCAGTTGGAATATCAGAATGACAGCGTGGAAGAAATCCTTGAGCAGCTGAAGAGTGCTCACAATGGCGGCGGTACCCGGCCGGACAAGGCGGAGATCGACGAGATATTGAGCAGCCTTGGGTTAGAGCAGCCCGCGGCAAAAGCTGCGGCACCCGCCCCGGCAGAACAAAAGCCTGCCACGGCGGCACCACAGCCTGCGGCGGGCCGCCCGGCCGCACCTGCGGCAGAAAAACGCCCGACGCCCCCGCCAAAGCCCGCCGCCGCAACCCCGGCACCAAAGCCGCAACCCCGGCAGGAGGCAAACCCTCAGGCGGAAAAGCCGGCAAAGCCCGTGCCCCCCGCGCCTCTGCGTGAGACGCCGCAGCAGGAGGTAGAGGACAAGGCAAAGTCGATTTTTGAAGAGAGCGAGGGCGATTTTGTGCGCCCGTCGCCCGATATTTTCAGCGGGGAGCGCATTGACCGCCGCCAGCATGCCGACGAGCTGATCGATGACAAGTTTTACGAGTTTTTTACAAGCTCGGTCGTGATGGACAAAGAGGAGCTGGACCGCCGCCTGCGCGAGGAAAAGCGCCAGCGCAAGCAGGAAAAAACCAGCAAGGGCGGCCTGTTTGGCTTTTTGCGGGGCCGCCGCGCCGAAGAGGAAGAGCTGCCGCCGGAAGAAGCTGCCCGGCTGAAAGAAGCACCGCCTGCCCCCGCCGCGATGCCGCAGGATATTTTTGCGGCCCGGCAGGCAGAGCTGGCACAGGAGCAGGTACCGGCGCAAGAGGCAAAAGCCCCGGCACCGGTGGCCCCGCCGCAGGAGGAGAGGGCAACACCGGTACCGCCGGCAGCACCGCCCGCCCCCGCCGCAGCAGCCGAGCAGGCGGCACCGCCCCCTATGGCAGAAACTGCGGTTGCCGCCCCCACGGCAGGGGACACTGCAAAACCGGCCGCTGCCCCGCAGGGCGCAGAGTTGCCGCCGGTAGAAGAGGGTGAGCACGCGGTGCCGCAGGCGCAGGCAGATGCGCCGCAAGTGCCCCCTGAAACGCCGCAAAACGAGCGCGACGAAGGACAAGAGGACGAGCAGGCCACCCGCGTGGTGCCCCCGCTGGAGCCCAAAGTGATGGATTATGTGCCGGAGGAGGAAGAGCAGCAGGAGGCCCTGCCGGATTACGATTCGCCCGCCGACGCGCCGACGGTGCAGGCCGATTTAAAGAGCCTGCGCACCAGCCTGCGGCTGCGGCTGCTGGTGACGGTGATTTTTGGCGTGATGGGGTTGTACCTGTCGCTGACGGCGTCGTTTACCGGGTTGCCCACGATGTCGATTTTGTCCCCCACCGGACAGCCGATGATCTACCTTGTGGCGAACATGGTATTGCTGCTGGGTGCAATGGTCATCAATTACAACACGATTGCCGGCGGGCTGGGCTCGCTGTTTACCTCGCCCAGCCCCGACCTGCTGCCCGCACTGGCAACGGTGGGTGCGCTGGTGCAGTGCGGCGCCTTTTTGGCGGCGCCCGAAAAATTTGCGACATCGAACTATACGCTGTTTGCCGGTATTGCGGTGCTGTGCCTTGTGGGCAATACGCTGGGCAAGGGTGTGACCGCCCGCATAGTGGCCGAAAACTTTGAGATGGCAAGCGCCGGGTTTGACCATGCCGCCGCTTACCAGGTGACCAGCGATGAGCTGGTGAAAAAAGTGACCGACGGCCTGGGCGAACCCCGGCCCCAGCTGGTGGTAAGCCGCCCGACGGCACTGGTGCGGGGCTTTTTGCGGCAGAGCTTTTCAGAGCACCGCAGCGACAAGGCAGCCAAGCGGCTGGGGGTTGCCGCGCTGATTGTCGCGCTTGCCTGCGCGGGCATTGCGTGGTATTTCAGCAGGGAGCTTTTTACCGCAATCTCCTGCTTTGCCGGCGCGCTGTGCCTGTGCGCGCCGCTGTCCTCGACCCTGGTGGGCGCTTTGCCTGCCGCACTGATGCAGGGTAGCGCCGCCCGTGTGGGCGCGGTGGTGCCGGGCCCCAGCGCGGTGGAAACGCTGAAAAACACAAATGTGGTGCTGGTGGGTGCGCGTGATTTGTTCCCGCCGTCCACCGTGCGGCTGCGCGGGATTAAGACGTTTGAAAAAGAGCGCATCGACCTTGCCATTTTGTACGCAGCCAGTATTTTGGTAGAGGGCTGCGACACGCTGCGCGATATCTTTTTGGGTGTGGTAGAGGGCCGGCTGGACATGCTGTACCCGGTGGAAAACCTGACGACTGAAATTGGCCGCGGGTTTACCGGGTGGATTGACAACAACCGGGTGATTGTGGGCAACCGCGAGATGATGAAGCGGCATGACATTGAGATCCCGTCGATGGACTATGAAAACCGCTATACCGGCGAGGACAAGCGCCCGATTTACCTTGCGGTAGCCGGCCGGCTGTTCGGTATGTTTTTAGTGAGCTACGGGCCGGACGAAGAGATGGCCGACACGGTGGAAGAATTGCGGCACGGCGGTATTTCGCTGCTGGTAAAGTCGAGCGATTTCAACATCACCAGCGACCTGGTGGCCGAGTGCTATGGCATAGACTCGTCGTGTGTAAAAGTGCTGTCAGACAGTGAGGTTGCAGCCCTTGCACCCGCGCTGTCGTACCTGCCGGAAAGTGACGGCGTGATGACGCATATCGGCAGCTTTTCGTCTTTTATCGGCGGGCTGCGCGCTGCCATTGCGGCGGCGGGCGCCGAGCATGCGGCCAGTGTAGTGCAGGCATCGGCGGTAATTTTGGCCCTGGTGCTGGGGTTGCTGCTGTCGGTGACGACCGGCCTTGGCAGCCTGTCGGCGCTGGCGGTGCTGCTGTATCAGCTGGCGTGGCTGATCCTTGCGGTGGCGGTTGCTTTAACGCGGCATTATTAAAAAATAAAAACAGCGAAGCCGGGGCAAAATTGGCCCCGGCTTTTACGATACCCCCGAAAGTAGCAACTTGCACAACGCGATCCGTTTTTTGGGAGGTATTGGAGGGAAGTGGGTTTCGCCAAATAGCGAGTTATTTGAAATAAATGTCAGTTTTTGAAGATACGATTGTGCATATTGCCTAAATATGCCCCGCTTTATTCTCTTGAAAATCAGTTGTTTTTTACAGTTTACCGCTTTTAAAAAGAATCTTGATATGATAGAATTCTGGTATAATCTGTACAGGCCGACCTACCATAAAAAAGGCGGCTTAGTGTTAAGGGGGTCCTAAGAGTATGAACTACACACAGGAAAATATCCGCAATTTGTTGATCTGTGGACACGGCGGTGCCGGCAAGACCAGTTTTGCCGAGGCACTGCTTTATTATACGAAAGGAACCGAGCGCCTTGGCCGTACGGAAGACGGAAACACCGTATGCGACTTTGATGCGGAAGAAATTCGCCGCAAAAGTTCGCTGTCTCTGGCCGTTGCACCGGTGGAATACAGCGGCACCAAGCTGAATTTGATCGATGTACCGGGATTATTCGATTTTGAGCTGGGCATCCACGAGGGCATTGCGGCGGCAGACGGTGTCGTGATTTGTGTGTCTGCCCGCGACGGGCTGGAAGTGGGCAGCAAAAAGGCGTATGACCTTGCCTGCGCGCACAAAAAGCCCGCAATGATTTATGTGTCGAAGATTGATGTGGAAAATGCCGATTTTTACAAGGTGTTTGAAGCGCTGAAAAGTGAATTTGGGCCCTCTGTCTGCCCGGTGGTCGTGCCGGTAGAGCAGGCCGGCGGGCGCGTGTATATCAATTTGATCCGTATGGAGGCATACACCTACGTAAACGGGGCGGCGCGCCCGGTGCCGATGCCGAGCTTTGGACACCGGCTGGACGGCCTGGTGGAAGCGATGAGCGAAGCGGTGGCCGAGACGGACGAAGTACTGATGGAAAAATTTTTTTCGGGCGAAGCGTTTACGCAGGAAGAGCTGCAAAACGGTGTGCGTGCCGGCATTAAGGCGGGCACGATTACCCCGGTGTTCTGCGGCTCGTCGACCCGCATGGAAGGTATTGACGCGCTGGCCCATTATATGAAGCACCTGATGCCCTCGCCCGCAGAGGCCGCCCCGGCCAAGGGGCAGGATGAGGACGGCAATGAGGTGGAGCTGGCCTGCGATGCCGCCGGGCCGCTTGCGGTGTATGTGTTTAAAACGGTAGCCGACCCGTTTGTGGGCAAGCTGAGCTATGTGAAGGTGCTTTCCGGCGTGTTGAAGGCAGATTCCCCGCTGGTGAACGCCCGCACGGCAGAGAGTGAAAAGCTGGGCAAGCTGCTGTTTGTGCGCGGCAAAAAGCAGACCGACACCGACAGCATTTCTGCCGGAGATATTGGCGCGGTGGCCAAGATGTCGGGCGCGAAAACCGGCGACACGCTGTGTGCGCCGGGCAAGGTGTTTAAAATGACACCGCCGACCTTCCCCCACCCAACCTATGCGATGGCGCTGAAGCTGAAGCAAAAGGGTGACGAGGGCAAAATTTCCGGCGCGCTTTCGCGCCTGATGGAAGAGGACTGCACACTGAATTACCAGGTGAACACCGAGACGGTGCAGCAGGTGATTTCAGGGCTGGGCGAACAGCACCTCGATGTGGTGGCCAGCAAGCTGAAATCAAAATTTGGTGTGGAAGTGGAGCTGGCAGAGCCCCGGATTGCCTACCGCGAAAGCCTGCGCAAAAAGGTAAAAAAGCAGGGCCGGCACAAAAAGCAATCCGGCGGGCACGGGCAGTTTGGCGATGTGTGGATTGAGTTTGAGCCCACCGACAGCGAAGGGCTGGTATTTGAAGAAAAGGTGTTTGGCGGCGCCGTGCCGAAAAACTATTTCCCCGCGGTGGAAAAGGGCCTGCAGGAGGCCGTTGCCCACGGTGTGCTGGCGGGTTACCCGCTGGTGGGGCTGAAAGCGACGCTAGTAGACGGCTCGTACCACCCGGTGGATTCGAACGAGCAGTCGTTTAGAATGGCGGCAAAGATTGCATACCGGGCGGCATTGCCAGAGGCAGGGCCCGTGCTGCTGGAGCCGATTGGTGTGCTGCGGGCGACCGTGCCGGACGCCAATACCGGCGATGTGATGGGCGAAGTGAACAAGCGCCGTGGCAGGGTGCTGGGCATGAGCGGCAGCGGCAACGGAATGCAGCGCATTGAGGCAGAAGTGCCGATGAGTGAAATGCATGACTTTACGACGTTTGTGCGCAGCCTGACCCGCGGACAGGGTACCTTTACATTTGATTTTGCAAGATATGAACAGTTGCCTGCCCAATTGGAAGGCAAGGTCATTGAGGACGCGAAAGCGTTTATGGACCGCACGTCGGAAGACGAGTAACCTGATTTTATCTTCCCCCTTTCCCTCTCTTGCAGCCGCAGGGCCCTCTGATTAAAGAGGGCCCTGCGGCCTTGTAAATAAGAGAAAAAAGTGCCGGTGCGCGGCCGGGCAGGGTGGCAAAACCTGCTGCTTTATGCCAAAAGGCCAATGACAGGCGCTTCAGAAACCATGGAAAGGATTGGCACACTTGACAGGGAGGGATAACTATACTATAATACAACTTACTGTTTAAGCCGGGGAGGGGCATGTTGTGCCGATTACCGGTCTTTCGCATACTATTGCGAGCAGCGGGCAAAACCCCGCCGCGTGAGAAAGGACGACAGAATTTGAACAACAAAGAGCTGGTTATCACACCGGAGGGCCTGAAAGCGTTGGAGGATGAGCTTGAGCAGCTGAAAACCGTAAAACGGCGGGAAGTTGCCGAGAAGATCAAAATTGCGCGAGGCTTTGGAGATCTGTCCGAAAACAGTGAATATGATGAGGCAAAAAATGAGCAGGGCCTGGTGGAAAGCCGCATTATCTTCCTGGAGAAGACCCTGAAAAATGTACGGATATTGGACCACAGCGAGCTGACCAACGACCAGGTGATGGTGGGCAGCAAGGTGAAGGTGCGGGACGAAGACGGCGATGAGGATGAATACTGCATCGTCGGCTCGACCGAAGCCGACCCGGCCGAGGGCAAAATCTCGGACGAGAGTGCGGTTGGTAAAGGGCTTTTGGGCAAACGTGTGGGCGATTTGGCTGAGATCACGGTGCCCAGCGGTGCGGTGATTCGTTACGAGGTGCTGGAAATCTCGACCGCACGGTAAGACCGCCTGATACAAACAGTGCGACGGGGCGGCGGTGGCCGCCCTTTTTTTGATTTTATTGAGGAGCAGAGGAACCCGCAGAAATAACAGGAGGCAAAGGATGCAGGAAAACGAACACAGAGGGGCGCCGGCAAACGGGCAGCACGCAGACCCGCACGCAAAGGCAAACGAGCAGCAGGAAGAGCTGACCGAAGAGGCATACAGCGAATTATTGCAGATACGCAGAGACAAATTGACTGGCCTGCGTGAAGCCGGCAGCGACCCGTTTGTGCAGACAAAATACCCGGTGACCGACAAAGCGGCGGAAATTCGCGCGAATTTCACCGAAGTGCCGGAGGGCGAGCACGGCCCCACGGTATCGGTGGCGGGCCGCCTGATGAGCAAGCGGGTGATGGGCAAGGCCAGCTTTGCCGAGCTGCGGGACGCGAGCGGGGATATTCAGATTTATCTGCGGCGCGATGTAGTGGGCGACGAGCCGTATGCCGCATATAAAAAGTATGACATTGGCGACATTGTGGGCCTGAACGGTGAAGTGTTTCGCACCAAAATGGGCGAAATTTCGATTAAGGTGCACGAGATTACGCTGCTGGCAAAATCCCTGCGGCCGCTGCCGGAGAAGTTTCACGGCCTGAAAGACCGTGAGGCCCGGTACCGCCAGCGGTATGTGGATTTGATTGTCAACCCGGAAGTGAAGGACACCTTTTTCAAGCGCAGCCAGATTTTGCGCGAAATCCGCAACTATTTGGACAGCAAGAGCTTTTTGGAGGTGGATACCCCCATTTTGCTGCCACTGGAGATCGGCGCCTCTGCAAGGCCGTTTGTGACCCACCACAACACGCTGGATATGGACATGTACCTGCGCATTGAAACCGAGCTGTATTTAAAGCGGCTGATTGTGGGCGGCATTGACCGCGTGTACGAGGTAGGGCGCATCTTCCGCAATGAGGGCATGGACCCGAAGCACAACCCCGAGTTTACCACCGTGGAGCTGTACCAGGCGTTTACCGATTACAAGGGCATGATGGACCTGGTGGAAGAGCTGTATATCCTGCTGGCACAAAAGGTGTGCGGCGGCACGCAGATTACCTACCAGGGCAAAGAGATTGACATGGGGCACTGGGAGCGGCTGACGATGGTAGAGGCCGTGAAGAAGTATGCCGGTGTGGATTATGCCGACTGGGCCGACGACGAAGCGGCGCGCGCCGCTGCAAAGGAGCACCATGTGGAGGTGCCCGCACAGGCGAGCAAAGGCACGGTGCTGATTGAGTTTTTTGACGCGTTTGTGGAAGAAAAGCTGGTGCAGCCGACCTTTATTTACGACTACCCGGTGGAGAACAGCCCGCTGGCAAAGCGCATCCCCGAAAACCCGGCATTTACCCAGCGGTTTGAGTATTTCATTGACGGGTGCGAATACGGCAACGCGTTTAGCGAGCTGAATGACCCGATTGACCAGAAGGGCCGTTTTGAAAAGCAGGTTGCGGCAAAGCACGCGGAGGAGCCCGACAGTGGTGCCGAGGTGGACTATGACTACATCACCGCGCTGGAATATGGCCTTGCCCCGACGGGCGGCCTTGGTTTTGGCGTGGACCGGCTGGTGATGCTGCTGACTGATTCGGCGTCGATTCGCGATGTGCTGCTGTTCCCGACGATGAAGCCGGTGGAATAAGACAGGATGTGCGGCCCGCTTTGCGGCGGTGTGGCATAGGTGCAAACAGAATAAGAGTGATAAAAAGGACAGGCATTTGCCTGCCCTTTTTTTTATAAAGGGAGACCGGCCACCCCTTGTAGAGCACCGCAAAAAGGGCGAGAAACCAACAAATAGAAACAGAATTTCAAAAATACACATTGACAAACATCAATGTGAGTGGTATAACATCAAATAGACAAACGTCTATATAAGGAGGGCGCTATGAATTCGATTGATGTTGCGCTGATTTGTAAGGCACTGGGGGATTCGAACCGGCTGCAGATTGTAAAAATGCTGTCGGAGGGGGAGAAATGTGCCTGCAATTTGCTGGAACGTTTTGAAATTACCCAGCCGACGCTGTCGCACCATATGAAAACACTGTGCGAATGCGGGCTGGTGGAAGTGCGCCGCGAGGGCAAATGGTCGCATTACTCGCTGAACTGCGAAACGTTGGCGGCGTTTCAGGCGTTTATTGGCGGGCTGTCGTGTGACAAGAGCAACGGGGAGTGTGAATGCAGGTGATTTGGAGTTTCATTCAGGACCAGGTTTTGGGCATGAAGTGGCTGAACGCAGCAATTGGGGCGTTAGTTGACCGTGTGGGGCTGGATACCCAGACACGGCTGGGCGGCAGTGTGCAGTTCTTTTTTTATGATGTGCTGAAAATTACGATTTTGCTGTGCTGCCTGATTTTTTTGATTTCGTATATCCAGAGCTATTTCCCGCCCGAGCGCAGCAAGAAGATTATGTCGCGGTTTCACGGGCTGGGTGCAAACTGCATGGCGGCACTGCTGGGCACGGTGACACCGTTTTGCTCGTGCTCGTCGATCCCGCTGTTTATGGGCTTTACCAGTGCGGGGTTGCCGCTGGGCGTGACCTTTTCGTTTTTGATCTCCTCGCCAATGGTGGACCTTGGCAGCCTGGTGCTGCTGATGAGCATTTTTGGCGCGAAGGTCGCGGTGGTGTATGTGCTGCTGGGGTTGGTGGTCGCCGTAGCGGGCGGCACGCTGATTGAAAAGCTGAAAATGGAAGACCAGGTGGAAGAGTTTATCCGCAGAGCGGGGAAGGTGGACATTGACGCCCCGGCGCTGACCCAGCGCGACCGCGCGCATTATGCGGCAGAGCAGGTAAAAGAGACGCTGAAAAAGGTGTTCTTGTATATCTTAGTGGGCGTCGGTATCGGCGCGGTGATCCACAACTGGATCCCCGAAGCGTGGGTAGAGATGGTGCTGGGCAGCCACAACCCGTTTGGCGTGGTACTTGCCACACTGATTGGTGTGCCGATGTATGCGGACATTTTTGGCACGATACCGGTGGCGGAGGCGCTGCTGTATAAGGGGGCCCAGCTGGGCACCGTGTTGAGCTTTATGATGGCGGTGACAACGCTGAGCCTGCCCTCGCTGGTGATGCTGCGCAAAGCGGTGAAACCCAAACTGCTGGGCTTGTTTATTGCAATTTGCACGGTTGGTATTATACTGGTGGGGTACTTATTTAATGCAATCAGCTTTTTATTTATATAAGGAGGAGTAAGCAATGGGATTGTTTGGAAAGAAAAAAGTAGAGGCGGCTGCACCTTGTGACTGCGGCGGGGCCTGCGAGAGCAAGGCGGACAGCGAAGAACAGAACGCCGCAATTTTGGTGCTGGGTGGCGGCTGCGCAAAATGCAACCAGCTGGAAGCCGCTGTGCGGCAGGCCATGGCTGAGCTTGGGCTGAATGAAGCGGTGGGGCATGTGACCGACTTTACCGAGATTGCGGCGGCGGGTGTGATGACGACCCCGGCACTGATGATTGACGGCAAAGTGGTGAGCAGCGGCAGGGTGCTGAGCAAGGGTGAGGCACTGGAGTTGCTGAAAAAAGCAAGGCAGGGTGCGTAAAATGGAAATCAGCGTGAGAGACATGCGGGCGGACGACTGGAACGCGGTGACGAGAATTTATGCCGAGGGTATTGCGACCAACAAGGCGACCTTTGAGACGCGCTGCCCGGAATATGCGCAGTGGGATAAGGCCCATTTGGCTGGCTGCCGGCTGGTGGCCCAGCGTGGCGATGAGGTGATTGGCTGGGCCGCGCTTTCGCCGGTGTCCGGCCGTTGTGTCTACGGCGGTGTGGCCGAAGTGAGTGTTTACATTGCGGCTGCCGCGCGCGGGCAGGGCGTGGGCACCCTGTTGCTAAAAACAATTTGGAAAGAGGCCGAAGATGAAGGGCTGTGGACGCTGCAGTCCGGCATTATGCAGGACAATGAAGCGAGTATTCGGCTGCACGAAAAATGCGGGTTTCGCATGGTGGGGTACCGAGAGCGCATTGCAAAGGACCAGTATGGTGCCTGGCGCAACACGGTGTTGATGGAACGACGCCGGCCACAGGATGAGCCGGAGAAAGGGAGTTGCACATGCTGCTGCCAAAAGTAGCGTTTATTTGCGTGCACAATTCGTGCCGCAGCCAGATGGCGGAGGCCCTTGGCAAGCAATTTGCCGCCGATGCCTTTGAAAGCTATTCTGCTGGGACACACACGAAGCCGCAGATTAACCAGGATGCCGTGCGCACGATGAAAGAGCTATATGGCATTGATATGGAAAAAACCCAATATTCGAAAAAATTGGAAGAAATACCGCCCGTTGACATTGTGGTGACGATGGGCTGTAATGTGGAATGTCCGTTTTTGCCCTGCCGTTACCGTGAGGACTGGGGCCTTGACGACCCGACCGGCCAGAGCGACGAGGTGTTTGCCGCGACTGCAAAGCTGATTGAACAGAAAATTTTGGATTTGAAGCAGCGCATCCCGACGCTGCTGTAAGAACGGCCCCGGCGGACTGCAAGCAGTTGCGGCCAACGGGGCTTTTTTTGCGCCGGTTTGCATGGTATAATAAAAAACAAAGCCATTTGAGCGCCGGGCGACCGCCTGAGCAGCCCTGTGCCGGGGTACCGGTAAATGAGCATGAAAACAGAGGAGGCTGCCCCCATGAAGATTATGGCAGTGGATTATGGCGATGCCCGCACCGGGCTTGCGCTTTGTGACCGCACCGAGTTTTTGGCGTCCCCTATTGGCATTATTGAAGAGAAGGCAATGGCCAAGGTAGCGGAAAAAATTGTGTATGCCGTGAAAGAGTACGAGGCAGAGATGCTGGTGATTGGGCTGCCGCTGAATATGGACGGCACCGAGGGCCCGCGCGCGGCCAAGACCCGCAAGCTGGCGGGGATACTGGGCAATATTTTGCCCCAGCCCATTGAGCTGTGGGACGAGCGCCGCAGTACCGTGAGCGCCGCAGGGATTTTGTCAGAGAACGGCACCTATGGCAAGAAGCGCAAGCAGGTGCTGGATGCTGTGGCGGCAACCGTGATTTTAGAGGGGTACCTTGCGTTTCGGGAGAATAAAAGGAAGAGAGAAGAGCAGGGCGGTTGACGCGCGGCAGGGCAAAAGGCGGATATGCAACGATAAGGCAACGGTGAAAGGAAGAACAATGGCGAACTTTACAATACGGCAGGCGCAGGAGAGCGACACCGCGTTGCTGCTGGAATTTATCCGCGCACTGGCGCGGTATGAAGAGATGGAGCATGAGGTGCAGGCGACCGAAGAGGACCTGCGGCAGGCGATGTTTGTGCGTGGCCGGGCCCACGCGCTGATTGCAGAAGAGGACGGCCAGCCGGTAGGCTTTGCACTGTATTTTTATAATTTTTCGACCTTTTTGGGGCATGAGGGGCTGTATTTGGAGGATTTGTTCATCCGGCCGGAACACCGCAAAAAGGGGTATGGCAAGGCGCTGTTTGAAGCACTGGCGACCATTGCCCAAAATGAGGGCTGCGGGCGGTTTGAATGGTGGTGCCTTGACTGGAACAGCCCGTCGATTGGGTTTTACAAGTCACTGGGGGCAAAGGCAATGGACGAATGGACGGTATACCGCCTGACAAGGCAGCACATTGATGCGCTTGCCAAAGCCGACGCAGAATAACATTTGCGGTGAGAGCGTAAAAACCGCGCGAAAAGCGGGCAAAAAGAAGAAAGAGCCCGGCAGGTACAGTTGGTTTGTACCTGCCGGGCTTTTTGCAGCAGTAGAATATTGTGCCAAGGGCGTGCTAGACCTCGCCGCCCAGCACGAGCGAAGAGATGAGCTCGACCGCCTTGGCGAGGCTTTGGCCAAACGAGAGATCGGTTGCGCCCGCGACGTAGGTGTCACAGCGGTTGACAGGAATGAGCACCCGCGAAGCGGTGCTTTCAGCGACGGCAGCAGCCATAGCAGGCGAAAACTCGCCAAACATGCTGTTGGCCATAACGATGCCCAGCGGCCCGGCAATGAGGTCGGTGCGGCGGCAGCCGATCACGACGGCGTTTTCGCCCGTGGCACCCGTGTCGGCGCCCGCTTTGAGCATGCTGCCGGTGGCAAGTGCATTGGTGCCGACGGCATGGATGTGCAGGGGCAGCTTTTCCTCCCGCAGGCGCTCGATCAGCGCGCGGCCAAACCCGCCGCCCTGACCGTCGATGACAAGAAGTGTTTTCATCTAAAAATCCCCTTTCAGGTAGAACTGCCGGCCGCTACATGAACGGGGCAAAAAAGCGAAATACAATTTGTAAGAGCTGCCGGTACCAAGGCAGCGCATTGACTTCATCCAGCGTGATTTCGCGCCCGACGTCACAGCAATGCAGAATGTCGTCGCGCACATCGTTGATGATGGTACCGCCGTAAAAGGCACAGCAATTTTCAAAATGCAGATAGAGACTGCGAAAATCCATATTGGCGCTGCCCACGACGGCGACCGAATCGTCGCTGACATACATTTTAGCGTGCAAGAAACCGGGGGTGTACTCGAAAATGCGCACGCCCGCCTGCAACAGCTGGCGGTAGTAGCTGCGGGTGAGGACATAGACATAGGGCTTGTCTGGAATACCGGGGGTGATGATGCGCACATCGACCCCGCTTTTTGCCGCGAGGGCAAGGGCGGATTGCAGCTCGTAATCAATGACAAGGTACGGGGTTGTGATATAGACATAACGCTGTGCACGGGTGATGATGTTGAGGTACGCGCAGGCAGAGACGTTTTCGTTGTCGAGCGGGGTGTCGGCATAGGGTTGCACGAACCCGTTGGTGACATAGTTGCGGGTGGGAAGGTAGGAAGCGTAGTTTGGGGTGGAATTATCGACAAAGCTCCAGATTTTAAGAAAGGTTGCGGTGAGCGAATAGACCGCCGGCCCGCGCAGCATAAAAGCCGTGTCTTTCCAGTAGCCAAAGCGCTCTTTGCGGTTGATGTACTCATCCGCAAAGTTGAGCCCGCCGGTAAAGCCGACCTCGCCGTCGATGATGCAAATTTTGCGGTGGTCGCGATGGTTGAGAAAAATGTATTGGCTGATGTGTGCCGTCACCCGGATGGGGTTGAAAATGCCCGCCTCAATGCCATAGGAGCGCAGAGTCTGCTCGTACCCTTCGGGCAGGGTGAACAGGCTGCCAAAGCCGTCCCACACAACACGGACATCGACCCCTTCGGCTGCTTTGCGCCGCAACACGGCAAGGGTGCGGTCCCACATGATGCCGGGCTCGATGATAAAATACTCCATAAAAATGCAGTGTTGCGCCTGCTCGAGCTCGGGCAGAAAAGCTTCAAAAAAATCTTCGCCGCTTTTGAAATAACGGCACTCGGTGTCACTGTACAGCGGTGCCGCCGCGCGGGAATAGAGGTATTCGGCCTGACGCGAAAGGGTGGAATCCACCTTGTCCAGCACTTCAAGCAGAAAGGGCTGCGGGATCATGGAGGAATCGGCCTGGCGCTCGATCTGCGAAAACCGCTTTGCGATTTTGGGGCGCAGCTTTTGCCCGCCCCACAAAAGGTACATCACAGCCCCGGTGATGGGCAGCAACACGGTGATGATGATCCACATGACCTTATAAGAGGGGTTGAGGTCATCTTTTTCGAACACAAAAACCAGCACCAGAACGCTGAGGATAATCATCATGGCATAGGTGTAAGGGCCAATATTGCTGAACTGCCAGACAAGAAAAAAGAAAAAGCCGATTTGAATGAGCGCGAGTACTGAAAACAAAAAGCTGCGGCTGGTGATAATTTTTAAAAAACGTTTCAGATACAGCGCCCCCTTTTTTGAAATGCGGCCGGTAGAAACCGGGTAAGACTACGCCTTATTTTACCATGCTGTGCAATATTTGTACAGAAAAAAGCCCCGGGAACCCCCGGGGCTTTTGCGGGACAACATTTAGTTGGAAGAAGAAGTGTCCTGCTGGTAAGTGTCGATGGTAATGCTTTCAATGACAACGTCTTTTTTGGGACGATCGGTTTTTTCATCGACGGAAACTGCGGCAATTTTGTCGACGACATCCATGCCGCTGTAAATTTGGCCAAACACAGTGTGTTTGCCATCAAGGTAGGGCGCCCCACCCACGGCGCGGTAAGCATCGATGACTGCCTGGCGGTAGCCGCCGGTTTGCATCTGGCCCGCAAGCGTGTTGGAGACAGAATCTGCAGAGGCATCGACGATAAAAAATTGGCTGGTATTGGTGTTTTCGCCGGAATTCGCCATCGACAGCGCGCCGGTATAGTTGTGCAGGCTGTCGGTGAATTCATCTGCAAACGGGCTGCCCCAGATGCTTTCGCCGCCGGAGCCGGTAGCGGTGGGGTCGCCGCCCTGAATGACAAAATCCTTGACAACACGGTGGAACAGCACACCATTATAATACCCCTGCTTTGCAAGGGTGACAAAATTTTCGACCGCAAGCGGGGCAAGAGCGGGGAATAAGACCGCCCGGAAAGTACCCATATTGGTGTCGAAAACGGCGATGGTATCACCGTTTTGTGGGGATGTAAATTGAAGCTCGTCGCTTTCGAACTGGGAGGGACGGGACGAAGCGGCGCCGCAGCCGATCATCAGCCCCGCGGCAAACAACGAGACAACAAAGAATGAAACTGTTTTTTTGAACAAAAGACCGCCTCCTGCTGGCGGGGCAATGGCGTCCCGCCAGCCACTGCCACCGTTTACAATCAAGATAATTATAGTATAAGGTCATTTTTAAATCGTGAACACTGTGTTAAATTTTGTCTGAAAATGGCCCTGCGGGGCTGCAGAAAATGAGCGGCAAAAATTGAACAGCTTGCCACTTGACAGAAAACGAGGTTTAGTCTATCCTGTTATTGAGATAAAGACGCGGCAGCGCTAAAAAATTGTAGCGCTGCACATCCCGAAAGGCGGAACACCATGGAAGACAATACGCCCGATATCCTGACGCTGGAGGACGAAGCCGGCACGGAACACGTATTTGAAGTAATTGACACAACGGACTACGAGGGGGCACATTACCTTGCCGTAGTACCTTATATTGAAACAGAAGAAGAAGCCGAAGCGGCGCTGGCCGAAGATGCCGACCTGATTATTATGCGGGTTGGCGAAGAGAATGGCGAAGAATACCTTGACATCGTGGACGATGACGAAGAGTTTTACAATGTCGGTGAGATTTTTGCGCGCCGCCTGTCGGAACTGTATGACGTAGAGAACGACAAAGAGGGCATGCCCTCTTAACACGTCGATTGACCGGCACCCTGCGCTGCGCGATTTGATGCAGCCTTTTATAATCCGACAAGTTAATTAATAGGGAGCTTTTGTCCGGCGGAGGATTGCAGACCTCCCTGCATTGCAGGAAGAAGGGAGCGTGAACCCGCAGGCAGGGCACCCACCTGTCATGAGAGACGGGTTTTAACTTGGCCGCAGACGACAGAGCGGGGCTCTTAGAATAATAAAGCGGAGAGGCGTTGCCTCCCCGCTTTTTTTTGCTGCCACAAAATTTATACGCTGCCCCAAAAGCCCGGTGCAGAAATATGCGAGATGCAATGAAAAACGGGTACTAGCAATTGTACCTGTGCCCAAAGAAAAAGGGACAAGAGTAATTGCATTACCCAAAAAAGAAGGCGGAATAAAAAGCAAAATTTTTAAAATGAAAGCAAAGCACGAAGACTGTAAAAAATTTGAAAAATAGAAATTTTTTTGTGAAACCGCAGTACAGACGAAAACAGGTCACAAAGACAGAGCAAATAGTGCAACATACACAAAGTTCAAAAATTACAACGAATATTACATATAGTAATGTTACATGAATAAGTGATGGGCAGTACAACGAGATTTGATAAAATAAAGAGAAAACAAGAGAAATATAAGAAAAATAAAGAAAAAAACCGAAAATACCGAAGAAAACAGCAATAAACAGCTAAATAACAAAGAATAAAAATGAAAAACAGATATGTAATTATGTTGCAATTCATTTGTCACAAATACTTCACAATGCGGGCGTATGCTATGCGGCGAGGTGAGAGAAAATGAAAAAAATTATGGTAATTGCTCTGGCATGTGTTATGGCTCTGTCGATGGTTGCTTGTGGCAGCACTGCTGCTTCCAGCACCGCTGCTTCGTCCAGCAAGGCTGCTTCGTCGGTTTCGACCCCCGCAGCATCCTCCAGCAAGGCTGCCGCTTCTTCCAGCAAGGCTGCCGCTTCTTCCAGCAAAGCTGCAAGCAGCGAGGCTTCTTCGAAGACCGCAGCTTCTTCCAGCAAGGCTTCGAAGTAATTAGAAACCAAGCAAACAAAGCAATAAGGTCGACATGGACAGCACATTGCTGACATGGCAATGACCAAAGCGACAAAAGGCCCTTTGCTGATAAAACAGCAAAGGGCCTTTTGTTATGAAAAAAGTCACAAAATAGAAAAACAAATTAAAAACTAACATGATAAAGTTACAAATTTGACAAAAGAGCGAGGGACGTGGTATAGAAAAGGTAGTGAGAAAAGTGTCGAAAAAACGTTGATTCTATGCGGGTTTAAGCGAATTGCAATAATGCATGGTTATTTTTACCATAAGAAAGTAACAAAACATAGAAAATAAGGAGAATTTTGTCGAGGCGCCTTGAACTAGTGTGACCCGTTTGGTACAATAGGAGAAAATATACCGTGAAAAATTGTGCTGATTTGCGAATTTAATGCAGAAGGGATGATTCGAGAGTGACCCATGCTTTTGGTATCCGTCTGCTTTTTGCTTTTTTACAGCGTTTGCCCGGGGTTTTGCTGCCAACAGAAAATGGAGTATCTTGTATGGGGCTGCTGCCGCAGGTAACGATTACGGGTGAAGCGCCCCCCGAGAGAACGAGCACAACAGCAGATATGACATTGTTTGTGGCTTCGCTGGTGTTGCTTGGCGTGGTGTTTGTGCTGCTTTTTTTGTTGCGCAAACACAACGAAATTGCAAAGCAGCTACAGGTAGAGGTAAAAAAACATTGGCAGATCTATGAGCTGATGAACCTGTACTTTTTTGAATATGAGTATGCTGCGGACCAATTGGTGGTGTTTGAACCGTCAGCTGGAAAAGGGGAACCCAACCAGAGAAAAGTGTATTCGCAGGTAAGCACCAACGGACAGGTACCATTTGCCCATTTGCTTACAGATGTTTTGCGCAGAAAGCAAAATGGTGTGCATGAGGTTTTGCTGCCTTTTGACGGGCGCCAGTGCTGGCTGCAGATTGCAATGTGCACCGAACTGGATGAAGAGGGATTACCGGTATACACCATTGGGCGCATTGCGAACATTGACCAGCAGAAGAAAGAGCGGGAAGAGCTGGAGAAAAAGGCACAGCGCGACAGCCTGACCGGCCTGCTGAACAATGCGTCGACAAGGGTGCAGATAGAGCAGCTGGTGGAAAAGCTGACAGGGGACGAGCAGGGTGCCCTGATTTTAATGGACATTGACTTTTTTAAAGAGGTAAATGACGGATACGGGCATATGCGCGGCGATAAGGTGCTGACGCAGGTGGCGGAGGTGCTGCGTGAAAATTTCAGGCCCGGCGATGTGATAGGCAGGCCGGGCGGCGATGAATTTTTAATTTATATGCGTGGTGTGCGCGAGATGGTGTCTTTGGCAGAGCGCTGCGGGCGGCTGTGCAGGCGCATCCGCGCATTGAGCGGCGACGGGCTGCATCTTTCGGTGAGTATTGGTGCCGCGGTGGCGGGAGAGGGCGCACAGTATGACCTGTTGTATGAGAGGGCAGACCGCGCCCTGTACCGCGCAAAAGCAGCTGGGCGCGACCGGTTTCACATTGTGCCGTGGTGCCTGCCGGGTACCCCGGAGGAAATGCATGCGGTGAACGGCGGCGTTTAACGGCTAACTGAAATTGCCCTGTGTGTACCCCTCTTTTAAAATGATAAAGGACACCCCCTTTCGTTGAGTGGTATAGGCCACTGGCGGAAGGGGGATTTTTAATAGGTTTGCTGGAAAGTGTAATGCTTTGACAAAGTATTTTGTGCGGGCCCCGTATTGCGGGGTGATACGGGTAAAAGTGCCGGACATTTTTGCGTGCAGGACTAAGCGACGTGCAGTTGCCACAGCCCTGCGCAAAGGTGGCTGCAGAATGTGCCGCAAAAGAAAGAAGTGCCGGTGTGCGGCCCCAAAGGGAACAGTAGAAAAAGCAAGGTGACAGAGGAGGGGTGGCAAGGCCCGCAAGAATGAAGACACTATAAAAAGAGCGTGTTTGCCCGAAGCGCCACCGGCATGAAACATAGCTAAAAGGCAAATAAAAACCCCGTGCGGCGTAAAGCCAGAGCACGGGGGCTAGTACAATAGGGTGTTTAAGGCTGTGGCGTATTGTTTTGAGAGGTGCCGGCAGAAGCACCGGCCGGAGCTTGCGGGGCCGCGGTGGGATGCTCTTCACGCCAGAGCTGCAGATAGATGGTGAGGCCGATGGGAAGCGCGAACATGCCCCAAAAGCCGAACAGCTGTGCCCCGATGAACATGCAGACCAGGGTGAGTAAAGGATAAAGGCCAATTTGGCCGCCGACGATGCGAGGCTCTAGGATTTGGCGCACAACGGTGATGATGGCGTAGAGAATGGCAAGGCCAAACCCGAGGAAGAAGTTGCCGGAAAAGAGCTGATAAAGTGCCCATGGAATGAGAATAGTGCCGGTGCCGAGAACAGGAAGAATGTCGACAAGGGCCGTGCCCAGTGCGATGAGGACGGCCCCATGCACGCCAAGGATGGAAAGCCCGATAGACAGCTCGATAAAGGTGATTGTGAGCAGAATGGCATAAGCCCGGGCGAACTTGAGCATGGTGTCGACCCCGCTGCGTTTGATGCGAAACAGCATGGCTTTGCCTTTGGGCGGCAGAAGATTTGCAAGAAAGCTGGTGACCTTATAGTAATCGACCACAAAGAAAAAGCTGGCGATAATCATGAGCAGAGATTTGACAAAGAAGGACGGCACATGGGAGGCAAAACCGGTGAGGGAAGAAACCGCACTGCTGGAAATACTGCTGACGGCGCTGCCCAGCGAAGTGACAATGTTTTGGTTGAGAGAGGTGAGCATGGACTGAAGGGTGGGGTCTAGACGCTGAATAAAACCGCCGAGCCAAGACTGTACCTGATAGAGCGCAGGCTCGATGGTGGAGGAATAAAAAGAGGGGAGTGCCTTAAAGCCATCGGTAGCGGCAGAGCCTATTTTTGCGCCGAGCAGCGTAAACATTGCAATGACGAGTGCGTAGAATAAAATGAGCAGCAGCACGGCGACGACACTGCGGCGCAGCCGGAAGCGCCGAGAAAGGCGATCGGTGGAGGATTTGAGCAGCATCGCAATGAGAAAGGCCAGTAAAAAGGGCATGAAAAAAGGAACCACAAATTTTAAAATACAGTATGCAAGTACGATGAGCAAAGTGTAATAGACAAACTTTATAATAAAGGAACGCATCTGTTCGACCGTCAACGCATGCCACCTCCTGAAAGCAAAATGAATTCTATTGCCATTGTACTGTATAAAAGGTAAAATGAAAAGCACGCCACGGCAGAAATGCATGCCAAAGACGGACAAAAAGGCAGAAAGTGTGCAGAGTTTTTGTAAAATGGACGAGAGAGTGAAAAAATTTCCCCCACCCGTTGTACTTTTCGTGATGATGTGCTATACTATGCATGTATTCTGAATGTACCAATTGACGTCACGTGCAGTGTAAGTCGTTGTTCTACTGATGATTTACACCGTGCGTGATTTTTATTTTGTACGGCAGAAGCGAAAATCTTTTTTGGAGGCAAACTATGCATACCGGTACTGTAAAATGGTTCAACGAGCAGAAGGGCTTCGGCTTTATTTCTGATGAGGATGGCAGCGGCGACGTGTTCGTGCACTTCTCGGCGATTGTTGCTGACGGCTTCAAGACCCTGGCAGAAGGCCAGAAGGTTTCTTTTGAGGTTGAGCCGGACCCGAAGAACAGCGACAAGCTTCGTGCTGTCAATGTTTCCGCAATCTGAGCAACTTAAGCGAAAGCGCCCGTTAAGGGCGCTTTTTTATTTTACCCCAAAACAGAAAGTAGTTTGTCAAGAGATGAGCCGGTAGAAAAAAGAGGACAACATGTGCCCTGTGCGCTGCGAAAGCAGACGTGCAGGGCATTTTTTTTGGCAAAAGCGACAAAGCGAAAGCAAAGCGGACACGATGTGCAGGTTTTGAAAAAAGCACCAGTTGGGCGAGCGGAAAAGCGCCTAAACTGGGAGCAGGAGGTGAGGAGATGCCGGCGAGAAAAAAGGCAGCGGAGCCATTGGACCTGCACGTTGCGCCCCCTAAAAAAAAGACCCCGGTGCGCCGTGCAAAGGCACAGGCCGAAACCCCGCGCGGCATGCTGCGTGAAGTGTTGGAACAGCTGCTACAGCAGCCGGTACAGGGGGAGACGGCCGACGCGCTGGGGCAGATGCTGGGGCGTGCGCCGGGTGAGGTGACGGCGCTGGAAGCAATGGCGATGGCCCAGATAGCGAAAGCGATTGGCGGCGACGGGCCTGCGTTTGCGGCAGTGCGCGACACGGTGGGGGAAAAGCCGACGGACAAGGCGAAAAGCCTGCAGGTGGGTGCGACACTGGAAAGCTATTTGGAGCAGTTGCAGGGGGAAGAGTTTTGAGCGGAATCAATCTGCGACGGTATATCGAGAAGGAGCTTAAAATCCGCGATAAGGACGCACAGCTGGTGCCGCTGATTTTAAATGGCCCGCAGAAAAAGCTGTATGATGCGCTGGCGGCACAAAACCGCGCAGGTAAACCGATGCGTGCCATTGTGCTGAAGGCCCGGCAGATGGGGTTTTCGACCTTGGCGGAAGCGATGATTTTTAAGCGGACGGCGACCCGAAAGAACGTGAGAAGCGGGATTGTGGCACACAAAGAGGAATCGGCTGCGAATTTGTTTCGGATGTCCAAACTGTTTTATGAAGAACTGCCGGACCCGCTGAAACCCCGGCTGAAAACGAGCAACGCCCGGGAGCTGGTGTTTGACGGCACAAAAGGGGAAGGGCTGAAAAGCACGATACGGGTGATGACGGCGGGCGGGCAGGGCATTGGACGGTCGGACACGTTTCAAAACCTGCATCTTTCAGAGTTTGCGTTTTGGCCGGGTGATAAAAAGATGACGCTGGCAGGGCTATTGCAGGCGGTGCCGGACCGGCGTGACACGATGGTGATTATTGAAAGCACGGCAAACGGGTTTGATGAATTTAAAGCAATGTGGGACCGGGCATTAGCAAATGAAAGTGAGTTTGTGCCGGTGTTTTGCGCCTGGTGGGAACAGCCGGAATACCGAAAGTGCTGCCCGGCGGAGTTTGAAGTGACCGAAAAAGAGGCGCGCATTGCGGAGACCTTTGGGCTGGACCAGGAACAGCTGTGCTGGCGACGGTGGTGCATTGAAAATAACTGCGGCGGGGATGAAACACTGTTTGAACAGGAATACCCCGCAAGCCCGGAGGAAGCGTTTATTGCGACCGGCAACTGCGTGTTTGACAAAGAAGCCCTGGTGCGGCGACTGGCCGGATTGCCGAAACCGCTGCGCGCCGGTGAATTTACCTTTTGCGGGGATGGCGACAGCTTTAGAATGACCGGGTTTGTGCAAAGCCCCGACGGTGGTACGCACATTTATGAGGAACCCCGGCCGGGCGTGCCCTATGTGATTGGTGCGGACACCGCAGGGGATGGCAGCGACTGGTTTGTTGCCCAGGTGCTGGACAACACGACCGGCCGGCAGGTCGCGGTATTGCGCCGGCAATTTGGCGAGGATGAATTTGCACGGCAGGCGGTTTGCCTTGGGTATTACTACAACACGGCGCTGCTGGGCATTGAGGCAAATTTTTCGACCTACCCGATACGGGAAGTGGAACGACTGCGCTACCCGCACCAGTATATGCGGGAAACCGAGGATAGCTATACCCACCGGTTGCAGCGGCGCTATGGGTTTAAGACGACGGCGACGACCCGGCCGGTGGCGATTGCCGGGCTGATACAGGCGGTGCGGGAGAATGTGGACCTTTTGTGCGATGCCGTTACGCTGCGAGAAATGCTGGTATTTGTGCGGGACGAGCGGGGCAGGCCGCAGGCAATGGAGCGGGAACATGACGACTGTGTGATGGCACTTGCGATAGCGCAGTATATTCGCCCGCAGCAGAGCTTTTTGGTGGCAAATGCCCCGAAAGAGACCCGGAGAGAGAAAGCGGAGTATGAGAGCCAGCTGGAACGCTTTTTATCGTTTTGAGAGGAGAAGAGAGATGCTGATCAAGCGCAGAGAATGGAAGGACCTGAACGCCCGCGTGGCGGCACTGGAAACCGCATTGGGGCTGCCCGCGACGCAAGAGGAGAAAAAGAGAGAGCAGGAGCTTGCAAAGCAATGGGCGGCGTTGTGGAACTATAGCGGACAGGAGGAGGTGTGCAGGTGAACACAGAAGAACAGCCGAAGGAGAAGAAAGCAGGCCCTAAAGAAAACCGTGAAATGACGGCAGGCGCGGTATGGCACGAGTACGAAAACGCGAGAAGCTATAACGAGGCGATTGACCTATACAATACCGTGGAAAAAAATGAGGACTTTTATATTGGCGAACAGTGGCGCGGCGTACATGCCCCGAACCTGGACAAGCCGGTATTTAACATTTTGGCGCGGGTGGTGAAGTTTTTTATCTCGTCGATTATGTCGGATGACATTGGGGTTTCGCTAGAGGCGTTTGACGAGACCGAAGAGGATAAGCCAATGCTGGATATGGTGGCAGAGCAGATGGATGCGGTGATGGAAAACACCGCGTACAAGAAAAAGTGCCGTGAGGTGATCCGCAATGCGGCAGTAGACGGCGACGGCTGCCTGCACTTTTATTTTGACCCGGAAGAAGAGAACGGGCCGCAGACAATCAGCCTGCCCGGTGCGCAGGATTTTATGCCGACACCGGGGCAGATACAGACTGAGATGATTGAAAATACAAACCTGCACTTTGGCAACCCCCAGAACCGGGAGTTGCAACAGCAACCCTATTTGCTGCTGAACTACCGCAGGCTGGTGACACAGGTAAAGCGGGAAGCGGAGCAAAATGGGTGCGACCCGGATGAGGTGCAGCCGGATGAGGATGAAAACCGCCGAAGCAATGAACAGGAAGACGGCAAGGTGACGGTGGTGCGCCGGTATTGGAAGCAGAAAAGCGGCGCACGCCGCACGGTGTGGTGCTGCGAAGTTTGTGCGGGTGGGTTTGTGCGAAAGCCGTGGGACACGGGATACACCCTTTACCCGGTGACGATGCTGCCGTGGGAGAAGGTGAAGAACCGTTACCACGGGCAGGCGGCGCTGACGGGGCTGATACCGAACCAGATTTATGTGAACAAGCTGTACGCGCTGGCGATGGAGCATGTGAAGAAAATGGCGTTCCCCAAAGTGGTGTACAACAGCAACCTGTTGCCGCAGGGTTGGGATAACCGGGTAGGCGCGGCGATTGGCGTGCCAGGGGACCCCAACGCCGCCGTGGCTGCGGGGTACCGCGCGCCGGATATGTCGGCACAGGTGATGCAGTTGATCGACCGCGTGATTGAGATGACACGCGACACGATGGGGGCATCGGATGCGGCACTGGGGAATGTGCGGCCGGACAATACCAGTGCGATTATTGTGACGCAAAAAGCGACAGCAATGCCGCTGGAACTGCAAAAGCAGGACTTTTACAGCTTTGTGGAAGAAACGGTGCGCATTTGGCTGGACATGATGACAGTCAATTACGGGGTGCGCCCGGTGCGCATGAAGACGGTGAAACCCGACACGACCGACTTAGCACAGACGCAGGCAAATGGGTTGCCCGCACAGCAGGGTGCAATGACAGCAGAACCGGAAGAAGAAATGCAGACGATACTGTTTGACTTTGCCCAACTGGCGCAAAAAAGACTGAAGCTGAACGTGGAGATTGGTGCCGCAACCTATTGGTCGGAACTGATGCAGGTGCAGACAATGGACAACCTGTTTGGCCGCGGGCTGATGGATGCCGAAACCTACCTTGAAAATATGCCGCGCGGGTATATCCCGAACCGTACGCAGTTGATACAGGCACTGCAAAAGCAGGCACAGCAGGCTGCCCAGACGCAGCAGGAAGCGATGGCAGGACAGGGAGTAGCACAGGGTGTGCAAGGCGCACAAGGAGCACAAGGAGCACAAGGAGCACAAGGAGCACAGCAACAACTGCCCCCTGCCCTAATGGAAGCAATGATGAAAGGGGGCGGTGCAACATGATGAAGTGCCCGTGTTGTAAAAGAGAGGGGCGTGTATTAAAGGTGAATGAGAATGCGCCTGAGGGTGTGGTGGCGACGTACATCTGCACAAACCGGCAGTGTGCGAACCGGGACCAGGAGATTGGGCAGGAGATACTGCGTGCTGCCAAAGACCCCAAATAAAATTGTGTTTTGCGCCAGTTGCTGACCAGGTAGCCGGTGTGGAAGGGAGCAAAGATGGACGAGAGAGAAACCTTGGCAGAGCAGCCCGGCACAGTAGAGGAGACCACCAAAACTGAAGAGGCGCCGCAAGGGGAGAACCTGACGGACGAAGCACAGCCGGAGGCAGACCTGCCGATGGCAGAAGCGAACACTGCGGCGGGGGAGACGGGCGAAGCGGAGGGAGAGCAAAAACAACAAGAACCAGAACAGCAGCTGACGCTGAAATATTACGGCAAAGAGGTAACGCTGTCGGCGCAACAAGTGGTAGCGTTGGCACAAAAAGGCCTTGATTACGATAAGGTACGCAGTGAGCGCGACGGCTTTAAAAGCGGCCGGGAAATGACCTTGCTGAACCAGTATGCGGCGGCGAGCGGGATGCCGCTGCCACAGTATTTGGACCATTTGGAAAAAGGGTTGGAGCGCGCACAAGTGCAGCGGGAAATGCAGCGAGGGATGCCGGAAAATGCCGCGCGAGAGCTTGCGAAGATGCGACGTGAAACATTGCAGCGCGAGCAGCAGGAGGCAGGAGAAAAACAACGGCTGGCCCCGTTTATGGAGCTGTTGCAGGAATACCCGGACCTGAAAGAGTTGCCCAAAGAGGCATTGCAGCGCATCCAGAAGGGGGAAAGCCCGCTGGCGGCCTACCGCGCGGTAGAGCTGGAGCGGCTGAAGAACCAGAAAGCGGCGCAGGATGCGGCGGCGCAGAACCGGCGCACCGCACCGGGCACTGCGACCGGACTTGGCGGTAAAGAGAAGACCGACCCATTTGTGGCCGGATTTTTAGACGGATTTCGAGATTAACAGGAGGAATGAAATTTGAGCCAGACGATCAATTTGGATACCCGTGTTTCGACGAAGGTGGACCAGGCGTTCACGATGGACAGTATGATTAAAAGCCGCCTTTCAGGCGACAACGAGTTTGTGGGCGCGCGCACGGTGCGGGTGCACGACATCAGCACCGTGCCGCTGAACGACTATGACCGAACCGCCGGCGGCAACCGCTATGGCACACCGACCGAGGTGGGCGACACGGTGGAAGAGCTGACCATGAGCCAGGACAAGAGCTTTTCGGGCGTGATTGACAAGGGCAACAACCTGGACCAGGCAATCAACAAAGCCGGCAAATTTATGGGCGTGCAGATGAGCGAAGAGGTAATCCCGACTTATGACCGCTATTGCCTGAGTGCACTGGCGAACAAAGCGGGCAAGATTGTGGGCAACACCGCCGCGATTGACAAGACCAACGTGATTGCGCGGTTTTCGGCAGCGCGAAAACACCTGCTGGACCACCGTGTGCCGGTAAAGGGCCGGACCTGGTATGTGCGCACCGAGGTGTTTAACGCGCTGGTGGAGACCGAGCAGTTTAAAAACCTGGACAAGATTGGGCCCCGTGCGGTGGTGCAGGGCCAGGTAGGCGATATTTTTGGTGCACCGGTGGTAGAGGTGCCGGAAGACCTGATGCCCGCACAGGTGAACTTTATTCTGGTGCACAAACGTGCGGCAAGCGCCCCGGTAAAAATTTGGGACAACAAGGTGCACCTTGACCCGCCGGGTATCAGCGGCAACCTGTGCGAAGGCCGTTTTTATTATGACCTGTTTGTGTTTGGCGCGAAGGCGGACGGCGTATATGTTGACGTGACCGGCGCAAGAGGGACAGTGCTGGCGGCGCCGACCATCAACGCGACCAGCGGCGCGATTACGGCGGCAGCGGGTGCGAGCGTGAAATACACCACAGATGGCAGTGACCCGCGCTATTCGGCGACGGCGCTGGTGGGCACAGCACCTGCGGTGCAGGCGGGAATGACTGTGCGGGCGTACCAGTATAAAGACGGGGCATACCCCTCGGTGGTGGCACAGGCAACACTGGCCGACTAACCGAAGAAAAAATGAGCCGGGTGGGTAATAGGCAGGGGCAAAAAATGAACTGGGCCCCGGGGAGGAATAAAGAAGTAATCGGCGAGAGGAAGAGAACGGGCAATGGCCGACTGCTTTTTAAAAATTAGAAACCTTGATAGAAAAAGAAATGAGACAAAAGGTGCCGCTGTATATCGGCGGAGCTGTGGAGGGAAAAGAATGACGGCAAATGAACTTTTTGCACTTGCCGCGGGGTGGTTGGTGCAGACGCCGGAGGAAAGCGACGACGTAAAGCCGTTTGTGCCGGGCATGTTGAATGTGCTGCTGGCCGAAGCCCTGCCCTATGAAAATGCGCTGCGGCGGCAAGAGGGGCTGGAAGAATTAAAAGAGGCCCCCAAGGTGACGGCGGCGAGCATGGAAGAAGAAATTGACTACCGCCCGGTACTGCTGCGCATTGCACTGCCCTATGGGCTTGCCGCTGATTTTTGCCGTGCTGCGGAAAACAATGCGATGATGGATGATTTTAGGGCGAAATATGTGACGGCGCTTTGGGAGAGCCAGCAGGCAAAGAGCGAGGCAATAAAGGACTTTTATTGAAAGGGGAGAGGCTGAATGCCGCAGATGCCAAGAGGACGGCAATGGAGTTCGCCCGCGACGTACACGGTGGAGCTGTCGAAGTTTCGCGGGGTGGATTTGACCTCCAGCGTTGTGAACGTGGATTTGAGACGGTCGCCTGACGCGCCGAATATGATCCCGGATGCGGATGGATTCCCCGCAAAAAGGCCCGGCTGGCACACGCTGGCGCGGCTGGATGGGCAGGTCAATGGGGCATACAGCTTGCAAAAAGAGGGCAAAGAGCACGAGCTGGTGCACGCGGGCACAAAACTGTATGAAATGCTGCTGGGCACCGATGAACTGCCGGAAGGCGGGGTGCTGGACGGGGCAGTAATTCGGCATGAGCGAGCCCGGCAGATTACCACACATGGCAAGACGGGCTGTGTAAAAAATGTAACGGTTTATGGAAAAACGGCACAAAGCGGAACAGGTGACCCAAGCCCTACAAATATCAGAAAAATACACGGAGTTGGGGATTTTGATAAACACTTTGTGTTAAATGGATCCGTTGTTAGTGTCACGGATTTAGGAAGTGTTTTAAGATGCGGGGTAACAACTGCACTATGCCCGGATATTAAGTATGATGCCAGCATATCAGAAGCAGAATCAGTTTCATCAGCGTTAAAACTTGACACATCATATACCGGAGATTTTGAGCACTACTATTTGACAGAAACAACAACGTATTATTTCATCGGAAAATCAAAATTGACGGATTACACGGTTTCCGCAGTGAATACATATTTGGTAAGTAACCCAATTGATGTTTGGTATAAATCGACGGCGTTTGAGGTCGCAGCACAAGTATATTGTGGGATTAAATTAGAAGATGAGACAGGGTACCACGGGTATGCGGTAGAGAGCAGCCAGGCACTGTTTGATGGAGATACGATTGAAACAAATGTGCTGAGAAGTGGAGAGTACAAGCAAAGAGAATATCGTACAAAGAAAAAAATCACATTTGATGGGTCTGAATCATGGGATATTGCTGCGTGGGGTAAACCGGGTTTTCCATGGGGAAGTACAGACTATGCCAGATTTGTATTAATCTTAAATCCTGCTCCAATACAAAATCAGGCTCCGGTATGTAATTGTTTTCCGGGTTATGTACTTGGAGACATTAATGTAGAAGCTGCAGCCATTGGAACAAGTTCTTATTTCCATATAATCATACAAAAAACAAGACTTTCAACGGTAGATGTACCGGGTTTTAAAACATGGTTAGCATCAAATAATATCACAATTGTCTATGACCTTGCTACGCCGACAGAAACTCTTGCAGAACCTGTGAAGATAGAACAGGAAACGGGAAAGTTTACATTGACGGCTGAAGGGGAAATTGCCGCAGAACTGTTTGCGGCAAAAGAGATTTGCAGTGAGATGGCAGATGCCCGCAGTAAGGCGGTGCAGCTGAAAGAAAAGCTGTGGATTTTGGACGGCACGACCTACCGCTGCTATGACGCAGAAAAGGTAAGACCGGTGAGTGAAATTGCCACGGTGCCAATGATTACGGTGGCGAAAGCCCCCAACGGGCAGTACGGTGCAACGAGCAACCTGCCGCCGAACCTGTTGACCGGCAAACGCACCGACAGCTATGCAGGGCTGGCTGCCACTGCAAGTGAGGCCGTGTATTACCTGAGCTATAACGACCTTTCGGCGGAAAAGGTGAAGGCGGAAATTTTGAATGCTGCCGGCGACTGGGTTGCTAAAAGTGAGGGCACGGACTTTACAGTGGACCGTGTACTGGGGAAAATCACCTTTAATATTGCGCCCGGGAAAAGCCCGGTAGAGGGTGAAGACAATGTGCACATCACCTACGAAGTAAAGGCAAGCCATGCGGACCAGATCAACCATTGCCGCCATGCGATTTTGTATGGTGTGAAAGGCGCAATGGACCGGGAATTTATGGCCGGCAGCAAGGAAGAACCCAATGTGGACTATTGGTCGCAATGGAATGACCCGACATATTTTGGTGACACGTGGTATGGAATGCTGGGGCAGGAATCCAGCCCGATTGTGGGGTATTCGGTATTATCGGATGCTTTAGTGACCCATAAGTACGCGGAGGAAAACGGGCGGAATGCGTTTGTGCGCAAGGGCACGCTGGACGATGACGGGTTTGCGGTGTTCCCAATTTCAAATGTGATCCAGGGGGAGGGTGCGGTGTGCCCCGATGCGTTTGAGTCGCTATCCTCTGAGCCGGTATTTTTGACCCGGCGTGGCGTTTATGCATTGACCCCCAGTGACATTACAGGGGAACGCTATGCACAGGAACGCAGCTTTTTTATTTCAGCTGCGCTGGAAAACGAGGACCTTTCCGGCTGCTGCGCAGTGTGCTGGGGACGGTTTTATGTGCTGGCCTGCAAAGACCGGCTGTATCTGCTGGATTCTGCCCAAAAGAGCTATGAGGGGAAAACGCCGTACTCGAACTACCAATATGAATGCTACTACTGGGAAAACATTGGGGCGAGCCGCCTTTGGGTGAGAGAAAACACCTTGTATTTTGGCACGAAGAGCGGCGAGGTGCATGCATTTTGGCAGGATAAGCTAACCTCGCACGCCAACGACGACGGGGCTGCGATTAAGGCAAGATGGACGACCCCGCTGATGAATTTTGGCTTTTGGGACCGGCTGAAGTTGATTAGCGGAGTGTGGGTAGTAGGGCAGCCCTATACCCGCAGCGGCGGCAACATTTATTATGCGACCGACCGGGAATATGCAAAGCTGGCCAGAGGGTATAAGGTGGATATTTTCAATTGGGATGATATCGATTTTAACCGCTGGACCTTTAATACCCTTGACCGGCCCAATGTGGTGCCGGCAAGAAAAACGGACGATGAACTGATTGACGCATATTTAGACCCTGGGTATATTATGACAGATGCAGATAAGAGAGTTGCATATGAGGTTATTGATCGCTTTCGTGATACCAGCAAACAATACAACCCTATTGATGCGCAACAGATGGCTAATGTATTAAATCCGGAAAAGGCAAAAAAAATAGAATCTTTAGAGATAAAAATGAGCCCAGTAGTCGCAGCTATGTCTGGTGCGGCAGATGGTGTTCTTCTTTATCCACTGATGAGCTCTATTGAAAAAAATATATTCAAAAGTAATTCTCTGGAAAAAGACCGCGAAAATATGCAGACACAAAACCCTGTACCTTTTGCTTTGGGCGAAATGGCGGGCAAAGTGGCACTAACAAAAGGTCTTGGCGGGGTGGTGTCCGGCGCAGTCTCGGCGGCCCCCGTTTTAAGTGAGGCCCCGGCCTTGTTTCAAAATGCGGTTTCTACAGGGGTAGCACTGGGCCTGCCGGATGGGGTGAAAACACTTTTGGATGAAGGAGACCCGGTAGATGCGTTAGCAACGGGTGCGCGGAGCACCTTGGGGGGGATGGCTGGTAGCTATCTAGGCGGGGTTGCCCAGGGGATGGGCTTAGATTGGTTGCAGGCAAATGGTCTTCAAAATTCTGCTTTGGGGGAAATTGGGCGGCAAACACTTGGCGGGGCAACTTTTGCATTAGGAGACTCGGCTGTAAATTATTTTCTGACACCAGAAGATGAAAGACCTACCGCAGATGAAATACGCCAAAACATTGCTATGGCAGCGTTATTTAGTGCGGTTAATGGTGCAGTGAGTACCGCCAAAATGACATTTGAAAACAAACAAAAGTTAGAGAATGCAGTACAAACTGTAATGCAAGATTATAAAACAATTCAAAGTGGAGCACAAACCCCAGAGGAAAAAATTACCGCACTATATGAGGTTCAAGAATATAATAAAGAGCTTCGTACGGCAATAGCCCAAAACAGGTATATAGGCCAACAAGAATACATTGATAAAGTGCTTGAAGGGCTTGATGCAGTGGACAATGCTGTAAATGTGAGACTTAAACAAGCCAACATACTGCCGATAGAAAATTTAGCTGCGGGAACAGCAACACAGGCGAACCCGAATGGGGTAAGTACAAACCTGATAGGTGCAGGTACGAACAATATAACAAACTTGCCGGCTGCAACAGAAAATGAACTTGACTTGCCATTGTTGCAAGGGTATGCTGGAAATACATTACCGGCCCTATTGCCGCAAGCAGGTCAGCCAAATGACTTTTTAAAAGAACTTGGGTTAACCCCACAGCAAAATGCTAATTTAATAGAGTTTCTAAGGACGGGGGATACTGGTAAAACTGCAAATAGTCTTCTTACATCTCGTTACCTGCAAGCGTTCAATGAAGGGCGGACAGGCGAACCCCTTGCAGAGGCAGCAGGGCAAAGCGGTGCGCAGGGCGCGGTTTTGGATGCTGCCGGGGTAAGGCAAGATGCCGACGTGGGTGCAGTTCTATCAGGCCAGCGCACGAGTGAACTGGTAGAGGGCGTTGGAGATTTAATTGATGGAATAAAAAGGCTCTTCGGTAGTTTGTGTGGGTAATAAAAACTGAATAAAGCCTTGGTAGCAAAGGAAATGCTGCTATGATTTTATTAACAAAAATGAAATCAGGAAAGCAGGGCTTCCAAATGCGTACCAAAG
>JAEWRN010000022.1 GCA_023460035.1 Bacillota bacterium
CCACCGACCTGACCATGCGCCAGCTGGCGGAAAACGCTTCCAAGATCCTGGGCCAGCCCGTCATCGTGGAAAACCGCCCCGGTGCAGCGGGCTCACTGCCTGCGTCGCAACTGCAGTCCACGCCGGCCGACGGCTACACCATCGCCCAGCTGCCCATGAGCGTGATGCGTCTGCCGTTCACCACCGGCCTGAAATGGAACCCGGTGGACGACCTGAGCTACATCCTGAACGTGACCGGCTATGCCTTCTGCATGGTCGCCAGCACGCAGTCCGGCCTCAAGAGCTGGCAGGACGTGGTGGCCTAGGCCAAGGCCAATCCCGGCAAGCTGACCATCGGCAACACCGGCACTTACACCTCGCCGCACATCACCTCGGCCATCATCGCCCAGCAGCTGGGCCTGGACGTGGTGCACGTACCCTACAAGGGTTCGGCCGAGCTGATGCGCGCCACCATGGCGGGCGAAGTCATGGTGGGTGCCGACACCAGTGCCGTGATCCCGTATGTGGACCAGGGGCGCATGGTGGCCTTGAACGTCTGGACCGAAAAGCGCCTGCCCACACTGCCCAACACGCCCACGCTGCTCGAGCTGGGCCTGCCCACCACGCAGTACTCGCCGTTTGGCCTCGTCGGCCCCAAGGGCATGCCCGCTGAGATCCAGACCCGCCTGCACGATGCCTTCAAGCAGGCGATGGAGATGGACAGCTACCAGGCCATGCTGCAGCGCTTTGAAATGCTGCCCATCTATATGGACAGCAAGGCCTACCGCCAGTTCGCCATCGCATCCACGGCCAAGGAAAAGGCGGTGCTGGCCAAGCTGGGGCCGCAGCCGGGTTGAGTCAGTGCAGTCTGCACATGGCGAAGATTAAAAAGCCGCCTTTGTAGGCGGCTTTTGCATGGTTATTCAAAAAAGTGGCAAACATGAGCAATTCGCACAGGTATTGCATCTAGACGCTGTACGAAAACAAGGCTGCTGGGCACCAGCGCCAGAGAAGAAATTTAGGTGTAACCATTGTCAATCAATGTTGATGCGGTCAATGTGTGTCTTTGCTAGCGATGTCCTCCTCAGACTGGTTAGCGTAAAAAAATACTTGTTGCAATCAATTATTCATATGCATGCAGCTTCATAGATTGCGTGCTATTCACTCTGAACTGCTTGTTTCATTGCGATAATGCGGCATGCAACTGATTGCCTCACTGCGTTACACGCTATGGCCTCATGTGTGTTTTTCTGGAGAGCCATGATGCCGTTATCGATATTTCCAGCCAAGCCACTTCAATCAGCGCTTTCTGTCTGGAAAGCGCTGTTTTTGCGCGAGGCCATGGTGCGCATGTTCGGCTCCCGTGTCGCCTGGGTTTGGCTGGTGCTGGAGCCCGTGGCCAACGTGTTGTGGTTGATCCTGATTTTCACCGTCATCCGGGTGCGCCATGTGGGCGGCATTGAAACCCCCCTGTGGATTGCCAGCGGCATGCTGGTTTTCATGACATTTCGGCGCACCGTGTCCCAGGTACAGAACGGCGTGGATGCGAATAGTTCCCTCTTTGCCTACCGCCAGGTGCGGCCAGCGGATGTTGTGCTGGTGCGCTCCGTGGTCGAGGGCGTCACCATGCTGCTGATCAGCGCGACCGTTTTTGCTGTGGGCGCCATGATGGGCTGGATGTCCTGGCCAGCCAGTGGCTGGGATGTGCTGGAGGCATTTACCCTGGCATGGTTGTGCGCCCTGGGGCTGGGCATGATCTTTGGCGTCCTGGTCAAGCTCGTGCCAGAGACCGAGCGCATCATCAACTTCATCATGATGCCGCTGATGATGATTTCTGGCGTCATCTTCCCCCTGTCCTTGGTACAGCCCCCTTATCTGGACTGGCTGTTGCTCAATCCCGTCGCGCACGCCATTGAAGCCTCTCGTGTGGGTTTCGCGCCGTTCTATCACTCTGTGGCCGGGCTGGATCTGGTGTATGCCTACCAGTGCGCGCTGGTGCTGCTGTTTCTGGGGCTGGCGTTGTTCAGGCGCTTCAATCAACGGTTGGTGATGCAGTAAATGATTGAGGTCTTCGATATTCACAAACGCTATTACACCGACCACGGCATGGGACCGTGGGTGCTCCAAGGTGTCAACCTGCGCATTCCGAATGGCCTCAGCGTGGGCTTGGTGGGGGGCAATGGCGCCGGTAAATCCACCTTGTTGCGCATCATTGGCGGCGTTGACTATCCCTCCAAAGGTGAAGTGCGTCGCCACTGCAAGGTGTCCTGGCCCATGGGTTTTGGCGGTGGCCTGCAGGGCAGCATGACCGGCCGGCAAAACACCAAGTTTGTCGCCCGCATCCATGGGATGGAGGATGATATTCCCCGCATCCTTGCCCAGGTGCAGGAGTTTGCCGAAATCGGTCCCGCCTTTGATGAGCCGATCAAAACCTACTCTTCGGGCATGAAATCGCGCCTGCAATTTGGTTTGTCGCTGGCGTTTGATTTTGATGTCTATATTTCCGACGAAATCACCGCCGCTGGTGACCGGTCATTTCAGGCCAAGGCTGCCAAAGCATTCAAAGACAAGGTCGGCAAGGCCAGCGTCATCATGGTCTCGCACAGTGAGGGGACGCTCAAAGATTTTTGCCAGGCCGGTGTGTGGTTGCACCGCGGCCAAGCCCACTGGTTTGACCAGATTGACGACGCCTTGCGCGCTTACCACGACAGCACTTCCGTTTCCACTTCATGACCATCGCCTCTACTTTGCGCGGCCCTGTCCAGCAATGGCTGCGCCGCTCCCCCTTGCGTTCACTCACCGCTGTGGCGTGTGTCTGCACCGCCGTTTACTGGCTCGGTATCGCCTCCGACCGTTATGTGTCCGAGGCGCGCCTCATCATCCAAAGCACCAGCTTACACAGTGGCGCCAGCATTGACCTGGGTTCTCTGATATCTGGCAGTTCCGGGGGCAACCGCACCGATCAGCTCTTATTGCGCGAGCACCTGCGCTCGCCCGACATGGCCGAAAAACTGGACACCGCCTTGCACTTGCGCGAACACTTCGGGTCCCAAGGCGACTGGTTCTCGCGCATGTGGCAAGGCACGGAGGCCAGCCGCGAAGATTTCTATGCCTATTACCTGCGACGTGTCCAGGTCGAATATGACGAGTTTGCAGGCGTGCTGGTCGTCAAGTCGCAAGCGTATGAACCCGAGAAAGCACAGCAGATCTCGCAGATGTTGGTGCAAGAGGGCGAGCGCTTCATGAACCGCATGGCCCATGCGATCGCCCAGGACCAGGTCACTTTCCTCGAAGGACAGGTGCAGGCACTGAACAGCAAAGTGCAGGCCTCGCGCCGGGCCTTGCTGGAGTTTCAGGAAAAAAAGGGAATGATCTCGCCCGAGGCTGCGGCCCAGGTGATTGCGGCCATCGTGGCCAACCTGCAAGGTCAAATGGTGGATTTGCAGGCCCAGCGTGCCGCCATGCAAGCCTATCTGGTGGCAGACCACCCGAACATTGTTTTGCTGAACCAGCGCATCGACGCTCTTGAAAAGCAGATTGCACAGGAGCAGGCCAAGCTGGCAGCCCCAGGTGGCAAAACCCTGAACCGCACAGCCGAAGCCTTTGCGCAGTTGGAACTGCAGTCCAGGTTCGACCTGGACATGTACAAAACCGCATTGACGGCGCTGGAGCAGGGCCGCCTGGAAGCCACCCGTACGCTGAAGAAAGTCTCTGTCCTGCAGCAGCCCAACCTGCCGCAGGAAACCACTGAACCGCGCCGCCTGTACACCACCAGCATCTGGGTGATCACCATCATGCTGCTGGCCGGCATGGCGCACCTGTTGCTTGCGATTGTGCGTGACCACAGGGATTGACACTGCGCGCCCACCGGCATGCCGGGTGATGGCCTGCAAAGCCAGCATCACCGGATTGCAAGGCAGCCAGTTTCAATGACTACTTATTGAATAGCTTGCAGTGCAATACCTGCAGGCACTTAACACTGATAGAACCGCAAAATGAAGACAAATCCGACGCTTGCAGCTCTGCATTTGGAAGCATTCAGTACCAGCCATCCCGTGCCCCGCAGCGCTCTGCGCCCTGGCGCCATGGTCGTTTTGTTGGCACTGGCTGTGCTGCAGCCCATGGCCTGGGCGCAATACGACCTCAACACAGCCCTGGGGCTGGGCTCCTCCAACACCAGCAACAGTTCAACAACCGGTTCCAGCAGCGCCGCTTATCCCACACCCGCAGCCGTGCTGCCGCCTGTTGCCCCCAGTGGTACTTTTACAGCACCTGGCAGCAGCCTGTATCCAGCGCAATCGCAGAAGGCAGGTGGCACGGCTGCGGCGCCCATGCGCACTGCGCCTGCTTCACCTAGTTTGGCAGGCCTGCCTGTGCAGACACAGGACCAGATCAACAACCAGGCCAGCGATGTGTTCGGCGCCCAATTGTTCACCGGTGCCTTCAGCCAGCCCGGTGCCACGCAATTCAACCCCGATTACGCGATTGCAATTGGCGATCAGATAGAGGTGCGCCTGTGGGGCGCATTTGCCTTTGAGCAAACGCTGACCGTGGACCCCCGTGGCAACATCTTCCTGCCACATGCTGGCCCCGTTCAGGTTCTGGGGGTGCGCAACCGCGAACTAGAAGCCACGGTGCAAGCCGCTGTGCGCCGCACCTTCCGCAACAACGTCAGCAGCTACGCCAGCCTGGCTGCGGCCCAGCCGGTGCGTGTGTTCGTGGGGGGCAACGTCAACCGCCCCGGCTTGTACAACGGCACCAGCATGGACAGCGTACTGCGTTACCTGGACATGGCCGGTGGTGTGGACCCTGAACGCGGCAGCTACTTGCAAGTGCAGGTCAAGCGCGGTCAGGCCGTCAAGGCCACTGTCAACCTGTACGACTTTCTGTTGCATGGCACCATGCCCATGGTGCAACTGGCCGATGGTGATGTCATCTTTGTGCCACCGCATGCCCAGCGTGTCAGCGTGAAGGGCTTGGTGGCCAATGCCAAGCGCTTTGAATTCCTGAGTGGACAACAAACCGTTGCCCAGCTCATGCAAGTGGCCAAACCCCTGTCGATTGCCACCCACGTGCGTGTGGTGCGCAACACCGGCAGCGTGCGCAATGCGGAGTATTACCCTCTGAGCGAGGCCAACTCCGTGGTCCTGGCAGATGGGGATGAGCTGGAATTCACCGCCGACAAAAAGCCCGGCACCATCACCGTGCGCGTAGAGGGCGAGCACAACAGCGCCCAGGAATACGTGCTGCCTTATGG
>JAEWRN010000023.1 GCA_023460035.1 Bacillota bacterium
ATCGCGAAAGAGATTGGCTGCGCCCCAACCACCATTGGTAACGAGCTGCGTCGCGGCACCCCACCCCGGCAGAGCAACAAGGGCAGAACCCCTGGGTATTCTGCAAAGCGTGGTCACGCCGTTTACAGCGCAAATAGAACACGCAGCCACAAGCCTCACAAACTGAATTGCTCCGGCTCTTTTGCAATTTGGGTCGTGAAGCAGGTACGGGAATATCACTGGTCTCTTGATGCTTGTGCAGGCTACGCAAGGCTTCACAGGTTGTTCCAAGAGAGTGAGTTGGTCTGTACCAGAACCCTCTACAACGAACTGTGGGCTGGACGCTTGACGCTGACTCTCTTTGAGATGCCCGAAATTCTGAAACGAAAGAGGCACAAGAGGAAGACCCGCCAAAACAAGCGTATTCTTGGCAACAGCATTGAGCTGAGGCCGGAAATTGTGGCTAAGCGTGAGGAAGAAGGACACTGGGAGGGCGACACCGTAATTGGCTTGCGTTCCGGGCGAGAATCCGTTCTTCTCACGCTCATTGAGAAGAAGACCGAGAACTATCTGGCTATTCGCATCCCGGGCAAAACCAGCGGTGATGTTATGGCGGCGATGAAGGTTCTCCGTGATGAATACGGTGATCGCTTTGATCAGGTTTTCAAGACGATTACTGTAGACAACGGCTCTGAGTTTGCGGAATTCGCACAGGTTGCGCAATGGGGCACTGAAGTATACTTCGCACACCCCTATTCCTCTTGGGAGCGGCCACAGAACGAACGGCACAATGGTCTGTTCCGGCAGTATGTTCCCAAAGGTGTCTCTATTGACAAGTTCTCACTCGAAGAAATCCTTGTCTTTGCCGATGAATTGAATGGACGGCCTCGCCGCAAGCTCGGCTACCGCACTCCAGAGGAACTATTTGAGGCATTCTTGGATAAAGTCTACGCCGCCTAAGAACCCGCGCCCACTCTACTGTGGGTGTCCAACTTGCTCTTGCAATTTGCGGGTTATTTCTTTTGCATCGTTAAAATTAATCGGCATAGTTCTTCATTCCCATCTTCTCGGTCAGGTCACCGAGACTCTTATCATACTGCACCTTCGAAATAGCCCCGCACTCGAGGAAGTCTTGTAGCGTTTTCTTCTGGCGCAAATATAGCTGTATTCTTTTTTCTTCGGGAGAGAGCTTATCCCATTCCGTCTGTTCTATATCAATTATCCTTCACATTGTATGGCGTATAAATTTGATTCAAGAGCTTCAACTCGACCCGCTTATAATCCGTCGTCTGATAAAAATACAAGCTTACCGTTTTGCCTCGCTCATAATGGCCGAGAACAACCTTGTTCATTTTGCAATTTGTGCTTTGCCCGCCGACATAACAGTTCCGAGGTGAGATGTTGCCGTAGCCCATATTAAAGCGCTGTCGTAAGCCAGCAGTTTCACCAATGTATATGATTTTCCCATCTACGAACCAGAGATAGACACCCGGCCAGTCATCCGCCGTAATGCAGAAGCGACAGAATGCACCTTTTCCATGATAGGAAAGTGAAAGACCCTTCTTGTTATCATAATCATTCTGTGGATAGTATTTTATGACATTTCTCTCGGCATCGCAATCAGGAATCAGGTCCTGAAGAAAAGTAAAAGTATATCCGCAGACCTCCATTGTTTTGGCTCCGGTATTCACAAACGGAACGGGCTGTTCAGCTGCTGGCTTATGCTGCTTTTGTACTGGCGTATTCTTCGGAATGGCCGCGCCGTTCTTGATGAAGGTTACACTCATACTGGGAAAGTCGACACTGAAAACTTTATAACCGGCATCAAGCCATGCGCTGGCCTGAGAATGGCCTCCGTTGGCCCACCAAGCATTATATGTATAAGCGCTCTGCGGCAAGACTCGTCCGAGCAGCTTTTCAATTTCGGAAAAAGGCATCTGGACAATCTCTTGTCCGGACTCTGATAAATAATGATTCAGCGGATCATACAACCCCATGCCACCACCTCCATATATAAAAACAACCGGGCAGCCCCGGTATCTACATACTTACCCTGCATAACCCCAACTTACCCTGCAAGCGGAAGAATGTCAAAGGAATAATTAAATTGTATCAAACTCTGCAAGATTATATCATATACTACGCCGGAATATGGCTCAATCAGTTCCGCAATCAGGCTGACAATGCTTGCCGGTGTATAGAATTCGCCTTTTTCTGTTCCTGTGCCGGAGTCAATGGCAAATACCTGCAGGAAGTATTCATAGACGCGGCCGATGAGATCCTTCTCATGAAAACGGCTTTCGTCTATTTTATTGATTTCGTCAATGAGCCCCTTCATCTGTTCTTTGCGAACACCAAGAGTTGAATAGAAGTTCTGCGGCAGAGCACCTTTCAGCGGTGGATTTCTGTCTTCCACATCTGCCATTGCTTTATCAATAATAACTGCAATGTCGTCTGCGCTGGCGTGCTGAACAATGTACGACCAGCGTGCTGTTTCATTTATATAAAACACATTGGCGCTGCGGTAGAAAGAGTCTTTCTCAAGAAATGCAGGGACATCACCGTATTCCGCTTTGATTTCCGCACGGCGCTTTTCAAACTTGTCACCTGCAAATTTCAGGAACACCAAACCCATGACGGTATCACGGTTTTTTTCATTCCCGCCAACAGAACCCCGCAGTGCGTTGCGGCAGTTCCACATTATTTGTTCAAGAGATACCTCTTTTTCTTTAGCTGCTTTTGCCATATAATCCTCCTGTAATTGCCTTGATCGGGGCAGTTATTCTCTGGTTCCATTCAATTTTGCTAATTTAGTCCGACCATCCACGGGTTTGGGAGCTTCCTTTGGAATTGCCCAAACGCGGCCAAGGCGATAGGCTCCGGATACACGACCGTTATCGCAGAGTATCTCAACTCTGCGCGGCGAGATGCCCCACTCTGCGGCTTTATCTTTTGGCGTAACATATTCCATTGCAAAACCTCCTATGAGATTACGACAAAATTATACATCCTTTGAACGAATGATACAAGGACTTTTTCGCCTCTTGTAGCATTCGTAATCCTGTATCTATTTTGTTACTTTTTGAATTACGAATTAACAGCAAAAACCCCTGTAGTTATTGAAACTACAGGGGTTTTTGCTTGGAGCTACTGATGTGACTCGAACACACGACCTGCTGATTACGAATCAGCTGCTCTACCAACTGAGCTACAGTAGCATATGTACTTTTGGGGGACGATTTACGGGGACGTGCGATGCTTACCTTAACTACAACCGGCGACCTGCTGATTACGAATCAGCTGCTCTACCAACTGAGCCACAGTAGCATTTTAAGAGATGCCGTCGCCAGAGCGACATCTACTATTATAGCAATTTTATAACTTTAGTCAAGAAAAGCTTTACGAAAAATTTATTTTGAGGTAAAATAAAGCCTGTCAAGAAAGGGGGCAAAGCGCATGATTGCAGAAAGCGTGGCTATTTTAGGAGTTACGGTTTGTATTATCGCTATTTTTATCCGCAGTGGCAATGCGGACTATGCGTTGGCGACATTGCCGGTACTAATTGTACCTGCGGCAAATTTGCTGGGGTTTCCCATTGCGGGGCTGTTGAACGAGGTCATCCCCGGCAACCAGGTTTATCTGCTGCGCAGCTTTGTTGACGTGGTAGGGGTGGCAATCTCCTGTGCTCTGGTTGTGCTCTTTTCGACAAAAATGAAATCACCCAAAAAGAAAAAGCTTTATGTCGGCATGTGCTGCCTATACAGTATTTTGTTGACCTGCGTGTTTATTTACCATGCGCTGCCTCGGTTTTAACTGGTGGCGGCAGGGCCCCAAAAAATAGCAGCAAAAGCTGTGCGCCAATGTTATGGTGCACAGCTTTTTTAACGGGTTTTGCCTGTTTGCGCCGCACGCAGTGCGCGGCTGATGCCAAGTACAACAAGCACGCCGCCCACCACCGCGTTTAGCACCTTAGTGACCACCGCCGGCAGCAGCGTGTCTGCTGCACCGCCCAGCAATGCCACCGCAGACAAAAACAACAACGTTGCCGATACACAGCCGCAACAAAAAACGACTAAACTGCGCGGGGTAAGCTGGTGTGCGGCCAGTTCACTGGTAAAAACGCCGCCCCAAAAAACAATAGTCAGCGGGTTTGCCGCCGTTAGCAGCAGGGCCTGCCAAAACAGGCTGTCGCCGCCGGGCGAAAATAGCTGCACTGCCGGTAACAAAGAAAAGCCCAGTGCCCCGGCGACCATGGAAAGGCCAAACACCGCAAGTACAATTGCGCCAAGCAGTGCGGCCGCTTTTTTTATCTTTTCACTTTGCTGCAACAAACGGCCAACCCCTGCGGCGGCCAGCGCCATTTCGGCGGCGTCTACCAGCGCAACCCCCAAAACGGCGGCCAACGCGGCAAGGGTACCGTACCGGGTGGCGCTGCTGAAAATAAACAGACATACCGGCCCTACGGCAAGCTGCAACAATAAGCCAAAGCGCAGCCCTTTAAAATAAACCATAAAAACCCCCTTTTTACAGTAAAGCCTCACACATTAAATTCTTCTTTTAAGGTGGAAAGGCAGATGATCGTATTGCTGGAACGCACTCCGCTGAGCACTTTCAGCTGTTTCATTAAAAAATCTTCCAGCTCTTCTGTGTCGGCAGCCACGACTTTTAACAGATAGTCTGCCTGCCCGGCAATGTGGTGGCATTCTAAAACAAGCGGGTTTTGCACAATTTTTTTGCGAAACGGCAGTACCTGTGCAGTTTGCTCTAATGTCACAAATACAAAAGCAGTCAGCTTGTGGCCGGTGGCCGCGCGGTTTAGTTTGATGCTGTATTGCTCTATCACACCGCTTTGCTCTAACTTGCGCAGCCGCTCGGTGACAGCCGGCACAGAGAGGTGTGCAAGGCGCGAAAGCTCGGAAGCACTGGCCCGGCTGTTTTGCTTTAGGGTTGCCAAAAGCAGTTGATCGGTTTTATCCATGACGACATCTCCTTTTTTAGGAATTATAGTCGATATGATTAAAAAATGCAGTAATAAAATTGAAAATACTTGATATTTTAAGATATTTACCGGTAAATATAAAAAAATAAAGTTTTTAAAACTGTAAAAAGCGCGCCGCTTAAAAAATAAAGGTGCCGGGGCACGTTGCTTTTACCTCTTTTTGCAGGGCCAAGGTGCGGGGGAACCGCGGGGCAGGGCTTTCCCTTTTGGGGTAATTGTGTTATAATAATTCAGTATAGTATACGTGGATGGTATGAAAATAGTATAGGCGGTGTCTGATGGGCAGTGAATTGGAAAAAAAGTTTTGCTCTCTGCGTCGGCAGGTGATTGAGCGCAGTTTTGGCAGGCTTAACCCGGTGCAGCAGGACGCGGTTTTCACGGTGGATGGCCCGCTGTTGATTTTGGCGGGTGCCGGCAGTGGCAAGACCACCGTATTGGTCAACCGCATTGCAAATCTGGTGCGGTTTGGCATAGCGCATGACAGCGAAAAGGTGTTTGGCACCGTGACGCAAAAAGAAATAGACGAATTACAGGCCCTGCTGCAAAGCGGCGGTCGGCCTAAAAAAGAGCTGCTGCCGCTGCTTGCGGTGGGGGCGGTGCGCCCGTGGCAAATTTTAGCCATTACCTTTACCAACAAGGCGGCGGGTGAGCTGCGTGCGCGGCTTGAAACAATGCTGGGCGCTGCGGATGCAGGCGAGATCACGGCAAGCACCTTTCACTCTGCCTGTGTGCGCATCCTTCGGCGGGATGCCGAGCGGCTGGGGTACCCCAAAAGCTTTACTATTTATGACAGCGACGATTCTCTGCGGGCCATGAAAGAGGTCTATAAGCAGTATAATATTGATGATAAGTTTTTGCCGCAAAAGGCGGCGCTTTCGGCTATTGGCCGCCTGAAAGACCAAATGGTCGGCCCGTCACAGGCAGTGGCAGCCGCGGGCAGCGACCACCGCGCAGCGCTGGTTGCCACTGCGTATGAAGGCTATGCAAAGCGCCTTGCTTCTGCCGGCGCAATGGATTTTGACGACCTGATTTACCAAACGGTGCGCCTGCTGCAAAACCACGAAGATGTGCTGGAATATTACCGCAACCGCTGGCGCTATGTGCTGGTAGACGAATACCAGGATACCAGCATCGCCCAGTTTCAGCTGGTCAGCCTGCTTGCCGCCGGGCACAACAATATCTGCGTGGTGGGCGATGACGACCAGAGCATCTACCGGTTTCGCGGTGCGACGATTGAAAATATTCTCAGCTTCGAAAAAAGCTTCCCCGGTGCCAAGGTGGTGCGGCTGGAACAAAACTACCGCTCGACCACCAGTATTTTGGACGCCGCAAACCGCGTGATTAAAAATAACGTTGGCCGCAAGGGCAAAACACTGTGGACAGCCAACGGCGACGGCGACGAGGTGCAGCTGTACCGCGCCGAAAACGAGCAGGACGAAGCTGCGCATATCGCCTCTATTATTGGGGAAAACCTCAAGGCGGGGGCGAATTTGCGCGACCACGCGGTGCTTTACCGCATGAACGCGCAGTCGAACCCGGTTGAAATGTATTTTGCACGCGCCGGTATCCCCTACAAAATTGTGGGTGGCAGGCGCTTTTTTGACCGCAAAGAGGTCAAGGATATCCTGTCTTATCTGTCGGTCATTGCAAACCCGCGTGATGACTTGCGGCTGCGCCGTATTATCAACGAGCCGGCGCGCAAAATTGGCGCGGCAACTCTGGACGCTGCTGCCTCGATTGCCGAAGGGCTGGGCTGCGGCTTATTAGAGGTCGTCGCCAATGCGCAGGACTACCCGGCGCTGGCCCGTGCACTGACACCCCTTGGCGCCTTTTACGCAATTTACGAAGAGCTGGTGCGTGCCGCGGCAGAAAGTACACTGGACGAGCTGGTTACAACAGTGATCGACCGCAGCGGCTACCGCCAGATGCTGGAGACGCAGGGCGAAGAGGGCCAGACCCGGCTGGAAAACCTGGGCGAATTGGTCTCTTCGGTAAAGACCTATGCGGACGAAAAAGGCGAAGAAGCGACGTTGGAGGGCTACCTGGAAGAGGTTGCGCTGATTTCAGACCTGGATGGGCTGGATGAGGACGACGACAAGGTGGTCATGATGACGATGCACTCGGCCAAGGGCCTTGAATTTGATTATGTGTTTTTGATTGGCATGGAAGAAGGGGTGTTCCCCGGAGAGATGAGCCGCTATTCAGAGGATGATCTGGAAGAGGAACGCCGCCTTTGCTATGTGGGCATTACCCGTGCCAAGAAAAAGCTGTACCTTTCGTGCGCGCATACCCGTATGATTTTTGGGCAGACGCGCCGCAACCCGCAGTCGCGCTTTTTGGACGAAATTGGCGAGGAATCAATGAGCGTGCAGGAGAGCCCGACGCTCGGTTATGCCACCCATCGGCCGCCGGCAAGCGAGATACGTGCCCGCAAAACCACCAAAGAAGCGCAGTCGTTCCGCAGCTTTATCAGCCGCAGTACCCTTGCGGGGGATGATGCCCCCCAGCGCCCAGTTGCAGCCGCAGTGGCTGCCGGCACCCCAAAAGCAAAAGCCGCCGGGGCGGCGTTTGCCGCCGGTGACATTGTGCAGCACAAGGTGTTTGGCCGCGGTACGGTGTTAAAGGTCACCCCCATCGCCGGGGATACGATTGTGGAGATCCGGTTTGAAAAGGTTGGCATTAAAAAAACAATGGCAAATTACGCGCCGCTTGAAAAGCTGTAGTAATGGCAACAAGCTGGCTAAAATTGAACAAAACAGTATGCTTTAAGATCATACGGCCTGCCCGTAATGCAGGCCCCAAGCAGTAACCTGCCGCGGCCCGGGTTTCCCGCTGGCCCCGGCGCTGTTTGCCATGGCCCGCAGCATTGCTACGGGTACGTGCATAGCAGCAAAAAGCATTCAAAAAGTTGGTGGTTAAAGCAATGGGTAAGTTGTTTGTAATCGAGGGGATCGATGGTTCCGGCAAGGCCACCCAAAGTGCCTTGCTGCAGCAGGCATTGCAGCAGCAGGGGGCACAAAGCCGCCAGATCAGTTTCCCAAACTATGCGTCAGATTCCAGCGCGCTGGTTAAAATGTACCTTGCCGGCAAGTTTGGCAGCCACCCGCAGGACGTAAACCCCTACGCGGCATCTACTTTTTACGCGGTGGACCGCTATGCCGGGTATAAGACCGACTGGGGCCCTTTTTACGACCAGGGCGGGGTTTTGGTGGCAGACCGATACACTACATCCAATGCGGTGCACCAGTGCGCCAAGCTGCCGCAGGCCCAATGGGATGAGTATCTTGACTGGCTGTTTGACTTTGAATATCAAAAAATCGGTGTCCCAAAGCCGGACTGTGTGCTGTACCTAGCAGTGGAGCCGCAAACCAGCGGCAAGCTGATGAGCGACCGCTATGGCGGGCAGGAAGAAAAAAAGGACATCCACGAGCGGGACATTGCTTACCTTGAGCAATGCCACACCGCGGCAGAATATTGCGCCCGCAAGCTGGGGTGGCACCGCATTGACTGTATGCAGGGCGCCACATTGCGTGGCGTGGGCGAAATTGCACAGCAGGTTTGGGCCGCTGTGCAGCAGGTGCTGTAAAGCGGCCTGCACAATGGATACAAAGAAGGGATTTATTACAATGGAATTTCATGAAATTACGCCGGAAGACGGCAAGTGGGTGCGCCCGCTGCTGGAACGCTCTGGCTTTGAGACCTGTGAATATACGTTTGGGAACATTTATATGTGGAGCCATGTGTACGAGACCAAGCTTGCCGAGTATAAGGGGTATGTGGTTGCCCGCAATATTGGCCGCACCCACCATCACTTTTTGTTCCCCACCGGCGGCACCGATTTAAAAGCGGTAATCGAAGCCTGTGTCGAAGATGCGCAAATGGCGGGCAAAAACCCGATGTTCTACGGCGTGGCAGAATCAGAAGTGCCCAAACTTGAGGCGCTGTTCCCCGGCCAGTTTGAATTTACGCAGACCCGCGACATGCAGGACTATGTGTATCTTGCAACCGATTTGCAGGAGCTGCCCGGTAAAAAATTTCAAAAAAAGCGCAACCATGTCAGCCGCTTTATCAAAGAACACCCGGACTATACGTTTGAAACGATTGGCCCGGACAACATTGAAGAGGTGCGCGCGTTTAACCGCAAATGGTGCGAGGTAAACGGCTGCAATACCGAGCCCGGCCTTGCGCGCGAACACCGTGCCATTGAAATGGTGCTCAACCATTACCTTGAGCTGGAATTGCGGGGCGGTCTGATCCGCACCGGCGGCGAAATTGTGGCCTTTTGCTATGGCAGTCGCCTGTCGCCCACGACGCTGAACACACAGGTAGAAAAAGCTTGGCACGATGTCAATGGTGCTTATGCCATCATCAACCGCGATTTTGCGCGTTCGCTTGGCAATGAATTTTTGTATATCAACCGCGAAGAGGACCTTGGCGAAGAGGGCCTGCGCAAGGCAAAGCTTTCGTATAACCCGGCGTTTCTCGCGCCAAAATATCAAATCGTCTTAAAAAACGAAAAATAACCCGGCAGTAGAGAGAGGGAATTTGTATGCGCATTGCAACACAGGCAGACCGCCCCGTGCTGAATGATTTATGGCAGCAGGCGTTTGGGGACGGGCCTGAGTTCAGTAATTTTGTATTTGACAAATTTGCAGGGTTTGACCACACTTATGTTGAAGAGCAGGGTGGCCAGCTGGTGGCATCGGCTTGTGCCGTGCCCGTTACGCTGGGTGCCCTGCGCGGGTTTTACCTGTATGGGCTGAACACCCGCGCAGAACTGCGGGGCAGGGGCATTATGCGCACGCTGCTGCAAACGCTGGAGCAGCAGCTGGCTGCCGGCGGCGCTGCATTTACCGTGCTGGTGCCGGCAAACCAGTCGCTGTTTGCGTTTTATGAAAAGCTGGGGTATGAAACCCGGTTTACCCACCGCATCGTCACCAAAGAGGTGAAGCCAAACCTTTGGGTGCGGGCTGATTTTGACACGTTGACTGCCCCGCGCCTTGCTGCGGCGCGCGAGCAGTTTTTGCCGCGCCCTTATGTGGCATTTGCCGCACAGCCGCATGCCGCCATGGTACAAGGCCTGTATACCGAGGGCGCTACCACGGTGCAGACCGAGCAGGGGTACGGCGTGTTTTTTGTGCAGCAGGATACGATGGTGTTTCGTGAGCTTGCGGCAGAAAGCAATTTTGCCGCAACACAACTATTAGAAGCCGCACGGCAAAAAAGCGGCTGCTTTGAAGCGACGCTGGAGCTGCCGCATTTTGGCGAGCTGTTTTTGGGCGAAGGCGAACAGCGCCCGTATGGCATGCTGAAATGGCTGGCAAACGAGAGAATTGCAGAAGAGCCAAACATGTCGCTGATGGCTGACTGACTTGGTTTGCTGCCGGTAAAGGAGAGATTTAGCAATGGTATATCAGTTTTTGGCTGATGGGTTTGAAATTGTAGAGGCAATGTTTCCGCTGGATTTGCTGCGCCGTGCCGGGGTAGAGGTGGCGACGGTCGGCGTTGCGGGCAAGCGGGTAAAAAGCAGCGCCGGTGTGGTGGTAGAGGCCGATATTGACGGCCGCGATTTTGTGCTGCCGCAGGATGCTGAAATGGTGTTGCTGCCGGGCGGTATGCCGGGCACGACCAACCTGTTGAATTCTGATTTGGTCTCGGCCAGCCTTGAAACCGTCAAAGGCACCGGCGCTTATGCGGGCGCCATTTGCGCGGCCCCGTGGGTGCTGGATGCAAACGGCCTGTTGAAAGACAAAAAGGCCACTATGTTCCCCACCATGAACGAGCATATGGAACACGGCAGCTTTACCGGTGCGCCGGTAGAAATTGACGGTAAGGTGATTACCGGCCGTGCTGCGGGTGTGTCGCTGGAATTTGGCCTTGCACTGGTGGAGGCGTTGCGCGGTAAAGAGGCCGCTGAAAAGGTAAAGCATTCGATCTACCCGAATTTTTAATTTGTAAAAAAGCCTGCGTTGCAGCGGGCAGTACCGAATAAAACGCGCTGTGCGCGCAAAGAGAGGTTATCTCACCATGAAAAAAGTTCTTGCCATTTTGGCGGCCCTTGTGCTTGTGGGCGTACTGGTGCTGGGCGGCGGGTATTTTTATTACCGCTCGGAGGTAGACGGTACCGGTGCGGGCGGGCAAAGCCAGCAGTTTGTCGTAGAGCAGGGCGAAACGCCCACCGAAATTGCGCAGGCGCTGAAAGAGGCCGGTATCATCAACTCCGACCTGTTTTTTAGGTTGTACCTCAAACAAACCGGCACCGGCCCGTCGCTGCAATACGGTACTTTTTCGCTGCGGCCCGGCATGAGCTATGACGAGATCATCACCGAGTTGCAAACCCCGGCCAAACGGCAGGACGTGGTGCGGGTTACCTTCCCGGAGGGCAACACTCTGATTCAGTTTGCAAATGCAATGGAAGATGCGGGCCTTTGCACGGCGCAGGAATTTATTGACGAAGCTAATAACGGCGATTTTTCAGACATCCCGTTCTGGTCGCAAATCGACACCGACCCCGATACGTTTATGAAGGCGGAGGGGTATTTGTTCCCGGATACTTACGAGTTCTACCAGGACGACACGGTGCACAACATGGTGGCAAAGCTGTACCAGCAGTTCAACGACAAATTTACCGATGAGATGACTGCCCGCATGCAGGAGCTTGGCCTTTCGCTGCGCGAGACGATTACCCTGGCTTCGCTGATTCAGGAAGAGGCAGGCGACCCCGCCAATATGCCGGGTGTTTCGGGCGTGTTCTACAACCGGTTAAAGCCGGGCTCCCCGTACCCCAAAATGGGCAGTGACGTGACGTGGTATTATATTTCTGATTTTATTCGCCCCTATTACGCCGCATTGGGCCAGCAGGTGCCGGACGGGATGGAAGACGCCTATTACACCGGTGACAACGACCCCAATTCGCGCACCGGCCTGCCGGCGGGCCCGCTGTCGAACCCGGGCATTGACGCCATCAACGCCGCACTGTACCCAGAGGAGAACGATTATTATTTCTTCCTCACCGATGCGAACGGCAAATACTACTACGCAAAAACCTATGACGAGCACCTTGCCAACATTCAAAAAATGAAGTCGGTCAATGCCGAGGTGAAGGCGTCGATCGGCGGTGTATAATGCAGCATAACACAAAAAAACCAGAGCTGCTTGCCCCGGCGGGCGACATGGAGCGGCTGCGCTTTGCCCTGTTGTATGGGGCGGATGCCGTGTACCTTGCGGGCGAAAGCTTTGGCATGCGCGGTGCGCCCAAAAACTTTACACCGGACGAGATGCGCACGGCAGCGGCGCTATGCCATGCCGCAGGCAAACGCATGTATGTCACCATTAACACCATGCCGACCAATGAAGAAATTGACCAGCTGCCCTCCTATTTGCAGCAGCTGGCTGACATTGGGCCGGACGCGGTCATCGTGGCGGACCTTGGTGTGTTAGCCCTTGTAAAAAAACAGTTGCCCAAAACAGAAATTCATATGTCTACCCAGGCGGGCATTACCAACTGGGCAGCCGCCTGTGCCGCGTGGGAGCTTGGCGCAAAGCGGGTGGTGCTGGCGCGTGAAATGACGTTGCAGCAAATTGCCGCACTGCGCGAAAAAACCCCGCCGGGGTTGGAGCTGGAGGCCTTTGTACACGGTGCTATGTGCATGAGCGTTTCGGGCCGCTGCCTGCTGTCGAACTACATGACGGGGCGCGACGGCAACCGCGGCGCCTGTGCGCAGCCCTGCCGGTGGAAATATGCGCTGGTGGAAGAAAAGCGCCCCGGCGAGTATTTTGAAATTGGCGAAAATGAGGAGGGCAGTTATATCCTCAGCGCCGAGGACCTTTGCGCCGCGCCGTTTCTTGGGCAGGTTGCCGCGGCGGGGGTAGACAGCTTTAAAATTGAGGGCCGGGCTAAAAGCTTTTATTATGTGGCCAGTGTCACCGCCGCATACCGCCGTGCCATCGACGCACTGGGGCAAGACGCGGCAACCAGTATCTGCCCGCCAGAAACGCTGGCAGAGCTGGAAAAGGCCAGCCACCGCCGTTATTCGCCCGGTTTCTACCTTGGCCCGGAATACGCAGTGCAAAACGTCACCGATGATAGGTACGAGCGCGGCTGGCAGATTGTTGCGGTGGTAGAAGGCTGGCAAGACGGCGTTGCCGCCTGTACCCAGCGCGGTAAGCTGCTGCAGGGGCAGACCATTGAGGCACTTTGCCCCGGCGGCGACACCTTTTTATTTACACCAGAATGGCTGAAAAACGAGCAAGGCGAATTAATTGACGCCACCCCGCACGCCATGATGCCGTTTACGATGCCGGTGTCGCAACCATTGCAGGCGGGGTCAATTCTGCGCCGCAAAAACCAAAAGTGACCCGGCAAACGCGAGAAAGGAACACGACTTATGAGCAACCCCAGCATTGTCGCAATCGTCGGCTCTTTGCGCAAAGGCTCGCTGAATTTGCAGCTTGCACAGCAGGCACAGGCCCTTTGTGCGGGCAAAGCCGATTTTGAAATTTTAGACATCAGCAAAATACCCATGATGAATGAGGATATTGAATACCCCGCACCTGCCGCCGTCGCCGCGCTGCGCAGCAAAGTACAGCAGGCAGACGGCGTGTGGTTTTTTACCCCGGAGTATAACCACTATTTTTCAGGCGTTTTAAAAAATACGCTCGACTGGCTGTCCCGCCCTGCAAGTAAAGGCGAAAAACAGGTGCTGCTGGGCAAACCGACGGCAATCAGCGGGATTGCACCCAGCATGATGGGCACCGGTATTGCGCAGGACCACTTGGTGGCACTGCTGACCTTTATCAACGCACGGGTGATGAATTCGCCCCGCCTGCGCATCCCGAACGCAAATGAGCAGGTGGTAGACGGTGTGCTGCAGCTGACGCAAAGCCTGCAATTTTTGCAGGAGCAGCTGGATGCGTTTTTGCCGTTTATTGAAGCAAATAAACAGTAATATAAATACACACAACGCGGTATGGCTTGCCATACCGCGTTGTGTGTTGTCGTGGTTACTTTTTAAAAACATGGTGTCGGCTTAAAAACAAATGCAAAACCGCCCCGAGGCCCCAACCTGCGCAGGGAGTTGCCCGCCAAACGGGCACGAGCAAAATGCCGCCGCGGTTAAAACTGCCGGTGGCAGCACTACGGGGCCGTAATTTGGTAAATTGTCACGCTGTTATTTTGGTAGAACACCGGGTAGTGGGCGGCATACCATGCTTCGGCGTCTGGCCAGTTGCTGCGCTCGTACGCTGAAAACCACGCATAATCGACACCCCATTCTGCCAACAATGCACTGCTTGGGCTGGCAAACATCTGCTGCATGGCTTCGTACTGTGCAGCGTAGTCTAGCCCGTGAAAAAACAGGTAGCTGCCGCTGCCGCACACAATGGTGCGCGCCGCAAGGCTGGCGGGGGCATTGTTGTGGTTGTCACTGGTAAGAACTACGGCAGAGGCAGGGGTGTTTGCCTTTAAATAGGCGGCGGCCTGCACTTGCCAGTGGTTAAACTGCTCGTACTTACTCACCAGTTCACGGCCGGTGCTCAATACCGAACCAAAGGTGGCAAAGGCCACGGCAAGGCCAACTGCCGCAGTGGCAAGCTTACGGTGATTGGTTAGCGTGGCAAGGTCCCACAGCAGGTTTGCCGCCAGCAGGCAGCTGAGCAGGTGCCAAATGTACAGCAGCTTGTTGTTATCATAGGCATTGGGCTGAAACACCACCACTTCACATAGCAGCAGCAAAACCAGCCCGCCCGCATACAAGCGCCGCTGGTCGCTGTTGGCGTGAAAAAGGGCTACGGGGATTAACAGGTAAACAATGCCGATGTTTTTGATGTAAAACCAAAAATAGTTGTCTTTGCCGGCATTGACCCAGTTGAATGCAAAATGCATAAAATGCTGTGCGCCAGACGGCCCAAGGGTAAAACAGAGGATCTGCGGCAGGGCCAGCAGCCCGGCACACAGCAGATAGGGGCCCCACTTGTATAAAAAAGCGCGGGGCCGGCGCAGCAGCTGGGGCAAAAACGAAAGGCACAGTACGGCGCTTACCACAAACAGCGCAAGAAACGAGTGGGTGTGAACCAGCGGCAGCGCGCCGGCAAGCACCCCCAGCAGTGCTGGCAGCCGCAACGGGTGGTCACTGTCGGGCGCGGCAAACGCAAGCCTGCAAAGCAGGTAGAGGCAGGGCAACAAAACGGCCCAGCCAAACAGCGTGGCCCGCTGGGGGATCAGCAAGTCAAGTATCGGGTTGACCCACACGATGTTCTGTTGCACATCATTGGTGGGGGTTTCATAAAAAGCGGTAAAAATATGGCTGAAATTGCCCTTTGTGCCGCCTAAAAAATAAAAAAAGCCAAAACCGCTGCCCATAAAAAAAAGCCAGAATGCCATTGCCGCTTTGCCGCCGTGGCCAAGCACCTGTTTTGCCAGCGCAAAAAAACCGCAAAACACGGCTGCCATTGCAACAAACTGCGGCAGTAACACCGCCGTGCGCAGCGGCAGGCCCAGCACCAGAAAAACAGAGGAAATACTTTCAGACAAAAAGGGGTACGACATCGGCACATTGCCCGCCAAAAGGGAATAGACGGGGGGGAAGGTACCCGTTTCGGCAATATTGCCAATAAAGGCGAGGTGCATGGGCAAATCGCCATAGGTGGACTGGCCGGACAGCAACCCGCCGTCTGCCGCGGGGCGCAGCGTATGGGTGATGAGCAAATAACAGCTCAGCACCAGTGCGGGGGCGATGCAAAGCCAAAACGCGCGGCCAAGCCTGCCCTGCAAAAATGCGGTGTGGGGCACCGCCCGCCACAGCAAAAGGGCCAGCAACAGGCAAACGGCGGCCCCGGCAGCAACTGCAGCGGGGCGAAACCCCAGCAAAAAGGCCGGCAGTGCCGGCAGCCATGCCAATAGTGCGACAGTGTTGCCCAGCCCCACGGCCAGCCGGCCCACTGCCTCCTGCGCGGGCAGCACAAAGGCGGCCAGCAAAAAGCCGGTGGCGCAAAACAAAGCAAGGTAAAGCAGAGAAAGCAGCGTACTGGCCAAACAAGGTCACCTCTTTGTGCAAAATTGTAGCGGGGCAATGTGTGCGGGGCATCAAAGCCCGGTCAAATCAAAATCCGGGGTATATTCTTCCTTCGCGGCGGTGCGCTGCTGGGTATAAGCGTGGGTAAAGCCCAAATCCAGCGCGGTGTTCACCACCGTGTCGTATTCAAAGCTGGAAAGGCGGCGGTTCAGCTCTTGAAACGGCAGCGTGCGGTAGGGGGTGTACTGGCTCATCAGGCTTAAAATAAAGCTGTCCTTTGGCAGGCTTTCTGCCAGCCATTGCAGCAGCTGCAAGCTGTCTTTGCGGTGGCCGGGCAGCACCAAATGCCGCACAATCACCCCACGCCGCAACAGGCCGCCGGGGCCAAACACCGGGGGCCCGGCAAGCTGCACCATACGGGCAATGGCACTGCTTGCCACCGCAAAATAATCCGGCGCGCGGGATAGTTTAGCCGAAAGCGCGCTGTCGTAATATTTAAGGTCCGGCATAAAAATGTCCACGTTGCCGGCAAGTGCCTCAACACTGACAACAGTCTCGTACCCGCCGCAGTTATAGGCGACGGGTATTTTTAAAGCGGGCCGTGCAAGCTGAAGTGCTTGCAGCACGCCGGGCAGGTAGTGGCTTGCAGTGACAAGGTTGATGTTTGCCGCGCCCTCTGCCTGCAACCGCAAAAAAATGTCCGCAAGCTGCTGCTCGCTGACGGCTTTGCCGGTGGGCTGCTCGCTGATCTTATAATTCTGGCAAAAGCAGCAGTGCAACGCGCAGCCTGTAAAAAACACAGTGCCGCTGCCGGGGGCGCCGGGCCCTTCGCCGCTAATGCAGGGTTCCTCCCAGTAATGCAGCGCTGCGCGGGCGACATGCATTACGGTACCGGCCCCGCAAATGCCGCACTGCGCGGTGCGGTCTACCCCGCAATGCCGCGGGCATAGGGTGCAATGGGTGTAATCGCTGAAATCCAAAAAGGTCACTCTCCTGAAAAGCAGGGTAAAACAGATAATATTAGTCTACCACAGCTTGCCGCAATAGTGTACCCCAATGCGGCAGGGTATGGTATAATAAAATTAAAGATAAAAAATTGCGGCGCAGCCGCAGCAACAGGAGTAAATTTAGAATGGATAGAAACACCGCGTGGTTTAACACCATACGAAGCAAAAACGAGTACGAAATTTCAGCAGAGCAGCAGGGAAACTACACTGTATACCACAGCTTGTCGGCAAATGGATTTTCGCCCGACAATCAGGCGGGGGATTTTGCAAAGGCAATCACAGTGCAAGATTTTTACCCCGGTAAGCGCAGTTATTTCCATGTGCTGGATGAAGAGGGCCGACATTTTGTCACTGCCCCGCGCGATTTGGGGCTGCAAAGCGTGCAGAACTTTCGCGAGCTTGGGGGCTACCCCACGGCGGATGGCCGCAGTGTGAAATGGGGCCAGTTTTACCGCAGTGCGCGCCTGGTGGCGCTTTCGGGTGAAGAGCGTGCAAGCTTTGAACAGCTGGGCATCCGTGTGGTGCTTGACTTGCGCAGTGACGTTGAAATACAGCAGCACCCAGACCCCGTGTTTCAGGGGGTGGAGCAAAAAGAGATTTCCGCCATTATTGAATTGGAAGCAAAAGAGATTAACTTCGACCCGGCTGCCCTGTATCACCTCACCCCGCAGGAAATGCAAAAGGACGACGAGGCGTTTACCGGCCGCTACCGCAACATGCCGTTTGACAACAAGGCATACCGGTACCTTTTTGAAAAGCTGGCTTCCCGGCAGGTGCCGGTGCTGTTTCACTGCACGGCGGGCAAGGACCGCACCGGGGTGGCCGCCATGCTGATTTTGCTTGCCCTGGGGGTGCCATGGCAGGTGATTCAGCAGGACTATCTGCTGACAAACAATTATTTTGCACAGCAGGTACAAAAAACACTGTCAAATTATTACCGGCCCGACCACCCGGAGCATGTGCGCCGCTTTTTGATGTCAATCGAAGGGGTGCAGCCGCATAACCTGCAGGCGGCCTATGACGAAATTTTGCGTCGGTACGGCAGCCCGCAGCAGTATTTTGCCGCAGAGTTTGGCCTTGCCGAAACCGACCTTGCGTGGATGCGCGCGCAGTACCTTGAAGAGCAAAAACCGTAAAAGCCAAAAGGGCACGTTACGCCTTATGGATAGGAAATCAAAAAAATGCTCCGGCTTTGCCGGAGCATTTTGCAAAGGTAAGTCGTTTTATTGAATGTCCAAAAGGCGCTGTACCGCAAGCTGCATTTCCGGCTGGTTGCGGTACGCAGTGATAATTTGTCTTTCGCGAAAGCTCAAGTCCCCGTCGGCATATTTGCCAAAACGGCCATACAGGTCTGAAACAGAAATATCCAGTACGGTGCAGATGCGGTAAAGCACTTCGATATCAATCGCATTGGTCCCCTTTTCCCATGCGGAAATCGAATTGTGCTTTACACCGATACGCTGTGCCAGCTCACGCTGTGTAATCCCCTTTTTTCTGCGGTAGTAAAGTAGATTGTCTGCAATTTCCTTTTTGACTTCTCCCACGTAGACCCCTCCAAAAATCTAAATTGTATAACACCCCTCCGTTTGGTAAAAAAGTCGCAAAACGTTAATTTTACCGAAAACAGTGGCAATAGACGACAACAATTAAATTTTACCTCATAGGAGACGAAAATGCAAACACAGTCACAGAATTTAACAAAAAAAGTTGTAAAAACTAAAATAAAATGGGTCTTGTGGGTGGCAGTTTTACTATGGATGACATTTATTTTTTGCTTTTCTGCACAAAACGGCACTCAGTCGGCCCAATTGAGCGAAATGGCCCAGCAATATATTGTGAAATTAACAGGGATACCGCCCGCGGCACAAGGGGTAGATTACCAGTTTGTCCTGCGCAAGACGGCGCATTTTAGCGTTTATCTGGTTTTGGGCATTTTGTGTGTGACGGCACTGCTGTACACCCCAAAGCCCACCCGTATGGCCTTTAAAGCGGCACTTGCAATTGCAATCAGCGCAGGGTATGCGGTGACCGACGAGCTGCACCAGTCGTTTGTGGCGGGGCGCTCGGCAAGGGCGTTTGACGTGGGCATTGATACGGCCGGGGCATGTTGCGGCATGATTATCGTATTTCTAATTGCCGGGCATCACCGTAAAAAGCAGCAATAAAAAGAGCAAAAGCAGAGTTGAATCCGCTTTTGCTCTTTTTCATAAATCTTTTTTAAAGTGGGTCAGTTTTCAGGCATGGGGCGAATGACATCGCGGTACAATTTCCAGTAAAGATAAATGCTTGCTGCAAACGAGGCACATTCAGCAAGGGGGAAGCTGTACCAGACGGCATCAAGGCCGATATTTGCCAGCAAAAAGGCTGCGGGCAGCAATACGACCATCTGGCGCAAAATAGAGATCAGCAGGCTGTTAAAGCCATGCCCAAGCGCCTGAAACGCAGTGGAAAACATGATGCCGAGCGCGGCGGGTACAAAGCACAGGCTGATCGTGCGCAGTGCTGGCACGCCAATTTGCAGCATCGTGGGGGATGCGTTAAAAATGCCAAGCAGCTCGGAGGGGATTGCCCAGAATATCACCATACCGACCGCCATAATCATTACGGCAATGCTGCAGCCCACTTTTACCGCACTGGTGACGCGTTTGCGTTTGCGGGCGCCAAAGTTGTAACCAATTACCGGCATAACACCCTGGTTTAGGCCAAATACCGGCATAAACACAAAAGACTGCAGTTTGAAATACACCCCAAAAAAGGCCACTGCGGTTTCGGTGAATTTAATTAAGATGGCGTTCATGCCCATCGTCATGACCGAACCGATTGACTGCATAATGATGGAAGGGAAGCCGACGGCATAGATTTCCTTTACCATGCCACCGTGAAACTTAAAATTTTTGAAGCTGATTTTCAGCACCTTTTCTCTGCGCGCCAGCACATAGAACAAAAACAGCATTGCAAATATCTGCCCCAGCACGGTGGCGATAGCCGCCCCGGCAACCCCCATTTTGGGTACGCCAAACAGGCCAAAAATGAAAATAGGGTCCAAAATAATGTTGGTCACCGCCCCAATTAGCTGCGAAAGCATGGGGTAGATCATGTTGCCGGTGCCCTGCAAGGTTTTTTCAATCGCACCTTCCATGCAAAGCCCTATGGAAGCAATGCAGACAATGCTCATGTACTGGGTGCCCATTTCAACCACGGCGGCATTATCAATAAAAGCCGAAAGGAACATGCGGGAAAAAAACAGACCAATTAATGCGAACAGCAGCCAGTTTACAACAGCCAGCAGCAGGCCGTGCGTCGCAGCGCTGCGTGCTTCTTCAAAACGTCCTTCACCAAGCCGCCGGCTGATGAGGGAGTTTAACCCCACACCGGTGCCAATGGCGACGGCAATCAATAAGTTTTGTACCGGAAACACCAGAGAAACTGCGGTTAGCGCATCTTCACTGACCTTGGCGACAAAGTAGCTGTCTACAATATTATACAAAGCTTGTACCAGCATCGACATCATCGCGGGCAGTGCCATACTCAGAATCAGCGGAAGCATCGGTTTAGTTCCCATCCGAATCTGCTTTGATTCCTCCAAAAAATTCACTCCATTCATCGTAAAAACTCTTAGTCAAACTATTCTACACGATTTAATGGGTCACTGCAAGGTACAAAGTCAAAACGACAGGCTGTTTATGCAAAAAAGGGTGGTTTGATTTCATTGTGCGCATAGTTTTTAGGCACAAAGCGCAGGGAAAAATGGGCGAATATGGGTTATTAATTTTGCAGGCCCGTAACTTTATAATAAAAACAACCAAAAGTGCGAAGCGACAGTAAACACGAATATGCTGGAGGGCGCGCACCGTATAAATAACTGAATTGGGGTGCAAAACAAAAAAGTGGTACCAAAACAAATGCACAGTGCTTTATTGCATATAGCCATTGTACAAAATGCACAATGGCTGAATTGAAGCTTGGTGCATTTTTGCTGTCGCCACCCGCACGGGTGGCGTGGATTGAAAATCCGACTATTTGTCGTACTGGATTGCAATTGCAGGTCGCCACCCGCGTGGGTGGGGTGGATTATTGCGTAAACTGTTGCGCACAAACAAAAAAGGCATTGCCATGCACGAGCTTTTTGTGTGGCGGTGCCTTTTTGTTATTTGTATTTGACTTATTTTAAAATTACCGGCACAGTCAGCACTGGATATTCGGCCGGTCCTGGTCGCCGTCTGCACGGAACATCACGAACCCGTCATCGTCACTGGTGAAAAAGTAATATTCCACATTTTCAATCAGTGGTGGGGCAAGGTAATGCGGGATAATAATGTCGTCGGCTTCAGCGCGTTCAGAAAACCCGGCACCGGCCATGCTTTGCGCAGAAAGCCCATGGCAATAACAGTCGATGTATTCAGCCTCATAGGCGCCCAGCAGCGCGTCCAGCGCCACACCGTACTGCGGCAGGGTGTCGTAATCGCCCACAATGTCAACAAGGCGCAGTACATGGGTATCACCCACCAACACATCGCGCAAAAAAAACACCAAGGTGCAGCGGTCGTCTAAAAAACCGCCCATTGCAATATAGCTTTGCCGGGGGTAGGCAAAATAACGCCGTTTTAAATACCATGCGTCTTTGTAGGGCTTTGCCGTCGCAGGCGGCGTAAAGGCTGCCGCAAGCTCGTCAAATGTGGCAAACCGGCGCAAACTGCCGTTGCCGCTCACCGGTAAAATCGTGGCATTTTTAATTTGTGCCACATGGTAAACGGGCCGCGGCGCAAGGCGGTAAAAATGCCCCATGCGGGCGCAGGTATACCCCAAAAACTCATAAAAGGGGATCGTATTGGGCCGGATATTATTGCAGCTCATGCGTTTGGCGCCGGTCAGCGGCAGCATTTGCGCCATCAGCTCCAGCCCGCTGCCCTTGGCTTTTTTGTCGGCACACCAAATCGAAATCCAGATATCCTGCCCGTTTTCGCTGGTGGGGATAAACCCGCACACCGCGGCAATTTGCCCCTGTTGCAAGCAAAGTACAAAGTTGACGGTGGCAGGGTTGCTTTGCCCGTTTTGGTAGTAGTAGCAAAAATAATCCGGCAGGTTAATCAGCGGGTGGCGGCTGCCCCAATGGGTGTTCATAAAGGCGACAATGTCCTCTTTGTCTGCCGGGGCGGCAAGGCGAAATGTGTAGTCACTCAATAGCGTGCGCCCCCGGTTACCGGCAGCTCGGCGCCACTGATAAAGCCGGCTTCGTCCGACAGCAAAAAGGCCATCGCGGGCACCACGTCACTGACGCGGGCATTGCGGCCCATGGGGTTTGCGGCGGCGGAAGCCTGCACTACAAGGTCCGGCGTGTCGGATAAAAATTTTGTCTCCATCATATATGGGGCAACACAATTGACGGTGACCCCGCTGGGTGCTGCTTCGGTTGCAAGGCTGCGCGCAAGCCCGCGCAGTGCGTTTTTGGCAACGATATAAGCGGTGGTGTTTTTCGGCGGAACCCCAATGATGTAATCGGTGAGCATAAACAGCACCCGGCCGAATTTTGCCTTCAGCATGCCCGGCAAAAAGGCTTTGCAGATGCGCAGTGCGCTGACAACCTGCACATTGAAATCCAAAAGGAAACGCTGTTCGTCAAAGTTGCGAAATTTCGTGTTGATGACCCGCAGCGCCGGCAGGTGTATGATGTGGGTGGGGCAGCCGAAGCTGGTTTGCACTTCGGCTAAAAACGCGTCCAGTGCAGTTTCGCTTGTCAAATCAACGTTATAACGGTGCAGGGCATCTCCGCACAGCGGCACCAGCTCGTCCAGCCGGGCAAGGTCGCCCGCCCCCTGTGCGATTACGGTGTCGCCGGGTTTAAAAACGCGCCGGATCAATGCGGCGCCAACATCGCTGGTGGCACCGGTAATAAGGTAAGTATAAGGCATAATCGCCCCCACTTTCTTTGGTAATAATAGGCTTAAAAACAGCGGCCCACCGGCAAAACGCAGGCAGGCCGCCGGGCAAAGCGGTTTATTTTACGACCCCTGCTTTCAGCGTGCCGCGGCATACACGCTTGCCGTCCTGGTTTGTAATCACGCCGCGAATACGAATTTCAGAAAAGACCTCGTTGACCTCTTCCACCGTGCCGGTAACGGTAAGCGTATCGCCAATAAACACCGGCTTTGCAAATTTGCTTTCCACGCTGTGCAACAGGCAGTACTTGCCGGGCAGCAGCACACCGGCCAGGGTAGAAAAGAAAGACGCCACCAGCATGCCATAACAAACCCTGCCGGGGTAACCGCGTTCGGCGGCATAGGCTTCCTCTGTGTGGATGGGACTGACATCGCCCGAAAGCGCGCGAAACTGCTGCATTTTTTCTTCGGTCACTGTAACGGTAAAGCTTTCAGTCAGGCCAATCTTCATGTCGGCCATCGTATAGTTTTTTACTTCCACCGGGCTATCACTCACTGTTCCATAATTTGATAAACGGGGGCCAAACCCGCGTAGTGCTGCGCGTTTGGCCCCCGTTTGCAGCCGGCCGCAAGCATACGGCTGCCGGTTGATTCAATTTACAGCCAACGTTTAGGCGACCATCCGTTTTACAAGGTCCAGCATAGAGCCCACATCCGGCAGGTCTTTGACGTCCTGCAGCTGAAATTTAATGTTAAAGCGCTTTTCAATCGCGACCAGCAGGTTGATTTGCTCTAAGCTGTCCCAGTCCTCAATGTCGGCGCTGGTCATTTCGCGGGTCAATATAATGTCCTCGTCGTCAAATACGGTGCGAAAAATCTCCTGCACGCTGTCGAAAATTTCCTGTTCGGTCAAAATGAACCCCTCCTGTTATTCCTTTGCAGTTACGGTAATCACGGTATTTTGTGGTGCGTACTGCGCTACCTGCAGCGCAAACACGCTTTCGGTTTCACTTTCGCTGATTTTTTCAAAGCCCATTGTACCATAGATTTCTTTGGTCAACAAGTTCTTTGCGGTGGGCAAATAGCGGCCAACAATGCGCTTTACGCCCTTTGCGGCACAGCGGCGCACAAATTCGTCCATCATTGTGTGTTCCATCTGGCGTTTGAACACGCGGCAGCTCATAATCCAAAGCTCAATGTCGCACTCATCGCCGTGCACATGGCCAATCATGGCGGAAACAAGGCCGTTGTCGCCAAATTTATCGGCAAGGCGGCCATACAACGTAACGGCGCTCGCATCGTCAATCAGCGCCTCCACTTCCGGCCCGGTGTAACGGCGGGTCGTCAGGTTGAACTGGTTGGTCTTGTTGATCAGCTGCGTAATGCGCTCGGCGTGCGGCGGGGTAAACGGGCCAAACTCGCCCTGCATTTCAAGGCTTTTCAAATAATCTTCATAGCTGCCAAAGCTCTGCTGCTCGGCGGCACGGGCAAGGTTTTGCCGGTACATTTCGTTGCGCTTTGCATCGTCTGCCGACAGGGTGGTGGTTTCAAAATACCCGGCGCGGTCAATGGCGGCAATCATTTTTTCAGGCCCGTCAAAGCTGGCCACGGCGACGCTCGGCAATTGCTGGCGCACAATTTCGCGCTCTGCAGGGTTGTCGTCCACAAAAACAAGACTTTCGGGCAGAATATTGATTTCTTTTGCAATTTCGGCAATACTTTGCGACTTGGGCTCCCAGTTCGCTTTAAAGCACAAAAAGTCATCCCGTTTCAGTGGGCTGTCCGCGCGCGTAAAGCCGCTTTCGGCGGCCACAGGCTCGTTTTTGCTTGCGACGTTCAGCAGGATGCCAAGGTGTTCAAGCTGCTTTAAATACGCCTGAAATTCGTTGTAGGCCATGCCGCCCGGGGTTTCGGTTGAAAGCTCAATGCCCTCTGGCCCCACTTCGCCAATGACACCGCCCCACAGGGTGTTGTCAAGGTCCAGCACAAGGCCTTTTTTATTTTTGCCCAGCAGACTTTTGATGATATTGGCAATGTTTTGGCACAGATCGGGGATATACTGCATCGACACCGCGTATTTATATAAGTACCATTCCGACTCTGAAAACCAGTTGTCCAGCCCAAAACGTGTGGCCAGGTAAGCGAGGTCGTTTAAATAAAAGCCCTCGTTTTCGCTCACATATGTAGTAAGGCGGGCATTCATCTCGTTTATAAAATATACCCCGCCGCGGGCGTCTACCGCGTCCCGGTTGCCCATTACGCGGTGAGTGGGGGCGTCGAAGCTGTTGATGATCACCGGGCAGCCAAACCGCTTTGCGGCGTTAAAGGCCGCTTCAAAGCGTGCCCATTCGGCGTTTAGCTTTTCACCGGCAGTTTTGGCGCTGTCGGCGGTGGTGGGCATATTTTTTAAATTTTTACGGCTGGTATGTACATATAAAATATCCGGTTTAAAGGCGGCAAGGCTGCCGTCGTCAAAAACCAGGTTTTCATAAAACAACCCGTAGCTGCCTACATAAAACTCCGGCTCAATGCCGTAATGTAGCAAAAACAGCTCAAGAATGTTTTTAATTTCACCAATCGTGCTGCCGCTTAAAATGGCCACCTTTTTAGGGGTCAAATTTGGGGTTTTCAGTAGTTCGCGCCGCAGCGAACGCTTCTTTTGCAAGAGCATGGCACCGTCAACAGGGTAGTCAAATAAACTCAAAGCGGCGCCTCCTTTCCCGTCGGTTCAAACTTGGCACGCCGCGGCGCACCAGTGCCGTAATTATAGCACAGATAAAAGAAGCTTGTAAACCAAACCCGCCTGTAATAAACGTGTGAAAAGGCTGTTTTACGGCGTGCCCGCCTTGCTTTTATTTGTGAGAATGTTTATAATCGCAAACGGGCTACCGCGCATGCCGGAAAATTGATGGCCGTACTTTATTTTGTAACCGCGGGCCAGTAGAAAAACCAAAAGCCTTTGTGTTATACTATAAAAAGTATGGATTCTTTTTCTGTCAACCGGCACTATGCCGTGACAATAGATACGCAATATTGAGGGGAGGCACCTTCTTGAACGAACAAAACCGAAGCCCGGCGCCGCACAAAAAGCCGGCGTCAGCAAAGCCGCAAGGCCGCGCCGACGCAGCAAAAGCGCCGGGTACCAAAAAAAAGGGTGGTGCGCGAAAAGTCTGGGCCAACATTGGCCGGGCAGTCGTGGTCATTGCCAGCATTGGCATTATGGCGGCTTCGGTGCTGGCGGTAATGATGAGCCTTTATGTGGTTAAGGTAACGGCGAATGACAGCTCGCTGCTCAGCCTTGAAAACCTGAAGCTCAGCTATTCATCCACGATTTACGCCATCAATTCCGATACCGGTGAGTACGAGCCGTATCAGCGGCTGGTCGATAACGCCGACCGTATTTGGGTGGATGGCAACAAAATACCCGACAACCTGAAAAATGCTTTTATTGCGGTAGAGGACAAAACGTTTTTGACCAACGACGGCGTCAACTACAAGCGGTCCGTCTCTGCTGCACTGAACCTTGTGCTCAGCCGGGCCACCGGCGGCAAGATCAAGCTGTATGACACCGAGCAGGGCGCATCGACCATTACCCAGCAGCTGATCAAAAACATCACCGGTGACGATGATGTCGACCCGTTGCGCAAGGTGCGTGAAATTTTCCGCGCCATCTCGCTGAACGGCCGGTATTCGAAAGATACCATTTTAGAGGCGTACCTAAACACGGTAGGCTTTATGGGCAACACCTGCGGCGTGCAGGCCTGCGCTTATAACCTTTACGACAAAGATGTCAGCCAGCTGACACTTGCACAGTGCGCCACGGTGGCGGCAATCACCAATAACCCCACCCTGTACAACCCGCGTACGAACCCGGATGACAATATCACCCGCCGCAACATGATCCTTGGCATGATGCTGGACCAGGGGTATATCAGCCAGGCGGACCATGATGCCGCAGTGGCAGAGCCGCTGAACCTTGTGGCGGACAGCGATAAGCAAAACACGGCACAGGTGGGCACCTATAGTTACTTTACGGATACTGTCATTGACGAAGTCCTTAATGATTTGGTGTCGCAGGGCGTCTGTGCAGACCGCACTGAGGCCAGCACCCTGCTGTACAACGGCGGCCTTGCAATTTATTCCACGGTTGATACCAAAGTGCAGTCGGCGATAGAAGATGTGCTGACGCAAGAGCCCGGCAACCTGTTCCCGGACAGAGAAACCGATTATACCGACGTCGCGACAGGCGAAACGAAAAAAGAAAACGTGCAGGGCGCGATGATTGTGCTGGATTACAGCGGCGCAGTCAAAGGCGTTGTGGGCGGCCTTGGCCAAAAGACGACGAACCGCGGGCTGAACCGCGCAGTCGATTCACGCCGTCAGACCGGTTCTACCATGAAGCCGATTGGAGCCTACTCGCTGGGTATCGAGTACAATTACATCACTTATTCAGACAGCTTCTTAGACAGCCCTTTTAAACAGATTATGGACGAAGGGAAGCTGCGTGACTGGCCGAACAACTACAGTAAAACTTATACAGATACCGGGATGCTGGTCGTAGACGCACTTGCAAATTCCATCAACACCGTCGCGGTGCGGGTGGGCAACCTGGTGGGGCCGGACACGATGTTCGACTTTATGACCAACACGCTGGGCATCACTACACTGGTAGAAAATGAGGATGGCAGAAGCGATATTGAACTTGGCCCGCTGGTACTGGGCTCTATGACCCACGGTGTTTCGCCGGCAGAGATGGCGCATGCCTACATGATGTTTGGCGACGGCGGCACCGTATCGCCGCTGCACTCTTACACAACGGTAGAAAATATCCAGACCGGCGAAGTTTTGCTGGACAATACGCTGCTGCCCACGACCCGTGCCATCAGCGAGGATACTGCCTATATTATGAACCGCCTTCTGCGCAACGTCATTACTGTGGGTACTGCCCACGCAATTGGCGGCCCGACGGCCGGCAACATGGAGTCAATCGGCAAGACCGGCACGACTTCAGATGACGTCGACCACTGGTTTATTGGCCTGACCCCGTATTATGTGACGGCAACATGGATGGGCTATGACCAGCCTGTTACGCTACCGTGGAAAAACTACGGCCTGCACCCGCCCACACTGGCGTGGAAAGAAGTCATGAACCGCGTGCAGGATGGCTTGGAGGCAAAAGCCTTCCCGACGTCCGACGGGGTTGTTACCGCAGAGTATTGCACCGAGAGCGGCATGCTGGCAACAGCCAACTGCCCCTCAAAGGCGACCGGCTATTACAAAAAAGATCATCTGCCGGATACTTGCACTGTACACCCATAAAAAACAATAATAACAAAACAAGACCGCTCAAGGCACAGCTTTGGGCGGTTATGTTTTTGTACTGGCTACAACCTGTTCCGTCAAAATATCCTTAGCTGACCGAATGCGGCAATTTGTTTTGTGCAACAGGGAAAATGTGAAAAAACGGCTTGCCCCAAAAGGGCAAAAGTGTTATAGTATCACTTGAATATACAAATGTTGTTGAAAGGCGGACAGGAAGTGGAGAAGAAATATCTGATCGTCGACCAGGCAATTTTGCCCGAGGTATTTTCAAAAGTGCTGCGCGCCAAAGAACTTTTGGCAAGCGGTGCGGCAAAAAATGTTTCGGCAGCGGCAAAAATGGTCGATCTCTCCCGCAGTGCGTTTTACAAGTACAAAGACAGTGTTTTTGATTTTGAAAACGCAAAGTCGATTGTCACGGTCAAAGCGGTACTGCTGGATGAAACCGGCGCACTGCAGGCGCTGCTCAGCGAGCTTTCGGCTTCCGGCGCCAGCATTGTCACCATCAATCAATCTGCGCCTGAAAATGGCACGGCAGTGGTATCGGTGACGCTGCGCACCGATTCGATGCCGATGCCGATTGATGATGTGTTGCTGTCAATTCAAAACCAGCGCACGGTGGTCAGCGTACGGCGCACGGTAAAAGAAATGTGAATGCGAAGGGCTTTGCATCACGGCGTATGGTTGCGCCGCGGTGCAAAGCCGTACTTTTAGCAACCAAGAGAAAAGGGTGGTTTTTTGATTAACGTAGCAATTTTGGGGTTTGGCACGGTGGGCAGCGGTGTTTATGAGGTGCTCAAAAACAATGCGGCCAATATTGCCCGCAGGGCGGGGCAGCCGGTCGAAGTGAAGTACATTCTGGACATCCGCGATTTTTCAGCCCGGCCGGATGCCGCACTGTTTGTCAACCAAATCGAACCGATTTTAAAAGATGACGAAGTCAGCACAGTTGTCGAGACCATCGGCGGCACGAAGCCCGCCTATTTTTATGTCAAAGCAGCGCTGGAAGCGGGCAAAAACGTGTGTACCTCCAACAAAGAGCTGGTTGCAACCCATGGGGCCGAGCTGCTGGCGCTTGCTGTGCGCAAAGGGGTCTGCTTTTTGTTTGAAGCCTCGGTGGGCGGCGGTACGCCGGTCATCACCCCCATTCACCAGTGCCTTACCGCTAATACCATCAGCGAGGTATTTGGCATTGTTAACGGCACCACCAACTTTATGCTGACCAAAATGGAGCAGGAGGGCATGAGCTTCGAAGAAGCGCTCAAGGTCGCACAGGGCCTTGGCTATGCCGAGACAATCGACCCTTCGGCTGATGTGGACGGTATTGACGCCTGCCGCAAAATTGCCATTCTGGCATCCATGATTTTTGGCAGCGAGGTGCATCCCGAAAATATCCCCACCAGCGGTATCCGCGGTATCACGATTGACGATATTTACTTTACTAAAAAAATGAAGCTGGCCGTCAAGCTGATTGCCTATGCAAAAAAGGACGAAAAGACTGGTTTTTCGTGCGGGGTAGAAGCCATGGTGCTGCCGGCAGAAAGCATGATGGCGGATGTGGCCGATGTGTATAACGCGGTGATGATTCGCGGTGATTTGCTGGGTGACGTGCTGTTTTACGGCAAGGGCGCGGGGAAACTGGCTACGGCAAGCGCCGTAATTGCGGACATTGTAGACGCCGCAAAAGCTGGCCCCGCGGTACACGATTCGCTGTTTTGGCAGCCCACCCCGGCGCTGAAAGAACAAATTGTGAACCGCAACCAATACACGTATTATGTGCGGGTCAACAACGAGGACACCGAAACCCTGCGTGAAGATTTGGACGGGGTGGTGCTGACACTGCAAAAGCACAATCAGACTGCGGTGCTGACGACCCCCATGACCGAAAAAGAAATGAAAAAACGCAAAGAAAAGCTGGAGAAGGACGGCATCCATGTGGCGCTTTGCCTGAAGATGCTGGAAGTATAAAAATGGAAAACAAAGTAACGGTAAAAGCACCGGCGTCCATTGCCAACCTGGGCAGTGGGTTTGACACGATGGGCATTGCGCTCTCGCTGTTCAACACGGTAGAAATGCAGGAGTGGGACAGCATTACAGTGCGCACGACCGATGGCACTGTGCCGGTGCAGGGTGAACAGAATTTAATCTACGAAACCGTAAAAGCGGTGTATGACGAATGTGGGCGCAGCCTGCCGGGCCTTGCGCTGGTGCAAACCAGCCCCATCCCGCAGGCGCGCGGGCTTGGCAGCAGCAGTGCCTGTATTGCAGCGGGCATTGTGGGGGCAAACCGGCTGCTGGGCCAGCCCATGACTGAAAACGAGCAGGTGGCGTTTGCCGCAAAGCTGGAAGGCCACCCCGATAACGTTGCCCCGGCAATGCTGGGCGGGTTTGTCACCAGCGTGATGGAGAACGGCAAGGTTTATACGGTAAAAAAGCGGGTCAGCGACGCGCTGCACTTTTTTGCCTTTGTGCCGGATTTTGAACTGTTGACCGAAAAGGCGCGCGCCGCCCTGCCCAATACCGTGTCCCGTGCGGATGCGGTATATAATGTGTCCCGCGCGGCGTTGATGGCAGCGGCGTTTTGCGAGGGCAAGCCGGAGCTGTTTGCCATTGGTGCGCAGGATAAGCTGCACCAGCCCTACCGTTTGCCGCTGATCCCCGGGGCAAAGCGCATTTTTGAGCTTGCGCCGCAGCTTGGGGCAAGGGCTGTATTTATTGGGGGCGCCGGCCCCACCATTGTTGCGGTGTGTGACGCGGCAAACCTTGCCTTTGCCCCGCGCGCAATTCTTGCGCTGCAAGAGGATGAAGCGACAAACCGGTTTTCGCTGCAAACGCTTACCGCGCACAACGAAAGTATGTTTTAAACGGGGCTCGCCTGTGTCGGGTTTGATTTATTGTTTGTGGGAGGCAATCTATGGCATTGATTGTACAAAAGTTTGGCGGCAGCTCGGTCGCAAACCGCGAGCGGCTGTTTAATGTGGCGCGCATTATAGCAAGTACGCGCAACGCCGGCAACGATGTGATTGTGGTGGTTTCAGCCCAGGGTGACACCACCGATGATCTGATGGAAAAGGCGGGCGAGATCACCGCCGACCCGTCTGGCCGCGAAATGGACATGCTGCTGGCCGCGGGGGAACAGATTTCGTGCGCGCTGCTTTGCATGGCACTGGCAGAGCTTGGCTGCAAAGCCATTTCGCTGCTGGGTTGGCAGGCGGGCTTTTTGACCGACCGCAACCACCAAAAAGCCCGCATTCGCAAGGTGGACACCGAGCGGTTGGAGTGTGAGGTGGGCAAAAACCAGGTCGTGGTGGTGGCCGGGTTTCAGGGCCTTAACCGGGCAGATGATGTGACGACGTTGGGCCGCGGCGGCAGTGACACCAGCGCGGTGGCCATTGCGGCGGCAATGAAAGCCGACCTTTGCCAGATTTATACCGATGTGGAAGGTGTGTACACCGCGGACCCAAGGGTGGTGGGCAAAGCAAAAAAGCTGTCGCAGATTAGCTTTGATGAAATGCTGGAGCTTGCCACACTGGGTGCCCAGGTGCTGAACAACCGCTCGGTAGAGCTTGCAAAAAAATACAATGTGCGGCTGGAGGTTCTGTCAAGCATGAACCCGGTGCCCGGCACAATCGTAAAGGAGGTCGCGTCGATGGAAGGCATGATGATCAAAGGGGTGGCGAAGGACGAAAACGTCTCGTCGATTTCGGTGCTGGGGGTGCACGACACACCGGGCATCGCGTTTAAGGTGTTCAGTCTGCTGGCGCAGCGCAAAATTAATGTAGACCTGATTTTGCAAAGCGTGGGGCGCGATGGCACAAAGGATTTGTCGTTTACCGTGCCCACCACCGACCGCAAAGCGGCGGTAGAGGTGCTGACCGAGCACCTTTCGTTGTTTGGCGGGCAGCGGGTGCAGTTTGACGATGACGTGGCCAAGGTGTCGGTCGTCGGTGCGGGCATGCAAAGCCATTCTAATGTGGCCTCTACCATGTTTGAGGCATTGTATGAGAGCAATATCAATATCCGTATGATCTCGACCAGCGAAATTAAAATTTCAGTGCTGATCGACAAAGCCGATGCCAATAAGGCGGTAAACGCGATTCACGAGGCATTTGTGGGTTGAGTTTTGGGGCGTTTTGACATACAATACAGAGCAGGGGAACCAGAGCCCCTGCTTTTTTGTTTTACTGCCTGACCTGCCGTTATCTTCACTGCGGCAAGCTCGTTTGAATAGAAGGAGGCTTTTCATTGCAACCCAAACAGCCATCACAAGACCCACAGCGCCAGACATACCACAGCAGGCAGCCGCTGTCACCACAGCAGCGCGCGGCGCAGCGCCGGCGGCAGCGGGCACAGCGGATGCGCAACCGCCTGCTGGGGATGCTGGTACTGTTGGGGGCGCTTTCGTTGTTTGCGTGGGGCATTACCGAAATGCTGACGCGTGACCCGTTGCACGGTGTCAGCCAGTCGGCGGCGACACAAAGCCCGGCACCCACCCAAACACCGGTTGCGACTGTGGTGCCCACCCAAACGCCGCCGGCACAAACCGCAGCCCCGCAGGCAACGGCAGTACCTGTGGCCGAAACAGAAGGGGAGAATGCATGGATGTTGCGCCTTGTCAATCACACCCATCCGCTGCCGGATGATTTTACGGTGGAGCTGGGCACATTGCCCAATGGGCTGCAGTTTGACGCGCGGGCCATCGACCAGCTTGAAAAAATGCTGGATGACGGCAATGCGAGTGGCCTGCAACTGATGGTCTGCTCTGCCTACCGCAGCATTGCGCGGCAGGACCAACTGTTTGAACAAATGAAACAGCAGTATATTGCGCAGGGCATGACCGAGCAGGAAGCTTACGACAAAACGTCAACCATTCGCACCCCGCATGCCTGCAGCGAGCATTCCAGCGGGCTTGCGGCGGATATTGTCGCAGTCAATTACCAGACGCTGGACGACGGGTTTGGCGACACGCCGGAGGCAAAATGGCTTGCGGCGCACGCGGTGGAATACGGTTTTATCCTGCGTTACCCCAAAGACAAAGAGGATATTACCGGCATCATCTGGGAGCCCTGGCATTTCCGCTATGTCGGGGTAGAAAATGCGCAAAAAATCAATGACAGCGGCCTTTGCCTTGAAGAATATTTGGGCGAAGCTTAATTTTACACATTCATGCGGTAAAATAAAATTGTATGGGCCGCAAAAATCGTCTATAATAAAACACACGCCCTGAAAACAGCGCGCCTGTAAGCGGGGGCGCTTTGGGCAGATTGAAGAACAGGGAGAATTTTATGCAGCGAAAAGAACTTGACGGCGCCGCGGCACTGACCGTGCTGGACGCCGAGCAATTCAAAACCAGCCGCATCAGCATTTACTTTATTCTGCCGTCACAGCGGCAGACAGCCACCGCCTTTGCACTGCTGCCCCAGCTGTTAGAGCGCGGGTATGCGGGCTGCCCGGACATGACGGCGCTTTCACGCAAGCTGGCGGCCCTGTATGGGGCCAACCTGTCGGCCGACAGCTCGATGCAGGGGGGCAACCGCGTCATCAGCATCAGCATCAGCGGGTTGCGCGATGCCTATGCGCTGCACGGTGAGCCGCTGTCAGCCGCCTATGCCGAAGTGCTGTTTGGCGCGGCGTTTGAGCCGTATTTTGTCGGCGGGGTGTTTGACCCCCATGCCGTTGCGGTAGAAAAAGAAAAACTGCGCGAGTTGCTGGAGGGCGAAATCAACAACAAGCGGGGCTATTGCATTAAGCAGGCACGCAGAAAATTCTTTGGCGATTCGCCTGCCGGTATTGAGCGCAGCGGCTATTTAGAGGACATTGACGACGTTACGCCGCGGGCGCTGACACAAGCCTATGTAGAGATGGTTGCGAGCGCAAGCATTGAAGTGATGGTGCTGGGTGCGGACGCCGGCAGGGTAGAAGAGATGCTGCGCGAAAAGCTGGCCAAATTGCAACGCACCCCCACCACGGTGCTGCCTCCTGTGGCAATGCCCGCCGTGCCGGTGCAGACCTTTGCCGAGCCGGTGGATGCCGTGCAGGGCAAGCTGTGCCTGATGTTCACCGCGGGGCGGGTGCTGACAAAAGACGAGCTGGGCGTCATGCGCAGCGCGGCGGCCCTGTTTGGCGGGCTGCCCACTTCGCGGCTGTTCCGCAATGTGCGCGAAAAGCAAAGCCTTTGCTATTATTGCGCCAGCTCGTTCTCTTACCTCACCTCGGCCATGAGCGTGGACAGCGGCATTGAACCGCAAAATGGGCCCAAGGTGCGGCAGGCGGTGTTAAACGAGCTTGCTGCCATGGTAAATGGGCCAATTACCCAGCAAGAGCTGGACGAGACCCGCCTTGCACTGCTGGGTGCGCTGCGCGCGGTGAACGACAGCCTTGCGTCGATAGAGTTTTGGGCGTTCCGCGAAATTTTGCGCGGTAGTTTTGAAACGCCGCAGCAGGCCGAGCGGACAATCAACGAAACTACGGCAGAGCAAATTCAACAGGTGCTGTCGCTGTTTACGCTGTCGGTCAGCTATTTGTTGGCAAAAGGGGGCGCGGGCGTTGAGCAATAACAATAAGGTGTTGCGGTCTGAAACGGTGCGCAGCAGCCGCGTGGACTTTAAATATGAAAAGCTGACGATGGAAAACGGCCTGACGGTGCTGATTGCCCCGATGCCGGGCTACCGCACGGTGCAGGCGTCACTGGCGGTGGATTTTGGCTCGGTGGACCAAAGCTTTACACTGGACGGCGAGACCATCAGCCTGCCCGCCGGTGTTGCGCATTTTTTGGAACACAAAATGTTTGAAAGCGAAGACGGCGACGCGTTTGACCAGTACGCAAAAACCGGCGCGAGTGCCAATGCCTACACGGGGTTTGACCGCACCTGCTATGTGTTCAGCGCGACCGACCAGATAGACGAATCGCTGGACGTGCTGCTGGGGCTGGTGGCAAGCCCGTATTTTACCGAACAGACCATTGCCAAAGAGCAGGGCATTATTGGGCAGGAAATTCGCATGTACGAAGATTCGCCCGAGTGGCAGCTGCTGTTTTCGGCATTTTCTTGCCTGTATCACAACTGCCCCATTAAAGAGGACATTGCGGGCTCGGTTGAGTCAATCGCGCAGATCACCCCGCAGATGCTGTATGCCTGCACGGATGCCTTTTATACCCCGCAGCGCATGGTGCTTGCGGTGGCGGGCAACATCACCCGCGAGCAGGTGGTAGAGGCGCTGGGCCGTACCCCGCTGCCCCAAAGCGGCAAAACCGCACAAAAAATACAGCAGCAGGAGCCGCGCGAAATCGTAAAGCCGTTTGACGAGCGCACGATGTCGATTGCGCGCCCGGTGCTGGGGGTCGCGTTTAAAGAGCAGCCCTGGCCGCGCGAGCAACGCGCCACGATGGAGGTTATTACCGACCTGCTTTGCGAGCTGATTGTGGGGGATACCACACCGCTGTACCGCAAATTGTACGACGAAGGCCTTGTGAACAGTGGCTTTTCGGGCGAGGTATTCAGCGGCGAGGGATATGCCAGTATTATTTTTTCAGGCGAAACGCGCGACCCCGATGCGGTGCGCCTTGCACTGCTGGCAGAGATTGAGCGCCTGAAAAAAGAGGGAATTGGCGAAGAGGACTTTGAAATTTGCCGCAACCTGCTGTACGGCGAAGCTGTCAGCGAATTTGAAAGTGCCGACGATGTGGCGGGCTCTCTCTCATCCGGCCAGCTGCGCGGTGAAGAGCTGTTCTTTGAAGTGGAAACACTGGCTTCGCTGACCTGCGCGCAGGTGCAGCAGGCATTGAACACGCTGCTGCAACCGGAAACTAGCGCCATGGTGGTGCTGCGGCCCGGCGGCGATGCCGGTGACGGCATGGCGGAAGAAGAGGACGAATAGCCGCCCGCTTTACACAATAAGAAACAACAGGAAATGAGGCGTTCCAGACAATGACAAATCTTGTTCAGTTCCCTGGCCTGGGGTTGTCGTTTACAATCAACCGTGTGGCGTTTTCCATCGGCGATTTTGCGATTTACTGGTATGGCATTTTAATTGGCACCGGCATGCTGCTGGCCATGCTGTACGCATTTCGCATGGCGCCGCGCCTTGGCATCAATGTGGACCGCATGATCGACGTCATTTTTATCGGCGCGGTGATGGCCGTTATTTGTGCGCGCGCTTACTACGTCATCTTTGCGCCGTTTAAGTACACGTCGTTTGCGCAAATGCTGGATATCCGCGACGGCGGGCTTGCCATTTACGGCGGCGTGCTGGGTGCGTTTATCTTTGGCGGGCTTGCAAGCAAATGGCGCAAGGTACCTATTTTACCCATGTTTGATATCACGGCTATCGGCTTTTTAATCGGTCAATGTCTGGGCCGCTGGGGCAACTTTGTCAACCAGGAGGCCTTTGGCACCAACACCACAATGCCCTGGGGCATGATCAGCCCGCAGACGACCGCCTATTTGACCTCGGTGCAGCAAACCCTCGCTGCGCAGGGGGTGCAGGTCGACCCGCAGATGCCGGTACACCCCACGTTTTTATACGAGTCGCTTTGGTGCTTGATTGGCTTTATCGGCCTTGCCCTTTATCTAAAACACCGGCATTTTAACGGCGAAATTGTGCTGCTGTATGTGTTTTGGTATGGCACCGGCCGCGCATGGATTGAAGGCCTGCGCACCGACAGCCTGTATGTCACCGGCAGCCTGCGCATGAGCCAGCTGCTGGCGGTCATCTCCGCGCTGGCGGCGCTGATTACCTGGCTGTACCTGCGCTGGGTCATTTACCGCAAAACCCCGGCACTGGGCTGGGTAGCAGTGCCCGCAGGTGAAGCGGCAACAGTACAAGAGGCAGCGACGGCAGAAACGGCACCGGCAGAAGCGGCACCGCAGCCGGCAGAGGAAGAAGAGCAGCCTGTGGCGGGCGAAGCTGCGCAGCAGGTGCAACAGGATGCGAAGGAGGAAGAACCCCATGCAGAGAATTGACGGCAAAGCGCTTGCGGCCAAGGTCAAGCAAGACACCGCGGCAGAGGTGGAACAGCTGCGGCAAAAGGGCATTGTGCCAAAGCTGACCGTCATTCTGGTGGGGGACGACTCTGCAAGCAAGGCCTATGTGGGCGGCAAGGCGCGCGACTGCGAACAATGCGGCATTGAAAGCGAAGTGCTGCACCTGCCCGACACGACGACCGAAGAGGAGCTATTGCTGCAAATTGCGCAGCGCAACGCAGACCCCGCCGTCAGCGGCTTGTTGGTACAGCTGCCGCTGCCCGCACAGATTAGCGAAAAAAAGGTCATTGACGCCATCGACTCCGCAAAGGACGTGGACGGGTTTACCCCGGTCAACGTGGGGCGCATGGTGATTGGCGAAGACTGCTTTTTGCCCTGCACCCCGGCAGGTTGCATTGAACTGCTGCACGCCACCGGTGTGCCACTTGCGGGCAAGCATGCGGTGGTGCTGGGCCGCAGCAATATTGTGGGCAAGCCCATGGCGTTGCTGCTGTTGCGCGAAAACGCCACGGTGACCATCTGCCATTCCAAAACAAAAGACCTTGCGGCCATCGCCGCGAGTGCCGATATTTTGGTCGCCGCCATTGGCCGCCGCCACTTTGTCACGGCGGACATGGTAAAAGACGGTGCGCTGGTGATTGACGTGGGCATCAACCGCGGCGAAGACGGCAAGCTGACCGGCGATGTAAACGAGGCGGCATTGGCCGAAAAAAGCGGCTATATCACCCCGGTGCCGGGCGGTGTTGGGCTGATGACCCGTGCCATGCTGATGGTGAACACCGTGCGCGCGGCAAAAAGGCAGAACGGCATTGCCGAATAATACGGCTTTCGGTGCTATTTGCCTGCTATGAGGCGGTTTTACTTGACATGCGCTGCACGGCTATGGTATAGTATTAAAGCCGCATGTGAAGGGCTTTTGAAGTGGCTTGTAAGTTTTACGGGCCCGCCTGATGCAGCGAGACTTGAAAAAAGAGGTTATCCGAATGTACGCAGTGATCGTTACCGGCGGTAAACAGTACCGCGTTCAAAAGGGCGATGTCATCTACGTCGAGAAGTTGCCGGCAGAGGCAGGCAACGAGGTCACGTTTGACCAGGTTCTCGCAGTAGGCGAAGATGGCGCCGTCAAGTTTGGCACACCGGTTGTTGAGGGTGCAAGCGTCAAAGGCAACGTTGAAAAGCAGGGCAAAGGCAAAAAGCTGTATATCCTGCGCTACCGTGCAAAGAAGGGCAGCATGCGCAAAATTGGCCATCGTCAGCCCTTCACTAAAGTTACCATTACAGAAATTGTTGGTTAATCGGGAGGTGTAATCAGTATGGCACATAAAAAAGGCGGCGGCTCTACTAAAAACGGCCGTGATTCAGAGTCCAAGCGTTTGGGCGCAAAACGCGCCGACGGCCAGTTCGTTCTCGCCGGCAACATTCTCGTGCGTCAGCGCGGTACCCACATTCATCCGGGTGAGAATGTTGGTCTGGGCAGCGACGACACACTGTTTGCTCTCACCGACGGCGTCGTTCGTTTCGAGCGTCTCGGCAAAGACCGCAAAAAGGTCAGCGTGAAGCAGTAACAGGCGTATAAAGCGAGAAGGGGGCAAAACGCGGCAGCGTTTTTGCCCTTTTTTTCTGTTCGTAGGCATTTTAACTATGGCGGCCCGCATGGCTGCCGAACTACTACCGTGGAGGTGACGTTCTGTGTTCGTAGACGTGGCAAAAATCAGTATTCGCGCTGGCAAAGGTGGCGACGGCGCGGTATCGTTTCATAGAGAAAAATATGTGGCTGCCGGCGGGCCGGACGGCGGCGATGGCGGCCGCGGGGGAGATGTGGTTTTTGTAGCAGACCCCAACCTTTCCACCCTGATGGATTTTCGGTATAAGCGCAAATACGCCGCGCAGGACGGAGAAAACGGCAAAGCCAGCAACAGCTCCGGCAAGGCCGGCAGCAACCTTGTCATTCGGGTGCCGCAGGGCACGTTAATCAAAGACGCCAAAACCGGTGGGCTGATTGCCGATCTTTCGGATGAAAAGCCGGTTATTATCGCAAAAGGCGGCCGCGGCGGGCTTGGCAACCAGCATTTTGCAACCCCCACACGCCAGATCCCGCGCTTTGCAAAGCCGGGCCTGCAGGGTGAAGAGCTGTTGGTGCAGCTGGAGTTGAAGCTGATTGCCGATGTCGGGCTGATTGGGTTCCCCAACGTGGGCAAAAGCACGATCATCTCGTGCATCAGCGCGGCAAAGCCCAAAATTGCAAACTATCATTTTACCACCTTGTCCCCGGTGCTGGGGGTCGTGCGCGTGGCAGAGGAAGCCAGCTTTGTCGCGGCGGATATTCCCGGCCTGATTGAAGGTGCGGCGGACGGTATTGGCCTTGGGCACGACTTCTTGCGCCATGTCGAGCGCTGCCGCCTGCTGCTGCACGTCGTGGATGTTTCCGGCAGCGAGGGGCGTGACCCCAAAGAGGACTTTGAAAAGATTAACGAGGAGCTGGCGCGTTTTTCACCGGCGCTTGCCGCCCGCCCGCAGATTGTTGCGGCAAATAAATGCGACATTGCAACCGAAGAGCAGATTGCCGATTTCAGCGCGTTTATTGAAGAAAAGGGCCTGCGTTTGGTACTGGTCAGCGCGGCGACCGGCAAGGGCATCGACAAGCTGCCCGGCATTATTTACGAGCAGCTGCGTGAATTGCCGCCGGTAGAAACCTTTACCCCGGATTATGTAAAACCGGTGGCGGCCTGCAGTGGGCGCGAGTTTACCGCCCAGAAAGAGGAGGACGGCAGCTATACGGTGACCGCCCCCTGGCTGGAACGCATTTTGGAAGGCAGCAACCTGGACGACTACGAAAGCCTGCAGTACTTCCAGACGCAGATTGCCGAGTTTGGCGTGCTGGATAAGCTGAAAGAGCTTGGCATGCAAGACGGTGACACCGTGCGCATTGGCGACTTTGAATTTGATTACGTGTTCTAAAAATAAACTCTGGCCGCGCCTGCGGTGTACTGCCCAAAGGAGGAATATGGTTGCTGTTTGAGTCTCAAAACCAGATAGACTTGCGCGAGCGCAGCCCGTTGGAGCTTGCTTTCGTCGGTGACGGCGTGTATGAACTGCTGGTGCGCGCGCGTGAAGTGGAACGCACCCGCATGAAGCCCAACCGGCTGCATAGCGGTGCGGTCAAATTCGTCAGCGCAAAGGGCCAGTTTGAGGCATTGCGTTTTATTGAACCGCTGTTGACTGAAGAAGAGTACGACATGGTGCGCCGCGGGCACAATGCAAGCAAGGCCAGTGTGGCCAAAAATGCTTCGCCGGAAGAATATCGTGCCTCTACCGGGTTTGAGTGCCTGCTTGGTTACCTGTACCTCAGCCGGCGCACCGCGCGCATCGAAGAGTTGTTTGACGCCATTTGGGTGCAGTTTTCATCACAATGGGCAATTTAAAACAATTTTTACCTGCTGGCTGTAAGGCTGGCAGACTTCGATTCGTTATAAAGAGGTGAAGGCAATGCAGGCAGACGCACTTTTGATTGACCGTTGCAACGCACTGCTGCCCGGCGGGTATGCGGCGTATTTTCCCCAAACGGCATTGCCGCGGCGCGGGGTAACGGTCAATACATTGCGCGCCACCCCACAGCAGTTTGCAGCCAAAGCCCCGTTTGCGGTGCAGCAAAGCCCGTTTTGTGCCGCCGGTTTTATACTGCCGCAGGCCGAAACAGGCCTTGGCCGCCACCCTTACCACCACGCGGGCGTTTATTACGCGCAAGAGCCCTCTGCCAGCGCGGCGGCACCGCTTCTAGGCGTGCAGCCGGGTGAGCGCGTGCTGGACCTTTGCGCGGCACCGGGCGGCAAAACTGCGCAGCTTGCGGCAGCGCTTGGCGGCACAGGGGTTTTGTACGCCAATGAGTTTGTGGCAAAACGCGCGGCGGTGCTGCTGTCGAATGTCGAGCGCATGGGCGCGCCGAATGTGGTTGTGCTCAATGAAACGGCTGAACATTTGGGGCAGGCTTTTTGCGGTTTTTTTGACCGCATTCTGGTCGATGCGCCCTGCAGCGGCGAGGGGATGTTTGACAAAGAACCCGCCGCCCTTGCCCAGCACAGCGAACAGCTGATTGAGCAGTGCGCCGCCCTGCAGCGGCAGCTGCTGGCCGCGATTGCCCCGGCGCTGCGCCCCGGCGGTACGCTGCTGTATTCTACCTGTACCTTTGCGCCGCAGGAGGACGAGGGCACGGTGGGGGCGTTTTTGCGCACTCACCCGGATTTTGCGCTGGAGGACCTTTCTGGCGCCGGTTTTGGCTGTGCAGGCCATGAAAGCTGCTGTACCGAGGGCCCGGTGGAAGTTCAAAAACTGCGCCGCATTTACCCGGTACATGGCGGTGCGGGGCATTTTATGGCCCGCTTTCGCAAAGAAGGGCAGGCGGCAGGCGTACAGCCCGCTGCACAGCCCGCAAAAAAAACAGTGCCCGCACCGGCACAAAGCTTTTTAACACAGCAGTTTGGGCCGTTGGCACAGTGCGCATTCGCGCTGGAGCAAGGGCGCATTGTTTTGCTGCCGGATGGCGCGTTTTTGCCCCGCCAGCTGCATATTTTGCGTGCCGGGGTGCTGGCGGGTGAAGTAGTGGCGTCCGGCAGGGGAGAGGCCCGGTTTGAGCCGCACCACCATTTGTATATGGCGTTTGGCCCCAAGGCCGCCAAAACAGTGCGGCTGCCCGCGGGGGATGAGCGCGCCGAAGCATGGCTGCGTGGCGAAGAGATTGCCGCTGAAACACAGGACGGGTATGCCGCCGTGCTGTACGACGGTTACCCGCTGGGGTTTGGCAAGGCCAGCGGCGGGCGGGTAAAAAATCACTACCCCAAAGGGTTGCGAAATTTGAAATAATTTGTGTGATATGGTAAACTAATAAAGTTACAATAGTGGGAAACGACCACTGTTTTATTGTTTTTCAAGCTGCTTTGTGCGGCTGAATCTGCCTGTCCCGCCGGGTGCGGGCGGGGCGTATACGGAGGAAGATTATGTCAGGTCATTCAAAGTGGAACAATATCAAGCGCAAGAAAGAAAAAACAGATGGTGCCAAGGCCGCAATTTTTACCAAAATGGCGCGTGAAATTGCAATGGCAGTGCGTGAGGGCGGCGGTGCCGACCCCGCAAGCAACGGCAAGTTGCGTGACGTTGTGGCCAAAGCAAAAGCCAACAATGTGCCGAACGACAACATCAACCGCGCCATCAAAAAGGCAAGCGATGATGACAAGGCAAACTACGAAGTTGTGATGTACGAGGGTTATGGCCCGTCGGGCGTTGCCGTGATGGTCGAAACTTTGACCGACAACCGCAACCGCACGGCTTCCAGTGTACGCCACGCATTTGACAAATATGGTGCCAGCCTTGGCACAAGCGGCTGTGTGTCGTTTCTGTTTTCCAAAAAAGGCGTGTTGATCATTGAGGCCGAGGGGCACGACGAGGACACCGTGATGGAAGACTGCTTTGAAGTGGGCGCCGAGGATTTTGAGGTTGGCGAGGATTACATGCAGATCACGACCGACCCCAACACGCTGCACGACGTGCGTGAGGCGCTGGAGAAAAAGGGATACAGCTTTATTTCTGCCGATGTGCAGTACCTGCCCGCGACAACGGTAAAGCTTTCAGCGGCAGAGGATCTGAAGAAGATGGGCCAGCTGCTGGATGTGCTGGACGAAGACGAGGATGTACAGAACTTCTGGCACAACCTTGAGAACGAAGAGGACCTTGACCGCTAAACTAATACGGCGGGACACAGCGAGCCTGTTGATACAGAAAGGGCTGAAACGTTATGAGCTACGAAAAAATTTGTACAGCCTGTCATAAAAAGTTTTCGGCGAACGACACCGTTTGCCCGTTTTGCGACACCGGCTGCCCGAATGCAAACCCCGGCGGCACACTGCCCGAAGGCGTGCTGCTTGCCGAAAAATACATCATTGGCCGTGTGACCGAAGTGGATGGCGAGGGCATTACCTACGAAGCGGTAGAAAACGAAAGCGGCCTGCCGGTAGTGATCAAAGAATATCTGCCGGTAACTCTTTGTGCCCGGCGGGATGAAAACGGCGCCGTTGTAGTGAAGGCCGGCAGTGAAGTGCCATACAAAACAACGATGGTCGACTTTGTGGACCTGTATAAAAGCCTGATGCAGCTTGGCACCCGCCCGGGGCTTTCTGCGATAAAAGGGCTGCTGAAAGAAAATAATACCGTGTATGCGGTGCTGGGGTATGCCAAAAGCATTACCCTGACGGACTGGTTGAACCGCCAGACCGACCTGCTGACTTACGAGCGCTGCATTGTGCTGCTGGAGCCGGTATTGGATGGCCTTGCCGCAATGCACGCCGCAGGGCTGATTCACCGTGGGGTCAGCCCCGATAATATCCGCGTCACGCCGGATGGCCGCACCTTTTTGGCCGGGTATGCCACACTGGCGTTGCGCAGCCTGAATTCAGAGCTGAAGCCGAGCCTCTGCGAGGGGTATTCGGCGCCGGAGCAATATTCCGTCAGCGAATTTCAGGGCCCGTACACCGATGTTTATTCGGTGGCCGCAGTGCTGTACAAAATGCTGGCTGGTACCGCGCCGGTTGCGGCCGGGGGCAGGGGCGAAGGCTGCCCGACCCTCAAACAAATCGGCTCAGAGGTTTCAGCGCAGGTTTCCCGCGCCGTAGACCACGCGATGTGGGGCAATACCGCCCGGCGCACCCAAACAATTGCCGCCTTGCGCGAAGAGCTTTCGGGCGGGGACAAAAACGGGGTCGACGCCACCCGTGTTGTGCCCGCTGTTTCGGGCCAAGGGGGTAAGTTTAACAGCCGCCAGGCATTGATAGTTGGCGGGGGTGTCGTCGCCCTGCTGCTGGTGGTACTGCTTATCTGGCTGATGATTCGCGGCATGGTGCCTAAAGCGCCCACATCCTCGACCAGCCTGCCCCAAAGCAGCAGCGTTGTGGCGACGCCCAGCCCCACCCCGGGGCCGACCGTTGAACCGACGGTAAAGGTGCCAAGCTTTGTCGGGCAGCTTTATACCGATATTCAGGCGAACACCGAATACCAAAAGAACTTTATTTTCAATGTCACTGAAGAATATTCGGACAATGTGGACAAGGGTAAGGTCATCAGCCAGACCCCGGTGGCAGATGCCGACCGCGCCGCCGACCACCGTGTGGACCTTGTCGTCAGCAAGGGCAGAAAGTCGATTACCGTCCCGGATTTCCGCAATTACACACGCGGTGATGTGGTCACGATTTTGACCGGCGCAGGCATTAAGGCGGAGAATATTCGGTTTGCCGAGATTCAAAATGACGGCACAATGTCGCCGGGCCTTTCGGTGAAAGCAGACCGTGAGGTTGGCTCTGAAATGAACCCGGAGCTGGATACGATCACTGTTTATATGGCAGGGCCGATTCCAACCCCGACCCCGACCCCAATTAATATTTCGGTTTCGGGCGGTTAAGCGTAACTTTAAAAAGCCACAGCATTTTTTGCTGTGGCTTTTTGTTTTGCAAAATACCGGCAGTAACTGCGCAAAAAAAAACGAAGCAACGGGGGGCAAAAAAATCCGGCACCGTTAATACGGTACCGGCGCGGGCATAAAAAATACCGGCCTGCCTTGCGGCGGGGCCGGTGTTGTTTGTTTAGTCGCTGACGAAGGGCAGCAGTGCAAGGTGACGCGCACGCTTGATAGCGATGGTCAGCTCGCGCTGGTGCTTCGCGCAGGTGCCGGTTACACGGCGGGGGATGATTTTCGAACGCTCAGAAATATATTTGCGCAGTTTCACAACATCCTTATAATCGATGTGCTCAACGCGGTCAACGCAAAAGCTGCAAACCTTCTTGCGGCCCCTTCTCTGGGGGCGGCCGCCTCTTTCGCCTCGTTCGGGTCTTTCGGTTCTTTCCAAAGTGCTTACCTCCTTATTCAAATAAGATCAAAACGGCAAATCCTCGTTGTCATCAACTACCGCAAAATCATCGGGTGCACCCTGCGAAAAGGCGGGGCCTGCACTCGCCGGTGAGCCTGCGTAGTCGGGCGTAGAGTAAGTACTGTGCTGACCGCTTCCGCCAGAACCTTTGGAGTCTGCAAAATACACATTGTCCGCCAAAATTTCAACAGCTTTGCGCTTGTTGCCCTGCTTATCTTCATAAGTGCGGGTCTGCAGGCTGCCCTGCAGGGCCATCATCTGGCCTTTTTTGAAATATTTGGTAATAAACTCTGCTGTGGTACGCCAGGCGACGATGTCAATGAAATCGGTCTGCCGCTCACCGCCCTGTTTCACATAGCTGCGGTTGACTGCAAGAGTAAAAGTTGTAATCGAAACGCCATTCGGGGTCTTGCGAAGCTCGGGGTCTGCGGTCAGACGACCGAGTAAAGCTACAACGTTCAGCATCTTTTTCCCTCCCTTATTCGCCCTGTGCGATAATCAGAGTCCGCAGAATACCATCGGTGATCTTGTACACACGATCCAGTTCTGCGGGGAAATCGACTTCACTGCTGAAGTTGATCAGCACATAGTAGCCGTCGGTTTCATCGTTGATGGGGTAGGCCAGCTTGCGCTTGCCCCACTCGTCAACAGATTCGACCGTACCGTTTTTCTCGATCAGACCTTTGAACTTCTCAACGAGAGCCGCCGTCTCCTCCTCGGTAATCGCGGTGGAGAGAACCATTACAGTTTCGTACTTCTTCAATTCTGTACACCTCCTTTTGGACATATGGCCCCCTTGCAGGGGCAAGGATTGCATACGCGAAATTCGCGCAGCACTTCATTATACCCCGCAGGGGGGAATAAAGTCAATAAAATCAAGTAAAAAACCGCAAAAAGCAGGGTCACAGCGTTTTTGCAATCTCTTTCAGGTAGGCCGTAAATTCGGTGCCAATCTGCGGGTGGTGCAGTGCGGTTTCTACCTGTGCCTGCATGACACCCAGCTTCGAGCCCATGTCGTAGCGTTTGCCGGTAAAATCAACACCGGTCATACCGCCCGCACGCGCAATCATAGCCATGGCATCGGTCAGCTGAATTTCACCGCCGGCACCCGGCAGTGTGTTTTCAAGAAGGTCGTAAATTTGCGGTGTCAGCAGGCAGCGGCCTAAAATAGAAAACAGGCTAAATTCCTGCCCGGGGGCCGGTTTTTCAATCATGTCGGTGATATTGTACAGGTTGTCCTGCAAATGGGCGACCTTCATTGAAGAGTACTTGACAATCTGCGCGGGGGTCACTTCTTTAATGCCGACACAGGGCTTGCCATAGGTTTCGTATGCGCGAATCAACTGCGCCGCCACCGGGTCTTTGCCCATAATCACGTCGTCGCCATACAGCACGACAAAGGGCTCGTCGCCGGTAAAGCAACGGGCTTTGCTGATGGCATGGCCAAGGCCTTTGGTTTCGCGCTGGCGGATATAGCTGATATTCGCCAGGTTTGCGATTTCAATGCACTCGCTGAGCATTTCATCCTTGTGCGCGTGGGCAAGGTTTGCTTCCAGCTCGGGGCTGCGGTCGAAGTGGTCTTCAATAATTTCCTTGTTGCGGCCGGTGATGATCAAAATATCCTCAATACCGGCGGCAACGGCTTCTTCTACAATATACTGGATAGCGGGCTTATCGACAATGGGCAACATTTCTTTCGGCATGGCCTTCGTGGCGGGCAGTACCCGCGTACCCAGCCCTGCGGCGGGGATAACGGCCTTTCTGACTTTCATGCAAAATCTCCTTTATGCATTAATTACGGGGCAAACCCCGCAAATTAAAACGAGCTGTTACGACAAAAAATTACATAGTGCCGCCCATGAAAGTCATGGCAACAAAGTTGAGCAGATAAAATAAAATAAAAACAGCAAGCGCAATGTGGCTGTAACCGCCTTTTTTGCGAAGCAGGGTGCGGTAATCGCCCTCATCTGCCGCAAGCTGCCGCAATTTGCGAATGCGTTTTGCACAGGTGCGCCGGTAAAACCATGCGCCAAACATGCCCCAAAGCACAATTTGCAATATGCCCAGCACCAGAGAGCAGGCCAGTGCGATAGAGCTGAGGGAAGTGAGGCTGATGGGGAGAAAAATCAACAAGCCTGCCTGCTTGAGTATCAATAATTTGGCGGGAATATTCAATACCGCTTCAAAAAAAAGTGCAAGCACCCCTTGCAGCCACATCTTGCGGTAAAAGAAATAAACATAGGGAAACAGGGCCGCGCTGAAAACAAACCCGTTTTTTTGGCCGGTGGCGTCCATCCGTTTAAACTGGTAGATATAATACGGCGCGCTGGGGCCAATAAATGTCGCCCAGTCTTTAATGGGAATGCCGTCAATTTCACCGTTCAGGTCGTTTTCTTCGGTGCCGGCATACAGAGAGGCAAACTGCTCAAACCCGTCCGGCAAAAAGTTTTTGGGCTCGGTGTGCGGTGTGGGCGCCTCGCGCAGCGAGGCACCGCAATGCTCACAAAAAGTTTGGTCGTCCGCATAAGGCGACCCACAATTCGGGCATTTTTTTAAAACGGGTGCGCTGGCGGGGCGTTTCCATTCAAAGCCGGGGCCGTGCATCTCTTCAAACACACAGGCACCCTGCAATTCATAACAGGCACGGTGGTAAGGGGCACCACAGTCCGGGCACACCACAATATCATCCCCGGGTGCGAACGGCTTTTTACAAATAGGGCAGTTGCAACCCTCATAATGATGCATAAAGAACCTCCATAAAATAAGCGGTACTGGATAAATTCAATAGAAATTATTATACTGCAATACCGTGTAAAATGCAAAGAAAATGAGACCTTTGTGCCCCTTTACAAGCAAGCGACAAGCCGATATAATAAAATACTGGGAAGAAATGCACCGCAGTGCGCAGCATGGGCGGCGAAGCGGTGAAAGAATACTAACCGGTATAGTGCCGGGACCGGAGTGTACAAATGATCATTTTAGACGAAATAAAACACGACCTCTCTCTGCTGGGGCCGGAGGTGGAGGACATGGGGGATGCGCTTGCAATCCCCGCAAACAGCCGCCGCTATGAAGAGCTGACCCAAAAAAGCTCGGAGCCCGGTTTTTTTGACGACGCTGAAAACAGCCGCCAGGTATTTGCCGAGATGAGCGGCATCAAGCAGAAGCTGGACAAGTATGAGGATTTGAAACGTCTGTTTTCAGATGCCGAGACCTTTGTGGAGCTGGCAGACGAGATGGAAGACCCCGAGCTGCTGCCGGAAGCACAGGAGCACGTAGAAAATGTGCAAAAAAAGCTGGAAGAATTGCGCCTGATTGCGCTGCTGTCCGGCGAATACGACAGCAAAAACGCGATTCTCACCTTCCACGCGGGGGCGGGCGGCACCGAGGCGCAGGACTGGGTGGAAATGCTGTACCGCATGTACAACCGGTTTGCGACAAGCCACGGGTTTGAGGTAGAGGTGCTGGATTATCTGGACGGGGATGAAGCGGGTATTAAAAGTGCGTCCATTATGATTAAGGGCACCAATGCATATGGCTTTTTAAAAAGCGAAAACGGCGTGCACCGGTTGGTGCGTGTGTCCCCGTTTGATTCGTCGGGCCGCCGCCACACCAGCTTTGCTTCGCTGGAAGTGATGCCGGAAATCGACGACACCATTGAGGTGGATATTCGGCCGGAGGACATTAAGATGGAGGTGTACCGCGCTTCGGGTGCAGGCGGGCAGCACATCAACAAAACCTCTTCGGCCGTGCGTTTGATTCATATCCCCACCGGTATCGTGGTGGCCTGCCAAAACGAGCGCAGCCAGTTTCAAAACCGCGACATGGCCATGAAAATGCTGAAAAGCAAGCTGTTTCAGGTAAAAGAGCGCGAACACCTTGACCGCATTGACGACATTAAGGGCGAGCAGCTGCAAATTGCCTGGGGCAGCCAAATCCGCAGCTATGTCTTTATGCCGTACACGCTGGTCAAAGACCACCGCACCGGGTATGAAAACGGCAATGTCAATGCCGTGATGGACGGTGACCTGGACGGTTTTATCAACGCTTATTTAAAGGCTGCCAGCAAGGGCGAGCTGTAAACAGCAGGCCCTTTGCTGTATTTAGAGTATCAGTAAAATAAAAGCGACCACCGTGGTTAAGGGTGGTCGCTTTTTGCGTTGTTTTTTGTGGGTGGCAGAAGGGCAGGGTAAAAAGTGCAGGCTCAACGCCGGGGGTCGGCAATGGGGGCGCAGCCCATTGATGCCATAAAGCGGTCGCATGCGGCGGCCCCGGCGGCAGTCTGCTTAAACACGCCCGCATCTTCAAGGCAGCGGGCAAATTTTGCACCGATTTCGTTTTGCAGCACTGTTTCGGCTGCCTTTGCGTTCAGTGCGGTGCCATAGCGGGCGCACAGCTCGTCAATCCACTCACGGTGCACCGGCAGCGCCTGCTTTGCTTCTTCGGCGGGCAGCACCCCGCACAGTACGTCGGCAATTTGTTCGCTTTGTTCTTTCAGGCGGCTGGGTAAAATGGCAAGCCCCATCACCTCAATCAGGCCGATGTTTTCTTTTTTAATGTGGTGCAGGTCTTGATGCGGGTGAAAAATACCGTCCGGGTATTCTGCGCTGGTGGCGTTGTTGCGCGGCACCAAATCTAAAATATAACCGTCCTGCTCGGTATAATGCAAAATAGGGGTGACGGTGTTGTGTGCCACCCGATCATCGCCTTCGCCGCTGTAAGCAAGAATATTGGCGCCTTCATCGCTGTACGAGCGCCATGCGTGCAGCAAAAGGTCGGCAAAGTCAATCAGCTGGCGCATGTTCTGCCCGCTGCACCGGATTGTAGAGACCGGCCAGTGGATGCGCTGAATGGTGATTTCGGGGAAGTCATCGCTGTGGTAAAACTGCTGGGCCGCCGCGCGCTGCATGGGGAACGCATAATTGCCGCCCTGAAAATGGTTGTGGGACAAAATGCTGCCGCCGACAATGGGCAAATCGGCGTTGCTGCCGCAGGTATAGTGCGGGAACTGCCGCACAAAGTCAAACAGCCGCACAAAGGTGCTATGGTCAATTTTCATCGGCTCGTGCCGTGCACCAAACACAATGCAGTGCTCGTTGTAATACACATACGGGGAATATTGCAGGTACCACGGCTCGCCCGCAAGGGTCACCGGTACCACGCGGTGGGTTTGCCGGGCGGGGAAGTTGATGCGCCCGCCATACCCGATGTTTTCAAGGCACAGCATGCATTTGGGGTAGCCGGCGGCGGGCTGGCTGCGCTCTAAGGCAATGGTTTTAGGGTCTTTTTCGGGTTTAGTCAGGTTAATGGTGATTTCCATATCGCCATAAGGGCTGGCATAGCCCCATTTGATGTTGCGCGCAATGTCTGCCGTGCGGATATAGTTGCTAACAATGCAAAGCCGGTAAAAGTAATCGGTTGCGGCGCGGGCGCCCTGCTCTTTGTACAGCCGCTCAAATTCAGCACAAACTTCGCTTTCGCGCGGCATCAAAGCACCCATGATGCGGGCTTCAAAATTCACCCGCAGCGCGTGCACGTCAGCATCGTAAAGCCCCATTTCACCGCCTATGGCAGAAAGAGCTGTTAAAATTTCGGTGGGGGTCTCGGGGCTTTCCTGCGGCAGCGCGCCGGTATACGGCTCGCCAAGGCCAAACAGGTCCAGCAGGGTATTGCGGGCAACAAGGGCATCCAGCTGGCCCACAAGGCCACAGCTGGTGCCAAAGCGCACAAGGCGTTCTATTTCATACGAAGCCTGGTTCATGAAAAGTACCTCCCGTAATGGCAGCGTGTCGCCGGTGGTAAGGCAGGGCCGGCAACCATAAAATTGTTGCAGCACAGCTTCTGTGTTGCCTTTATTATAAAGCTTTTTGCAAAGTATAAACATAAAAAAATGTTGCACTTGTATGCAGGAAAAAAGAAAACCGCCCGCACCGGCGGTAGTAACCGGGGTGCAGGCGGCAAAAAAATACAGGCAAAAGGCCGCTTTAGCTTAAAATCTGGCCCTCGTAATTTTGCTCAATGGTGCGGATTAACAGGTACATTGTCTCGTTGCGCGGCGCGCTGATGCCCAAAGCACGGGCCTTGTTCACCACGCCGCCGTTGATTGAACCCACTTCGGTGGGGCGCCGGCTCAGTACATCCTGTTCGGTGCTGGTCAAATGGTCGCCCATTTCGGCCATCAGGCGGTGAAACGTCTCTTTAATGTCTACGGCATCAAGCGGGGAACCATCGGCCTTGGCAACGGCCGCTACTTCGTCAATGATCTGGTCGGCAAGGGTAATGGCCTCTGGTGTGCTGCTCAACACACCGCACCGCAGCCGGCAGACAGAGGTGATGCTGTTGGCCGTCGCGTTGATGGCGACCTTGGTCCAGATGGCGGTCATGATGTCCGGCGCGACGGTGCAGTTTAATCCGGCACGGTCAAACGCATCGCACACCTGCTGCAAAAACGGCGTCACGCTGCCGTTTGCGTTCATAATGGCCGTGTGCCCTTCGCCAATCGAGCGCACGCTGCCAATGCGGATCAAATCGCTGGGGAAATTGCTGGTGCCGATGATGATGCGCGACGCGGGGATGAATTCTTCAATCAATTCGCGGTTGCCAAGCCCGTTTTGCAGGCTCATCACCACGGTGTGCTCGCCCATAAAACCGCGCGCGCTTTCCAGCGCGGCGCGCGAATGCATCGCTTTCGTAAACAGCAGCACAAGGTCGGCAGTGTCCGGCACATCCGCCGCAAGGTAAGCGCTTACCTTGGCGGTGTGTTCGCCGTCGGCAAGCTGCAACAGCAGCCCCTCGGTGCGCATGGTTTCAATTGCGGCGGGTACGACGTCAATCATCGTGACATCCTCGCCTGCAAGTGCAAGTTTTGCACCGTAAAGCGTTCCCATCGCCCCGGCGCCAATAATTGCAATTTTCAAAAAAGCCCCTCCTGTTAAATGGCATTTGCGGTTGCACGGCACAAGACCGGGCAAAAAAAGGGTGCGAAGCGGCCATGGCTGCTTCGTACCCCTTTGTACTTGTAAAGTATAGCACAAAAATGTGCCGTTGTAAAAGCGTACTGTTTTACAGGCGGTCAAGGGTGCCCCGCGGTTTTTAACAGCCGAATGTCATCGCCAAAAAAATGCACCAGTGTGCAGCTGCCCAGCAGGCGGCTTGCCACCTTTTCGGTGTAGCGGCTGTTCAGTGTTTGCTGGCTGCGGATATTGCTGGTGTAAATGGTGGGCAGCTTGCGGCACAGCCGGGTGTCCACAATGCGGTACAGGCAGCTTGCCACAAACGGCGTTAAAAACTCGGTGCCAAGGTCGTCTAAAATCAGCAGCTCGGCCTCCAGCATGGCCTGCAAGGTTTCACCGCCGCCGCTATACCGGTCGCGGTCAATATCGGCAAAAGCGGTTTGGCTGCTGAGGTATAGTACGTCAAACCCGGCGTTCAGCACGCGGTTTGCAATTGCAAGTGCAAGGTGCGTTTTGCCAAGGCCGGCGTCCCCGGCAAAAAACAGGCTGGGGCAATCGGCAGAAAAGTGCTGCGCGTAATCAATACACTGCGGCAAAATGTTGCGCATGTTTTCGCGCGGCGAAAACCCAAATTCCGGGTTGGACTGGCCGGAATAATAGTCGAGTGAAAAATTTTCGAAATTACAGGACGAAAGGGGGGCAAGCCCGCCAAGCTCCTGCCGGCGCAACTGGTGCATCAGCTCGGTGACACAGCTGCAGATGTGCCCGTCATGCAGGCCCGTGTCGCTGCAAATGCGGCAGGTGAACTGCGGCTGCAAAAAGTCTCGTGCAAAGCCCCCCTGTGCCAGTAAGTCACGCCGCTGTGCTTCAATTTCCCGCAATATGTTCTGCTTTTCTTCAATGGCGGCACCGGTAATGCCGGCGGCGCCCATGCGCGCAATTTCAAGGCCGGTGCTGATGGCTGTATTTTCCAGTGTCAGCAGGCGGGGCAGTTTGTCGTAGGCAGTCTGCCGGTGTTCTTCAGCCAGCGTAACGGCCTGCTGGCGGCGGCGGCGCACCTCTTCCAGCGCGCGGCGGCGCAGGGTGGCTTTATCCATCAGCGATCCTCCCCTTTTCTAAATTGGGGCACCTTGCCAATGCGGCGCAGCATAAAGTCGTTTTCTGGGGTAACTTCACGGCTTTTTGCCTGCACATTGGCGGGGCCCAAATCTTCAATCTCGCGCGGGGTGCGGTAGCCTTTGGCATGCCATTTTTTCAGCATGGCACTAATGTACCGCACATTGTTTTTGTCACCGGCACGCTGTACGGCGGCGCTGATCATCTGCGAGTCGTAGCCATACTCTTCATACCAGCGGGCGACCATGGTGCACTCCCCGGCGGTCAGGCCGTCGGCGGGGATGCCAAGCAGCTTTGCGGCGTCTTGCGTAAAAATGTCCCGCTGGGCCAGCACGGCAAGGTAACGCTCGGCATCCGCGCCGGTGCGAATACCGCTTTCGCGCCACGAAAGCAGGGCGCGGGCGATGTATTTCACATTCCTCTTGCCGCGGGCCACAAAATGTGCAATGCCGGTCAAGATCATATCAACAGGCAGTTTATCCTGCAAATACAGCGACGCCAGCAAGTTGCCGTCCCCTTCATTTAAAAGGCCGCCAAACAGGTTTTGGCTTTCGGTGATTAAAATGCTCACCTGTTCATCGGTGGCGGCCGCCGCGGCAATTTCGCGGGCAGAAAGTCGCGGCGGTTTTGGCGCACGGGGTGCCACAGGGGCTGCCGCCGCCGGTGCACCGGCTTGCTGCACCACTTCCAGCAGGCCCGCGCCTGCCCAGTAATTCAATATCTTGTCAAGGTTTTGCGGGCCAGAAAGCTCTGGCGCCACCGCCTTGTTTGCGGCGAATTCACGCAGCAGTTCAGCCTCGCGCACCTCGCCGTCACGCAAGATGGCAAGTATAATCGCAAGCTGCGCCGGGGTTAGCGCAGAAAGCCTGCGCAGCACCAACGCGGGGATGGCCACCGTGTCGCCACAGCTTTTGTTTAAACGGTATTCCATCTGTGGCCTCCCTCCCATAAAAATGCGGTACTACTTTGCTCTTTATTCTAAACTGCAACCGGGTGTCTGTCAATCGACGAATGCGCACCAATGCAAGCGCGCAAGAGCCATTTTAGGGCAAAAAAAAGCACCCGTAACAGCTGCCTGCCGCTACCGGTGCGTGGGTTGGAGCGGGTTACGAGACTCGAACTCGCCACCTTCTGCTTGGGAAGCAGACGCTCTACCAGATGAGCTAAACCCGCAACTCTATTTTGAGAGTGCTTTTCTATTTTAGCCCGACACCGGGTAAATGTCAACGCCCTATTTTGCAAAAAGTGAATTTTTCTGTTGCCGCATGTGCGGCAAAGCCTGTGGGGCTGTGGCTAAACCGGGCCCGGCAGGTAAGAAAAAACAAAGAAACCGGGATAAAATAAAATAAAACGTGACAATATGTGCTAAATGCAAGTTGTGAAACCGAGGGTTTAGCCGATTATTTGAAATAGAGAGGTAATTGCGGAGTGTCGTGGGGTTTCTATGCGGTTGCCGCTTTTTTGCTGTGAGGCCATAGTGGCGAGAGGGCGCCCCTGTGATTTTTGCGGCAGGATATACTTTGTGTTTTGCTGTTTGCAAAAAAAGGAGAGACTCTTTTTATGAAACTGAAATGGAACAAAAATTTCAGCGGTGACGGTGCTAAAAAACTGGACAAAGAAGCCGCAAAAGAGCTGAAAAAACAAATCAAAGCGCAAAAGCAGCAGGCCAGACAAAAAATGGATGATGCGGCGGTGACCGTGTTTGAGGGCAAAGGCCACGGTGCCAAAAGCCTGCTGAGTAAAATCTTGTTGTTTGTCGGGGTGCCGGTGCTGGCTTCGTTTGCCATTGTGGCAGTGGTCGTTTTGGTTTTGGTGCGCACGACAACGGTAGACCTTTCCAACCAGTTGCTCACTGCAAAATCGCAAACTGCGGCAGCTGAAATTGCAAATGATTTGCAGCAGTATGAAAATGCGGTGCAGCAGCTTGCCAATAATGTGCTGGTACAAAATGTGATTAAAGGCTCCAGTGCCGGCCAGCTGATGTACGCTGACCCCAATTATAAACTGATGATGGACACACTGTACGAAATGAACCGGAATGACGACAGTGTGCTGGATATTTTCGTTATCAGCGTCAACGCAAACGAGCTTACTTCGACTGCCGGTGCGCACAACATTGATTATCATACCAAAGAGCGCCCTTGGTATGCCGAAATGGAAGCAAATCAGGGCCTGACGCTGACTGAACCGTATGAAGACATCACGACGAAAAATCAGGTCACCTCGGTGCTTGTGCCCATTACCGATACGGCAACGGGTGAAGTTGTGGGTGTGGTGGGGCTGGACCTCACGCTGGACAAGCTGAGCCAAAAAATTGCCACGTTTGAACTGGGGGACACCGGGTATTTTATTGTGGCGACCAAGGGCGGTCAGCTGCTGTTTCACCCGGATGCCAGCGCGATCAACACGAATATTGCCGACACCGACCTTTCGGACAATTTAAAGCAGGCGGTGCTTTCGCAGACAAGCGGGGAAATCGTGTATACGATGCACGATGCACAGGCACACGGCTACCTTGCGCCCATTGGCACCACGGGCTGGACGGTGACGACCGGCCTGCCGGAGGGTGAGTTTTACCAGCAGTACAACACCATGTTTACCACGACCTTGTCGGTGTTTGCCGTGGCGGTGGCGGTGGTTTTATTGATGATTATCTTTGTCTCGCGCGGCATTGTTGCCCCGCTGAAAAAGCTGACGGTGACGGCAAACCAGATCGCCGACGGGCGGCTGGATATTTCGGCCGAGGTGCGCTCGCGCGATGAAACCGGGCAACTGGCGGTAGCAATCAACCGCACAGTGGTGCAGCTCAACCGGTATATCGGCTATATCCGCGAAATTACCAGTGTGCTGGGCGTGATGGCGCGCGGGGATATGCGGGTGAAGCTGCAGCAGGACTATGCCGGCGAGTTTGCGCCTATCAAAGACGCATTGCTGAATATTTCGGCTTCGCTGAATTATACGCTGTCGATGATCAACAACGCGGCAGAGCAGGTAGATTCCGGTGCGGGGCAGGTATCGTCCTCCGCACAGGCACTAGCCTCCGGTGCAACCGAGCAGGCAGCCACGGTAGAACAGCTGACGGCCTCGGTTACCACGGTGGCAAAGCAGGCAGAAGAAAATGCGCAAAATGTGCGCACTGCCGCGGGGTATGTATCCAAGGTGGCGGCAGGCGTGCGCAGCGGCAATGAAGAAATGCACAACCTTAATCAGGCGATGGATGAAATTCGCTCGTCGTCTGAAAAAATTTCGGCAATCACCAAAACAATTGAGGACATTGCGTTCCAGACCAATATTTTGGCGCTCAACGCCGCGATTGAGGCGGCGCGTGCGGGTGCTGCCGGCAAAGGCTTTGCGGTGGTAGCGGACGAAGTGCGCAACCTTGCGGCAAAATCAGCCGAGGCCGCGCGGGAGACCGGGGTGCTGATCGAGCAATCGGTGGCGACCGTAGCACATGGTGATGCGCTTGCTGAAAAAACGACCCAAATGCTGATGGAAATTGCCCAGCACGCCGAGCAGGTCAGCCAGGCAGTGGGGCAGGTAGATCAGGCCTCTGCCGATCAGGCCGAGGCAATTGAGCAGATTAACCAGGGCCTTGCGCTGGTGTCGTCGGTCGTGCAGACCAATGCCGCCACCGCAGAGCAAAGCTCTGCCGCCAGTGAAGAGCTTGCGGCGCAGGCCCAGTCGCTGAAGGCGGAGGTAGAAAAGTTTATGCTGGATGACGGCAGCGACGAAGAGGTGGCAGAAGCTGCCCCGCAGGAATAACACGGCAGAAACGGGTAACATAAAACAGGACAAATACAACAAGAGGGCAGGCTGCCGCGGCAGCCTGCCCTCTTACATATTGTTTCTATTGTGAATGATAAATATATTAGATGGATAACATATTGTGGTTCAGCCGGCCGAAGCCCTGTGTTGCGACTGCCCGCCCTCAGCCCACTATGGCGGCGCGGCAACGGGTGCCGTCAAAGCTGCCCAGCGTCACCGGCACAATGCTGCCCTGTGTGGCGCTGGCCGAGGGCACGACAACGGGGATATACCTTGTGGTGTAACCGGTGTACAGACCCTTGCTGACGGGCTGCTCCAGTAATACGGTATCTTGCTGGCCCTGCCAGCCGTCAATCACTTCTTTGCGCACGGCTTCGGCAGCGGTGTTCATCGTGTGGCTGCGCTGCAATTTAACCTGTCGGTCAATCTGCCCGGGCATTTTGGCCGCTACGGTGCCGGAGCGCTGCGAATAACTAAACACATGCACCTTCAAAAACTCGATTTTCTGCACAAAGGCAAGGCTTTCGGCAAAGTCCTCTTCGCTCTCCCCGGGGAAACCGACAATCACGTCGGTGGTGAACACCGGGCGGTCAAACAACCCGCGCATTTTTTGAACGACTTCGGCGTATTCGGCGGGGGTGTAATGCCGGTTCATTGCCTGCAGTGTTTTGGCACAGCCACTTTGCAGCGACAGGTGAAACTGCGGGCATAGCTTTGGTACGGCGGCAAGGCGCTTTAACGTTTCGTCAGAAAGCAGGTCGGGTTCTACCGAGCCCAGGCGAATGCGCTCAATACCCGGTACTGCGGCGGCCTGCTCAACCACCTCTGCCAGCGACGAGCCGATGTCCAGCCCATAGCAGCACAGGTTGATGCCGGACAATACGACTTCGCGGTAGCCCTCTGCCGCAAGGCTGTGCAGCTCTGCCAGCACATTATCCAGCCCGCGGCTGCGCACCCGGCCACGTGCTTTGGGTATGATGCAGTACGCGCAGGCCCGGTTGCAGCCATCTTCAATTTTTAAAAATGCGCGGGTATGGCCAAGGGGCTGCTCGCTGGGCAGCTCTTCAAACACTTCGTCGGTCGTGTGCGCGGGGATATCCACCACCCGCTCACCCGTCTGCAAAAACTGCTGCACATCGGCAACCAGCTTGCTGCGGGTGCGGGTGCCGGTCACCACGTCGGCCTCTTGTACGGTTTCGGCCTCCGCGGGGAAGGCCTGCGGGTAACAGCCGGTCAGCACTGTCACGGCGGCGGGGTTTTCGCGCTTGCAGCGCCGCAGCCACTGGCGGCTTTTTTTGTCACCGCCCGCGGTGACGGTACAGCTGTTGACAATATAAACGTCGGCGGCATCCTCCGGCCCAACGATCTCATACCCGTTTTCAAAAAAAAGCTGCTGCAGTGCCCCGGTTTCGTTTTGGTTCACCTTGCAGCCCAATGTATAAAAACCTGCTTTCAAACTGATACCTCTTTCTTCAGCCAATTGGCGGTTGTGATGCTATTATACAAAATTTGGCGCGGTGGCACAAGCGGGGCCCGCCGGGGTTGCCGGTGTTTGCGGCCCAGCCCGGTAAAAAGCGGGCGGCAACGGGCGGGCAAAGGGGGAAACGCGGTTGTGAAACAGCTGCGAACAGTGCGTTAAATTTTAGCGTGAAAGCGGTTTTTCGCTTGACAGTGGCAGGGTGGTACTATATCATAAAGACAAAGGTTAGTAGTCTTGGCGGCAATTCGCGCCTTCACTGCCAACCCCGGGGAAAGCAGAGGGGTAAGTCCTCCCCGGCGCACCGCAAAATCGGCTTGGGGACGCCGCTTTCTTGTGCATTTATCTGGAGGCAAAATTATGTCCGTAATTTTAAACACGAAGCATTTGTCTGGTTTTGTACGCGACGAAGAGTTTAACCAGATCTGGCCGCAGGTCGAGCTGGCACACCGCCAACTGATGGAGCGCACCGGTGAGGGCAGCGATTTTTTAGGCTGGGTTGATTTGCCTGAAAATTACGACAAAGACGAGTTTGCACGCATTCAAAAAGCGGCTCAAAAGATCCGCTCCGACAGTGACGTTTTAATCGTCATTGGCATTGGCGGCAGCTACCTTGGCGCCCGTGCCGCCATCGAGGGCATGACCAGCCCGCTGTATAACGAAACTGCAAACGGCACCCCGAAAATTTATTTTTGTGGCAACAGCATTTCTTCCAGCTACTTAAAAACCGTGCTGGGCCTGTGCGAGGGCAAGCGTGTGTCGGTCAACGTTATTTCGAAGTCCGGCACCACAACCGAACCCGCCGTTGCTTTCCGGGTGTTCAAAGAGTATCTTGAAAAAACCGTCGGGCAAGAGGAAGCGCGCCGCCGCATTTACGCGACGACCGATGCCAAGCGCGGCACGCTGAAAGAGCTTGCAGACCGCGAAGGCTACGAGACCTTTGTTGTGCCCGATGATGTGGGCGGCCGTTATTCGGTGTTGACCGCAGTTGGCCTGCTGCCCATTGCCGCCGCAGGGCTGGACATTGAAAAACTGATGCAGGGTGCCGCACAGGCCCGCAAAGAACTTTCGGTTTGCGCACCCAGCAACGACTGCTACCGCTATGCCGCTGCGCGCAACATTTTGTACCGCAAGGGCAAATCGGTAGAGCTGATGGTCAGCTACGAGCCCGCATATACCATGATGAACGAATGGTACAAGCAGCTGTTTGGTGAGTCGGAGGGCAAGGACCACAAGGGCCTGCTGCCCACGTCGGTCGTGTTTTCCACCGACCTGCACTCCATGGGCCAGTTCATTCAGGACGGTGCCCGCACGATGTTTGAAACCGTTGTCGATATCAAACACCCGAAAGAGGAGTTCTTCATTGAGCCGGAAAAAGAAAACTTTGACGGCCTGAACTTCCTTGCGGAGCAGAACATGTCCAACGTCAACCGCAAAGCGATGGAGGGCACCCTGCTTGCCCACACCGACGGCGGTGTGCCCAATATGGTGCTGGAGGTCAACAGCCTTGCCGAGCACGATTTTGGTTACCTGATTTATTTTTACGAGCGCGCCTGCGCCATCAGCGGTTATCTGTTGGGGGTCAACCCGTTTAACCAGCCGGGCGTGGAAAGCTACAAGAAAAACATGTTTGCGCTGCTGGGCAAGCCCGGTTACGAGGATGCCAAGGCGGCCCTGGAAGCAAAACTGAAATAACCCGTTTGCGGCATTTCGCCGCAACATCCCAAGTAGGCAACATTGGTGTTCGTTGCCGATGTTCAAAATAAAGGAGGAATTCCAATGATAAAGCTTATTGTTGGTGGCAAAGGCTCCGGCAAGACAAAGAAAATGATCGAAATGATCAATGCAAGTGCCGACACCACGCCGGGCAATATCGTATGCATTGAAAAATCCATGAAACTGACCTACGATGTGTCCCACGCAGTACGGCTGATTGATGTGGATGAATATAAGATTTCGGGCTACGACATGCTGTACGGCTTTATTGCCGGCGTGCTGGCAGGTAACTACGACATTGTCGAAATTTACCTGGATGGCGTGCTGAAAATCGGCAACCGTGACCTGGACGGCCTTGGTGCAATGCTGGCAGAACTGGATGGGATTGCCGGGGAAAACATTAAAATTGTCGTCACCGTTTCGGCGGATGAAGACATGCTGCCCGACAGCGTAAAGAAGTATCTGTAAACAGGGTTTACCAAAGGCGGGGTGGTGTAAGCTGCCCTGCCTTTGCATTTTTTGGTTTTCTTGTCGTTTCGCTGTTGACAAACTGACCTTAAACCCGTATAATAATCGAGCGGCCTTTTGTCGAGTAGGCACTGTATGCCTGGCCGCAGCGAGGTTTTAATGCTGTTAGATGTTCAAAAATTGACTATGGGTGCACAGCAGTCACAGCAGGGCACATTTCTTGCGGACTTTACGGGGGAAGATTTCCCGATGGGGTTTGCACTGAAAGCACCGGCAAGCGTCGTGTACGAAGCGGTGTTTGACGGGCACGAGGTGCTGTTGCGTTTGACGGTTGCCTGCGAAACGGTAATACAATGTGACCTTTGTCTTACCGAAGTGCAGCGCGAAATGCGTGTTGAGCCGGAATATCGGCTTTCGGCGCGTGACTGGAACTGTGAAGACCCGGAGCTGCCGTTTACCAAAGACGGCAAGCTGGATTTGACAAGGCTTTGCTACGACGAAATTTTGCTGGGCATCCCCAGCCGTTTGTTGTGCAAACCGGATTGTGAAGGGTTATGCCCGGTATGTGGCAAACCGGCGAGTGCCGGTTGCAACTGCCGTCAAAATGTCGGCGACGACAGGCTATCCATATTAAAACAACTGCTGTCTTAAGTTTTACACATCTAGAGGAGGTGCTTTAAAGTGGCAGTACCCAAGAGAAAACTTTCCAAGGCCAGACGGGACAAGAGACGCTCCTCTGTGTGGAAGCTCGAAGCTCCGGCACTGGTGAAATGCGACCAGTGTGGCGAGCTGAAACTCCCCCATAAAGTATGCGGCAATTGCGGCTACTACAAGGGCAGAATGATCGTCAAAAAGGAAGCGTAATCCGTTTCCTAAGAACCGGGGGGAGGAAGCATTTCCTCCCTTTTTTTTATGCCGCGGGGCGCGGCGCTCCGGCGGGCTGCCGGCGAAAGGAGTGCAGTGATGTCTAAACCAATTGTAGCAATCGTGGGGCGGCCAAACGTCGGCAAGTCGACCTTGTTCAACAAGCTGATCGGCCAGCGCATTTCGATTGTAGAGGATACACCGGGGGTTACCCGCGACCGTATTTATGGTACTTGCGAGTGGCAAAACCGGCAGTTTTTACTGGTTGATACCGGTGGTATCGAACCGGATAGTGAGGCGGGGCTGCCGGGCCACATTCGCCGCCAGGCCGAGCTTGCCATTGAAACGGCGCAATGTATTATTTTTGTCACCGACATTCGCGGCGGGGTGACGGCAAGCGATCAGGATATTGCGCGGCTGCTGATGCGCAGCGGCAAGCCGATTTTTCTAGCGGTAAATAAATGTGACTCACTGGGTGAACCGCCGCTGGAGCTGTATGATTTTTATTCTCTCGGCCTCGGCGAGCCTTACCCGGTTTCATCGGTGCACGGGCACGGCACGGGCGATTTGCTGGAAGCGGTGATGGAAAAGCTCGATTTTGGCGAAGGGGCCGAAGAAGAGCCCGACCGTGTGCCGGTTGCGGTGATTGGCCGCCCGAACGTCGGCAAATCAAGCCTGATCAACCACATCTTGGGCGAAAACCGCATGATTGTGGCAAACGAGGCGGGTACAACCCGTGACGCGGTGGACGCCGATGTGGACAATGCCTATGGCAAGTTTACCTTTATTGATACGGCGGGCCTGCGCCGCAAGGGCAAGGTGGAGGACGGCGTAGAGCGCTATGCCGTGCTGCGCAGCCTTGCCGCGGTAGAGCGTGCCCGTGTGTGTGTGATTTTAATCGATGCGCTGGACGGCTTCACCGAGCAGGATTCAAAGGTGGCAGGCTTTGCACACGAGCAGGGTAAAGCCTGCATCATTGCGGTAAACAAGTGGGACGCCGTCGAAAAAGATGACAAGACGATGGATAAAATGCGCAAAAAGCTGGAGGGCGATTTCAGCTTCATGTCCTATGCGCCCATTGTTTTTATCAGCGCCGAAACCGGCCAGCGGGTGGACCGCCTGTTTGAGCTGATTCAGTATGTGGACGAGCAGAACGCGATGCGGGTAACCACCGGCATGCTGAACGATCTGCTTGCGCAGGCCACGGCGCGGGTGCAGCCGCCGTCAGATAAGGGCAAGCGGCTGAAAATTTACTATATGACGCAGGTTTCTACCCGCCCGCCCACCTTTGTGGCGTTTGTCAACTCCAAACAGCTGTTCCATTTTTCGTACCAGCGTTACCTTGAAAACCAGATTCGTGCAACCTTTGGGCTGGAGGGTACCCCGGTGCGCATTCTCTCGCGCGAGAGAGGCGAGGGCAAGTAGATTTTTTTGCAGCCATATGGTACAGTAATGGTACATTAAAAAGCTCAAAAGGGGGAGTTGTTTATGGTATTGTTGGCGGGGGTTCTGGCAGCGCTTTGCGCATATCTGCTGGGCAGCCTTAGTTTTGCAGTTATTGTTTCCCGTTTGTTTTACCATAAAGATATTCGGCAGTTTGGCAGTGGCAACGCCGGCATGACGAACATTCTGCGCACCTTTGGCAAAGGGGCCGCAGCGGGTGTGCTGACCGGTGATGTACTAAAAGGTACGGCAAGTGTGCTGCTGGGGCGGTTGTTCTTTAGCCTGCTGGTGCCGGATGTTGCGATGCTTTACGGTGCTTACATCGCGGCTATTGCGGCACTGCTGGGGCATTTGTTCCCGTTGTATTTCGGGTTTAAGGGCGGCAAGGGCATCTCGGTCGTCACCGGCGCGGTGTTTGCAATCAAACCGCCCATCATCATTGCGCTGATTCTGGTTTTTCTTGCGATGGTAATGATTACCCGTATCGTTTCACTGTCCTCTATTACTGTGGCGGCGCTGTACCCGGTGTTTACCTTCGTCTACTTTACCCTTTGGGGTAACGGTGAGGGTATGCCGTGGCTGAACACACTGTTTGCCGCGATACTCGGCGGTATTATTATTTATATGCACCGCGCAAATATCAAGCGGCTGCGCAACGGCACTGAGTATAAGTTTGGCGAAAAGAAAAAAGAACCTTAAAAAATAACTAGCACGGGCCTGCTGCTGGGCTTTCGGCAGCAGGCCCGTTTATTTTTAGGAGTGTTTGTATTGGAAACGATCAACAGGTTGGTCGCCCTGGGCAACAGCTTTTTGTGGGATTTTGCGCTGCTGTTTTTGCTTTGCGGTACCGGTATCTTTTTCACAGTGAAATTGGGCTTTGTGCAGGTGCGATTTTTTAAAGACGGCCTGCGGCGCGTATTTGGCAACATTCGTCTGCGGGGCGATAAGGCCGGCGCGTCCGGCATGAGCTCGTTTCAGTCGCTAGCCACCGCGGTGGCGGCGCAGGTGGGTACCGGCAACATTGCGGGCGCCGCAACGGCCATTGCCTCCGGCGGGCCGGGGGCAATTTTTTGGATGTGGCTTTCGGCCTTCTTTGGCATGGCGACTATCTTTGCAGAGGCAACGCTGGCGCAGACCTATAAAAAGACGGTGGATGGCGAGGTGACCGGCGGGCCGGTCTATTATATCCGCGCGCGCTTTACCGGCAGGTTTGGCAAGCTGCTGGCGGGCTTTTTTTCAGTTGCCATCATTGTCGCGCTGGGCTTTATGGGCAACATGGTACAGTCCAACTCAATCAGCGACGCTTTTGGCACGGCCTTTGGCACGCCGCCGCTGGTTGTGGGCATTGTGGTTGCGCTGCTTGCCGCGTTGATTTTTTGGGGTGGCAAGGGCCGCATTGCCGCGGCGACTGAAAAAATCGTGCCGGTGATGGCGCTGTTTTATGTGCTTGGCGGTGCCGTGGTGCTGGCGCTGAACGCAAGGCAGATACCAACTGCATTTGAGCAGATTTTTGTCATGGCGTTTCGCCCGCAGTCGATGCTTGGCGGTGCCATTGGTGTTACGGTGCAAAAAGCGGTGCGCTATGGGGTGGCGCGTGGCCTGTTTTCAAACGAAGCGGGCATGGGCTCCACCCCGCATGCCCATGCGCTTGCAAAGGTGCAGCATCCCTGCGAGCAGGGCGTTGTGGCGATGATTGGGGTGTTTATTGACACCTTCATCATCCTCACCATGACAACGCTGGTTATTTTGACAACCGGGGCACTGGGCAGCGGCGAAACCGGTGCGGCACTTGCCCAAAACGCGTTTGGCCTTGCTTTTGGGCGGTTTGGCAGCATTTTTATTGCCATTTGCATGTTGTTTTTTGCGTTTTCTACTATTTTGGGCTGGTACTTCTTTGGCGAAGTGAACGTGAAATACCTGTTTGGCAAAAAGGCGGTAAAAATTTATTCGGTGCTGGTGCCGCTGTTCATTGTGGCAGGCAGCCTGATGAAGGTGCAGATGGTGTGGAATCTTTCGGACCTGTTCAATGGGCTGATGGTGATCCCCAACCTGTTTGCAGTGCTGGCGCTGACCGGTGTCGTATCGCAAAAGTACCGGGAATACCGCGCAAAACAGAAACAGGACGTGCAGAAGTAAGCTGTGCGAATTATAATTATTATAATAAAAGCGTTGGCACCTTGCCAAAAAACAAGGTGCCAACGCTTTTATTTCGTGATAACGGGGCAAATAGCAAAAAAATGCCGCCTGAAACCAGGCGGCATTTTAATGTAGAGTTTAGACAGCCCGGGTAACCTTGCCGGAACGCAGGCAACGGGTGCAGGCGTAGATATATTTAGGGGAGCCATCTACAATCGCCTTTACTCTTTTTACGTTCGGCTTCCAAGTACGGTTGGAACGCCGATGCGAGTGGGAAACCTGAATGCCGAATGACATCCCTTTTCCACAGCAATCACACTTTGCCATCTTCTGCACCTCCTCAGTTCAAGTCACTGTAATATAATAGCAAACCGGGCGGCAAAATGCAAGCATTTTATTGAAAAAAGGCAAAACAACCGGCAAGGCGGGCTGCGTACTTGTCAACCTATGGCGGAACCGGTATAATAACTAGTAAAGTTATCCCCCCCGCGTTGGGGCAGGCGCAGCCGGCCCGCTGTCGCAGAAAGAGAACCTATGATTTCAAATGCAATCGACCCTTATATGCTTTTGGCGCGTGCTTTGGCCTTAATTATTGTAATCCCGGTACACGAGGCGTCCCATGCGCTGGTTGCTTACTGGCTGGGCGATTCCACGGCGCGCAACATGGGGCGCTTGTCGCTCAACCCAATCCGCCATTTTGACCTGATGGGCAGCATCAGCCTGCTGATTATCGGCATCGGCTGGGCAAAGCCGGTGCCCATTGATGCGCGCAACTTTAAAAACCCGCGTGCCGGCATGGCAATTTCTGCGGCGGCGGGGCCGGTGTCCAACCTGCTGCTTGCCTTTATCGCCATGGTGCTGATGAAGCTGATGCTGTTCAGCGGGTTTGGGCAAAGCTCTGCCGCGGCTTCGTACGCCTACCAGATTGTCGAGTATATCTGCATTTTAAATATTGCGCTGGGCATTTTTAATATGATGCCGTTTCCCCCGTTTGACGGCAGCCGCATTTACAGTGCCTTTTTGCCTGAAAAGCTTTATTTCGGCGTGATGCGGTATGAGCGCTATGTGTTTTTTGCGGTGCTGGCACTTTTGGTTTTCGGGGTGTTGGATGCGCCGCTGCAATATTTAAATAGTGCGGTGTTTAATGGGCTGAACTTTTTGACCGGCTGGATTAATCTGCTGTTTCAGCTTGCCCGCTGACAGGTAAGGAGAGCAATGGAAAATCTTACGTTTCAGCTAACGGATTTTGAGGGCCCGCTGGACCTTTTGCTGCACCTCATATCCAAAAATAAAATGAAAATCGCCGACATTGAAATTGTCAGCCTGATCGACCAGTATCTTGCCCTTGTCAACGGGCCGCAGGGCGCCAGCCTCGATGCGACAAGCGAATTCATTGAAATGGCGGCGCGGCTGGTCTACATGAAGTCGGTGTTTTTGCTGCCCCGCAGCGAAGAGCAGGACGAACTGCGCGACGAGTTGACCGGGATGCTGGTAGAATATTCTGCCTGTAAGCGCGCAGCCGGTGCGCTGGGCGATCTGGCGCAAGGGGTTTTCCTTGCCGTGCGCGACCCAATGGAAGTTGAACTGGACCAGGAATACCGCATTCGGCATGAAGCCGCCGAGCTGGAGCGCGCCTACGGTGCAATGCTGGGGCTGGCCAAGCGGCGCGAAAAGCCCAAGGCCGCGCAGTTTGAGCCGCTGGTAGCGGCGCCGTTTGTGTCGGTGGCAAGCCGCGTTGTCTATGTGCTGCGCGGGCTGGTGCGGGGCAAGGTGCGTTATTTGTCTTCGCTGTTTCAGCGCTCGTTTGGCCGCAGCGAAAACGTGGCGACCTTTCTTGCCGTGTTAGAGCTGCTAAAGGCGGGCCGGGTGACGGTGGACGAGGACGAGCGGCTGTTGCTGCACGCAAAACGGGAAGGCAGGGGATAAGCGTTGGACTTAAAACAGTATAAAGCCGCGCTGGAAGCAGTGCTGTTTGCGGTGGCAGAGCCGGTTTCAACCGAAAAGCTGGCCGAGGTGCTGGGCATTGAGCCGCAGGTGGTAGAGCGCCTGTGCGGCCATTTGCAGGATGAATTTGCGGAGGAAGACCACGGCATTCAGTTGCTCAGCCTAGAGGGCCGCTGGCAATTTTCAACCAAGGCACAATTTGGCGAACAGGTCAAGGCTGCGCTGGACAAGCGCCGCAATGTGCCGCTCACTTCCGCCGCGCTGGAGGTGCTGGCAATCATCGCTTACAACCAGCCGGTCACCCGCAGTTTTATCGAGCAGGTGCGCGGGGTGGATTCCAGCGGTGTTGTGCAGTCGTTGGCACAAAAAGGGCTGATTGAAGAAGCCGGCCGGCTGGATTTGCCGGGCAGGCCGATTGCGTTTCGCACGACCGACGGCTTTTTGCGCAGCTTTGGCCTTGCTTCGCTGGCAGAGCTGCCTGCGCTGCACGGGGACGATGTTTCCCCGCAAGAGGCGGAAGAACGCCTTGCACAGGCCGCTGCCGCGTTAGAGCAGGACGCTATGGCAGGTGACGAGCTGTGATGCAGGTCATCGGCACGGTGCTGCTGTGCCTGCTTGGCATAGTTGTGCTGCTGCTTTTATTGCTGCTGTTTTTGCCGGTTTGGGCCATGGTGGGGCTGCGGTATGACCAGCTCACCATTCGGGTGCGGGTGTTGTTTTTAACCTTTACGGTGTTCCCGCTGAAAGAAAAGCCGCAAAAGGAAAAAAAGCCCGCCCAAAAGGCAGAAGAAAAAAAAGAGGAACCACGCTCGCCCGGCAAACGGTTTGAGCTGGGCTTTTCAAAAATGGTGCAGCTGGCAGGGGATGCGGCGGGCATTTTTAAGCTGTTATTGGGCGCGCTGAAAGTGCGCGATATTTCCCTTACGCTGCCGCTAAACGGGCGAGATGCCGCAGATACCGCGCTGTTTTACGGTAAATTTTCAGCGTGGTTTTACAGCGGTATTGCCGTGCTGCAAAACGCAATGGATTTGCAGTTTGACAGCATTGAGCTCATCCCCGACTTTGCGGGCGAAAACAAGTACCGCAGAAGTTTCTATTGTAAAATAGGGGCAACACCGTTTATAATGTTAGTGATAGCCATCAAAGCACTGCGCACGCTGCAAAAAGACGGTCTGTTGCCTGGCTTTGGCCGGGCGGCAAAGCGGCGAAGCGGTGCAAACAATAAAAAGCAGAAACCACAAGCGGGGCAGGCGGTGGCAGGTCAGCCCGGCGAAGGAGGTAACAAAAATGAGTGAACACCCATTACAAGGCCTGATGGACGTTGCGTTGCAGCGGATCAAGGACATGGTGGACAGCAATACCATCATAGGCGAGCCCATTACCATGGCGGACGGGACTTTGATTTTGCCGGTTTCCAAGGTCAGTTTCGGGTTTGCCTCCGGTGGGTCTGATTTTCCGTCCAAAACGCCCAAAGAGCTGTTTGGCGGCGGGTCCGGGGCTGGGGTTTCCATTTCTCCCATTGCTTTTTTGGTTGTGAAGGACGGCAATGTACGCATGATTCAACTGGCTTCGCAGGACGCCAGCACTGCGGACCGCATCATCAATGCGTTGCCGGAAACGCTGGATAAATTGCAGGAACTATTTAAAAAAGACAAACCGGGAGCGGACGGGCAGAAATAAAGCGGCCCACCGCACTGCGGGCGGCCGTCTGCCGGTGGCAGGCGGCATTTCTGTGTTAAAAGGAGAGTAATTGTGAGAGATACAAGAATTCAAAAGGTCCTTGCCGAGCTGGGCATTTGTTCCCGCCGTGCGGCAGAAGATTTGATGCGGCAGGGCAGAGTAAAGTTAAACGGCCGCCCGGTGACGGTGGGCGATAAAATGGATACCTTGCACGACCTGCTTTCGGTGGACGGTAAAAACTACCGCATCCCCAAAAAACAGGAATACTTTTACGAAATGCTGTATAAGCCGCGTGGTTTCATCACGACCATGTCGGACGAGCGCGGCAGAAAAAGCGTCAAAGAGCTGGTGGCAGATATCCCGGCGCGCGTGTTCCCCATTGGGCGGTTGGACAAGGACTCCGAGGGCCTGCTGCTGTTCACGAATGACGGCGAGTTTGCCAATTTGATGATGCACCCCTCGCACGGGGTGGCAAAGCTGTACCGTGTCACGGTGCGCCCCCGTGCCAGTGAAGAGCAAATTGCGCACCTTGCGACCGGTGTGGTGCTGGACGACGGTGACAAAACACAGCCCGCCACCGTGCGTGTTGTGGTGGACGAGCCCGAGCGCACCGTGATGGAGCTTGCGATCACCGAGGGTAAAAACCGGCAGATTCGCCGCATGTGCGAAGGCGTGGGCCTGACCGTTATTCGGCTGAAACGCAGTGCCGAGGGGCCGCTAAAGCTGGGCATGCTGCAGCCGGGCAAGCACCGCCCGCTGACGAAGCAGGAGGTTGCCAGCCTGAAGGCTTCGGCTTCTAAAGCGGTGCGCAAAGAGACGACTGAAGGTGCACAGCAAAGGGCGGCGGCAGCAAAGCGCGGCCCGGTTGCCCCGCGTAAAAGCAGGGGAGGCGCGCCAAGATGATTACCATGAAGCCGGTCAGCGAGCCCGATGTAGTGGCGTTGCTGGCAAAAGGGCGTTTTGCGCAGCCGCTGGAAGGTTATGTGATGACGGACGGCACAGAATATCTTGGCTACTGCCTGTTTCGCACCGAGGGGCAAACGGTGACGGTGCTGGATGCCGATGCGCCGGACACGATGATGCTGGACGGGCTGGTGCGTGCTGCCATTGCGAAAGCCCAAAACGAGGGCGCGCAAACCTTTTGCATTGCCCGCGACATTGAGGCACTTGCCCGCTGGGCGCAGGTGTTTATCAAAGAGACACCGGAGCCGGTAAATATGACAAAGATTTTTGAAATATGCGATTGATTTTGGCTAATTTTGTGTTGTGATTTTTTTGTCAAAATGATATAATAATTCTAATTTCGGTTATTTTATGCGTTCCCCGCAATCTGCAGCGCACAGGCAGCGGAGGACAGCCGAATATATTTTGAGCAGGAGGGCTGTACATGACTGCAACAAAGAAAAACGGGCACCAGCTGGATGCACTCGCCGCCTTTTTTGACGACGGCGTTTACACCAAACTGTATGCCGACGAAGATGGCGCGGTAATCGCGGGTTACGGCACCGCAGAGGGCTGCCCGGCGTACGCGCTGGAGCAGACCGGCGCGGCGCTGGCTGGCGCGGATATCGACAAGATGATCCGGGTAATGGACCTTGCCGCCAAAACCGGCAACCCGGTCGTGACGTTTTACGATTCCAAGGGCTCTGTGTTGACACAGGGCCCCGGCGCACTGGTCGATGCGGCGAAGCTGGTGGAAGCCGGCGCCCGCATTTCCGGTGTGGTACCGCAGATTGCGGTGGTTCTGGGTGTTTGCGGTGCTTCGCAGGCCGTGGCAGCCGTTGCGGCCGATGTGACCGTGATGGCGAAGGACGCCGAGCTGTTTTTGACAGCACCTTTCACCTCTGCGGCGGCAGGGGATAAAACTGCCAAGGCCGGCAGTGCCGAGCTTGCTGCGAAAGACGGCATTGTTGAGCTGGTATACGCCAGCGAAGAAGAAGCTGTTTCTGCGGCGGCAAACCTGGTGGGCATTCTGCCGGGCAACAACCTGTCGGGCTCTGCTGTGTTTGATTTCACTGCCCCTGCGGCGCCGGCAGCACTTACCGGCCAAACCGGTGCTGCAGTTGCCGCTGCCATTGCCGATGAGGGCAATTTGGTAGAACTGTATAAAGACTATGCGCCCAGCGTATTTACCGCAATCGCGACGGTGTCGGGCAATGTGGCCGGCTTTGTGGCGGCCTGTGGCAAAGACAGCGCAGTGAACGCGGCTGCAGCGGCCAAAGCAGCGCGCTTTGTGCGGCTGTGTGACGCGTTCGGTATCCCCGTGATCACGTTGGTGGACACCGAGGGCTTTGCCAAAAGCACCGCAAACGACGTACACGGCGGCCTGCGTGCCGCAGCGCGTCTTGCCGCCACCTATGCCGATGCGACGACCGCAAAGATCGCCGTTGTGGCAGGGCAGGCCGTGGGTGCCGCTTATACCGCGTTCTGCAATGCCGACCTTACCATTGTGCTGGACAGCGCTGTCATTGCCCCGGTAGACCCCAAGGCCGCCGTGACAATCCTTTGGCAGGACAAGCTTGCTGATTCGGATAACCTTGAAAAAGACACCGCCGCCTTGGCGCAGCAGTATATTGCCGAGTATGCCGGTGCCGCCGCAGCCATTAAGGCCGGCGTTGCCGATTTGACTGCAACGGCCGCCAGTGTGCGTGACACGGTGATTGCCGCGATGGAAATTTTGGAGACCAAACGGGTACAGCGCCTGCCGAAAAAGCACGGCAACCTGAGCCTGTAATAGAAGAACCGCATCCGATTTTGACTAAAATGATCAGTGGAGGAATGCAAAATGAAGCACTATAATATTACTGTCAACGGTACCGCCTACGATGTCGTTGTTGATGAGATCGGCGCCGGCGCAGCACCCGCTGCAGCCCCCGCCGCTGCCCCTAAGGCAGCAGCCCCCGTGGCTGCCCCTGCCGCAGCCCCCAAGGCTGCCCCCGCAGCAGGCGCCAGAAACGTAGAGGCCCCGATGCCCGGCAACATTCTGGATGTCAAGGTCACTGTCGGCGCGCAGGTAAAGCGCGGCGATGTGCTGGTTATCTTGGAAGCCATGAAGATGGAAAATGAAATTGTCGCCCCGCAGGACGGCACCGTTGCTTCGGTGTCGGTCGCAAAGGGTGATACCGTCAACGTCAACGACGTGCTGGTGTCGCTGAACTAAAAAAGACCAATCCGGAGGTGAATGGAGTTGGCTAAAAAACCAATCAAAGTAACAGAGCTGGCCCTGCGCGACGCGCACCAGTCTCTGATTGCCACCCGCATGACGATGGATGAGATGCGTCCCATCCTGCCCGCCATGGACGAGGTCGGCTATTATTCGCTCGAATGCTGGGGCGGCGCCACGTTTGATGCCTGCATCCGCTTTTTGGACGAAGACCCGTGGGAGCGCCTGCGCATCCTGCGCAAAGAAATCCCCAACACGAAGCTGCAAATGCTGTTCCGCGGCCAGAATATGCTGGGCTACCGGCATTATGCCGATGACGCAGTGGCCTATTTTGTGCAAAAGTCTGTTGCCAACGGCATCGACATCCTGCGCATTTTTGACGCACTGAACGACCCGCGCAACCTGGAAGCCGCTATTAAAGCGTCCATCAAAGAGGGCGCGCATGTACAGGGCTGCATCAGCTATACGCTGTCGCCGGTGCATGACAACGAGTACTTTGCAAATTACGCCAAAACCCTTGAAAACATGGGCGCAAACTCCCTTTGCATCAAGGATATGGCGGGCTTGCTTACCCCGTACACCACGTACGAGCTGGTGAAAAAGCTGAAAGAGACTGTCAGCATCCCGGTGGACATCCACAGCCATTACACGTCGGGCCTTGCGTCGATGTCGATCCTCAAGGGCATTGAAGCGGGTGCGGACATTGTGGATACCGCTATTTCGCCGTTGTCTCTCGGCACTTCGCATATGCCGACCGAAAGCCTGGTCGCCGCGCTGCGTGACACCGATTACGATACCGGCCTTGACCTGAAAAAGCTGAACGTTGTGCGTGAGCACTTTGCCAAGCTGCGTGAAAAATACCTTGCCAGCGGCCAGCTGAGCCCGAAAATGCTGGGCGTCGATGCCAACACCCTGCTGTATCAGGTGCCGGGCGGCATGCTGTCCAACCTGCTCAAGCAGCTCAAGGATGCGGGCAAAGAGGACCAGCTGGAGGCCGTGCTGCAAGAGATTCCCCGCGTGCGCAAAGATTCCGGTTACCCGCCGCTTGTTACCCCCACCAGCCAGATTGTTGGCACGCAGGCCGTGTTTAACGTCATCATGGGCGAACGCTATAAAATGGTGACCAAGGAGTTCAAGGGCCTGGTACATGGTGACTACGGCAAGACGCCGGCCCCCATCAGCGAGGAGTTTACAAAGCAGATTCTCGGCGACGAGGAGCCCATCACCTGCCGCCCGGCCGACCTGTTGGAGCCGGAAGTAGAGAAGATGAAAAAAGAAGCTGCCAAGTGGGCCATCCAGGAAGAAGACGTGCTGACCTACGCCATGTTCCCGCAGGTTGCGCCGAAGTTCTTTGAAAAACGCAACCAAAAGCGCGTTGGCATTGACGGTGACCATGTGGATATGGCCGCAATGTCCCACCCGGTTTAAGCATCAAGTTCAATTTAAATTAAGCAGGCGGCCGGTTGTGGGGTGACCCGCGGCAGGGCGGCTTGCAGGGCGCAGGGTGCAAAAATGCACTCTGCGCCCTTTTTTGCCGTACTGCGGGGTAGCGGTGCAGGCCAAGGTTTGCCTAAGTGTGAACACAATGTTTCTAATCTTTTATTTTCTCGTGTTTTCTGCTATTTGCTCTTGCTTTTAGCGGTAGCCGATTTGACAAAGCAGCGGGTTTCAGTGTATTATTTACAGTATAGTCGGCATAATGTAGCCGGCTGAAAAGAGGTGCGGCATGGTTTATAGTATGACCGGTTATGGCCGGGCGCAACAGCTTCGCGGCGGGCGGGATATTACAGTAGAAATCAAAAGCGTCAACTCACGCTATTTCGAATATTCTTCCCGTATGCCGCGCGCCTATGCCTGGCTGGACGATAAGCTGAAAAGCCGGTTGAACGGGGCAATTGCCCGGGGTAAAACAGAGCTTTCGCTCACGGTGGTTGAAGTGGCGGAGGCGGGCGCGGTTGTTCAGGTGAACGAGACGCTTGCGGGCAGCTACCTCACCGCGCTGCGCGATTTGTCGCAGACACTGGGCATTGAGGATGATGTAACTGTCAATTCCCTTGCGCGGTTTAGCGATATCTTTACGCTTGCGCGGCCGGTGATGGATGAAGAGCAGGTGACCGCCGATGTGCTGGCGGTGGCAGACGAAGCCATTGCCGCGTTTGTGGCGATGCGCGGGGTCGAGGGTGAAAAGCTCTGCGAAGATGTGCTGCAGCGCCTTGGGGCGGTTGAAGCAATGGTCACCGAGGTGGAAACACTGGCGGCGGGCCGGGTAGAAGCTTATACGAACCGCCTGTATGAAAAGCTGAAACTGCTGTTGCAGGACCGCGCGGTGGACGATGCCCGCGTGCTGACCGAAGCCGCTATTTTTGCCGACAAAACGGCAGTGGACGAAGAGACCGTGCGCCTGCGCAGCCATATCCGCCAATACCGCGATATCCTTGCGGCAGGCGGTGCAGTGGGCCGCAAGCTTGACTTTCTCACGCAGGAGCTCAACCGCGAAACCAACACCATTGGTTCTAAAACGCAGGACCTTGCCGTGACCCGCATTGTGGTGGATATCAAGGCGGAGATTGAAAAGGTTCGTGAGCAGGTTCAAAATATAGAATAACAGGAAAGAGGGCACCCCCATGAAATTGATCAACATCGGCTTTGGCAATATGGTCTCGGCAAACAGGCTGATTGCAATTGTCAGCCCCGAGTCCGCGCCGATCAAGCGGATCATTCAGGAGGCGCGTGACCGCGGCAGCCTGATCGACGCCACCTACGGGCGGCGCACCCGCGCGGTCATTATTACGGATTCCGACCATGTCGTGCTGAGCGCAGTACAGCCGGAGACCGTGGCGAACCGCCTGAACGATGCGGATGATATTGAGGATACGGAGCTGGAAGATGAGTAACGAAGAGCGACAACGGGAGCAGCACCTGATCGTGTTGTCCGGCCCTGCGGGTAGCGGCAAAGACACGGTGGTACAACGGCTGGTGGAACTGCACCCTGAAATTGAAGTATCGGTTTCGTTGACGACGCGCGACAAGCGCCCCGGCGAACACGAGGGCGTGAATTACTATTACATTGAAACGGCGGAGTTTGAACGCCGCATTGCGGCAGGTGAAGTGCTGGAGTACACCAACTACTGCGGCAATTATTATGGTACCCCCAAGGCAGAGATTGAAAAGCGGATGCAACAGGGTATCAATGTTGTGCTGATTATCGAGGTAGAGGGCGCTGCCAATGTGAAGCGCATTTACCCCGGCGCCAAGCTGGTGTTTATTCGCCCGCCTTCCTTTGAAGAGCTGGAGCGCCGGTTGCGCGGGCGCAAAACAGAGACGGAGGAAAAAATCCAAAAGCGGCTTTCGCGCGCGTTGGAGGAAATGGAATACGCCTGCGATTACGACTATGTCATTATCAACGACAAAATCGATGATTGCGCGCAGGAGCTGTATCAGATTATCCAGCAGCCGAAGTAGGTGGCAGATACTTGTGTCGCCTGCCCGCTGCAAAAAGGGGGTGGCGGCTTGACTGTGGCTGCGAAGGTGGCGGTCGAAGGCGCCACCTTTTCGTTTGATAAATATTACGATTACGCGTTGCCACAGCGGCTTGACGGTGCGGTGGCGCCCGGCAGTATTGTGCTGGTGCCGTTTGGCCGCGGGCACGCAAAGCCCCGTATTGGGGTGGTGCTGGCCGTAGGGCCGGCACAACCGGGCCAAAAGCTGAAAGAGCTCTATGATGCGGCACCTGAAAATGCGGTGCTGACCGACGAGTTGCTGCGGCTGGTGGGTTACCTGAAAGAGCACACCTTTTGCAATTACTACGAAGCGGTGCGCGCCATTATCCCTTACGGGGCGCAGTACTGTGTGGGCGCGGGGCCAGATGGCCCTGTGCTGCAAAAAAAGCTGGCGGTGCGCATGGTACCTTATTACAGCCTGCTGCAAGTGCCGGCAAAGCTGACCCCAAAGCAGCAGCGTGTAATAGCGCTATTGCAGGGCGGCGGCGAAAAAACAGCAGACGAGCTGTGCGAGGGTGCCGGTTGTAGCAAAGGCGTGCTGGACACGATGGTGAAAAACGGCGTGTTGCAGCTGCAGCGGCAGGAGTATCTGCCGCCGCCGGTGCAGGGGGCTGCCCCGCAGCAAGAGGACGTTGTGCTTTCAGGCGAACAGAAGCTTTGCACAGATGAACTGCTTGCCATGCTGCAAAGCGGCCAGCCCGGCACGGCTTTGCTGCACGGGGTGACCGGCAGCGGCAAGACGCTGGTGTTTTTAGAGCTGATTCGCGCCGCTGTGGCGCAGCATAAGACCTGCCTTGTGCTGGTGCCGGAAATTGGCCTTACCCCACAGATGATCTACCGCTTAAAACAGGCGTTCGGCAGCCGGGTCGCGGTACAGCATTCCGCACTTTCCAACTCAGAGCGTCTGCAGCAGTGGCAGCAAATTCAGCGCGGGGAAGCCGACATCGTGGTGGGTACCCGCAGCGCGGTGTTTGCCCCGCTGGAACATCTGGGCCTCATCATTATTGACGAAGAGCAGGAACACACCTATACGTCAGAAAACAGCCCCCGATACTCCGCGGTTGAAGTGGCCCGGCAGCGTAGCTCGTATCATAAAGGGCTGTTGGTGCTGGCCTCCGCCACGCCGGCGGTAGAAGATTATTATGCCGCAACGCAGGGCCGCTACCGGCTGACAAAGCTCACCCGGCGCTATAACGATTTGCCGCTGCCGAATGTCGAAATTGTCAACCTGCAAGGTGAGCTTGCGGCGGGCAATACCGGTGCCATCAGCGGCAGGCTAAACGAAGAGATTGGCAAAAACCTTGCGGCCGGCCAGCAGACCATTTTGCTGCTCAACCGCCGCGGCTACCACACGGTTGCCGTATGTAAAGAGTGCGGCGAAGCCGTGCGCTGCGGTATGTGCAGCGTGCCGATGGTGTATCACAAAAAAGAAAACCGCCTGCTGTGCCATTATTGTGGTGCCACACAGGCCCCGCCGCCCCAAACCTGCCCCGCCTGCGGCGGGGAGCTGCGGTATACCGGCGTGGGCACACAGCGGGTAGAAGAAGAATTGCAGACCCGCTTCCCCAAAGCGCGGGTGCTGCGCATGGACATGGATACCACCCAAACGAAAAACAGCCACGAAAGGCTGCTTTCCGCCTTTGCCCGCGGGGAATACGACATCATGATCGGCACCCAAATGGTTGCAAAAGGGCTGGATTTCCCCCGGGTGTCCCTGGTTGGGGTGCTGGGTATTGACCAGCTGTTGTTTGCACAAAGCTACCGTGCGTTCGAGCGGGTGTTTTCGCTGGTGACGCAGGTGGTGGGCCGCGGCGGCCGGGCCGATTTGCCGGGCCGGGCGCTGATTCAAACATTCGACCCGCACAACCGGGTACTTGCGCTTGCGGCAAAACAGGACTATGATGCTTTTTATGAGGAGGAAATCGCCTTTCGGCGGTTGCACCTCTACCCGCCGTTTTGCAGCCTTTGCGTCATCCGTTTTTCTGCGGCGCAAGAGCAGCAGGCGGCACAGGCCGCCGCAGCCTTTGGTTTGTTTTTGCGGCAAGAGGCCTCTGCCGCCCCCGGCTTGCCGCTGCGGGTGCTGGGGCCTGCACCCGCCAACGTGGCAATGATTCACGGTAAATACCGGTATAAATTAACGGTGAAATGCCGCAACGACAAGGCGTTTCGCAGCCTGCTGCGGGCAGTGCAGCGCCGGTATGCCGACAGCCCCTATGTGGGCAAAACGGCAGTGAGTATTGATTTTAACAGTGACAGTGACTGAATGATAGAACACCATAAAACGCGGCTTTGCCGCAACAAAGGAGTAATGTGCAAATGGCACTGAGAACAATAGTTTTAGATGGCGACCCCATTTTAAAGAAGGTCTGCCGCCCGGTGACCGATTTTAACGAGCGCACCGCCCAGCTGATCGACGACATGAAAGAAACATTGATTGACGCAAACGGCCTTGGCCTTGCGGCACCCCAGGTGGGTGTGCTGCGCCGCGTTTGCATCGTGATTGACCTGCCGCCGGAGGACAGCGGCGAGGCACCCGCAGAGGGCGAAGTGCTGCCCGAGCCCGAGTTTATCGAGCTCATCAACCCCGAAATCACCGATCGCGAGGGTTCGGTAACGCTGTACGAGGGGTGCCTTTCTTTCCCCGGCCACAACGGCGCTATTGCCCGGCCCGAGCAGGTCACAGTGCGCGCGTTTGACCGCACCGGCAAAGAGTATACCCTTACCCGCCACGGCATGACGGCACGCGCCATCTGCCACGAGATTGACCATTTGAACGGGGTCACCATTATGGACCTTGCAGAGTATTTTTATGAAGATGTCGAGCATGATGAGGACGAAGAAGAAGGCTAAGCTTAATTGGGCTGCCTAGCATACCACAGGGAGGGAACCGATTGAAACTTGTTTTTATGGGCACGCCGGACATTGCAGCCACCGCGCTAAAAGCGCTGTTGCAGGCCGGGCACGAGGTCGTTGCGGTGTTTACCCGCGAAGATAAACCCGTGGGGCGCAAGCAGGTGCTCACCCCGCCGCCGGTTAAAGTGGTGGCCCAGCAGCACGGCATCCCGGTTTACCAGCCCAAAACCCTGCGGGACGGCAAGGCAGAAGAAATTTTGCGTGCGCTGGCCCCGCAGTTGATTGTCGTGGTGGCGTACGGGCGCATTTTGCCGCGCGAAATTTTAACGTTGCCGCCGCTGGGGTGCATCAACCTGCATGTTTCGCTGCTGCCCAAATACCGCGGCGCGGCACCCATTCAGTGGGCGGTGCTCAACGGGGATAAGGTGACCGGCGTCACAATTATGGCGATGGACGAAGGGGTGGACACCGGTGATATTTTAGCCGTTACCCCGGTGCCCATTGGCCCGCAGGAGACAAGTGCCGATGTGTTTGAAAAGGTGGCGGCTACCGGGGCAAAAGCCCTTGCCGATACCGTACAGGCCCTTGCCGCGGGCCCGGTGCAACGCACCCCGCAGCGGCACGAAGATGCCACAAAGGCACCGCCGCTGACCAAAGAGATGGCGCTGTTTGATTTTAGTGCCCCGGCAGAGGTGCTGCACAATAAAATACGCGGGCTGTACCCGTGGCCGGTCGCCCAGTTTGAAGCGGGCGGCGTGCACATCAAAGTCAACCGCGCAGAAATAGCAGAGGGGTCTGGCAGCCCCGGCGAGGTGCTGTCGGTCAAGCCGCTTACCGTGGCCTGTGCCGGTGGGGCGCTTAAGCTGACAGAGGTGGTGCCGCAGGGCAAACGGCCGATGACCGGGCAAGAGTGGGCCGCAGGGCGTCGCTTGAAGCCGGGGGATTATATTTGCCCCTGATTTTGTGAAAAAGTGTGAGAAACTGTAAGTATTTGTTTTGTGCGGCAGTTCTTGAAGGAGAGGGATTTTAAATGTATTTCTATGGCATTGACCCGTATTTTTTGATGCTCGTGCTGCCCGCGTTTATTTTTGCAATGTGGGCGCAGGCAAATGTCAACTCTACGTTCAACAAATATTCCCGCGTACCAACCGGCGGCCACATGACCGGTGCGGACGCCGCGCGCGCTATTTTAAACTTTAACGGGTTGCAGGACGTAACCGTCAATATGGTGGATGGCCGCCTGAGCGACCATTACGACCCGCGCACCCGCACGGTAAACCTTTCGCGTGACGTGTACAGCGCGGCTACGGTTGCCGCGGTCGGTGTTGCCGCCCACGAATGCGGGCATGCAATCCAGCACGCAAACGGCTATGTGCCGCTGCGGCTTCGCAACGCCATTATCCCGGCAACACAAATAGGCTCTACCCTTGCGATGCCGCTGTTTTTTATCGGGCTGATCTTCTCGTTCCCCACGCTGATGAATGCCGGCATTTTGCTGTTCGCCATCGTCACGCTGTTTCAGCTGATTACTCTGCCGGTAGAATATAACGCCAGCAGCCGCGCGGCCAATGTGCTTGCAGACAGCGGCATGGTTTCGCGTGAAGAAGAAACCGGTGTGCGCCGCGTATTATCTGCGGCGGCCCTCACCTATGTGGCGGCGCTGGCGGTTTCGCTTGCCAACCTGCTGCGCCTTTTGGCCCTTGCGGGCGGGCGCCGTGGCGGCCGTAATTAAGTTTTTAAATACGATAAACCAAAACCCAGGAGGAACCTGCATGCAAAACCCACGCCGCCTTGCCGCTGAAGCGCTGCTGCGCATCGAGCGGGGAGGGTACCCCAATCTGGTACTGCCCTCGCTGCTTAACCACAGCGGGCTTTCCCCGCGCGAGCGGGCGTTTGCCACCCGTATTGCCTATGGCGCTACCGAGCGGCGGCGCACGTTGGATGCACGGCTGTCGCCGCATTTAAAAAAGCCGCTCAGCCGTTTGGATGCCGAGGTGCGCGCCGTGCTGCGTGCGGGCCTGTACCAGATTTTATACATGGATGCCGTGCCGGTGCCGGCTGCGGTGAACGAGTCGGTCAAACTGGTGCGCGCAATGGGCAAAAGCTCGGCTGCCGGTATGGTCAACGCTGTGCTGCGCCGTGCGGCAGCGCCTTGGCAACCGGTGTTTGAAAGCGAGCTGCAACGCCTTGCCGTGCAGTATTCGGTGTCGGATGAAATTGCCGCGCTGCTTTGGCGCAGCTACGGGCCCGGCGCAGAAAAAATTTTGGCGGCCTCCCACGAAACGCCGCGGCTGATTGTGCGGGTAAATACTTTGCGCACCAGCGCGCAAGAGCTGCAGCAAGAGCTGCAGCAGCAGGGCGTTAAAACGCGCGAGACCGAATTGCCAAACGCGTTGGAGCTGCTGGGTGCGGGGGATGTCACCGCGCTAAAGGCGTTTCAGGCGGGGCTATTTCACGTGCAGGGGCTTGCGTCACAGCTTGCCGTGCAGCAGCTTGCCGTGCAGCCGGGCCAGCGCGTGGTGGATTTATGCGCCGCCCCGGGCGGCAAGGCTGCCACCATGGCGCAGCAGATGCAGAATACCGGCGAATTGCTGTGCGGTGACGCCGCCAGCGGCCGCCTGCCACTGATTGAAAATTTACTCAGCCGCCTTGGCATCAGCTGTGCCAGCGTGCAGCGGCATGACGCAACGCGCCCGTTTGACGGGGGGCAGGGCGCACAGCGCGTTTTGTGCGACGTGCCCTGCTCGGGCCTTGGGGTTTTGGCCAAAAAGCCGGATATCCGGTATAAGGACCTCGCCGATCTGCCCGGTTTAATTGACACGCAGAAAAAAATATTGGAGCAGGGGGCCGCGTTGCTGGCGGTTGGCGGGAGGCTGGTCTATTCGACCTGCACCGTAAACCCGGCAGAAAACGGCGACGTTGTGCGCGACTTTTTGGCGCAAAACGAAGCGTTTCGCCTGTGCGAAATGATGCCGCAAGTTGAGGGCGCGCGGGTGGAAGAGGGTATGGCAACCTTTTTGCCGGGCGAAGCCGATACCGACGGTTTTTTTGTGGCATCTTTAGAGAGAGTGTGGTAAAATGGAAAAAATCAGAATTACCTCGCTGTCCCGTCAGCAGTTAGCGGATTATATAAAGCAACTGGGGCAGTCGGCATTTCGCGCGGGGCAGATTTTTAAATGGCTGCACCAGCGCGGTGTGACTGATTTTTCGCAGATGACCGATATTTCAAAAACACTGGCGGCGACATTGTCCGATGCCTGTGAAATTGAAACTTTGGCGGTTGCCCGCAAACAGGTTTCGAAAGACGGCACGGTGAAATATCTGTTTCGCCTGCCGGACGGCAACTGCATTGAAAGCGTAGTGATGCGCTACCATTACGGCAACAGCATCTGCGTTTCCAGCGAGGTTGGTTGCGCGATGGGCTGCCGTTTTTGTGCATCTACCCAAAATGGGCTGGCGCGCAGGCTGACCGCGGGCGAAATTGCCGCACAGGTATATGGCGCGGCGGCCGACCTTGGCGAAAAAATGTCGCATATCGTGCTGATGGGCATTGGGGAGCCGCTGGACAACTACGAAAACGTGCTGACTTTTTTGGGCATCATCTCTTCGCCCGAGGGGCTGAACATCGGCATGCGCAACATCAGCCTTTCCACCTGTGGCCTTGTGCCGCAGATCGAGCGGCTGGCGGGCGAAAAGCTGGGGCTGACATTGTCGGTTTCACTGCATGCGCCAAATAACGAGCTGCGTTCCTCTATGATGCCGGTCAATGATGCGTTCCCGCTGGAAATGCTGATCCCCGCCTGCAGGGCATACCAAAAAACCACCGGCCGGCGCATCAGTTTTGAATATGCAATGGTAAAAGGGGTCAACGACACACAAAGCTGCGCACAGCAGCTTGCAAATCTGTTGCGGGGTATGGGGGCACATGTCAACCTGATCCCCATTAACCCGGTAGACGGGTCGGCGTATACTGCCAGCGATGCCGCCAATGTAGAACAGTTCCGCAGCCAGTTAGAAGGGCTTGGCATCAATGCAACGGTACGCCGCCGCCTTGGGGTAGATATCAGTGCTGCCTGCGGCCAGCTGCGGCAGGAAGAGGCAGGGGGAAAGCAGTGACATGATGAAAATTGTTGCCAAAACCGACATCGGGAAAGCCCGAAATGAAAACCAGGACAATTACCGGGCAGGGCGCCAAAGTGATGATACGGTGTGGGCTGTCGTGTGTGACGGTATGGGCGGCGCACGCGGCGGGGCGTTTGCAAGCAGCATGGCGGTGACCGCCTTTGAGGCCGAGTTTGTCAAAGGGCTGGTGCCCGCGCTGCCTGCTGCCGGGGTGCGCAGCCTGATGGAAGCCGCCGCCGAGCGCGCCAACCGTGAAATTTACGAGCTGGCCCAGCAGGATGAGGACAAGCACGGCATGGGTACCACACTGGTGGCGCTGGTGCTGAAAGACGGGCTTGCGCATATTATTCACGCAGGTGACTCGCGCGCCTACCTGTACCGTGACGGCTGGCTGGAGCGTTTGACCAGAGACCATTCCATGGTGCAAGAGCTGGTCGAAAACGGGTCGCTGACGCCACAAGAGGCAGAGGTGCACCCCAATAAAAACCTGATTACCCGCGCGGTGGGTGTTGGCGCAGAGCTTGCGGTGGAATACGGCGAGCGGCAGATGCGCCCCGGTGATACCCTGCTGCTTTGCAGCGACGGGCTGACGGGCGCGGTGGCGGAAGAAGAACTTCGCGATATTATACAACAAAGCAGCTTTTTTGATACGGCATCCGTTATGGTGCAACAGGCACTGGATGCGGGTGGGAAAGACAACATCACTGCCGTGCTGGTGCAGGTGGACGCAACAAAGGAGCAATGATGGACAAGTATATCGGTAAACGGCTGGATGGCCGCTATGAAATCGAAACGCTGATAGGTGTCGGCGGGATGGCGAACGTTTATAAAGCAAAAGACCTGCTTGAAAAACGCGTGGTCGCCGTGAAGATTCTGCGGGATGAGTTTATGACCGACAGCGACCTTGTGCAGCGGTTTAAAAATGAGTCAAAGGCCATCTCGCTGCTTTCTCACCCCAACATCGTGCGGGTGTTTGACGTCAGCGTGTCGGACAAAATTCAGTATATCGCAATGGAATACATTAACGGCGTGACGCTGAAAGAGTATATGGATCAGCGCGGCATACTGAACTGGAAAGAAACGCTGCTGTTTATCACGCAAACGCTGGAAGCCCTGCAGCATGCCCACAAAAAGGGCATTGTGCACCGGGATATCAAGCCGCAGAATATCATGCTGCTGCAGGACGGCAGCATCCGCGTGATGGATTTTGGCATCGCCCGCTTTTCCCGCGGTGAAACCAAAACCGAAACCAATAAAGCCATTGGTTCGGTGCATTACATCAGCCCCGAGCAGGCGCGTGGCGACAATATTGACAGTCGTGCCGACATTTATTCCACCGGCGTTATGATGTACGAGATGCTGACCGGCAAGCTGCCGTTTGAAAGTGACAGTGCCGTTTCGGTGGCAATCAAACAGATTTCAGACAAGGCGGTGCCGCCTCGCGCCATTAACCCGGATATCCCCGAGGCGCTGGAGGAAATCACCCAGCGCGCGATGGCAAAAGACGTACAATACCGCTACCAGAGTGCCGGGGAAATGCTGGCCGCGATTGAAGAATTTAAAAAGAACCCCAGTGTTCGTTTTGAATATCAATACATGAAAGATGATCTTCCTGTGAGGTATATTGGAAAAGTGTTAAACAGTATCAAAAACAAACAGCCCCAACAAGGCGGCAAGCCCCAGAATTCGACGGGCAAAAAAAAGTCAAAGCTTCGTTTTACCGTGCCGGTCATCGCGGGCCTTGCGGTGGCCTGTGCCATTGGCTCGGGCATTTTGTGCTTTATGATTTTCAGCACCAGCGGGCTGTTCAGCTCAAAGCCGGATGTTGAGGTGGTGAAGTTCACCGATATGTCGCTAGCCGATGTAAAAGCCAATGCGGAGTATACCGACAATTTCAAGCTGGTGGTAGAAGAAAACTACAACCCCAACGTGGCAGAGGGTGTTATTTACGACCAAAGCCCGAAACCACCCAAAATTGTCAAACAGGGCACCAAGATCACGGTCAAGGTCAGCCTGGGCAAGCAGGAGGTCAAGGTGCCGGAGCTTGCCGGCATGACCCGCGGTGAAGCCGAAAAAGAACTGACGAAGCTGGGCCTTTCCGTCAGCATCGTGCCCGAGCAAAGTGATACGGTGACAGAGGGCCAGGTCATTCATTTTTCACCGGATAAAGGTACCGTACTCACCAGTGGTGATACGGTAACATTGTATGTCAGCCGTGCCGCGCGCTCTGATAAAGTGGTGGTGCCGGACCTGAGCGGCCTGCCCAGCAGTTCGGATGCCACCAAGGCGCTTGAACCGTTACGCCTGCGCCTTGGTACGGTAACAACCGCAGAAAGCACGCTGCCCGGCGGAACGGTGCTTTCGCAAGACCCGGTAGCCGGCACAGAGGTCGCAGTTGGCACGAAGGTGAATATCGTAATTAGCACGGGTGTTGTCACCCCCACGAATAAGCAGATTACGGTCACCGTTATTTTTGACCAGTACATGGCAAACGGGCATTGGTCGGCCAGCTTCCCCGGCGGCGAAAGCTCGTTTGACGTCACGGATACAAACCGCACATGGAGCTTTGTGACGACCGGCACCAGTGGCCCGGCATCCATCAACTTCTCTAACGGGCGGGTAGTGGAAATCAACTTTGACAATGCGGCACCGGTCACCATTACGTTTGAAGGCACCAAGCCGACCCCGACGCCGGTTGTGACACCGACGCCCGCACCTACCGCGGTGCCGCCTACCCCCACACCAGTAGTAACACCCGAACCCACACCGGAGCCTACACCCACACCGGTGCCGTAAACCGGGCCGGTGCAGTGCTGCCGCAAGGCGGGCACAGGGATAGGAGCACACATGCAGCATAAAAAGACCGAAAACAGAATCATGAAAGGCATCGGCGGCTTTTACTATGTCGACACACCGCAGGGCCTTGTGGAATGCCGTGCCAAGGGCATTTTGCGCAAGCGCAAAATTACCCCGCTGGCGGGTGATCTTGTTATATTGGAGCAGGAGGGCTGTACCACGGTGATTGCCGATGTATTGCCGCGCAAAAACTTTTTGGTGCGCCCGCCGGTGGCAAACCTTGACCTGCTGTTTGTGGTGGCCGCTACGGCAGAGCCGGGCCCCAATTACCTTGTGATGGACAAAATGTGCGCCATTGCGCTCGACCGAGGTATTACGCCGGTTATTGTTGCGACAAAGACCGACCTGTGCGCCCCGCAGCAACTTTGTGAGACGTATGAAAGCTCTGGGATTGAGCTGATTGTTGCCGATGAAACAGAGAGCGCCCCCACGCGGCTGAAAGAGCTGATTAGCGGGCATCTCTGCGCATTTACCGGAAATTCAGGGGTGGGCAAGTCGACGCTGCTCAACCGCCTGCTACCCGAGCTTGGCCAGCAGACAGGCGAAATTAGCAAAAAATTGGGCCGCGGGCGCCACACGACCCGCGAAGCACAGCTGTTTAGCGCGTTTGGCGGCCTAATCGCCGACACGCCGGGCTTTTCCTCACTCGAGATGGAGCGCACCAATGTCATTTTAAAAGAAAACTTGCAGCTGTGTTTCCCCGAGTTTCGGCCCTATTTGACCCAGTGCCGGTTTACCGGCTGTTCGCACCGCAAAGAGCTTGGCTGTGCGGTGCGTGCGGCGGTAGAAGCGGGTGAAATTCACCCGCGCCGTTACGAAAACTACCTGGCAATGTATGAAAGTGCAAGTGCCATACGGGAGTGGGAGCAAAATGGCAGATAAAGCTGGGCGCTGCGTTATTTTGGGCGGCGGGCCGCTGCAACCGCAAGAGCTTCGCTGCCTGCGGCCGGGTGACATGGTCATTGCGGCCGATGCGGGCAGGCTTGTGGCAGAAAAAGCGGGCGTTACGCCGGATATTCTGCTGGGTGATTGGGACTCGGCCCCGCCGCCCAAGACAGGGAAAGAAATTATTACACTCCCCGCAGAAAAAGACGATACCGACACACACCATGCGGCCCGCATTGCGGTGCAGCGCGGCTTTGCCGAAGTGCTGCTGCTGGGCTGCCTTGGTGGCAGGCTGGACCACACACAGGCAAACCTTGCGACGCTGCTTTATTTAACACAGCAGGGGGTGCGCAGCTGGGTGGTGGACCCCGCAACGCAAATCACCGCGTTGCAAAATGGCAGTCTGGTGCTGCCCCAAAAGGCCGGGTATTATTTTTCGGTTTTTGCTGCAGACGGCACCGCGTATGGTGTAACGCTGCAAGGCATGAAATATCCGCTGCAAAACGCCACAGTCAGTGCGTATTTCCCCATTGGGGTTAGCAACGAAATTGTAGAGCCGCAGGCAAGCATTACTGTGACACAGGGCACGCTTTTGCTGATGTACAGCAAAATGGAACGACGGGCGCCCGGTGCGTAATAAAAAATAAAAGGCACAAGAGGCGTCAAAATTGCGTTTCTCTTGTGCCTTTTGTGACATATTTCACACAAAAGGAAACCCGTAGGGCAAATAAACAGTAGAAAAGGAAAAAGCCTGTTTGAAATGGGGCCCAAAGAGGGTTTCAGGCTGCGCGGCGGGTCACAAACGGGCGAAATTCGGTTTGCTTATTCGCGCCGGATGTTGTAAAATAAACAAGATATCAGGGCCGCCAGTATGGGGCCCGGGCACTGGGGCTGTGTGCTTCGGTGTTAAAAATTAAAGATTGGTGATACCATGTCAAAAGTCATTGGGGGTATTTTGCGCCGTCATCGCAGAATGTTCCTTGTCTTGTTTGATGTGATCGCGGTCGCTTCCTGTTACATTGGCACCTGGATGCTGACATTGCAGGGCAGCGATTTATTGGGCGAGAGCATAGTGGGCACGGTGGGGATGGCCACGGTTGGCAGCCCTTACCGAAAATACTTCAGTCTGATGGTTGCAAGCTGTTTTTTCTTCGTTGCCTGCTATATTATCGTCTATGCGTTCATGGGGATGTATGACAGCCTTTGGCGCTATGCTGAAGTGATTGAATTCTTCCGCTTTTGTGTTGCGTCGGTACTAGCCGTCAGTGCGTTCGTGTTTTTGTCGCAGTTTGTCTTTACCGAAAAGCGCATTCCGCTTGCGGTTTATATGATGAGCGCAATGTTTGCCTCTGCAATTACTTTGCTTGCGCGGCTTGCGTACCGCATGTACCGCAACACCAAAATTAAAACGGCGGGGCAAAAGCGCCGCCGTGTGATGCTGATTGGTGCGGGCGATGCGGCCAGCATGCTGCTGCACGAGGTAAACCGCAACCCGGCGGGTGAGCTGAATATCATCTGCGCGGTGGACGATTCGCCGCAAAAGGTGGGGCGCTCTATTTTGGGCGTGCAGATCATGGGCACTACGGCCGATATCCCGGACCTTGTAGAGCGGTGTGAAATTGAGACGATTTTGCTGTGTATTCCCACCATTGAAGAAACAGACAAACGGCGCATCCTCTCTATTTGTGCCAAAACAAATTGCAATCTGCGCATTGTGCCGGATATTGTAAAGCTGATTTCAGACGGCAAGGACATCTTCTCCCGCATTCGCGACGTTAAAGTAGAGGATTTGCTTGGGCGCGAAGTGGTGGAAATGGACGCCGCCACCAATACGCTGATTGAGGGCAAAGTGGTCATGGTCACCGGCGGCGGCGGGTCGATTGGCAGCGAGCTGTGCAGGCAGATCGCTGCGGCAGGCCCAAAACAGCTCATTATCATTGATATTTACGAAAACAATGCCTATGCCATTCAGCAAGAGCTGCTGCGCAAATATGCCGGCAAGCTGGATTTGCAGGTGCAGATTGCCTCGGTGCGGGACAGCCGCAAGATGGACCGCTTGTTTGCGAATTACCGCCCCTCCATTGTGTTCCATGCGGCGGCACATAAGCATGTGCCGCTGATGGAAACCAGCCCGGAGGAAGCGGTAAAAAACAATGTGTTCGGCACTTACAACACCGCTTTATGCGCCGAAAAATACGGGGCGGAGCGCTTTGTGTTGATTTCGACTGACAAAGCGGTCAACCCGACCAGTGTGATGGGCGCCACAAAGCGCATCTGCGAAATGATTGTGCAAACGCTGGCAGAAACCAGTAAAACCAATTTTGCCGCGGTGCGGTTTGGCAATGTGCTGGGCTCTAACGGTTCGGTGCTGCCGCTGTTTAAACAGCAAATCGCGGAGGGTGGGCCGCTGACCGTGACCGACCCGGACATTGTGCGCTATTTTATGACGATACCCGAGGCGGTGAGCCTGGTGTTGCAGGCTGCGGGCATGAGCGGCCGCGGCAACATATTCGTGTTGGACATGGGCCAGCCGGTACGCATTTTAGACCTTGCAGAAAACCTGATTAAGCTGGCAGGGTTTATCCCTTACCGTGACATTGACATTGTGTTTACCGGCCTTCGCCCCGGCGAAAAGCTGTACGAAGAGCTGACGATGGACGAAGAGACGGTGCATAAAACGCCGAACAAAAAAATCTTCGTCGGCTCGCCCTTAAAAATGGATAAGGTCAATTTCTTCTCCCATCTGGCATCGCTGAAGGAAATTGCGTATTCCAACGATTCGCCCCGCTTGCTTGCGTTTATCGCCGATATTGTACCGACCTTCGATCATAAAATTTAGGAGTTGTGTGCATGTACCCCGTAATCAAACGACTGCTGGATCTTCTTTGCTCACTGCTGGGTATTTTGGTGCTTTCGCCGCTGCTTATTTTATTGGCCTTGCTGGTGAAGTGCACCAGCCCCGGGCCGGTGCTGTTTCGGCAAAAGCGTGTGGGTAAAGATAAAAGTTATTTCGAAATTTTAAAGTTTCGCAGTATGCGTGTTGATACCCCGCGGGACATCCCGACCCATTTGCTGCAAAACGCCCAAAGCGCCATTACGCCGGTGGGCCGCTTTTTGCGTAAGACCAGCCTGGATGAACTGCCCCAGCTGTTTAATATCTTTGTCGGCCAGATGAGCATTGTGGGCCCGCGCCCCGCACTGTGGAACCAGGACGATTTGATTGCCGAGCGCGACCTGTATGGCGCAAACGCCGTGACCCCGGGGTTGACAGGGTGGGCGCAGGTAAACGGGCGTGACGAGCTGCCAATACCGGTAAAGGCAAAGTACGACGGTTATTATGTGCAGCACCGCAGCTTTTTATTTGACATTCAAATTTTCTTTCGCACAATCTCGAATGTGCTGTTCCACAAGGGTATTGTGGAGGGCGAACACGAAGAATCCTAAAAAAACAGCCGGTGCAAACATGCACCGGCTGTATGTTTTTAGTCGCAGCTTCATCTGCCTCACTAAAGGGCGCATAGCGCAGGCAAATAAAGCAAAACAATAAACCAACACCCCTTTTATTCAAATGGGTGTTGGCAGCAGTTATTCGCTGATAAAGTCTGACAGCATTTGTTTGTTACCGGTCAAAAGGCCCAGCATGCAGCGAAAAATAGAATCGCCCTCGGCAATAAACTTTTCTTTTACCGCGTTGGCCGTCAACTCGTCCGGCAGGTAAAGCGCAAACGAAAATACCGTCTCACCCAAATCCTCAATCGTGCAGGTCACGCGCCAACCGTCCTTTGCGCTGGTCACAAATGCTTTGTGCTGTGCCTGTTTGCGTTTGTACTGCTGCGCCATCAGCACCGCATTGACCGCGCTTTCCCGCACCGAGCGGGGCAGCTCATTTTGCAGCATTTCGGCAAGCTCGGCGCCGCTGGGCGACACCGCGTAGGCACCGTTTTCCAGCTTCAGGTGCCCCAGCTCACACAACTTGTCCAATGCGTCCGACAGCTCAAAGTAGTTGACCAGCTCTTCGCTCAACAGCGCGGTTTCAATTTCTTCGCGCCGCAGCGGCATACCGATATTTTTCAAAAGATAACATAGCAGGATGCGAATTTCAGTTGAAGTTGTCAGTCCACCCGGCCGGACACCGCCGGTGAATGCGGAATTTGCCATTCTTTGAGCCCCCTTCGTCAGCATACAACACATAATATACAATTAGCTATAGTATAACATACTCACATGTATTGCTCAACTGCCCGCGGTGCCCGGCAAAAAAATGGCATGCTGTGCCGCGCAAAAACACTGGGTAACCGGCTGCGGGGCAGGGCATAAAAAAGAATTGTGCAGTTTGCACAGCAAACCAGAATGTATTATAATAAAAGATACCGCCGCAGTGCCGGTTACCGGGGTATCAAGCGGCAAAAACAAAGCATAAGAGGTGAAGTTGTGCAATGGACGTGCAGGTAGGCGATGTATTGCAGATGAAAAAACCGCACCCCTGTGGTAGCAGTGAATTTGTTGCGCTGCGGGTCGGTATGGATTTTCGCATCCGCTGCACAAAATGCGGGCGCGAGGTCATGGTGCCGCGCGCTAAAATAGAGCGAAACATCAAAAAAATAGTGCGGGACAGCAAACAGTAGCAGGGTCGGCTTCGTTTTTTTAGAATTAAATTTAAAGGAGCAACCCCATGCTGGATAAATTAACTGAAGTGCGACACCATTATGAAGAAATTGGCCATCAGCTTTCAGACCCCACGGTCATCAGTGACAACGCGCTTTACCGCAACCTGATGAAAGAATATAAAAAGCTGACGCCGGTGGTTGAAAAATACAATGAGTACAAGCACGCTGAAACGGCGTTTGAAGAAGCCAAAGCCCTGCTGGAAGAAGGGGGCCTTGAGCCGGATTTTCGCGCAATGGTGCAGGCAGAATATGACGAGAACAAGCAGCGATGCGAGCAGGCGGCGGAGGAACTGCGCATTTTAATGCTGCCGCGGGATGAAAACGACGACAAAAATATTATTATGGAAATTCGCGGCGGCACCGGTGGCGAAGAGGCGGCGCTGTTTGCCCACAGCCTGTACCGTATGTACACGATGTATGCCGAAGCACAGGGCTGGTCGATTGAAGTGAACAACGTGAATGAGACCGAGCTTGGCGGCATTAAAGAGATTAGCTTTACGGTGAACGGCGACGGCGCATACAGCCGTTTAAAATTTGAAGCGGGTACCCACCGTGTGCAGCGTGTGCCCGAAACTGAAACACAGGGCCGAGTACATACCTCTGCGGCAACGGTAGCAGTGATGCCGGAGGCCGAAGAGGTCGAGCTGGACCTTGACCCGAAAGATTTGAAAATCGATACGTTCCGCTCGTCCGGCGCAGGCGGGCAGCACATCAATAAAACGTCCTCTGCAATCCGCGTGACCCATTTGCCCACCGGCCTTGTGGTGGAATGTCAGGATGAACGCAGCCAGTATAAAAATAAAGACAAAGCATTGCGTGTGCTGCGCAGCCGGTTGTTGCAGCGCCAGCAGGACGCGCGCAACGCTGAAATTTCTGCCGAGCGCAAAAGCCAGGTGGGCACCGGCGACCGCAGCGGGCGCATCCGCACGTACAACTACCCGCAGGGACGGGTGACTGACCACCGCATTGGGCTGACGCTGTATAAGCTGGATTCCATTCTGGATGGCGACCTTGACGAGATCGTCAACGCTCTGGTGACGGCAGATCAGGCAGAAAAGATGAAATCTTCGTCGCAGGAATAGAGGGATTTTCTTGGAAACAAAATTATATCAGGCAACACCGCAGACAATACAGCTCGCTGCCGAGTTGCTGCGTGACGGGCAGGCCGTTGGGATCCCCACCGAAACGGTTTACGGGCTTGCTGCGGATGCCACAAACCCGGCGGCAGTAGCCAAAATTTTTGCGGCAAAGGGCCGCCCTCAGGACAACCCGTTAATCGTACACATTGCCGATATGGCAGAGCTGCCGGGTGTGGTGCGCGAGGTGCCAGCGGGTGCCGTGGTACTTGCCAAGGCGTTTTGGCCGGGCCCGCTGACAATTATTATGAAAAAAAGTGATGCCATTCCGCTGCAAACCAGTGCCGGGCTGGACACGGTCGCCGTGCGTATGCCCTCGCACCCGGTGGCACAAGCGGTCATCCGGGCCAGCGGCCTGCCGCTTGCGGCACCATCGGCCAATTTGTCCGGGTTGCCCAGCCCCACCAGCGCCCAGCACACGTTTCGCGATATGAACGGGCGCATCCCGCTGGTGCTCGATGGCGGCCCCTGCGAAGTAGGGGTCGAATCCACTGTTATCACCCTTGCGGGCGATACCCCCACGCTGCTGCGGCCGGGGTATATTACAAAAGAACAGCTAGAAGAGGTGCTGGGTGTGCCGGTGGCGCTGTCACAGGCTATTTTAAACCGCCTGCCGGACGGTGCGGTGGCAGCTTCCCCCGGTATGAAGTACAAGCATTACTCGCCACGGGCAGATGTCATTATGCTTACCGGGGAGTTTGAAGCCTACCGCGCCTATGTTGAGGCGCATGCGGGCGACGGGGTATTTGCCATGTGCTACGAAGAAGAGGTGCCGCTGCTGTCGGTGCCGTGTATCCCATGTGGACGCAAAGATGACCCCGCATCACAGGCACACGCGTTATTTTATGCGCTGCGCGAAGCGGACGACCGCGGGGCAAAGGTAGTTTATGCCCACAGCCCGGCCCAAAGCGGGGTGTCGATGGCGGTGTATAACCGCCTCGTGCGCGCCGCGGCTTTTCAGGTGATTGAATTATGAAAACAGTTGCAATTACCGGCAACTCTGGCAGCGGCAAAACAACGGTAAGCCGCTGGCTGGCCCAGCAGGGTTATGTGGTGATTGACGGCGACGCCGTTACCCGTGACCTTGCACAGCCCGGCAGCCCCTATGTGCAGGCGCTGGTGCGTGAATTTGGGCCGGACATTTTGGATGAACAGGGCAACCTGTTACGCCGAAAATTGGCCGAGCGGGCCTTTGCAACACCGGGCGGCACCCTGCGGCTGACCGATGCGACGACCCCGTTGATTTATAAAGAAATTGAACGGCGCCTGCAGCAAGCAGCACAGCAGGGGAGTGCCCTTGCGTTTGTGGACGGGGCAGTTATTGTGGATACCCTGTTTGAACAGCTTTGTGACCAGATTATTGCCGTACTTGCAGATGCTGCGGCGCAGGCTGCCCGCATTGCCGAGCGGGACGGCATTTCGCTAAAAGCGGCCAACATGCGCATTGCCCGGCAAACGCCGCCCGAACGGTTGCGGCAGCGCGCTGATTTTGTACTTGAAAACAATGGTGAAAAACAGGAACTGATCGAAAAAATGCAGCTGCTGCTGAACAAATTAAAGGAAACACCATGAAAAAGCCGCAAAAAAACATGTTGATACTGTCATTGCTATTGCTGGTGGTGCTGGCCGGGTTGCTTTTACTGCCGCGTCTGATCACAGCCATAGAAAAACGTGTCTACCCCCAAACCTACCGCGAAACAGTCGAGCAGTATGCGGCAGAATATGAGGTGGACCCTTTGATGGTGTTTGCCATTATACGCACTGAAAGTGGGTTTGACGCCGGCGCACAGTCGAATGTGGGCGCGCGCGGGTTGATGCAGATCACCGAGGAAACCTTTGCGTGGATTAAGCAAAAAATTGCGCCGGAGGAAGAAATCACCTTCGACGACCTTTACCAGCCGCAGGTGAACATCCGGTTTGGTACCTACTACCTCTCGCGCTGCCTTTCGCGGTACGGCGGCGACCTTGCCACCGCAAGCGCTGCCTACCACAGCGGGTGGGGCACGGTGGACAGCCTGCTTAGCGACCCGGCCAATGCCGCAAGCGAGGATACGCTGGCGCAGTTTCCGTACCCACAGATGGCGCTTTACGTGCAAAAGGTGGACGCCGCTTACCAAAAATATCAAACACTATATGCACAGGAAAAGGAGTGACCCTTGATGAACGAAGAAGCGAACAGCGCAAAAGAACTTGCCGAGCAGTTATTATATAAAGTACCCCACGTGCTGGATGCCGAGCCGGTGGTCAAAGATGCCGCATGGGCATTTTGTGAAGAATACCGCGGTTTTATGAACCGCGCCAAAACCGAGCGCGAATTTGTAACGCAGGCGGTTGCTTTGCTGCAACAGGCGGGCTATCAGGTATACCGGCCGGGCACCCGGTACGCGCCTGGGCAAAAGGTATACTGGGTCAACCGCCAAAAGGCGTTGCTTGCCACCACGTTCGGCAGCCGGCCGCTCAGTGAAGGGGTGCGCATCAACGCCGCGCACATCGATTCGCCGCGGCTGGATTTAAAGCCGAACCCGCTGTACGAAAAAGAAGAGCTGGCGGGGCTGAAAACCCATTATTACGGGGGCATTCGCAAATACCAGTGGACGACAATCCCGCTGGCGCTGCACGGTGTTTTTGTGCGCACCAACGGCGAAGTGGTGCCCGTTTGTATTGGCGAGGATGAAAACGACCCGGTATTCACCATCAGCGATCTGCTGCCGCACCTTTCTAAAAAGCAGGACAGCCGCACCCTTGCGGACGGCGTGCGCGCCGAAGAACTGAATATCATTGTCGGTTCGCTGCCTTACCCGGACGAGGACGCCAAAAACCGTGTGAAGCTGTATACCATGCAGCTGCTGCACGAAAAATATGGTGTGACCGAGCGCGACTTTTTGTGTGCCGAGCTGACGGCGGTACCGGCGTTCCCCGCGCGGGACATTGGGTTTGACCGCAGTATGATCGGTGCTTACGGGCACGATGACCGCGTTTGTGCCTATACCGCGCTGCGCGCCGAAATGGGTGTAAAGGCGCCGCAGTACACAACCGTGCTGTGCCTTGCGGATAAAGAGGAGATTGGCTCACAGGGCAATACCGGCCTGAATGCCGATTACCTGCTGCATTACCTGACCTACCTTGCCGAGGGGCAGGGGGCTGACGTGAAAGGGGTGCTGGCCGCAAGCAAATGCCTTTCGGCAGATGTAAGCGCAGCGCTGGACCCCACTTTTGACGACGTGTTTGAGCCGCACAACGCGGCACGGCTGAACCATGGTGTGGTTGTGATGAAATACACCGGCGCGCGCGGCAAAAGCGATGCGTCGGACGCTTCGGCGGAGACGATGGCGTTTGTGGCCGGCCTGCTGGATGCAAGCAGCGTTGTGTGGCAGGCAGGCGAGCTTGGTAAGGTGGATGCCGGCGGCGGCGGTACGGTTGCCAAGTATGTGGCGCAGCACAATGTGGATGTCGTAGATATTGGGGTGCCGCTGCTTTCAATGCATGCGCCGTATGAAATTGCGGCAAAGCTGGATATTTATATGTGCTATCGTGCGTTTTGCGTATTTGCAGAATAAAACGGGGTACACCAGCCTGTGAAAGTTGTTTGTCTGTTTTTGCGGCGCTGTTTTCTTCTACCTTTGTTTATAGTATAATAACGCACAGAATGTAAAATTTTACCCAAACAGGAGGAACCCAACGGATGGCCGCATCGAAGGGAATCATCAAAACGGCATTGCGCCTGCTGCTGCTTGTACCGCTGGCATTGTTAGTGCTATGGGTAAACTATTTCGTGGACCAGACCGGCCTGTTTCGCGGGGGCAAATACGAGCTGGAGCTTGCTGGGATTTTAATGCAGGGTGACCCGGTGTCGAATTTTGACCAGATGGACGAGCGGCAGGTACTAAAGCTTTACATCAAAAGTATGCCGCAAAGCTATGACACGCTGGTAATCGGCTCCAGCCGCGGGCTGCAGATCACTGCCGCTATTGCGGGCGAAACAGGCAGTTTTTATAACGCGGGGATGTCGGGCGAGGATTTTTACGACATCATGGGCACGGTTTCACTGCTGGACAAATACGACAGGCTGCCCCAAAACTTGATTTTGGTGCTGGACCCGTGGATTCTCAACGACAACGAAGAAAGTTACAGTAAACGGTCGGACGCAAACCTTGCCAATGAGTTTTTGACCAATACGCTGGGCTTTGACGAACCCTATGAGGACAATGCCAAAAACCAGTACACCGACGCGCTGTTTGACCTTGATTATTTTCAAAAAAATGTGGCATATTATTTTGAAGACCATTCAAATGAAAGCCAGCCTGCGCGGGTGACAGGGGATGTGTACGAACAGGACACCCCCACAAAAATGCCGGACGGTACCCTGCTGTACGAAAAAGAATATCGCGAGTGGACACAAGCCGATGTGGACTGGGAAGCCCAGACGATTGCGAATATCCCGTTTCCGTTTGGCTGCTATGATTACCCGAAGCTCAACGAAAAACGGTGTGCCGAATTTACGGCGCTGGTTGCCTTTTTGCAGCAAAAGGGTGTGAACCTCACGTTTGTATTGTCCCCGTTTCACCCCATTGTTTACGCCAGCGCCATAAAATACGAAGAGCGTGCGGGTATAGCGCTGTCAGAAACATTTTTTGCCGATATCGCGCAAAAAAACGACATCCCGTTTTACGGCTCGTATGACCCGGCAAAAGCGGGGTGCACGAGTGCTGATTTTTATGACGGGCTGCATATAAAACGCGGGTCAATCAGCAAATATTTCCCCGGTATCCAAGCGGCGGCCACCGCCGGCACAGAATCTTAAAACAACACAAGGGGCGCAAAGCAACCGCTTTGCGCCCCTTGGTTACCACGAAAAAGGAGACTGCTTATGCCATCACCGTTTACCGGCAGGGTTTATGAAGTGGTGCAGCAAATACCCAAAGGGTTTGTTGCGTCTTATGGGCAGGTAGCTATGCTGGCGGGCAACCCGCGCGGCGCGCGTGGGGTGGGGTTTATTTTGCACCGCAACCCCTCGCCCGGGGTCATCCCCTGCCACCGTGTGGTGTTTCGCGACGGGTCGCTTTGCAGTGGGTTTGCATTCGGCGGCGAGGGCCGGCAACGAGAATTGCTAGAGCAGGAGGGTGTTGCCTTTCTGCCGGACGGCAGGGTAAACCTTGCACAAAGCGGCTGGCTTTACGCCGGGGTTTAGTATAGCGAAAGCTGCCCGTTGCAAAGCGGTGGCATGGCGCGCAGGGTAATCTGCTCGTCGCCTGCCGGCCAGCCGGTCAGCATTGGCGCAGCGGGGTCATGCGCGGCAAAACGGGCTTTAGCACCCGCGGGGTGCGCGGTGGCGTAACAATAGGTACACCCGCCGGGGCAGGTGTCATATACCCCAATATCTACACTTTGCGCACAGCGGCAGTTTGCCCGCTGTGCGTTATCTTTGCCGGCAAGTATGGGGCTGCCAAGCAGTTTGCCAATTTTTTCGGCGTCAATGCAGGCTGCGTGCCGCACGCCAAATTCGGTAAGGTCAATGGCTTCGGCGCAGGTATACAGCGGCAGCGCGTAGTCGTTTGCAACCGCCGCAAGCTTTGCACAAAGCCCGCGCATGGCGCTTGCGCTTGCCGGGGCAGGCTGTGCGCGCCCCAGATGCGCATAAGGGTCGGCAAAGCTGAAAATGCAGCGGGTCGTAAACGGGGCAAGCGCGCGGCACAGGGTGCGAAACCTCTCTACCGTCTGCGCGTCATCGGCAGCGCTGCCCGGCAAAACAGGGTCAAAACGCCAGTCTACCCGGTCGGGGCCAAGGCGCTGCGAAAGGGCACGAAAAGTTTTGATTGAAGTTTCAATATCGGGGGTGCCGGGCTCGTACGCGGCGCCCAGCCCGGTAATGGTGTAGCTGAACAGGTAAAAATAGCCCCGCTGTTCCAGCTCCGGCAGGCGGGGCAGCAGCGGGGCGGCGTTTTTTGTCCAAAAAACAATACAGTCCACACCGTCTGCTAAAAGCGGCACACGGCTGAGGAGTTTGGTGTTATAGGGGTTTGGCACCAGCGCGTACCCTTCTGCAATGCGGTTTAAAAACCAGTCTGTAAAAAAGGCGGGGATATCGGTGCGGCGGCTGACGCTTAAAATCATAGCGGTTCTCCTTGCAAAAGCAGGGCCGCGCGGGGTTAAAAATACTTATCCAGCTCGCGCAGCATGCTGCTGTCGATCAGCTCTTTAATGCGGTCGATATACTCCCGCGGGTTTTCTTTCATTCCACTGCGTGCCCATTTCAGCACAAGGCCAACAAATGCGTAGGTGTAAAAATCGGCAATAAAGGTTTTCGTCTCCTCGGCAATTTGTGCGCCCACCGACTTTTCGGTGATTAATTTAATAATTAAATCGTGCATCGAATGAATCAGGTAATCCTCAAAGCTGTTCTGCCCGGGGGTGGAAAGGGCATTGATGTAAAACTTTTTGTTTTTTTGCATATAAAGGCAAAGGTCGCAAAAGCTGTCTGCCCAGTGGTCGCTGTCAAACAAGCGGCCCATAAATTCTTGCGTCTCGGTTGAATAAATCCAGCCTACAAGGTCATATTTATCTTTGAAATGATAATAAAAAGTCTGCCGGTTAATGCCGCAAAGTGCGGTGATGTCACCGACCGATATTTTGTTCAGCGGCGTTTTCTGCATCAGTTCTTTCAGTGCGTCTGCAAGAACACGCTTTGTCAGAGCCGAGTCGGCCATAGTATGCGCCTCCATCTGGTATTGCACTTTTGCAGTGCGATGCAAAATTATAGGGTCGTTTTATTGGGCGGTCAGCCCACCAGTTCAATTTCGTTGCCGTCCGGGTCAAAAAAACAGCTTTCGTAGTAACCGTCCCCGGTCACACGGGGGCCGCTTTTGATGCGGTAACCGGCTGCGGCAAGGCGCTTTGTCAGCTCGTCAACGGCCGTACGGCTGCCAAGGTTGAAAGCAAGGTGCGCATAGCCGCACAAAAACTCGGCTTTCGGGCGCAGGCTGGTGCCGGGGCGCGCCATAATCTCTAAGCGGCCGGTGCCGCCAAAAGATAAAAAATAAGAAGAAAACCCGGTTTTTGGGTTGTGGTACAGCGCACCCGCCTGTGCCCCAAAATAGGTTTCGTAAAATTGCCGCAACACCTCAAGCTGACGGGTATAAACTGCGGCGTGGTCGATTACCATAAAAGCCCTCCTTGCAGCAGAAAGATACACTTTCAGTATGCCAGTTTGTGACCGCCGCGTCAAGTGGCAGGGCGGGCACAAAGGGCAGGGCGTTCTTTTTTTTGTAACAAAGGCGTGGTACAATAAAGGCAAAATGGTACCGGTGGGCTGCCGCTGTTTGGGCGCGCCCGCTGTGAAAGGATGAAGACCCTTTGAAACAGAATCGTACATGGAAACTGGAAGATATGTTTGCAAGTGCCAAGGAGTGGGAAGACCAGTTAGAGGAAGTGCGCCAACTGGGCCAGCAGCTTGCCGGCCAGCGCGGCCATGCGGCCAAAACCCCACAAGAGCTGCTGCACACCATTCAGTTATACGAGCAGATCAACAGCAAGGCCGCGCAAAACGCGGTCTATGCGTATTGCTTTTTCCATACCGACATGGCGTCAGCCGAAGGCAAAGACCGTGTTGGCCGCTTAGAGCTTTTGCTGACGGGGTTGAGTGAGGATACCTCGTTTTTAGCCCCGGAGCTGATGCAGTACAGTTACGAAGATTTTAAGCGCTATTGTGAAGAGCTGCCCAGTTTAACGGCCTATGACCAGCTTGCACAGGACTTTTTTGCGCGCAAAGAGCATGTGCTGGACGATGCCGCCGAGGCAATTTTGACCCGCATGTCGGACCTTGGCGGAGGTTACCGGCAAATTTTTGACGACCTTGTCATCAACGACACCCCGGCCCCCACGGTGGAGGGCCCCGAGGGCGAGCCGGTCAAGGTCAACGAAGCCGGGTACGGTGCGGCGCTGCAAAGCCCGGATCCCGCGTTTCGCGCGCGGTACTATAACGCGCTGCTGGGGCTGTACGGCGGGCACATCAACACGCTGGCCTCAAATTACTACGGCAAAGTCAAGGCCGATGTATACCTTGCCAAAAGCCGCAAGTACCCCAGCGCCCGTGCCGCCGCGCTGAGTGCGAACCACATCCCGGAGGAAGTGTACGACAACCTGGTGTCTACCGTGCGCGCCAACACCCAGCCGCTGCAGGAGTATGTTGCGCTGCGCAAAAAGCTGCTGGGGCTTGACACCTTCCACTTTTACGACTTTTTTGTGCCGCTGGCAAAAGACGTCGCCCGCGAATACCCGTATGAAGAGGGGGCAGACCTTGTATTAAAGGCAACGGCGCCCCTTGGCCCGGATTATGCCGAGCGCATGAAGCAGGCACTGCAAAACCGCTGGATTGACGTTTACCCCAAAGACAACAAGCAGACCGGCGCTTACTCTACCGGCACCTATGGGTTTCACCCGTATATGCTGCTGAACTATGACAACACGCTGGAAGATGTGTTTACACTGGTGCACGAGCTGGGGCATTCGATGCACACGATGTACTCCAACGAAAACCAGCCGTTTTTGTATTCGGATTATTCTATTTTTTGCGCGGAAGTCGCTTCGACCACCAACGAGCAGCTGTTGTTCCACTACCTGATGAAGAACAGCCAAAATGACGATTTGCGCCGTTTGCTGCTGGCAAAGCACTTAGACGACCTGCGCTCGACCTTTTACCGGCAGACGATGTTTGCCGACTTTGAGCGGCAGACCCATGCGATGGTAGAGCAGGGCCAGCCGCTGCTGCCCACCACGCTGTGCGGTATCCACAAAAAGTTGAACGAGGATTACTATGGCCCGGCACTGGTGGTGGATGATACGCTGTCTTACGAATGGTCGCGCATCCCGCACTATTACCGCGGGTTTTACGTGTACCAGTACGCCACCGGTATTTCAGCGGCCATTGCCATTGCTAACCGCATTTTGTCCGGCACTCCCGGCGCGGTAGAAGATTACAAAAAGTTTTTGTCCGGCGGCAGCAGCCAGCACCCCATTGAGCTTTTGCGGCTTGCTGGGGTGGATATGGCCTCGCCCCAGCCGGTGCTGGACACGGTTGCAGAGTTTCAGCAGACGTTGGACGAATTGAAAAAATTGCTGTGACGGCACGCTTAAACGCAATTACACAAAAGTAAGTATAAAAAAGCAGCGGGGCCGGTAAAACCGGCCCCGCTGCTATTTTATAAGCTAAAGCGCAGGTTACACAGGGGTTTCCTCCTGCGGGTAATACACCTTTTGGCGGCGTGCCAGCAGGCGGGCAAACACCACCTGCGAAATGCTTTGCAAAATCAGCGATACACCAATGAAGCGCATTAATACCAGCGCGGTAGAAAACGGGTTCAGCAGAATTACAACCCCAAGCACCGCAAGTACTACGGCGACAATCAGCGAAATGTACCAGTAGGCATCCTCCATGCGCAGCAGGTCAAAGGCACCCTGCGCTTCGCGGGTGGCCCCCAGCAAAAGCAGCAGACCAAACAGTATGGGCAGCAGCGAGATGATGAGGTTTGGCCAGAACAAAAAGAATACAGCACCCGCAAGCAGTGCCAGCCCCATCGACAAATCGCGGCGCAGCATGGCGGTGACGGCATCCCGCATGAAATAAGAAGAAATGCGGTAAATACCGTAAACAGCCAGCGCCGCACCCATGCCGTAGCACAGCAGCCGGCCGGACAGTGACGGCCAAATTAACAGTACCACGCCAATCGCCGCGCTGAGAATGGCGCCCAAGAACGAAGAATAAGCATATTCAGAAAAGCTCTTTTTCATCAGATCAAACCCTTTCCTGCCGCAATGCTGCGGCAACCAGATTTGGTTGTTTTCTGTTATCATCATAACGCATTTGCAAAAAAATAAAAAGTAGCGCGGCAAATAAAACGGCTACAAAGCGACACCCGCTGCAAATTGTCGTTTTTTAGCCATGAAAAAAACATCCAAAAAAGCAGTGCGCATTTTAGCATAATGTTTAAAAATAAGTGGCCGACCGCTTTTTTGTTGACTTGTATTTCAAGTGCAATTATACTGAATACTGGTAAGTTAAGTGCTTACCAAATTGACAATTGAAAAACTGGATGATGCTGTCGGGAGAGACTGCGCAAGCAGCGCCGAAGGGGAAACACCGAAAACTCTCAGGCAAAAGGACCGACAGCGGACAAACTCCGAAAAGCTGTTTATACAGCACCGAAGAAGCAATTCCCTCTGTGGCAGAGGGGAGAATCTTTCAGGTTTACAAGACGGGGTGCGCGGGCTATTCTGCGCACCCCGCCTTTTTTATTGTCATAAAAATGACAAAGTAAGCGTACGGCAGTGATTAAAGGAGAGAGAAAATTGGAAAAGAAAACACCGCTTTATGAACAACATGTCGCGCTGGGGGGGCGCATGGTGCCGTTTGCAGGGTATCTTTTGCCGGTGCAATACCCCACCGGTGTCATTGCAGAGCATATGGCCGTGCGGCAGCACGCGGGCCTGTTTGACGTTTCGCATATGGGCGAAGCCCTGCTGGAGGGCCCGGATGCCGAAAGGAACCTGAACGAGATTTTGTCAAACAGTTTTACCGATATGCCGCTGGGTAGCGCGCGTTATACGTTAATGCTGTATGAAAATGGCGGTGTGGTGGATGATTTGATTGTTTACCGCATCGGGCAGCAAAAGTTTTTTTTGGTGCTTAATGCCGCCAATACCCAAAAGGACCTTGAATGGCTGCAACTGCATTTAAAGGGCGATGCGACCCTGCAGGATATCTCTGCGCAGGTGGCGCAGATTGCATTGCAGGGGCCGGATGCGGCTAAGCTTTTGGCAACGCTGGCACAAGAAGCTTTGCTGCCCAAAAAATATTATACCTTTACTGAAAATGTGCCGGTTGCCGGTGCGGTTTGCATGGTGTCCCGCACCGGGTACACGGGCGAAGCGGGGTACGAGCTGTACCTTGCCCCACAAGATGCCCCGGCGGTGTGGGGGGCACTGGTGGCTGCCGGCGCAACCCCGTGCGGCCTTGGCGCGCGCGATACCCTGCGGCTCGAAGCGGCAATGCCGCTGTACGGGCACGAACTTTCGGCAACCATCGACCCCATTTCGGCAGGGCTTGGGTTTGCGGTAAAGCTGGATAAGTCTGAATTTATCGGCAAGGGTGCGCTGCTTGCAGTCGGCCAGCCTGCCGAGGTGCGTGTGGGGTTAAAAGTGACCGGGCGCGGCATTGTGCGCGAAGAAGAGGAAGTGCTGATCGGCGAAGAAAAAATTGGCAAAACGACCTCCGGTACCCACTGCCCGGCAGTGGGTGCGGCCTGCGCAATGGCCTATGTGGCGGCAGCGCACAGTGCCGTTGGCACGGCAGTGGAAGTAATGGTGCGCGGGCGCAGGGTAACGGCTGAAATTGTGCCGCTGCCGTTTTATAAAAAGTCTCGCTAAAGGTTTTGCACAGGCGCGGTACCGTGCCTGTCACAGCCTTTTTGCAATTTAAATTTTACAGTTAAAGTTTTAAGGAGGAAATGACAATGAACTTCCCGAAACATCTGATGTACAGTAAAACACATGAATGGGTCGAAAAAATCAACGATACCACCGCACGCGTTGGCCTTACCGAGTTTGCACAGGACGAGCTGGGTGATTTGGTGTTCGTCAACCTGCCCGCCGTGGGCGATGCCGTGACCGAAGGCCATTCGTTTGGCGATGTGGAAAGTGTCAAAGCGGTGTCGGATATTTTCAGCCCGGTTACCGGCAAGGTGGCGGCAGTGAATGAGGATTTGCTGGACGCCCCGCAGAAAATCAACGAGGACCCGTATGGTGCGTGGATGGTAGAAGTAAAGGACATCACCGCCTTTGGTGAGCTGCTGGACGACATCTGCTATGCCGCCTTCTGCGAAGCGGCGCAGGACGCCTGAGCCCGTAAACTAGAAAAGGAGGCGAAGGCCAATGGGAAGCTATATCCCGTCCACCGGCGAGCAGCGCCGGCAAATGCTACAGGCTGTTGGGGTAACCAGCATTGAAGAACTGTATGCCGATGTACCGGCAGAAATTCGGTTTCACCCGCTTGATCTGCCACAGGGCAAAACAGAGCTGGAGGTTTCGGCCACCATGCGGGGGATTGCCGCAAAAAACCATGTGTTTGGCAGCATTTTCCGCGGTGCGGGGGCCTACGACCATTATATCCCGGCCATTGTGCGCCGTGTTGTGGCAAAAGAAGAATTTGTCACAGCCTACACGCCGTATCAAGCCGAGATCAGCCAGGGTATTTTGCAGTCAATTTTTGAATATCAAACTATGATTTGCGAGCTGACCGGCATGCAGGCGGCAAATGCCTCGGTGTACGACGGGGCCACCGCCGCGGCAGAGGCCGCGGCTATGTGCCGCGAGCGCGGCCGAGACCGGGTTTTACTCTCAGCCGGGGTGCACCCCGCGGTGCGCAGCACGGTGCAAACCTACTGTGACGGTGTGGGGGTGCCGGTGGTAGAGGTGCCGCTGCAAGACGGTAAGACCGATGAAGCTGCCTTAAAGGCGTTGGTGAGCGACACCGATGCCTGCCTGATTTTGCAGCAACCCAATTATTACGGCAATATCGAGGATGCCGCAGCACTGGGTGAGGTAGTGCATGCCGCGGGTGCCAAGTTTGTCATGAGCGTCAACCCCATTGCTGCCGGGCTGCTGTGCAGTGCGGCGGAATGCGGGGCGGACATTGCCGTGGGCGAAGGCCAGCCTTTGGGCATGCCACTGTCGTTTGGCGGCCCTTACCTTGGCTTTATGGCCTGTACGGCGGCGTTGACCCGCCGCCTGCCCGGGCGCATCGTGGGTGAAACTGTCGACAGCCGCGGCGGGCGCTGCTATGTGCTTACCTTACAAGCGCGCGAGCAGCATATCCGCCGCGAAAAAGCTTCGTCCAACATCTGTTCCAATCAGGCGCTTTGCGCCATGACGGCAACCGCCTACCTTGCGGCGTTGGGGCCGGGCGGCTTAAAGCAGGCGGCCCAGCTTAGCGCCGCAAAAGCACATTACCTTGCACAGTGCCTTTGCGAGCTGCCGGGCTTTTCACTGCGTTACACCGGCCCGTTTTTCTATGAGTTTGTCACCACCTGCCCGGTGCCACCCCAGCAACTGATGGACGCGCTGGAAGAAGCGGATATTTTGGGCGGCTTGCCCACAGAGCAGGGCATTTTGTGGTGTGCGACTGAAAAAAATACAAAGCAACAGATTGACCGTTTAATCGAAGTTGTAAGAAAGGTGGCCCGGTAAATGAAACTGCTATTTGAAAAAAGCGTGCCGGGCCGCAGCCTTGCACTGCTGCCGGGCTGTGATGTACCCGAGGTACAGTTTGACGCGGCACTGCTGCGCAAAACACCGCCCGTGCTGCCGCAGCTTTCAGAAATCGACCTCTCGCGGCATTACACCGAGCTGGCCGGCAGAGTGCACGGGGTAAACGACGGGTTTTACCCGTTGGGCTCTTGCACAATGAAGTATAACCCGGCCGTCAACGAAGAAATTGCCGCGCTGCCGGGCTTTGCGGGTATTCACCCGCTGCAGCCCCAGCACACGGCACAGGGCTGCCTGCAAGTGATGGGCGATACGGCGGACATGCTGTGCGAACTGACCGGTATGCAGCAGATGACCTTTCAGCCTGCGGCAGGTGCCCACGGCGAGCTGACGGGGTTGTTGCTGATTAAGGCCTACCACAAAGACAGAAACGACACGGCGCGCACTAAAATTTTAGTGCCGGATTCTGCGCACGGTACCAACCCCGCGTCGGCGTCTATGGCAGGGTTTACGGTCGTCAATATCCCGTCGGCACCCGATGGCTGTGTAGACCTTGACGCGCTGCGTGCTGCCGCAGGGCCGGACACGGCGGGCCTGATGCTGACAAACCCCAACACGCTGGGCCTGTTTGACAAAAACATTTTGCAAATCACCCAAATCGTGCACGATGCGGGTGGCCTTGCGTATTACGACGGTGCCAACCTGAACGCCATTATGGGTGCGGCGCGCCCCGGAGACATGGGCTTTGACGTGGTGCACCTGAACTTGCACAAAACCTTTTCCACCCCGCACGGCGGCGGCGGCCCGGGTGCGGGTGCCGTTGGCGTAAAGCCGTTGCTGGCGCCGTTTTTGCCCGCGCCGGTGGTAAGCAAAACGCAAGACGGGCAGCTTTGCTTTACCACGCCGGAAAAGACGATTGGCACGGTAAAAGCCTTTTATGGCAACTTTTTGGTGGTGGTGCGCGCGCTGACCTACCTGCTGTCCCTGGGCGGCGACGGCCTGCGGGAAGCATCTGGTATGGCGGTGCTGAATGCAAATTACTTAAAAACGCTGTTGCAGCCGTATGCGCCGCCGGCACAGCCGGGCGTTTGCATGCACGAATTTGTCGTTTCGCTGGAACAACTGAAAAAAGACACCGGTGTTTCGGCACTGGACGTGGCGAAAGCCATGCTGGATTACGGTATGCACCCGCCGACAATGTATTTCCCGCTGATCGTGCACGAGGCGTTGATGTTTGAACCCACCGAGACCGAAAGCAAAGAGACGCTGGACGACGCGGCCGCCGTGGTAATTGAAATTCTGCAAAAGGCGGCAGCAGACCCTCAAAGCCTGCACACCGCCCCGCATACTACCCCAGTGGGCAGGCCGGATGAAGTTGCCGCCGCCCGCCACCCCAAACTGAGGTATCAGGCGGATGAACAGTAACCCCTTTTACTGCTTTGCCACCGGCACCGACCCCGTGCAAAACCTGGCGATGGAAGCGGCACTGCTGGAAACAGTAAAACCCGGCGAGTGCATTTTATACCTTTGGCAAAACCAAAACACCGTCGTGATTGGCCGCAACCAGAACAGCACCCGCGAATGCCGTGCTGACCTGCTGACACAAGAGGGCGGTACCATGGTACGGCGCTTGTCTGGCGGTGGGGCGGTTTACCACGACCTTGGCAACCTGAATTTTACGTTTCTTGCAACCGAGGGTGATTACGACTTAGACAAGCAGCTTGAAGTGATTCTGCGTGCGGTGCGCAGCCTTGGCATCCCGGCAGAAAAAACCGGGCGCAACGATTTAACGGTAGACGGGCGCAAATTTTCTGGTAACGCCTTTTACCAAACCGGGGCGCAAAAATACCACCACGGCACCATACTGGTCAATGTGAACGCAGAAAAAATGGGCCGCTATTTGAATGTCGCGGCAAAAAAGCTGCAAACCCATGGGGTCGCGTCGGTTCGCTCGCGTGTTGTGAACCTCAGCGAACTGGTGCCGGGGCTTTCCATCGCTACGGTGCAGCAGGCGCTTTTGCAGGCCTTTGGCGAGGTTTACGGTAGGCAGGCACAGCCGTTGCCCGCGCTGCCGCAGGCGGGGTTGCTTGCGCAATGGGCCCAAAAGCTGGGGGCCGATACCTGGCGCTTTGGCACAGAACCAAAAGCCGATACCGTGTTGGAAAACCGTTACCCCTGGGGCGGCGTACAACTGCTTTTGGCCGTACAGGGTGGCAAAACAACGGCAACAATGTACACCGATGCTATGGACGAACGCCTTGCATCAGAGGCACAATATCTATTATGTGGCCTGCCGTTTTCTCCAGCCGCATTGTGTGGTGCGTTACACACGGCGGCAACAGGTGCCCCGGCGGGGCGGGCGCAGGCACTGCAAGATATTGCTGCACTGATAAAGGGGGGCTTTGATGCTTGAATTTGATTTAGTGGTCATTGGCGGGGGGCCGGGCGGTTATACCGCTGCCCTAAAAGCCGCACAACTGGGCAAACGGGTCGCATTGTGTGAAAGGGCTGAAATTGGCGGTACCTGCTTAAACCGCGGGTGCATCCCCACCAAAGCTCTGCTGCGCGCGGCACACACTTACCGCGCGCTTGCAGAGGCACAGGCATTGGGTGTTACTGCGGAGAAGTTGCAATTTGACTTTGCGGCGGCAAGGCAGTTTGCGCAGCAAACGGTAGAAACCCTGCGCCAAAGTGTGGAACAACTGTTGGCAAAAGCAAAAGTAGAAATTTTTCGTGGGGATGCAGTAGTTGAAAAAGTGGGTGCTGTGCGGGTAGGCGATGAACTGCTGCACACTACACACCTTTTAGTAGCCACCGGTTCACGCCCGGCCCAAATACCGCTGCCCGGCAGCGACTTGCCGGGGGTCTTAAACAGTGACCAATTGCTTGCGGGGCAGGGGGCAGACTGCGAGCACCTTGTCATTATTGGCGGCGGGGTAATTGGCGCCGAGTTTGCCGAGCTGTACACCGCTATGGGGCGTAAAGTTACCGTGTTAGAGCTTGCGCCGCGCCTGTTGCCCGGGCTGGATAGAGAACTGGGGCAAAGCCTTGCCATGCTGCTAAAAAAGCGCGGGGCTGAAATTTTTACCGGTGTCACCGTTACGGGTATTACACAGGGACAAGAAGGCCTTGTGTGCAAGCTGCGCGGTGCGGCCGGTGAACAGCAGGTCACTGGTGACCGTGTGTTGATCTGCACCGGCCGTACCCCCAATACCGACGGTTTGTTTGCGCCGGGGTTAAACCTTGGGATGCACCGTGGCTTTTTGCCCACCGATGAATACGGCGAAACCGCAGTGGCCGGCATTTGGGCCATTGGCGATGTGGTACTGGGTGGCGTGGCATTGGCACATGCCGCCGAGGCAGGGGCAGAAAATGCGGTAAACGGCATGTTTGGCGGGCCCAAGTTAAAAAACACGGCGGTCATTCCCGCTTGTGTCTATACCGACCCGCCCATCGCCTGTGCCGGTTACACGGCAGAAGAAGCCAAAGCGGCGGGCTATGCGGTGCAAACAGAAAAAAGCCTGACATCGGCCAATGGCCGCGCTGTCATTTTGGCCGCGCCGCGCGGGTTTGCCAAACTGGTGTTTGACGAAGCGACCGGCCGCCTGCTGGGCGCACAGCTAATGGCCCCCAATGCAGACGAAATGATTGGCGGGCTGGTGCTTGCCATTACGGCGGGGCTTACCCGCAGCCAACTGCAAGAGGTCGTATGGCCGCACCCGACAGTCAGCGAAATTTTAAAGCTTAGTTAAAGGGCAGCATGCACGGTTTTGCCGTGCATGCTGTTTTGTGTTATACTGTAAAAAATTGGGGCACAAGCTTTGGGGGCATAGTACACTGCAAGGGCAAAGCGGTATAAACTTAATTTACCGTTTTGTGTTTCACAAAGGGGGCGCCAATGGAACAGTCCGTTTTTCAAATCGTACCGGCAGACGCGCTAAAAGTAATACAGCTGCTTGAAAGCGGCGGTTTTGAAGCCTGGGCCGTGGGGGGCTGTGTGCGGGATGCGCTGCTTGGCAAACAGCCGCATGACTGGGATTTTTGTACTTCGGCCACCCCGCAGCAGATGCGCGCTTGTTTTGCCGGTTATGAAATTGTCCCGGTGGGCGAGCGACACGGTACGCTGGCCGTGCGGGTGGGCACTGCGTTTTATGAAGTGACCACTTACCGCACCGAAGGGGATTATTTAGATGCGCGCCACCCCGAAACGGTGCAGTTTGTGGGGGACATTACACAGGACCTTGCGCGGCGCGACTTCACCATGAACGCGATGGCGTGGCACCCGGTACGCGGTTTATTTGACCCGTTTTTGGGGCGGGCAGACCTTGCCGCTGGGGTGATTCGCTGTGTGGGTGATGCCCGTGCCAGGTTTCATGAGGATGCTTTGCGGGTGTTGCGGGCGTTGCGGTTTGCCGCGGTGCTTGGGTTTTCTTTGCAAAGCGATACAAAGCGGGCCGTGCTGATGGAAAAAGAGGGTCTGCGTCAGGTTGCGCGCGAGCGCATACGCCAAGAGGTGGACGGCGTGCTGCAGGGGCAAAAGGCCCCGGCAGTTTTGCGCGATTACCTGCCTGTTTTCGCGGTGTTTTGGCCGCAGCTTTTGGCAATGAAGGGCTTTTTACAACACTCGCCTTACCACGATAAGGATGTGTTGGAGCACAGCCTTGCCACCGTTGCGGCAACGCCCCGTGAACAGCGTGAGCTGCGGCTTGCGGCACTGCTGCACGACGTGGCAAAACCGTATTGTTTTACCCTTGATGCACAGGGCACCGGCCATTTTTTTGGCCACGCAGAGCAGGGGGCAGAGGTGGCAAAACAAATGCTGGATGGCTTGCGTTATGACCACCGCACAATAGAAACGGTGGTTTCGCTGGTGCGCTGGCACGACATCCCCCTTGCCGATAGCGAGCGCCTGCTGCGCCGCAGGGTGGCGCGGTTTGGGCCAAAGCTTTACGGGCAGTTGCTGTGGCTGAAACAGGCAGATGCCGCGGCACACGCACCTGCCTTTGCTGCGGCGCGGGTAGAACAGGTGGTTGACCAGCGTGAGCAGCTGCTACAGCTGTTGCAAAACACCCCTTGCCTTACAATGGCGCAGCTTGCGGTGAATGGCAAAGATGTGCTGGCAATGGGTGTGGTGCCGGGCCCTGCGGTGGGGGCCTTGCTGGGTGGGCTGCTGCAAGATGTGATAGACGGCAGTTTGCCTAACGAGCGCGACATATTACTGCAAGAGCTTGCGCGGCGCTGCGAGAGGCAGTAAAAAGCCAAAAAACCACCTCGCCCTGTGGCTGGGTTTAGGCTTTTACCCGCCTGCAGGCAGCTGTTTTGCGGGCAGGGTTGCATTTTTATGAAGTGTGGGCAGAACAATTGTGCACAATTTGAAATTTGTGCTATAATCGAGACGGAACTCAGCAAAATATACTAAAAAGCAGGTGAAGCCGTGGCAATCGGGATTAAGGATATCGCGCGGGCGGCCGGGGTTTCCGCTTCAACGGTTTCCAACGTCATCAATGGGCGCAAAAATGTAAGTGCGGCAGTGCGTGAGCGGGTGCTTGCGATTTGCCGTGAAATGGATTACCAGGCAAACCCTGCGGGTAAAGCCCTGCGAACAGGGGAACCCAAAACCATACTGTTCAATTTCAGCGATTTTGATCGCCAGTTTTATTTAAAAATCATCCATGGCATCAGCGATTATGTGTATTCGCGCGATTATGACTTGATTATTTGTACCAGCCGTTCCTGCGAGAGGTTTATGTCCAAAAGCATTACGACCGGCTGTATTATGCTGGACTTGCACTGCCCGGATGATCTTTTAATTAAAAAAGCGCGGCAAAACTACCCCATTGTCACGCTGGACCGCGTGCTGGAAGAACCGTATATCAAAAACCTTGTTGTCAACAACTACAGCCCAATGTGCGAGCTGGTGCAGGGGCTGGTTGACCGCGGCTATCGCAATTATGCGTTTTTGTCGGGTATCAACACACTGGACAACCAGGAACGCTTTAAGGGGTTTCAGGATGTGCTGGAAAAAAACCATATTCCATTTCGGCACGAGCGTTACCTGCTGGGGGATTTTCGTGAAAAAAGCGGCTATCAGGCGGCTAAACTGATGCTCATCAGTGAAAGCCTGCCGCAGGTGCTTGTCTGCGCAAACGACAATATGGCAATCGGCGCAATACGCGCTTTTCAGGCAGAGGGGATACGCGTGCCGCAGGATATTGCGGTGACCGGGTTTGACGATACGGCGATGGCCGAGATGATTGGCCTTACCACAGTGGCAATCCCCAATTACGAGCGCGGGTACCTTGCGGCACAGTATCTGCTGGAAAATATCAATGGTGTTGGCAACTACGATACCTTTCGCATTCAGGCAAAGGTGAAATGGCGCACGACGGTGCTGCCACAGGCACCGCACAAACCGTAACGGCGATGCAATACAGAACCCTCACAGCATTTATTTGGCTGTGGGGGTTTTTGCATTACAGCGGGGCAAAAGCGGCGCCGGCACCAAACGGCGCAGCATAGCTAAAATGCAAAACGAGTAAATTTACAACGTATAGAATTAAAATTTACTTTAATTATAATCATTTTATGTAAAATTATTTGCTTTTTTTACAATAATAATGGTATCTTGTATGTTTTTACAAATATAAATCTGGATATTAGGTAGAAAATGCCGAAAAGCCATTGACCTTATCGCATGGCGTGCTACACTTTATGTATAACGATAAATTGAATTTGTGGTACAAGGCTTACGCAAGAAAGGTTTTCAGTTGACGTTTTGGGTGGGGGCCTGGGCGACATGGGGCCAAAGCAAAACCCACCCAAAACAGCAGATTAAAAGCGTTTCTTGAAAGAATAGTAATACATAAACAGGAGGAAAGAAAATGAAAAAGCAGTTTCGTATTTTTGCATTGACACTTGCTGTTGTAGTGCTGGCCGCCAGCTTTGCAGGCTGCGGCAGCAGCGCTTCCTCGGCCGCTTCGTCCACCCCGGCAGCTTCATCTTCTGCACAGGGGGGCAAAATCACTATTTTCCAGCAAAAATCTGAAATTTACGACCAGCTGGTTGCACTTGCCGCGGATTATGAAAAAGAGACCGGCGTGCAGGTAGAGGTTTGGCCGATTGCGGGCGATGATTATTACCAGAACCTGAAAACCTATATGTCCAGCGAGTCTGGCCCGACGGTTTTCTCGCTCAACTCTAAATCAGAGATTAACGAAATGTCCGGTTATCTGGCGGACCTTTCCGGCCTGCCCGTTATGAGCAAAATACAGGACACATTGAAAGGTGCAACAGATGAGGGTACCGTAATCGGTGTGCCGTATACCGCGGAAGGATTTGGCATCGTTTATAACGAAAGCCTTGTAAAGCCTGCGGACATTGACACCACCGACAAGCTGGTTTCGTTTATTGGCCAAAGCGGTGATGTTACCAGCTTCCAGCTGTCGCAGGAGGACTACTTCCTGATCGGGCATATCCTCAACTTCCCGTTTGCCGTGCAAGACGACCCCGTGGCTTTTTGCCAGCAGGTTTATAAGGGCGAAGTGAAGCTTGCCGATGTAAGCGCCTTCCAGGACCTTGCAAAGATTTTTGATGCAATTCGCCAAAACGAGCAAAGCCCGGTCGAAGTTAGCTACGACGACAACTGCGGCAACTTTGCAACCGGCAAAACCGCCTCAATTCATCAGGGCAACTGGTGTTATTCGCTGTTTAAAGATTACGACGTAACCTTTGATATGGGTATTACCGGCGTGCCGGTAGACGGCAACACCGCGGTTGCGGTGGGCGTGCCTTCGTACTGGTGTGTGAACGGCGATGCTTCCGCCGAGGAGCAGCAGCTTGGCAAAGATTTCATCAATTGGCTGTACACCAGCGAAACCGGTACTCATTATTTGATGGACGAGTTCGGTTTCCTGCCGGTAGTAGACGGTATGAAGTCCACCACGCTTGACCCCATTTCGCAAAGCATTGCCGATGCGATTGCAAGTGGCAATATTCTGCCTTGGACCTTTAACGAGCAGTGGCCGGCCAACATCATCAGCAACTACCTTGCACCGGTCGCGCAGGAGTTCTTTACCACCAACATGACCCAGCAGGAGTTCTTAGACAAGCTGAACGAGGCATTTGTCACCGCTGCCAACGAGTAATCACTTTTTGCGCAGGGCATCGGCTGCTATAGTCTGCCGGTGCCTTTGCGCATTTATTTTGCATCACAGGGGGTGGCATAGCCCATGAAAATTAAGAAAAAATGGTTCGCGCTGTTTACCGTGCCGCTGATTTCGGTGTTTTTTGCGGTCGTGATATTGCCGTTTATTTCGGGTATTCTGTATTCGTTTGTCAAATGGGACGGGCTGCCCAAAAACCCAAAACAGTTTGTGGGGCTTGCAAACTACTTAAAAGTATTTACAGACAGCCGGTTTCTGGCATCGCTGCTGCGCACCAGCCTGTTTACTATTATCTCTATGCTGGTCATTAATGTGCTGGCGCTGGCATTTGCCTTGTTTGTTACGTCCCGGCTGCGGGCACGCAATCTTTCCCGCGCCATGCTGTTTATGCCGTACCTCATCGGCGGGCTGCTGTTGGGCTACATCTGGCAGTTTATTTTGGGTGACGGCATGAAGGCAATTGGCACACTGACCGGCCGGGAAGATTTGTTTTTCTATTGGCTGTCCGACAGCCGGTTTGCCTTTATCGGCATGATTGTCGTCACAACATGGCAGATGGCGGGCTATATCATGATCATTTACATTGCGGGGCTGCAAACTATTTCAGACGACGTGCTGGAGGCCGCGCGCATTGACGGTGCGGGCTTTTGGAATTTGCTGTTTCGGGTAAAGCTGCCGCTTTTGATGCCCTCCATCACCATCAGCCTGTTTTTGACGTTGTCGAACTGCTTTAAAATTTACGACGTCAACCTGTCGTTGACCGGCGGCGGCCCGGCAAATGCCACCGAGATGGTGACAATGAATATTTTTGCCGAAATTTTTTCAAAAAGCAATTACGGCTACGGGCAGGCAAAGGCCATCGTCTTTTTTGTCATTGTGGCCGCTATTACCATGCTACAGGTCAAATTGACATCGAATAAGGAGGTCGAGGCATAATGAAAAAAGCAGGCAGACTGCTTGCCAACCTGCTGCTGGTTGCCTTTAGCTGCATATGGCTGGCCCCGATCTACATTATTTTTGTCAACTCGTTTAAAAACAGGGCAGAGCTTTATGCCAACATTCTCTCGCTGCCCTCTGCGTTTACCGGCGAATATTACGCGCAGGCCATGCTAAAAATGAATTTTGCCGAAGCATTTAAAAATTCATTTATCGTAACGGTGTTTTCGGTCATCATCATTGTGGTGCTTTCGGCAATGACAGCATGGATGCTGGTGCGCAGCCATACGGCACTTTCTCGCTTTTTATACCGCTTTTTAATTGTGACGATGCTGATCCCGTTTCAGACGGTGATGATGCCCCTGATGCAGGAGATGAACAGCATTACCAAAGCGACAGGGATTCAGATGAAAGACTCGCTGGGCGGCCTAGTTTTTATGTATATCGGGTTTGGTGCCGGCATGGGTGTATTCTTGTTCCACGGGTTTATTAAATCCGCGGTGCCAATTTCGCTGGAAGAAGCAGCCACAATCGACGGCTGCAACACCTGGCAGGTGTTTTGGAAGGTGGTTTTTCCCCTGCTGAAACCCACAGCCATTACCGTGGCAATTCTGGACGTGATCTGGATCTGGAACGACTACCTGCTGCCCAGCCTGACGCTGACCAGCAATGCGCATAAAACGATACCGGTCATGGCATCGCTGTTCTTTGGCACCTATACCATTCAGTGGAATATGGCCATGGCGGCATTGATGCTGACGGTTATCCCGGTTGTCGTGTTCTATTTTGCCGCGCAAAAATATATCATCAAAGGTGTCGCCGCGGGTGCTGTAAAGGGCTGATGGGCACACAAAAAGGAGAAATAGGATATGCGGGCCTATACGGTAAAAAATTTCGCATTGGACGAGGCGACGCTGCGGGTGCAAGAGACGCTGTTTCACAATGCCAATGGGCTTGTCGGGGTGCGCGGCACACTGGAAGAAGGGGTGCCCCGCGGCTGGAACACGATGCGTGGCACGTACCTGAACGGGGTATACGACATTGTGCCAATGAAGCAGGCGGAGCCGCTGTGCAACCTGCCGGAAAGCAAAGAAGCCATGCTGAACATTGCCGACACGCAGGGCATTGAGCTGTTTTTTGATGGCGAGCGGTTTTCTCTGTTTGAGGGCAAAGTAGAAGCCATAGAGCGCACGCTGGATATGGATGCAGGCACCACAACGCGCAAGGTATTATGGGTGGCGCCCAGCGGCAGCCGGTTGCAGATTACGTTTACCCGTATGGCCTCGTTTGTACAGCTGCCACTTTTTACAATCGACTGCACCATTACGGCGCTTGCCTTTGACGGGCAGCTTGAAATCGTTTCAAAGCACACCGGCCTTGTGCAAAACTATGCAGATGAAAGCGACCCCCGCCTTGCAGGCGAACGGCGCAACTGCCTTGTGGCAGAAAGCTGGACACAGACCGATACCGCAGATTTTTTGACCGCACATACGCTGCAAAGCGGCCTGCGGGTATGCAGCGGCGTGGCACATGACATACAGGCAGACGGCGTGCAGCGCCAGCGCAACTATGAGCCGCAGTCGCACACCGTTGAAACCCGGCTTACCTGTGCCGTGCACAGCGGGCAAACTGTGCACCTTGTAAAATATGCCGTGTTTACCGATTCGGTGCGCTGCCAAGACTGTGCCGCGGCTGCCCAAAACGAACTTGCGGCGGCGGTGGGGCATATGGATGAGCTGTACTGCGGCCAGCATGCCTACCTCGCCGCGTTTTGGTCCCGCGCAGAGTTGGCGGTGCAAGGGGATGACGAAAACGCCCTTGCCATCTGCTTTAACCAATACCAGCTGCTGCAGGCGGCGGGCAAAGATGGCCAGTGCAGTGTGGCGGCAAAAGGCCTTTCAGGCGAGGGGTATGAGGGGCATTATTTTTGGGATACCGAAATGTACATTTTGCCCTTTTTCATTTTTACCGACCCTGCGTTGGCCAAAAAACTGCTGCATTTCAGGTATGCCACGTTGGGGGCGGCGCGCGAAAATGCAAAGCTGCTCGGCCACCGCGCCGGGGCGCTGTACCCTTGGCGCACCATTGCCGGGCGGGAGTGTTCGGGTTATTTTCCATCCGGTACGGCGCAATACCACATCGACGGGGACATTGCCCACGCGGTAATGCTGTACTGGCTAACCACCGGTGATGACGACTACCTTGTGCGGGAGGGCACGGAGATTTTGCTGGAAACCGCCCGCCTGTGGCTGGACGTTGGCTGCTGGTATAACGGCAGCTTTCGCATTAACGACGTGACCGGGCCGGACGAATACACCTGCATGGTGAACAATAACTATTACACCAATGCCTGCGCCAAGGCCAATTTACAGGCGGCGTGCGAAGCCGCCTGCTTGCTGCGCAGCCTTGGGCGGGCAGACGTTTTGGCAAAGCTGCAATTTACCCCGCAGGAGGAAGCGGCATTTGCCAAAGCGGCCGAATGCATGTACCTGCCGTATGACGCCGAAAAGGGCATTAACCCGCAGGATGATTCGTTTTTGCAAAAACCGGTGTGGGACATTGCCGCGACCCCCAAAGAAAATTTCCCGCTGCTGCTGCACTACCACCCGCTGCACCTTTACCGGTATCAGGTGTGCAAACAGGCAGATACCGTGATGGCCTACTTTGTGTTTGAAGAACTGCAAAGTGAAGAAGTGATGCGGCGCTCGTTTGAGTATTATGAAAAAATCACCACTCACGACTCTTCGCTGTCCAACTGCATTTTCAGCATTGTGGCAGCCCGCCTTGGGCTGCATGAAAAGGCGTGGCAGTACTTTGGCGACAGCGCGCAGGCCGATTTGCGCAATGCGCATGGCAACACGAAAGACGGCCTGCACACGGCCAATATGGGCGGGTGCTACCTTGCCATTGTGTGCGGCTTTGCGGGCCTGCGCGTGCGCCGCGACGGGCTTTACCTGCGGCCGTTTTTGCCAGACGGGTGGCAGGGGTATCGCTTTTGTGTGCGTTACCACGGCTCGCTGGTCTGTGTTGAAGTTACGCAAGACGGCTGCAATTTTAGCTTGTTGCAAGGCGGGCCGGCCCCAATACACTGTGCAGGGCAAAGCGTGGTGCTGCAAGCTGAAAAGCAAATTCACTTTACAACAGAAATGCTGCAAAAAGAGGGCAGTACAAGATGAAATTCGAAGCCATGATTTTTGATCTGGACGGAGTTTTGGTGTTTACCGACCAGTTTCACTACAAGGCGTGGGGCGAAGTTGCGCGGCAATTGGGAATTTATTTCGACGAAAAAATCAACGACCGGCTGCGCGGCGTCAGCAGGATGCAGAGCCTTGACATTATTTTAGAGCGTTACACCGGCGTACCGCTGGCCCCGGCACAAAAACTGGCGCTTGCCGAGCAAAAAAATAACAGCTACCGTGCGCTGCTGCAAACGATGGCCCCGCAGGACGTGCCGGCAGAAATTCGGCAAACACTGCAACAATTGCGAAATGCCGGGGTAAAACTGGCGGTCGGCTCTTCCAGCAAAAACGCAAAGCTGATTTTGCAAAAAACACAGTTAGCGGGGCTGTTTGACGCGGTGGCAGACGGCAATGATATCACCCGCTCTAAGCCGGACCCGGAAGTCTTTTTAAAAGCGGCTTCTTTTTTGGGCGTTGCCCCGCAAAACAGCCTTGTCATCGAAGACGCCCCCGCGGGCATTGAGGCGGCAAAGACGGGCGGGTTCGCATCTGCTTCCATCGGGGGTGCCGTGCCGCAGGGCCTTGCAGGGTATCACCTGCAAACCCTGGCAGACCTGCTCCGCTTTGTATAAATCACAAAAAACAGCACCCGCAAAGGCGTTTTGCCTTGCGGGTGCTGTTTTTAACATAAGTTATTTTGCGTGTTTGATCTGATACTCATAAACAGCGCGGTCATACACATTCATCACAGAGCGGGTGAACTCTTTTTCACCATAGCGCCGTGTTGTGCCGGAAACCGTGCTGCGCAGTTGCAATTTGTCGTCTTTCTCCATTGCGGCCCAGTCGTCGATAATTTTGGCGTACTGTTCGCCGGTTTCAAAAATGTCACCGTTTTTGCCCTGGTCAATCTGCTCACGGTTATAAAGGTCCAGCCGTTGCACGACATAAAGACCGCTGGCCATGGCCTCCAGCATTGAGATGGAGTTGATTTCTGAAAGGGAAGCGGTGGTAAACAGGTCGCAGGCCTGAAAATACGGCGGCAGAATGCCGTGGTCCATCTTGCCCAGCAGGTGCACCTGCTTTTCTACGCCTCGGCAGCGGCACTGTTCATGCAGGGCATTTGCTTCGGGGCCATCCCCAACCAAAAACAACTTGTATTGCCCCTTGCCGGCATAATGGTCGGCAAACAGGTCAATCAGCACATCCAGGCTTTTTTCTTTGCCAAGGCGGCCGACAAACAGCATAGAGACATCGCCGGGGCAAATGCCAAGTTCTTTTTTGGCGGCATCAATTTTTTCCTGCGGGATATTTTCGACCATGAAATCGCTTAAATCGACAGTGTTGGGGATGATGTTGATGTGGCGCTCCACCCCGCAACGGCGCAAAAACTCGGCTACCTTGGGTGACGGCCCAATAATTTCGGTGGCATTTTTGGCGATTTTTTTGAAATACCAGTGCGCGCCGGGCTTTACCACCTTCTGCATTCTGGCGTTGGGGGCCACATAAAACAGATAATCGTCATACATGGTGTGCAGCGTGTAAACGACCGGCTTTTTTAGCTGGCGCGCACAAAACAAACCAAACAAGCCCATTGTAAATTCAGTTTGGATATGAATGATGTCCGGGTTAAACGCGCGAATGTAAGACAGGCGTTTCAGGTTGATGGGGCTTGCCACGCCGTAGCCGTAAATTTTTTTCAGGGGGATCGACGGGCAGTACAAAATGCCGTCTTTGACATAGTGCCGGTCTGCTTTCGGGTTCATGGTGACGATCAGGACTTGGTGTCCCTCTGCCTCAAGGCCGTTTTTCAACGTTTGAATATGGGTGACGACCCCGCTGATGAACGGGAAATAGGTTTCCGCAAAAATGGCGATCCTCATGATTGACCTCAGTTCTCCGCGCGTATAGCGCGGGATAATAAGCGGCCGCAGCGCTGCTGCACACCGACTTTTTTCTTTATTCTCATGGATGAAACGACATAGCCCCGCCAAATATGACAAATATTATGACAAATATATTATAGCAAACCTGCGTTTTCATGCAACACTTTGTTGCACTGCCCCGGCGTATATACTATAATAAAAGCAGGAATACAGGTGTCGCCTGCAAATGGCGGCTTGAAAAGAGGTTTTCAATATGCAGTTCTCCGTCAGTCTGGAAAAGCTGGTGAAGGAGCTCAACCTTGAAGTGGTCTATACCCCGTGTGAGGTTGAGAAAATCATGATCACCTCGGCGGATGTCAACCGGCCGGGCCTGTTGCTAGCCGGGTACCATGAGTATTTTGACCCGACGCGTATCCAGATCTGCGGCAAGGTGGAAATGTCGTTTTTGGAGGCTCTGCCTGAAACCGAGCGCCGCAGCCGCATCCACACGCTGTTTGCAACAAAGCCCACGGCGGTGGTGGTGACCCGCAGCCTTTATATTTACGACGCCATGATGGAGTTTGCCACCCAGTACGGGGTGCCGGTACTCACCACCGCAGAGAATACGTCGCGGCTGATGTCCGACATTATTTCGATTTTGGGAGTGGAGCTGGCACCGCGTATTACCCGCCATGGGGTACTGGTGGAGGTTTACGGCGAAGGTATTTTAATCTTGGGCGAAAGCGGCGTGGGCAAAAGCGAAACGGCGGTCGAGCTGGTCAAGCGCGGCCACCGGCTGATTGCAGACGACGCGGTGGAGCTGCGACGCGTCTCAAACCGTACCATTGTGGGCACAGCGCCTGAAAATATCCGCCATTTTATTGAGTTGCGCGGCATTGGCATCATCAACGTGGCCCGGGTGTTTGGCTCCGGTGCGGTTAAAGCAAGCGAACGCGTGGACTTGGTGGTAGAGCTGCAACCGTGGGACAAGACCAAAAATTACAGCCGCACCGGGCTGGAAAGTGACACGGTGGAAATTTTAGGGCTGGAGCTGCCCTGCAATGTGATACCGGTGCACCCCGGGCGCAACCTTGCCGTAATTATTGAAACGGCCGCTATCTGCAACCGCCAGAAAAAGATGGGCTACAACGCAGCGGAAGAGCTGATGGCAAAGCTGGGCCTTGAAAACGACATCACGACTACAAAATAACACGCCGCAAAATGCGGCTTTGTCCGGCACACAGCGGCGCATTCCGGTTTCAAAAAGCGGCAATGGCTTTTTAACGGGGTGCGCCTTGTGGTTGTTTGGGCAGGTACTCAGCGAGCAGGGGGAAAAGGAATGATCGACTACACAGCGCTGGCGCAGCAGTTTGAAAGTGCCGGTATTGAGGTGCGCGGCAACGAGCCGCTTGCAAGGTATACGACCTTTCAAATTGGCGGGCCGGCAAAACTGTTTTGTGTGCCGCACAGCCTTGAACAGCTGGCACAGGCATATAAAATTTGCCGCGCGTCGGGCAGCAAGGCTTATCTTTTGGGCAAGGGTTCTAACACGCTGTTTGCAGACGAGGGCTTTGACGGCGTGGTGGTTTTTGTTGGCCGCGGGCTGGATGAAATTGAACTTACCGGCCCCGCCACTATTCGTGCAGGGGCAGGGGCACCACTTTCTCACCTTTGCCTGTTTGCCGCAAAGCACAGCCTTTCAGGGTTGGAGTTTGCGTATGGCATTCCCGGCTCGGTGGGCGGCGCGGTGTATATGAATGCCGGCGCCTATTGTGGCGAGATGAAGGATGTTTTGTGCCGGGTGGGCTGCATAACGGCACAGGGGGAAGAAGTGGTATTAACGGTACCGCAGATGAATTTTGGGTACCGCACCTCAGTGTTTGAACAGCAGGGCGGTGCCGTGCTGTGGGCAGAATTCAGCTTGCAGCCGGCAGATGGGCAGGCGGTGCGTGCACGCATGAAAGAGCTGCTAAGCCGCCGCACGTCAAGGCAGCCGCTTGAAATGCCCAGCGCGGGCAGTACGTTTAAGCGGCCACAGGGGGCTTATGCCGCCGCGCTGATTGAAGAATGCGGGCTGAAAGGCTTTCGCATCGGCAATGCCGCCATCAGCGAAAAGCACAGCGGCTTTGTCATCAACCTTGGGGGGGCAACGGCAAAGGATGTGCTTGCAGTGGCAGAAGAGGTTGCACGCATTGTAAAAGAAAAGACAGGGCACCAGCTGGAAAAAGAGGTTCGGGTCGTTCGCTGAGCAGCAGTAAAGAGGGGAAACATTATGGGGCTTTTGATTGTCAGCGGCCTTTCGGGGGCCGGCAAGTCGCTGGTTGTGCACGCGCTTGAGGATATTGGGTATTTTTGCATCGACAACCTGCCACCGGCATTGCTGTCCCGCATTGTGGAGTTTTCAAAGCAAAGTGCCAGCGAAATTGAAAAGCTGGCGGTGGTCATTGACGTGCGCAGCGGCGAAAGCAACGGCAGTATTACTCAGGCGCTGGACGAGTTGCGCAAGATGGGTGTGCCATACGAATGCCTGTTTCTGGACTCGCAGACCGATGTGCTGGAGAGACGCTACAAAGAGACGCGCCGCACCCACCCGCTCAGCATCAAAAACCGCATTTCAATTGAAGAGGCAATCGAGCGCGAACGCAAAATTTTGCAGCCAATTGCAGAAAGTGCGAACTATATCATAGACACTTCAGTGCTTTCCACCGCGCAGCTGCGCGACCGCGTGGTGTCGCTGTTCACCGAGGACAAGCGCGAGGGTATGGTCATCACCGTTATTTCGTTTGGCTTTAAGTTTGGTACCCCAAAGGATTCCGACCTGGTTTTCGATGTGCGCTGTTTGCGCAACCCATTTTACATCCCGGAGCTGAAGCACAAAACCGGCCTTGACAAAGAAGTATATGACTATGTGTTCAGTTTTGACGAAGCACAGGGGCTGCTTTTGCGGCTGAAAGATTTGCTGGGGTATTCGCTGCCGCTGTATTTGAAAGAGGGCAAAAGCCAGCTTTCGATTGCGGTGGGTTGCACCGGCGGCAAACACCGCTCGGTGGCCTTTGCCCGCGCGCTGGGCGAATTTGCGCAGCAGCAGGGTTACCGCACCTCGGTGCTACACCGCGATATTGAAAGGACTTTATAAATGAGCTTTTCCGGGCAGGTTAAAACCGAGCTTTGCAAAAAACAAATTCAAAGCCCGTGCTGTGTGCGCGCGGCCTGCTATGGCTTTGCCTGCTTTTCACGCTATTTTGATTACAAGGGCCTGGTGCTGCACACCGAACGCGCACTGGTCGCGCAGACAGCGCAAAAGCTGATGAAGCGCATGGGGCTCAAAGGCGACATTGTAGAAAAGCCCCGCCAAACAGGTACGATTTACGAATTTGCAATCAAAGACCCTTTTATGGTGCAAAAAATGCTGGCCGAGTTTGGGTATACCGGGCAGGAGCCCAGCCTGCGGCTGCACCCGGAGCTTTTTGCGTGCGAGCAGTGTTTTTATCACTTCTTGGCGGCGGCATTTTTGTGCAGCGGCATTGTGGCCGACCCCGCAAAAGAGTACAGCCTTGAGTTTGTGTCCAACCGGCGCCCGCTGCTGGACGATTTTGCTGCAGTGTTGCAGCAGAACGGGTTCGAACCGCGGCAAACGGTGCGCAAAGGGGTAGGGGTTGTGTATTTCAGGGCAAGTGAGCAGGTAGAAGACCTGCTCACCGCAATGGGCGCGACGAACGCCAGCCTGGAAGTGATGCAGCAGAAGGTGTATAAGGACATCCGCAATAAAACCAACCGCATTACCAACTGTGAGAGTGCCAACATCGACAAGATTGTCGCTGCCGCCGGTACCGTAACCGAGGCGATTGAATACTTAAAACAAACAGGGCATTATGAAACCTTGCCCGAAGCCCTGCGCGAAATCGCACAGCTGCGTGTGACATACCCTGAATATTCTTTGGCAGAGCTGGGGCAGCTGTTGCAGCCGCCGCTTAGCAGGGCAGGGGTGTGCCACCGCATGAAAAAGCTGACCGAATTGGCACAGGCCATTGCAAAAAAAGATGGGGACCAAAACAATGAGTGAAGAAAAACGACAATTTACCCACCTGCATCTGCATACCGAATATAGCCTGCTGGACGGTGCCTGCCGCATTGACCGGTTGTTTGACCGGCTGAAAGAGCTGGGGCAGACATCGGTGGCAGTGACAGACCACGGCGTGATGTATGGCGCGGTGGATTTTTACCGTGCCGCAAAAAAGGCTGGCATTAAACCGATTATCGGCTGTGAAGTGTATGTGGCACCGCGCACCCGGTTTGACAAGGTGCACCGGATTGATTCCAGCTATTATCACCTGATTTTGCTGTGCGAAAACGAGACCGGGTATAAAAACCTGATCAAACTGGTTTCAGCGGGCTTTGTAGAGGGCTTTTATACCAAGCCGCGCATTGACCACGAGTTGTTGCAGCAGCACCATGAGGGGCTGATTGCGCTTTCTGCCTGCCTTGCGGGCGAAGTGCCGCAGGCATTGCTGGCAGGGGACGCTGAGCGCGCCAAAGAGGCGGCGCTTTTTTACAAAGAGCTGTTTGGGCCGGACCATTACTATATTGAGCTGCAGGACCACGGCCTGCCCGAGCAGCGCGAGGTGCTGCCGCAGCTTATCCGCCTTGCGCGTGAGCTCGACATCCCGCTGGTGGCAACCAACGACAGCCATTACCTGACAAAGCAGGACAGCCGCATGCACCATGTGCTGATCTGCATTCAAACCGGCAAAACAGTCGACGATGAAGACGTGCTGGAGTTTGGGTCAGATGAGTTTTATGTCAAAAGCACGCAGGAGATGTACGACCTGTTTTCGGTGGTGCCCGAAGCGTGTGAAAACACCAACCGCATCGCCGCAATGTGCAACTTTGATTTTGAGTTCGGCGTGACCAAGCTGCCGTATTTTGAAGCGCCAAACGGCCAGGATAACAAAGACTATTTTGTTGCGCTGTGCGAAGAGGGCCTGCAGCGCCATTACGGGCCTAAGGTACCGGCAGAAATTCGCGAACGGCTGGATTATGAAATTTCGGTCATTGACCGCATGGGATATATCAACTATTACCTCATCGTCTTTGACTTTATCAACTATGCCCGCAGCAAAGGCATCCCGGTGGGCCCGGGGCGTGGCAGCGGCGCAGGCAGCCTTGCGGCATACTGTGTGGGCATCACCAATATTGACCCCATTCGCTACAACCTGCTGTTTGAACGCTTTTTAAACCCAGAGCGTGTCAGCATGCCGGATTTCGACGTGGACTTTTGTTACGAGCGCCGGCAGGAAGTCATTGACTATGTGGTGGAAAAATACGGCGCCGACCATGTGGCGCAGATCATCACCTTTGGCACCATGGCGGCCCGTGCGGCCATTCGCGACGTGGGGCGGGTGATGGGCCTGCCGTACCAGGACGTTGACCGTGTGGCAAAGCTGGTGCCGTCCGAGCTGAAAATGACCCTCACCAAAGCGCTGCAGGTGTCCGACGAGTTTCGCAAATTGTATGAGTCGGATGAAAACATCAAAGAGCTCATCGATATGTCGATTAAAATTGAGGGCATGCCGCGCCATGCTTCTACCCATGCCGCAGGGGTGGTCATTACCCGCGAAGCGGCGGAAGAATACGTGCCGCTGGCTGCGAACGACGGGCAGATTGTCACCCAGTTTACAATGACAACCATTGAAGAGCTGGGCCTGTTAAAAATGGACTTTTTGGGGCTGCGCACGTTAACCGTATTGCATGACGCAGAAAAAACCGTGCGGGAGACACTGAACCCCAATTTTGTGCTGGATGAGATCCCGCAGGATGACAAGGCTGTTTTTGAAATGCTTTCTACCGGGGATGCCTACGGGGTGTTCCAGTTCGAATCGAACGGCATGCGGCAGGTGCTGGCACAGCTGAAGCCGGTGAGCATTGAAGATTTAATCGCTGTAATTTCGCTTTACCGCCCAGGGCCGATGGATTCTATCCCCACCTACATTCGCAACCGGCACGACCCGTCTGCCATTCGCTATAAAACGCCGCAGTTAGAACATATTTTAGGCGTTACCAACGGGTGTATTGTCTATCAAGAGCAGGTCATGCAGATTTGCCGCGAGCTGGCGGGCTTCTCTTACGGGCAGGCAGACCTTGTGCGCCGCGCGATGAGCAAGAAAAAAGCGGACGTGATGGAAAAAGAGCGCGCCCACTTTATTGACGGCAGCACCGAGCCGGGCAAAGAATGCCCCGGCTGTGTCGCAAACGGCATTTCGCGGCAGGTCGCCAATGAAATTTTTGACGACATGTCCAGCTTTGCGTCCTACGCGTTCAACAAGTCGCACGCGGCGGCGTATGCATTGGTGGCCTATCAGACGGCCTATTTAAAATGCCATTATATGCGCCCGTTTTTTGCCGCACTGCTGACAAGTGTGCTTGAAAACACCGACAAGGTGATTGAGTATACCACCGAGTGTCAGCGCCTTGGCATCCGGGTATTGCCGCCGGACATCAACAAAAGCGGCCTTGGCTTTACAGTGGATGGCGACGACATTCGGTTTGGCCTGCTGGCGCTAAAAAACGTGGGTCGTAACCTGATACAGGGTGTCGTTGAAAAGCGGCGCAGCGGGCTTTACACGAACCTGTATGATTTTTGCACTAAGCTGTATGGCCGCGAAATGAACCGCCGCGCGGTGGAAAGCTTTATTAAAAGCGGTGCGTTTGACAGCTTTGGCGACAGCCGTAAGGCCATGCTGGAAGGGCTGGAGGGCATTTTAAAAAGCGTAGAGGGCGAAAACCGCCGCAACTTAGAAGGGCAGATTAGCCTGTTTGGCGGCGAAGAAGAAAAACAGATGAACCGCTATGAACTGCCCAAGGTGCCGGAATATTCGCACGGTGAACTGCTGAAGATGGAAAAAGAGATCAGCGGGTTGTATCTGTCCGGCCACCCGCTGGATGCCTACCGGGACAAAATAGCGCGATTTGCGTCGGCAAACATATCCTCCCTCAGCGGTGAAGACGCCGAGCAGATGGACAATCGTGTCGTTGTATTGGTGTGCGCGGTGGTGCGCACGAAGTACCTGACCACCCGGTCGGATAAAATGATGGCGTTTGTCACGGTGGAGGACTTGACCGGCACGATGGAGCTGCTGGTGTTCCCGCGCGTGCTGACCGATTGCGGCAGCGCTATTTTTGACAATGCAGTCGTCGTGGTGCGTGGCCGTGTGTCGGTAAAAGAGGATGAGGGCTCTAAGCTGCTGGTAGACGAAATTGTGCCGATTGACCTGTATCACCCCGGCAAAAGCGGCGCGGCAGAGGGCCTTGCCTCTAAAAGAACAGTGGGCGATGCCCCGGCGCCGATAGCCCCGCTGGCCGCACAGGGCAGCACGCTTTATTTAAAGGTGCCCTCTATGCAAAGCGAAGCGTTTGGTAAGGTAAAAGACCTGCTTGAAATTTTTTCGGGCGACATGCCGGTCAAAATTTTGTTTACCGATACGGGCAAAGTCATGCTTGCCCCGCGCAGCCTTTGGACAGCCCAAAACCCACGCTTACTCAGCGAGCTAAACGCGCTGCTGGGCGCGCAGTGTGTGGTGGTTCGTTAGCGGTAATACAAAGATGTTATTTTATGCGTCTGTGTTGCAATATACAACACTTCCATGGACTATTGTTGTGAGTTTTGGCGCAAATATTGAATCGGCCTGCTTAAAAACGTATAATTAGTAATTGGGGAATCAGCGGTGCCGGCCACCTTGTGCGGTACCGCAAACGATTAGGAAACCAAGCATTACATTTATTTAGGAGGCCCATCATGGCAAAAGAAATCAAAACCATTGGTGTTCTGACCAGCGGCGGTGACGCGCCCGGTATGAACGCGGCGATTCGTTCCGTCGTGCGCACCGCGCTATATCACGGTATGAAGGTTATGGGCATTTATCGTGGATATAACGGTTTGATCAATGGTGATATTAAAGAGATGAATGTGCGCAGCGTGTCGGAAATTATCCACCGCGGCGGCACCATGCTGTATACTGCCCGTTGCCTTGAGTTCAAAACGCTGGAAGGCCAGCAAAAAGCGGCGGCCAAATGCCATGAGCTGGGTATTGATGCTCTGGTCGTCATTGGCGGCGACGGTTCGTTCCGTGGCTGCAAAGACATGGCTGCACAGGGCATCCCCTGCATCGGTTTGCCTGGCACCATTGACAACGACATCGCCTGCAGCGATTACACCATTGGTTACGACACTGCCATGAACACGGCGGTAGAGATGATTGATAAGCTGCGCGACACCACCCAAAGCCATGACCGTTGCAGTGTGGTTGAGGTGATGGGCCGCGGGGCAGGGTACCTTGCGCTGAACACCGGCATTGCGGTGGGCGCGCTGACCACGCTGATCCCGGAGGTGCCGTACGACATCGACCGCGATATCATTGACCGCATGAACGCCACCCGTAAAACCGGCAAGCAGCATTTCATCATCATCGTGGCAGAGGGTGTTGGCCGTGCGCACGATTTTGCTGAAATTATTGAAAAGCGCACCGGCATTGAAAGCCGCGCCACCGTGCTGGGCCATGTGCAGCGTGGCGGCAGCCCCACACTGCGTGACCGTGTTGCGGCCAGCCAGATGGGTTACCGCGCAGTACAGCTGCTGTTGGACGGCAAGTTCAACCGCGTGGTTGGCGAACACGGCAACGAAATTGTCGATTTTGACATCACCGAAGCGCTGAATATGCACAAATCAGTGGATACTTCGCTGGTCGAGATGGCAAACATCATTTCGATCTAATTTCAAACAAATACGCGGGCGGCAATCTGCCGCCCGTTTTGTTTTATGCGGCTGCCATTGTGTGCTGGCTTTTGGCCACGGTTGCCGGTGCAAAAAGCACCTAAATAGTGCAGCGGTGTAAGGCTGCCGCACAGGTAAAAAGCACCAGCCCGCCGGGCTGAAATTTAGACAAAAATGCCGCGCGGAATATGGCGGAAGCGTCAAACTTGTGCTATACTATTACAGATAAGCCTAAGAGAGGCGGTGAGGGTATGGACGAGCAGCAAGCGCGGCAACGCGTTGCGCAGCTGCGCGCTGAAATTGGCAGGAACAACGACCTTTATTACAACCAGGACGCACCGGAGCTGGAAGATTTTGAATACGACCAGCTGACACAGGAGCTGCGCGCGCTGGAACAGCAATTCCCACAGCTGGTTACAGCGGATTCACCCACCCAGCGCATTGATGCGGCAGCCTCCGCCGTGTTTACCAAGGTGCCGCATGCCGTGCGCATGGAAAGCCTGCAGGACGTGTTTTCGTTTGAAGATGTAGAGGATTTTGTGCGGCGGGTGCAAGAGCAACAGCCCGGCACCGTTTTTGTGGTGGAGTCTAAAATAGACGGGCTTTCCGTCAGCCTGGAATACCGCGACGGCGTATTTGTGCGCGGTTCTACCCGCGGCGATGGGGATGTGGGCGAAGACGTGACCGAAAACCTGCGCACCATTAAAGACATCCCAAAACAGCTGAAAAATGCCCCCGCATTTTTAGAGGTGCGCGGCGAAGTGTATATGCCAAAGGACGTTTTTACAAGCGTTTCAGCCGAGCAGGAAAACGAGGGCAAAAAGCCGTTTAAAAACCCGCGCAATGCGGCTGCCGGCTCTTTGCGGCAAAAGGACCCTGCCATTACGGCAAAGCGGGGCCTTTCTATTTTCATTTTTAATGTGCAGCAGTGCGAAGGCCGGGGGTTCACCGGCCATGCCGAAAGCCTTGCTTACCTTGCGTCACTGGGGTTTGTGGTGTCGCCAAACTATAAGGTGGTGCAAACCAGTGCGCAGATACAGCAAGAAATTGAACGCATTGGCAACACGCGTGGCGAAGTGAATTACGGCATTGACGGCGCGGTGGTAAAGGTGGACGACTTTGCTTTGCGCCGCACGATGGGCAGCACCAGCAAGTTTCCGCGCTGGGCGGTGGCGTTTAAGTACCCGCCCGAAATTCGCACCACCGAGCTGCGCGACATTGAAATTTCAGTGGGGCGCACCGGTGTACTGACCCCGACCGCTATTTTTGACCCCATTTTTTTGGCGGGCACCACGGTTTCCCGCGCATCGCTGCATAACGAGGATTTCATCAGCGAAAAGCAAATTCGCATTGGGGATATTATTCAGGTGCGCAAGGCGGGGGACATCATCCCGGAGGTGCTGGGGGTCGAGCTGCACAGGCAGGATGCCCCGGCCTACCAGATGCCGACGGTCTGCCCCTCCTGCGGGCAGCCGGTTTCGCGGCTCGAAGGGGAAGCTGCCCTGCGCTGCTTAAACCCGGAATGCCCGGCACAGGCAATGCGCAACCTCATCCACTTTGCCTCCCGCGTGGCGATGGATATCGACGGCTGCGGGCCGGCGGTACTGGCGCAGCTGGTGGCAAAGGGTTATGTCACCACGGTGGCCGACCTTTATTATTTAACAAAACAGCAATTGTTGACGCTGGATAAATTCAAAGAAAAAGCGGCCCAAAACCTGATAAACGCCATTGAAGCCTCGAAAAATAACAACTTAGACCGCCTGCTTTCCGGCCTTGGCATCCGCAACATCGGCGACACGGCGGCGCAGGCACTGGCAGAAAAATTTGGCACGATGCAGGCAATTTTGCAGGCCGATGCCGAGCAAATTGCCGCTATCGACGGGTTTGGCGGCATTATGGCGCAAAGCGTCGTCGAGTTCTTTTCAAAGCCGGGCAGCCGAGATTTAGTGAACAAGTTGACCGCTGCCGGTGTGAATATGCAGTATACGGGTGAGACAAAAACCGATTACCTCAGCGGCCAGACCATTGTGGTCACCGGCACACTGCCCACCTTGTCGCGCGATGAAGCCAAGGCGCTGATTGTAAAAAATGGCGGCAAGGCGACCGACTCGGTTTCAAAGCGCACCAGCATGGTGCTTGCGGGCGAAGCGGCGGGCAGCAAGCTGGCCAAAGCAAACGAGCTTGGCATCCCGGTCATTGACGAAGCTGCATTTTTAAAGTTATTACAGAAAGACGAATAGAGAGAAGGAGTGCCCTGTATGGAAATCGATGTAAAGCACATTGCAAAACTGGCAAAGCTGGATATCCCGGAAGCCGAACTTGGCAAGATGGAAAAAGAGCTTTCCAGCATTGTGGCGATGGTAGAAAAACTGCCGGAGCTGACAAGCAAAGAAAGTTTGCTTGACCCCCAGAATACGATGCAGCTGCGTCCTGATGAAGTAAAGCCGTCCTTCCCGCGGGAAGAAATGCTGAAAAACGTGCCCGAGACCGCCGCCGGCTGTCTAATGGTGCCGAAGGTTGTAGAGTAAGGGGGAGCGAGAAGATGAAAAAACTGTATGAGCATTCGGCAACCGAGCTTGCGGCAATGCTGCGTGCAAAGGAAGTCAGTGCGGTCGAGATCACGAAAGCCACCTTGGGCCGCATGGAAGAGGTGGAAAGCAAGGTTGATGCCTTTTTGACCGTCACCGCAGAGCAGGCCTTGCAGCAGGCACAGCAGGTGGATGAAACCATTGCGGCAGGCAAGCCGCTTGCACCGCTGGCGGGCATCCCGGTCGCCATTAAAGACAATATCTGCACCAAAGGCGTGCGCACTACCTGTGCGTCGCGCATGCTTGAAAATTTTGTGCCCCCCTATAATGCAACCGTTATGGAAAAACTGGCGGCACAGGGCGCGGTGCTGCCCGGCAAGCTGAACATGGACGAATTCGCCATGGGCGGCAGCTGCGAAAACTCGTATTTTAAACCCACCAAAAACCCGTGGGACACCACCCGCGTGCCGGGCGGTTCATCCGGCGGCAGCGCGGCATCGGTCGCATCCTGCGAGGTGCCGCTGGCTTTGGGCTCTGATACTGGCGGGTCAATCCGCTGCCCGGCCAGCTTTTGCGGCATTGTGGGCTTAAAGCCCACCTATGGTGCTGTCAGCCGTTACGGCCTTGTGGCGTTTGCGTCGTCGCTGGACCAAATCGGCCCGTTTGGCCGCACGGTGGATGATGTGGCGCTGCTGTACCGCGCCATTTGTGGGCACGACCCCAAAGACGCGACCTCGCGCGAAGCCGCGCTGGGCGAAATTGAAGCAAAGGTGAAAGGGCTGCGCCTCGGCGTGCCCAAAGAATATTTTGGTGACGGCATTTCTGCCGAAGTGAAAACGGCGGTGTACGGCGCCATTGAAACGCTGAAAGGCCTTGGGGCCGACGTGGTCGAAATTTCGCTTCCCTCTACCGACTATGCGCTGGCTGCCTACTATATCATTTCTTCTGCCGAGGCAAGCAGCAACCTTGCCCGGTACGACGGTGTAAAATACGGCTTTTCCGGCCGCCGCGACGGCACGCTGAACGACTTGTATCTCTCTACCCGCAGCGAAGGCTTTGGGGCAGAGGTTAAGCGCCGCATCATGTTGGGCACCCACGTGCTGAGCTCCGGTTATTACGATGCCTATTACAAGCGCGCAAAGCTGCTGCAAAACGTGATTGCCAAAGAGTTTGCAGACGCGTTTGCAAGCTGTGATTTAATTGTGACTCCGGTTAACCCCACAACGGCGTTTAAGCTGGGTGAAAAGGTAAGCGACCCGGTGCAGATGTATGCGACGGACGTATGCACCGTTACGGTTAATATTGCGGGTTTACCGGGCCTTAGCCTGCCGTGCGGCATGGGCGAAGGCGGTTTGCCGATTGGCATGCAGCTGATCGGCCCGAAATTCAGCGAGGCACGTTTGCTGTCGGTGGCAAAAAGCTACGAGACTGCGGTTGGCGGCTTTGCGGTAAAGGAGATGTGAGCGAGAGATGAACAACAACTTTGAAACCGTCATCGGCCTTGAAGTACATGCCGAGCTGAACACAAAAACAAAAATTTTCTGTAGCTGCGAAAACCGGTTTGGTGCCGAGGTCAATAGCCTTTGCTGCCCGGTTTGCATGGGCTACCCCGGCACGTTGCCGGTGCTCAACCAGCAGGTGGTCGAAAGTGCCGTTAAAATGGGCCATGCGCTGAACTGCACCATCAACGGTGTCACAAAGCAGGACCGTAAAAACTACTTTTACCCCGACCTGCCCAAAGCATACCAGATTTCGCAGTTCGACGTGCCACTTTGCGAGCATGGTTATTTGGACGTTTTAGTGGGAGAGGATGTCAAGCGCATCGGTGTGACCCGTATTCACATTGAAGAGGACGCCGGCAAGCTGATCCATGACGATTCGTTTGACGGTACCCTGTGCGACTACAACCGCTGCGGTGTGCCGCTGATCGAAATTGTCTCCGAGCCGGACCTGCGCAGTGCGGAAGAGGCCAAAGCATACCTTGAAACCATCACCACCATTTTGCTGTACCTTGGCATCAGCGATGCCAAAATGCAGGAGGGCAGTGTGCGCTGCGACGTCAACGTTTCGGTGCGCCCGCACGGCGCCACTGAGTTTGGCACCCGCTGCGAGATGAAAAACGTCAACAGCTTTGGTGCGGTGTACCGTGCCATTCTGTACGAAGCAGAGCGCCAGATGGAAGTGATTGCCGCAGGCGGCACCATCCGCCAGGAGACCCGCCGCTGGGACGACACCAAAAACAAAAGCATCCTGATGCGCAGCAAAGAGGACGCACAGGATTACCGCTACTTCCCGGATCCGGACTTGCTTACCTTTATTGTCAGCGACGAGAAAATCAGCGCGCTAAAAGCCAGCCTGCCGGAGCTGCCGACCGAAAAAACGCTGCGGTATGTCAATGATTACAGCCTGCAAAAGGTAGACGCACAGCTGCTCAGCGTCAACAAGGCCCGTGCAGACTTTTTTGACTCGGCTGTTGAACTGGGCGGGTGTGAACCCAAAACGGTTGCCAACTGGCTGCTGGGTGACATTGCGCGCATTTTAAATGACCGCCGCATTGAACTTACCGATACCAGCCTCACCCCGCAGCATCTGGTAGAAATGGTGCAGTTGATTGACAAGGGCACCATCTCCAACACGGCGGCAAAAACTGTGCTGGAAGAGATGATGGACAGTGACAAGGCACCGCAGCAGATTGTGGAAGAAAAAGGCCTTGCCCAGATCAACGACAGCTCGGCTTTGGTTGCAATCGTAGAAAAGGTGCTGGCAGACAACCCCAAAGCAGTCGAAGATTACAAAAGCGGCAAAACTAATGTCGCAGGTTTCCTTGTGGGGCAGTGCATGAAAGCAAGCCGTGGGCAGGGCAACCCCGCCACCTTGCGCGACATGGTGCTGGCCGCCATTGAAAAGCTGTAACTTGTATGGCAAAAATGTAAAACGGTAAGCTAAGGAGGCATGTATGGGTAACGGTAGTCAGAAAGAAAGCATTTGGGCCGGGTTTAAAAAGTTTATTGCTAGAGGCAATGTCATGGACCTTGCCGTCGGCGTTATCATTGGCGCCGCATTTAAAGCAATTGTAGATTCACTTGTGGGCGACCTTTTAATGCCGCTGATCGGCATTTTTGCGGGCAAAGATACCTTTGCATCGCTGACCTTTACCGTGGGCGGCGCGGTGTTTCAGTTTGGCAATTTTATTTCGGCGATTTTGAACTTCTTTATTATGGCGCTTGTGATGTTTTTAATTGTGCGGGCACTTGGCAGCGTGAAAGAAAAATTTGCAAAGCAACAGACGGAAGCGCCGGCAGCGCCACCGGCACCCAGCAAAGAGGAACTTTTACTGACCGAGATACGCGACTTACTGAAAGATAAAAAATAAACACGAAGGCCGCCGGTGAAAACCGGCGGCCTTTTTGCACAAAACAGGTGAAAGCTGCAAGCGATTACAATAAAAAACGGCAAAGGCATACCCTTTGCCGGTGCTAAAATATGGCATGGTTGCATTAATCTTGCAGGCACAAACAAAACGGGTGGCCGGCAGGGTCCAGCATCGTGACAAAATGGCCTTCCCCAAACTGGGCGGCAGCTTTAACCGCGCCAAGTGAAAGCGCGCGTTCTACCGCGGCGGCAACATCCGGTACCTGAAAGTCAAGATGTAGCTGCTTTTGCTGTTTACCGGGCACCTCTGGCCAGGTGGGCGGGGCGTAATCATCTTCCTGCGCAAACAAAAGCACAACACCGGTGTTACTGCGCACCGCCGGTAAGCCGTAAAGTACAAGGCGCTGCCAGCCCAGCAGTGCGGCATAAAAGTCAGCAAGCAGCCCGCTGTCGAGGCAGTCCACCATCACATTGCCAAGTAGCAGTTCTTCCATCATGTTCTCCTTTGGTATATCTTACCACTGGTTAAAATGCAGCCTGCTTTCCAGGTCAAAGGGCAGCTGCTGCGGCAGGGGTGCGGTGTCGGCAGGGTGCCCAATGGCAAGAAAGCAGGGCAGGGTGTACCCTTTGGGCAGAGACAACACCTCGGCTACATGGGCAGCTTCGTCCCCCATGGGGATGCGCAGCGCGCACCCTAAGTTTTCTGCGGTGCAAGCCAGCAGCATGTTTTCAATGCAGCACCAAATGGAGGCAAACCCGTTGAGCGCATTGATATTTTTGGGTGCAAGCAGGTCGCTTTTTTGGTAGAACAGCGGCAACACAAGGCAACCGGAAGTAGAGAGCATTTTGCGTTGCAGCGGGATGGCTTCCTGGTACATTTTTTGCTGCTCCTCGCTTTTTAAGCACATGGAGTTTAAAATGAAATTCAAACGTTTTTCAGAGACGCTTTTGGGTATCTTTTTCAGCAGTTGGTCAATCAGCGCATGGTCGGTCACCACAACAAACTCCCATTTACGCAAATGGTCGTTAGATGGCGCACGCAAGCCGGCGGCTAAAATACGCCGCAGCACCTCAGGGTCTACCGGCTCATCGGTAAAATCCCGTATCGTCCGCCTTGCATAAACAGCACTGTAAAATTCCATCAGCTAGACCACCTTTAATTAAAATTGCATCGGCATAATGGCCGAAAAATCGTTATTTGCCCTGTTATAAAAAGAACAGCGGTTCTTTGCTTTTTGCCCCCATGTTGGCTAAAACATGCCCCGCAACAGAAACCCGAAACCCAATACTGCGCGCCTTATAGTTGCAAACGGCAACGCAGGCCCCGCAGCGCAGGCAACGCGATTCCCGTATTTGCAGTGTCAGGGGGTCAATTGCAGCGGTAGGGCAGCCGGCCGAACAACGCCCGCAGCGGGTACAAAGGGCTATGTTCACCGCAGGCTGGCGCACCACGAAACGCAGCCCGATATTGGGCCAATAGAACATATTGGCAGGCAACAGGCTTTTGGGCGTTGCTGGGCTCGTAATTTGCCCGGCAGCCAGCTTGGCGACGATGTTACGGCCAAATTCTTCTGCCTTTGCAAGGTCGGTTTCATCCGGACGGCCAAGTGCTATGGCAAATTTTTTTGAAGCAAAGGTGTGTTGCCCTATCATAATGCCCATTGCAATCATTTGCAGCGTTGCATACTGCGCAAGGCGGGCAAGCTGTGCGGGTGCAGCCCCACAGCGGATGTTGCCGTAAACGCATATAGCGGCGAAAGGGGTGCTTTGGCCCTGCAGCTGCTTTAAAAATTGTGCGACTGGTTTTGGGATGCGCAGGCCGTACACCGGCACTGCCAGCACCAGCAAGTCAGCAGAGGGCAAAAATATTTGTTTTCGTGCCGCAAACGGGGTGATGTCCAACAGCTGCGTTTCACAGGCAAGCCCGCGTGCAACTGCTTTGGCGATACGTCTGGTTGTGCCGGTGGCAGAAAAATAAAGGATCTCCGCTTTCATCAAAAACACCAGCTTTTAACAGTATTTTGCTTACTATACCATGGTTTTGCCGGCGGGGCAAGCGCTGTGTTTCCATTCAGTGCAATGCCTGCAAACAACCGGTGTCATTCATTGGGGGTGGCGGCAGAGCTTTGAAAATACAAAACAAAAAACCCGTACAAACGTTTTGTTTGTACGGGTTTTACTGGAGGTGCTGGACGGATTTGAACCGTCGCATGAGGGTTTTGCAGACCCTTGCCTTACCACTTGGCTACAGCACCATATTGGAGCGGCTTACGAGGCTCGAACTCGCTACCTCCACCTTGGCAAGGTGGCGCTCTACCAGATGAGCTAAAGCCGCACAGCGAACATTTTTTAACAGGTCGTGTTCAGCGGGCATTAACAATTATAATCGATATGTAAGGCATTTGTCAAGGCTTAATTTGACTTTTCTGTAAAGACTTTAAAGTTTCGTGACTTTCATAAAGTAAAAGGCGAAAACAGGCTGTAAAGCGGGTATGCAGGGGGGCAATAATGGCGTATTATAGGCGAAATTTACAATTTCATGTGGATTATAATTAAAAAACTAATGGCTTTAACAAAAATAGAAAATTTAACACGCTACCACTTTACAACTTTACTAAGATGAAGTATAATAAGCACATCAAAGAGAATACCGGCCATTGGCCGACAGCCCTGCAAAGGGCGTAAAAGGAGAGAAAAGTACATATGAAAAAGATGATTTCGGTTCTTTTGGCGGCGGCCATGGCATTTGCACTAACAGCTTGTGGCGGGGCACAAAGCAGCGCACCGGCAAGTTCAACTGCGGCGGCTTCGTCTGCGGCGCCGGGGCAAAGCTCTTCGGCTGCGGCCTATGCCACCAGCCTTGATGACATCAAAGCAAAAGGCGAACTGGTGATTGGCCTTGACGACACGTTTGCGCCGATGGGTTTCCGCGATGAAAGCGGCAACCTGGTAGGCTTCGATATCGACCTTGCCACTGCGGTGTGCGAAGTTTTGGGCGTAAAGCCGGTTTTTCAGCCGATCGACTGGGATGCAAAAGAGCTGGAGCTTTCTACCGGTAAGATTGATTGCATCTGGAATGGCATGTCCATCACACCGGAACGCGAGCAGAGCATGAGCCTTTCGAACGCTTACCTCAACAACAAAATCATCATCATGACCAACAAGGGCGTGACGATTGCCAGCAAAGAAGACCTTGCAAATTATAACCTTGGCACACAGGCCGACTCCTCTGCGCTGGAAGTTGTAAAGGGTGACCCCATTTACGACTCGATCAAAGACAAGCTGACCGAGTACAAAACGTATGACCAGGTTATTATGGATATGCAGGCCGGCCGTATTGACGCAATGATTGTGGACGAAGTGCTTGGTCAGTACAAGAACACCCAGCTTGGCAACGTGTTTGATGTGGCGCCGGTCGACTTTGGCGAGGACCTGTATGCCATTGGCCTGCGCAAAAGCGACACCGAGCTGACCGATGCCATCAATGCCGCAATGAAAACCTGCATCGACAACGGCACTGCTGCAGAAATTTCGACCAAGTGGTTCGGCTCTGACATTATGGTAAAATAAAGGCGCACGGGTACTTTTCAGCGCTTTCATAAACTGCTATAATAAAGTTACAGGCACAGCGGCGGGTGTTTTTCATCCGCCTGCTTTGCTGTCTTTGCACAAAAGGCCAGCTATGGCCGGTCAATGGAGGATGCCAATGAACCTTTCTTATATTGCGACGCTGATGCCGGCTTTGATGCAGGGCCTGGTGCAGACATTGAAGCTGTTTGCGCTGACACTGATTTTTTCACTGCCGCTTGGGCTGGTGTTTACGCTGGGCAGCATTTCGCGCGTGCCGCCTTTGCGCTGGGTATCGCGCATTTATATCTGGATTTTCCGCGGTACCCCGTTAATGCTGCAGCTGTTTTTTATTTATTATGGCTTGCCGTTTATGGGGCTGACGTTTGACCGTTTCCCGGCGGCAGTGCTGACCTTTGTGCTGAATTACGCAGCTTATTTTGCTGAAATTTACCGCGCGGGCATTCAGTCAATCGACCGCGGCCAGCACGAGGCGGCCAAGACGCTTGGCTTTACCCCGTGGCAGACAATGCGGTATATTATTATTCCGCAGACGGTCAGCCGCGTAATACCGCCGGTTTGCAACGAAACAATCACGCTGGTCAAAGATACCGCACTGGTGACGGCCATTGGCGTTGGTGAGCTGCTGAAGGCCGCACAGGGGGCCGTGAACCGCGATGTGAACATCACGGCATATGCGGTTGCCGCACTGATTTATTTGGCCATTACCTTTGTGATGACAATGGCCTACGAGCGGCTGGAGCGTTATTTCAGCCGCCACCAGAAGAAGGAGGGGTAAGCAGTGCCTATTTTGCAGGTAGAAAACGTATGCAAGCAGTTCGGCAGCTTTGAGGCGCTGCGCGATATTTCCCTTACGGTGGAAAAAGGCGAAGCAGTTGCGATTATCGGCTCGTCCGGCAGTGGCAAGTCGACCCTTTTGCGCTGTGTGTGTAACCTTGAAAAGGTGAGTGCCGGGCAGATATTGATTGATGGGGAAGCACTGGTCTCCACCCAGGGTGGGGTGGTACGTTACCCAAAAGAAAAAGAAATTCGGCGCATCTGCATGAAAACCGCCATGGTGTTTCAGCAGTTCAACCTGTTCCCGCACCTGACTTGCCTTGAAAACGTGACAATTACGCCAATTAAAATTTTAAAGCAGAATAAGGCCGAAGCCCTTGCCAACGCCAAACGGCTGCTGCAACTCGTCGGGTTGGAGGATAAAGCCGACAGTTACCCGGCCATGCTCTCCGGTGGGCAGCAGCAGCGGGTGGCGATTGCACGCGCGCTGGCCATTAACCCCGAAATTATGTTGTTTGACGAACCGACCTCGGCGTTGGACCCCGAATTGACGGCAGAGGTGACGGCAGTCATCGCAAAGCTGGCGGCGCAGGATATTACAATGCTGATCGTGACACACGAGATGGAGTTTGCGCGCAGTGTGGCAGACCGCATCTTGTTCTTTGAAGACGGGCAGATTATCGGGCAGGGCACGTCAAAAGACTTTTTCGACAACCAGCAAAACGAGCGCATTAAACGCTTTTTGAGCGGCTTTCAAAAGTAAAACGCGCTTTTATAAGTTACGAAAGCTAAGTTTAACACAAAAAACAGTGGCGGAGCAAAAAGCCCGCCGCTGTTTTTTGTGTGTTAAAAAGGGGTTCTTAGTTCAGGTCCACCAGTGCCACATCGCTGTCAAGGCCCTGCAAAAGCCCCATCAGGTCGGCAAGCTTTAAAAACACGGTTGCCGTGTTGTCATTGGGGTGTACCCCCACGGCTGCAAACCCGGCAAGAGTACTGTCAAAGCGCAGGTGCACTTTGTGTTCGGTGTCATTCAGCGCACCAAACGGGGTGACGGCGCCTTTGGGCAGTGCCAGATACTGCTGTAAATCGCTTTCAGATGCAAAGCTAAGCGGGCGGCAGCCCAATGTTTGCCGCAGCGCCTTCAAATCTGCCGTTTTGTCTTTTTGAAGGCAGATTAAATAATAATTCCGCTTTTTGTCATCGCGCAAAAACAGGTTTTTGGCAATTTCTTCGCCATTTTCAACACCAAGCGCGTCCATTTCGTCTATGGTATGTGCCGCGGCGTGGTGAATAAGGCGGTAGGGGATACCCTTGTTTTCCAGCAGCGATAAAACTTGTTCTTTCTCCATTTCACATCCTCTGCCCGGCAGCCCCTGTTTAGCCTGCAAACACTGCCGGGGCGCAAAGCTTAATCGCGAAACACGATCTCGCTGTTTTCCATCTTGTCAATAATAGCAAGGCTTTCAAGGTGGTAGCCGGCTTCACGCAGGCGGTCACCGCCGCCCTGAAAGCCTTTTTCAATGGCGATACCAATGCCACCCACCGAAGCGCCGGCCTGCCCCACAATGTCTAAAAGGCCAAGTTGTGCCTTGCCGGTTGCAAGAAAATCGTCTAAAATCAGCACGCGGTCGGCAGCGGATAGAAACCGCTTTTCCAGCATGGCGGTGTAAACATTTTGGTGGGTGTAGCTGTTGATAGAGGAGGTGTAAACCTCGCCGTCAATGTTTTTGCTTTTTGCCTTTTTGGCAAATACCATCGGCACATTGAAATATTGCGCCGTAATGGCGGCAATGGCAATACCGCTGGCCTCTATGGTGATGATTTTGGTAATGCCTTCATGCTGGAACAGCCGGTAAAATTCGCGCCCCATTTCATTGAGCAGCGCAATGTCGATTTGGTGGTTTAAAAAGCTGTCCACCTTTAAAATGTTGCCTTCCTTTACACGTCCGTCCTTTGTAATGCGCTGCTTTAAAAGTTCCATAAAACTCCTCCTGCAAAAAAAGCGCGTCAAATAAACGCACTTAAATTATAATACCGGTTTTGTAAGCGGGCCAAGCCCTTTTGCAACAGCAGCCGCACCGGAAATATCTTTTTCCAGCGCAAGGCGGCCATATTCGTCCACTTCGTTTTTATCCTTGGGGCCATGGGTCAGGCAGCCTGCGCCGCCAATGCAGCCGTTTTGGCAGGCCATACCCTCAATAAAGTTGCCACCGGCAACCCCTTTACTGGCGCGCAGCAGGGCAGTGCGGCACTCTTCTATGCCGTTGCAGACAATAGGGGTCAAGGCAAAATCAATCTGTTGTTCGTGTAGTGCGCGCGCCACGGCTTCGGCAAGGCCACCGCTGCGGGCAAAAATGCGGCCGTAATAAGAGGCGTTGTCGAGCACCTCTTCCGGCAGGGTGGTAATGTCAATGTCACAGGCTTCCAGCAGCGCATGCAGCTCTTCAAAGGTCAACACGCCGTCAATATAGGGGGCAACCCCCGGCGCCTGAAATTCCTCTTTTTTTGCGGTGCAGGGGCCGATAAAAATCACCTTCGCGTCGGGGTCGGTCGCTTTCAGCAGTTTACCGGTGGCAGCCATGGGCGAAAGGGTAGAAGAAAGCGACTTTGCAAGGCCCGGAAAGTCAAATTTGACATAAGACACGAAAGCGGGGCAGCAGGAGCTGAGTAAAAAGCCTTTTTTGGCAAGCTCTTTTGATTCGTCTAGCGCAACGAGGTCCGCGCCCAGGGCCGCCTCTACGACGCTGTAAAAGCCCAGCGTTTTGATACCGGCAACGACCTGCCCTAGCTTTGCATACCCAAACTGGCTTGAAACAGAGGGTGCTACCACGGCATAAACCTTATAACGGGTATTGTTTTTACTGGCACGCAGCAGCCGAATGGCATCCACTAAAAAGCTGCGGTCCACCACCGCGCCAAAAGGGCACATGTAAACACAGGCGCCGCAGGCCGTACATTTATCGTCGTCTATGGTGGCTTTTTTGTCGTCCCCCATATGAATGGCCCCTACTTTACAGGCGTTTTCACACGGGCGGGTATGCCTGGCAATGGCGTTGTAGGGGCAAACAGCGGCACAGCGGCCGCAGCTTACGCATTTGGCGTGGTCAATTACCGCATGCTGGTCGATAATCTGTATCGCGCCTTTGGGGCAAACCTCTTCACAGCGGTGTGCAATACAGCCCCGGCAATCGGCCCCTACTGTATAGCCGCTGACAGGGCATTCATCGCAGGCGATATCCAGCACGGTGATGACATTGTGCCGGCCCGTGTCGCCGCCCAGGGCAGCGTGTACGCGCTCGCCCAGTATGGCACGCTCTTTGTAAATGCAGCAGCGCATGGTCGCTTTGGCGCCGTCCGGCACAATGGTTTTGGGCACGGTGTGGTACACCTGCTGCAAAGTGTCTGCATAGGTGCTTTTTGCGACCTCTTTCAAAACTTTATATTTCAGCCATTGTACGCGCGTGTCAAATATTCTTTCGTTCACTGCTTGGCCCCCTTTACCCAACGCACTGCGGCAGATTAGAAATAACTTACTTTGATATGCTTTCCCATTTTTTCAAGATGCTCCGCCAGCTCTTGTATCAGGCGTATTTTAATGCCAAAATTAATGGGAAGCGCCGGGTTTTGGTGTGCGGGGTTAATTGCTTTACCCACAAAAAAGTTGATGTCGGTGGCCTTTTCAAACAGCATGCGGGCCACAAGTGAAGCACCGTTATTGCTGTTGCCCCACGGTGTCGCAAGGGTGTCGTTTGCAAGGTACGCCTTTGCGTACTCCACCACACGGCTGATGGTAATGACACCCTCTGTTACAAGGTCAATGCCCTCCACCATGGCAATGGGCGGAATCTCGGGGTCGCAATAGTTTAAGCTGGTGCGCAAAGGCTTGCCCAAAAATTCGGCGGCAAGGGTACTGGTGGTGCCGCCGCAGACAATTTTAATGCCCTCTTTTGCAAAAAACAGGCTCATCATCATCGAAACATCGGCAGGGTTTGAAGGCGGGCCAATCATCAGGTTTACAGGGCAGCGCTTTTTAATTTTAACACAGGCCACTGTGGTGTCGTCACCCGGTTCGCCCTCGTACAAGCGGTTACATTCGTCCACAATCGTGCCGGCGATACTTTTGGCAGAAAGACTCCAGTCAAAAAACGCCTCGGCAAAATCGACAATATTGTCCCGCTGCCAGCCAAAGTTCAGCGTTTTACCCACACCGGCGTAAATTGCGCCGTCACTCATCGCGATAAAGGTGTCGTCCAGCTGCAAACTGATTGTGCTTTCCAATACCTTTTTATCGCCAATCACGCGGCTGACAATGGGGTAATCCACACTGCGGCCGTTGCGCAGAAAAACCACATTGGGGTTGTCGAACTGAATAATTTTAGCAGTGTCGTTGTTGCCAATGCGGATAATGGTAAAGGTGCTGTAGGCAATTTTGCGCAGCTGGCAAACCGGCAGCGTATTGACAATCGTATCAACGCAATCCTCTACGCCCATACCGGCATCCATCATGGTGCAGAGTATTTTTGAAGTGAGGGTAGACAGAATATTAGCCTTGACACCACTGCCAAGGCCATCTGCCAGCACCAGGGTGGTGCAGCCGTCGGCACTGCCAATAATTTCTACCTTGTCACCGCACAGCTGTTCGCCGTTTTTGTTGATGCTGACGTATCCGGTATCCGTCCACAAGTTGTTCATGCGGTCTCTCCCTACTTTTGCATGGTTTCTTTCAGGCGGGTCAATGCTATTTTGGTCTCTGCCGTTGTTTCGCCCAAAAGTGAAGCAATCTCCTGGACTACCCGCATCTGTTTTTCAATTACCTGGTCGGTAATCTCTATCGTTTCGCGGCGCAGCTCGTCTTTTTGGGCTTTTTTACTTTCCGCCTCGGTAATGTCACGCATGATGCTGAAAATAATATGGTATTCCTTATCATAGACAATGACTTCTGCCACATACTTTTTATATTCGGCCAGATAGTACTTTTTCTCAACCAGACTTTTACCACTGACCATTGCATTTAAGTAATCGGTGGGGTTCAGTATCCGCACCAGCGGGGTGCCGCGCAGGTCGGTGTCCAGCGGCAGGTTGAATAAGTTCAGCGCAGCGCGGTTGATCTGCTGGATATTCAGCGCTTCGTCCAGCACAAAAATAGCATTTGGGGTATTGCAGATGATTTTGTCAGAAAAATTTTCTGCCTTTTCTTTCAAAAACGGCAGGCACATCGTCAGATCTGCTTTGCCCTGGTACACGGCAATGGCCTTTTCTCGGCAGGTATTATACCCGCAGCTGCCACAGTTTAGCTCTTGCTCCGGGCTGGTTTTGCCCATTTTTGCAAGGATGTCCTGAATTGCAGCTTCGCCTGGCAGGGTTGCTTTCAGCCCCAGAAAATCCATCTTTTTCACCAGCGGCCCGGCAAGCTTCACATCGAACTCTTCTGCCCCGGCAAAGGTGCGTACCCGCGTCGTGCCCGAAATGCTGTGCTGGCGGCGGGTAGACGCAGCCGGCCCGTTAATGCAGCCGCCCTTGCAAGCGTTCATCTCAATAAAGCAGTTCGTCAGGCGCCCGGCCTCAATTTCTTCCAGTGCGGCCTTGCAGTTTTCCACACCGTCTACCGGGATATAGCTGTACCCGGTGTTTTCGGTGTGCATACTGGCAATAATGCCCCCAGCAATGGGGAAGAAACGCGGCCGCTTGCCGCTCTCATCCTCGCCGTCCGGCTCAAACTCAACCTGTTCGTCTTCCATCCAGCGTTCCAGGTCTTCAAACGTCAGCACCACATCGCAAATGCCGTAAATGCTGGCTTCCTCTTTTTTAGAAATGCAGGGGCCAATAAAAACGGCCACTGCATCGGGGTTTTGTTCCTTGATTAACTGGCAATGCGCCAGCATGGGCGAAAGCACCCCCGCAAGGTAGGGCAGGGCACCGGGGTAATATTTTTGAATCAGTGTGTTGACGGTATGGCAGCACGAAGAAATGATGACAGGGTGGGTGCCATCCGCAATCAGCTCTTCGTATTTTGTTTTGACGATGCCGGCACCAATGGCGGTTTCTTCTGCCCAGGCAAAGCCCAGTTTGCCCAGCGCGCGGCGCACGGTGCGGAAGTTGCTGACACCAAATTCGGATATAAACGAGGGTGCCACGCTGGCGATGACATTGCGGCCGGAGGCAATGAGTTCCTTTACTTTGGGCAGATCATCACGGATAACTTTGGCGTTCTGCGGGCAATTTACAAAGCATTCCCCGCACAAAATACATTCATCCGACACAATATTGGCCTGATTGTCCGCAAACCGAATACTTTTCACCGGGCAATGGCGAATACATTTGTAGCAGTTTTTGCAGTTTGATTTTTTCAGCCCAAGAAAGTCGCTCATTATGCGTTCACCTTTAAAATGTATTGGTCAAAGATCTCTTTAAAGTTGTCGGGCGACACCCCTGTAATAATTTCGTCGTCCACCTTAATGGTTACGCCGCTGGTGCATTTGCCAAGGCAAAATGCCGCAGAGACATTCACCTTGTCGGTCAGGTGGTTCTTTTCAAGCGCCTCTTTCATCAGGTTGATAATATTGTACGACCCTTTTAAATGACACGAGCTTCCCACACAGATATAGATGTTCATGCAACTCACCCTTTTTTAAATTACTGGATGGCCAGACAAAAAAATAATAGGTATGTTAAATAGTTAACACACCTATTATAATATAGCAATCAATATGGGTCAAGCGATAAATAGTACTAAAAACGACTTAAGTGTGAAAATTGTATGCAACTTTCGTTTATTTCACACTGAACAGCAGGTCACCGTAAGAGGGCAGCGGCCAGTACTTCTTGGCAACCAGGCCTTCCAGCTCGTCGGCAATGGCACGAACTTCCTGCATCGAAACGAAAATGATGTCGCGGTAGTAGTTGGCCTGTGCTTTGCTCTCGGCGTAGTTTCTTGCCGCAAGCAGTTCGTTTTCCAGCCGGTTGGTGCGGCTGTACAGGCAGCCTGCAAGGGTGGAAAGCTTGCTGACCAGCTCTTCTTCCACATCGCAGTTGATGCTTTTGCCGAGCTGCTTTTTCTTCAGGGCGGAATCGGTCAGCGCTTCGGTGTAGCTCAGCGATGCGGGCAGAATGTCTTTTTTGACAATGTCCAGCATGGTCAGCGCTTCGATGTTGAGGGTCTTGCAGTATTTTTCAAGCAAGATCTCATAACGCGATTCCAGCTCTGCCTCGGTGTAAATCTTGTTGCGGGTGAACAACTCGATGTTCTTTTCTTTCACGAGGTAGGGCAGGGCGTCAACGGTGGTTTTCAGGTTCAGCAGGCCGCGCTCACGCGCTTCCTCCACCCACTCGTCGGCATAGTTGTTGCCGTTGAAGATGATGCGTTTGTGTGCCACAATGGTTTCTTTTACAAGGTCATGCAGCGCGACGTCAAAATCCTCGGCTTTTTCAAGGCGGTCGGCAAAGATGCGCAGCTCTTCGGCAACGATGGTGTTCAGCATGGTGTTGCAGTCGGCAATCGACTGGTTCGAGCCCACCATACGGAACTCAAACTTGTTGCCGGTAAACGCAAACGGCGAAGTGCGGTTGCGGTCGGTGTTGTCGCGCAGGATGTGCGGCAGCGTGTGCACGCCAATGCGCATTTCCACGGCGTCCTTGTGGTCCAGCGCAGCGTCGGTCTCGATAGCGTGCAGTACTTCGGCAAGGTCGTCGCCGACAAACATCGAAACGATGGCCGGCGGGGCCTCGTTGGCACCCAGACGGTGGTCGTTGCCCGCAGAAGCAACCGAAATGCGCAGCAGGTCCTGATACTCGTCCACACCCTTAATGACGGCAGACAGGAACAGCAGGAACTGTGCGTTTTCACGCGGGCTGTCACCCGGCTCAAGCAGGTTGGCGCCGCCATCGGTGGAAATCGACCAGTTGTTGTGCTTGCCGCTGCCGTTGACACCCGCAAAGGGCTTCTCGTGCAACAGGCAAACCAGATCATGGCGGGCAGCAACCTTCTGCATCAGCTCCATCGTCAGCTGGTTGTGGTCGGTCGCAATATTTGTGGTGGTGAAAATCGGTGCGAGCTCGTGCTGAGCGGGCGCGACCTCGTTGTGCTCGGTTTTGGCATAGATGCCAAGCTTCCAAAGCTCGTCGTCCAGGTCATGCATGAATTCAGAAACGCGGGTTTTTAGAGAGCCAAAATAATGGTCTTCCAGCTCCTGGCCTTTCGGCGGTTTTGCGCCAAACAGGGTGCGGCCACAGTAAATCAGGTCGCGGCGCTGTTCGTACAGCGATTTGTCGATCAAGAAGTATTCCTGCTCGGGGCCGACAGTGGTGTTTACCTTAATGGTTTCGGTGTCGCCAAACAGGCGCAGAATGCGCAGGGCCTGCTTGCTCAGCACTTCCATGCTGCGCAGCAACGGGGTCTTTTTGTCCAGGGCTTCACCGCCGTAAGAGCAGAATGCGGTGGGGATGCAAAGGGTGTTGTCCTTAATAAAAGCGAAAGAGGTGGCATCCCACGCAGTGTAGCCGCGGGCTTCGAAGGTGGCGCGCAGGCCGCCGGAGGGGAAGCTCGACGCATCCGGTTCGCCTTTGATCAGTTCTTTACCCGAAAACTGCATAATCGCGGTGCCGTCTTTTTGCGGGCACAAAAAGCTGTCATGCTTTTCTGCGGTAATGCCGGTCATCGGCTGGAACCAGTGCGTGAAATGGGTTGCCCCTTTTTCAATCGCCCAGTCCTTCATTGCATTTGCCACAACGTTGGCAACGCTGGGGTTCAGGCTGCGACCCTGCTCAATGGTACGCTTCATTGCAGCATAAGCATCCGAGGGCAGGCGCTCTTTCATGACGTGCTCGTTAAACACAAGACTTCCAAAAATTTCAGTTACGCTCTTCACCGATTTCATCCTCCCTTAATGGCATAAAGAAAAGGCGCCGTGGACAAAAAAGCCCACAGCGCCTTTGCTGTTTATGCAGTGCATTATATGACGTGGGGCGAAATTTGTCAAGTAAAAAACAACAAAAACCGGATATTTTTTTTGTTGACATGCTAAAGTGGGCATAGTATAATCCTAGGAAGGACAAAGGTGTTCACCGGAGATTCCAGCCTTTTGTCAGGAGCCCCCGGTGAGCACCCTTGTTTTCGTGTTGCCAAAATTAAGGGATGGTTAATTTTACAAATACTTCCACTTTTTTGAAAAAACACTGTTCCATGGCCGCAAAACCGGGTATAATCAAGAATAAAGTAAACAGTAGTGGCCGTGCCGCGGCCTATGGAGGTGCGTTTCATGTACAGCAGCGCAGAAGAAATTTTGAGCTATGTGCGGGACAACGACGTGAAATTTATTCGCTTGGCGTTCTGCGACATCTTTGGCATACAAAAAAATATTGCAATCCAGCCCTCAGAACTGCCGCGTGCATTTGAAAGCGGCATCTCGTTTGACGCTTCGGCCATCAGCGGGTTTATGAATATAGAGGAGTCAGACCTGCTGCTTGTGCCAGACCCGGACACGGTCGCCATCTTGCCCTGGCGCCCTTCTCACGGCAGGGTAATACGCCTGTTTTGCGATATTGTCCGGCCTGACGGCACCCCGTTTGAAGGGGATTGCCGCCGCCTGCTGCGCGAGACGGCGCGGCGCGCCATACAGCGCGGTTATGTGTGCAAGTTTGGGCCGGAATGTGAGTTTTACCTGTTTCAGCTGGATGAAAATGGCCGGCCCACCACCCGCCCCATGGACCAAGGCGGTTATTTTGACATTGCGCCGCTGGACAAGGGCGAAAATGTGCGGCGCGAAATTTGCCTTTCACTGGAAGAGATGGGGTTTACCCCGGAGGCAAGCCATCACGAACAGGGCCCGGGGCAAAACGAGATCGATTTTCGGTACAGCACCGTCATGCGCGCGGCAGACAACCTTGTTACCTTTAAAGCAGTTGTGCGTGCCATTGCTGCGCAGAACGGCCTGTATGCCAGCTTTATGCCAAAGCCCATTGCAAATGCACCGGGCAACGGGATGCATATCAATATGAGCCTTTATAACAGGGATGATGAAAACCTGTTTTTGGGCCAGCCGGACGGTTTTTTGCCGCAGGCAAGGCAGTTTATCGCCGGTATTTTACACCGCACCGCAGAGCTTTCTGCGTTTTTAAACCCCACGACAAATTCGTATGCGCGGCTGGGTGCGTTTGAAGCCCCGCGCTATTTGACCTGGTCCCGGCAGAACCGCAGCCAGCTTGTGCGCATCCCCGCGGCAGAGGGGGATTTCAGCCGGATGGAGCTGCGCAGCCCGGATGCGGCCTGCAACCCCTACCTTGCGTTTGCTTTGCTAATTGAGGCGGGGCTGGAGGGCATTGAGCAGGCAGAAGAGCTGCCTGCCCCCACGAACAGCAACCTGTACGAGGCGTCGCCGCAGGAAACACAGCACCTTGCGCAGTTGCCGCAAAGCCTTGGCGAGGCCCTTGACCTTGCACAGGCAAGTAATTTGGTACAGCGGGTATTGCCACAGAGTATCCGCGATAAATATTTTGAGCTCAAGCGTGCCGAGGCTGCGCGAATTACATCGCCAGAGGACCGGGCACAGCAGGAGCAGGACCTCTATTTCCACCGGCTCTAAGGTGTGAACTGGCAGCGGAAAGGGGGGACGCGCAGTGGAAAAGGTACTGATTGTTTCCGGCACCGAAAAATCACAGGAGGCATTGGCTGAGTTGTTTGTGGCATCGCCGCGGCCAACGATTGCCATGGCCTCCAGCGGCAGCGCGGCCCGCAGAGTGCTGCTGGAAGCGGATTATGATCTGGTTTTGGTCAACACCCCCCTGAGGGACGAGCTGGGGACAGACGTTGCAATTGCGGCCGCCAAAGGGCGTGCCGGCGTAATTTTGCTAGTCAAGGCCGAGCAGGAGGACGAACTGGCGGCCAAAGTGGAAGACTACGGTGTGTTTGTATTGCCGCGGCCTTTAAACCGTGCGGCCTTTTACCAAAGCTTAAAATTAATTACCGCCACCCGCAAGCGCATTGAACGGCTGATGGAAGAAAACCGGCGTCTGCGGGAAAAAATTGAAGAACTGCGTATTGTAGAGCGCGCGAAATGTGTGCTGATTGAGCATTTGCAGTTTACCGAGGAACAGGCGCACCGATATATTGAAAAGCAGGCGATGGACCGCCGCAGCACAAGGCGCACCATTGCAGAGAGTATTTTGAATACCTACGAAGCGTGAAACGCGCGTTGGCGCGATAACGGAAAGCGGCACACAGGCGGCAGGCAGAGCCCGTGGGCTTTAAAATTTTGCGGATGAAGGGATGGAGAAGTATGACGAAGTATATTTTCGTAACAGGAGGCGTAGTGTCGGGGCTGGGCAAAGGCATCACGGCGGCAAGCTTGGGGCGGCTGTTAAAGGCGCGTGGCTTGCGCATCGCGGCGCAAAAGCTGGACCCGTACATCAATGTGGACCCGGGTACCATGAGCCCCTACCAGCATGGTGAGGTGTTTGTCACAGAAGATGGGGCAGAGACTGACCTTGACCTGGGGCATTACGAGCGTTTCATTGATGAAAACCTGAACAAGTTCTCCAACCTGACCACCGGCAAGGTGTACTGGAATGTGCTGAACAAAGAGCGCAACGGTGAATACCTTGGCGAGACCGTGCAGGTCATCCCGCACATCACCGGCGAAATTAAAAGCTTCATCTATTCGGTCGGCGAAAAAACCGACGCCGATGTCGTCATCACCGAAATCGGCGGCACGACCGGCGACATTGAAAGTCAGCCCTTCCTCGAGGCCATCCGTCAGGTTTCGCACGAAGTAGGCCGCAAAAACTGCCTGTTTATCCATGTCACGCTTGTCCCTTATATCAAGGGCAGCAACGAGCACAAGTCCAAGCCGACCCAGCACTCGGTCAAAGAGCTGCAGTCGTTTGGCATTATGCCCGACATCATCATCACCCGCAGCGACGAGCCGATTGAAGAGTCAATCCGCAGCAAAATTGCCCTGTTCTGCAATGTAAAGCCGGACTGTGTCATTGAAAACCTTACATTGCCGGTACTGTATCAGGCCCCAATCATGCTGGAAGAAAACGGCCTTGCCAACGTGGTGTGCCGCGAGCTGGATATCCACTGTGCACCGTGTGACTTGGCCGACTGGAAAGCAATGCTGCAGCGCATTCAGCTTGCCACAAAGCCCGTTAAAATTGCGCTGGTGGGCAAGTATACCAAACTGCACGACGCGTATCTCTCGGTCAACGAGGCGCTGTCACATGCCGGGTATGAAAACGGTGCCCGTGTATGGGTAGAATGGGTGGACAGCGAACAGCTGTGCCCCGAAATGCTGGAAGAGCGCCTGAGTGGCTGCGACGGTATTTTGGTGCCGGGCGGCTTTGGCGACCGCGGTATTGAAGGCATGGTTTTGGCGGCGCGGTATGCGCGCACCCATAATGTGCCCTACCTTGGCATCTGCCTTGGCATGCAGATTGCGGTAATGGAGTATGCGCGCGGCGTGCTGGGCTTTGAAGATGCGAACTCCAGCGAGTTTGCGCCGGATTCTTCGCACCGCGTGATTGACCTGATGCCCGACCAGCACGGCAACCTGCCCAAGGGCGGTACCATGCGCCTTGGCGCATACCCCTGCAATATTATTGCGGGTACGATGATGGAAAAGGCGTACCGTTCGGCGCAGATTTCCGAGCGTCACCGCCACCGGTACGAGTTTAACAACGAGTTCCGTGAAGCGCTGACTGCCGCCGGCCTTAAAATAGCGGGTACTTCGCCGGACGGGCGCTTGGTTGAAGCAGTCGAAATCCCGGAAAACGATTTCTTTGTGGGTGTGCAGTATCACCCCGAATTCAAAAGCCGCCCGAACCGCGCGCACCCGTTGTTCCGCGAGTTTATTGCAGCCAGCCTTGCGAAAAGCCTGCAAAAATAAGTTTCGTAATATGAATTCGCTTTGTACCTGAATAACAATATGTGTGACACGGCAAAGCTAGAATAATAATACAAAAGCGTCGCCTTTCCTGCCAAGCAGGTTGGGCGGCGCTTTTGTTTGTGGTAAAGCCCTTGGTGCGTTAAATGCAATGCTGGTTTCTGCCGGGTGCCAATAAAAACAAGCAAAAAACCAATAAATACAAGCCCTTTGTTGTGGTACACAGCCGCTGGTTGCACATTGACAAAAAGTAAAGAAAGTGGTTAAATGGTAAATAGTGGGCGAAGCGTGGATAAAAACAACAAAAAGCTGGTTTGCCGTGGGCAGTGATAACCGCGAAACGGGGGAATTGAAATGAAAAAACGGGTGTCTTGCATTGCGGCTTTTATGGCGGCGTTTTTTTTGTTTTATGCGTGTAGCAGTAATATTTCGCCGCCCCCAAACCAGCAGGCTGAACAAGGGGCATCTTCTTCTGTACCGGCAGGCAGCGAAAACAGCCAATTAAAGGTGGTAACTTCTGTACTGGGGCTAACGGATACGGCAAGGGCAGGTACCAATAACGGGTATTATGAATTATGGTGCCGCCTGGACGGCTCGGCCAATATTTTATATACTGATTATAAAACAAAGCAACGAATTTATTTGTCTGCACAGCCTAATAGCGACCACCACAATGAGGCGGACCCGAGCTGGATCCAATATACCATAGGGGGCACATTCCCATTTGTAGCGGCAACAAAGCTTTACGTTTGTCAGTTGGGGCTAAATGGTTTAGGCTTGTCTTATGAAGCAGAAGATTTGCCTAAGGTATGGCAGATGGACCTGAATGGTGATAACCGCCGTGAGCTGTTTTCGTTACCGGCAGATGAGACATTCTGCGAATCCAGCGTTTTTGTTGCCGATGAACAAAGCCTTTATGTTTTAGTAAAAAAGCATTTTGAAGAGGGGACCGAATTTCAGTTGCTTCGCGTTGATACCACTACGGGGGAAAAGAATTTAGTTGACCAATTTCCATACGATGCTGATTATAATGTGGTTGGTTGCTTCCCAAAAGGATTATTGATTACGACGGTTACAACAAAAAATGATAAAACACAGTCGTGGAAAGAACTATATGAAAACCAAGTTTATACACTGAACAGATATTTTTTGGATACCGGAAAACTGGAACCTATTTTGACATGGAAACAAGGAGATATTTTAGGGGTAGCGGACAACGAAAAATTTTATTATTGGGAGAGGTCTACCTGTACTATAAAAAGTTTGGATATCGGTACTCTGGAAAAACGGACGATTGCCCAAAATATTTTTTCTCAAAATTTACCCCAAGGGGCAATCAAGGTAACCGGCATCTATGATTCACATATTTTGTTTTTAGTTTCAGACGAATCTTATGATGGCAGTACACTATTTGCAATAGATTTATCTTCAGGTTTGTTATCAACATTAAAAATGCAATGTGAGGACAGAAAAATAGGCATTTTTGCCGAAGGCCCGGATTATTTTGCTGTGAACGTAGGGGAAAAGAGTATCCCGGTCCCTGATACTGCCCCGGACGGAACACCAATGGAAACCATGATGTCGGATCTTAAAATGGCCCTCATCGCAAAAGAGGATTATTGGAACAACCGGGAGAACTTTATTGAAATACAGGACCGTATAACCGAATAGTCGGTTTGCATAATCAATAGAATAAGGTTTGTTGTTACACAACGAAAGCCTGCCGGCTGCAATTGCAGCCGGCAGGCTTTCGTTACTATTCAGTTTGCTGTAAAGCAAGATCAGGTGGCGTTTTGCTCATTCGAAAGGGTCACCGCATCGGCATACCAGCCATCCAGTGTGCCATCGGCAGACAGTTTCGCAAACACGGCATTCAGGTATTCCACAAGGCCTTCATTGCCTTTGGCAACACAGGCAACCTGGCCGTTGGTCTCTGGGTCAATCACGATGCCGGGGTCAACGGTGGCAAGCTCTTCGTGGGAGGCAAGGTAGGGGCCGGCGGGGTCTACCGCAATAATCAGGCCGTCAATTTCGCCCAATTGCAGCAGCTGCACCAAATCAGGTACTTTGTCCAAAATCTTGGCGTTGCTGTCCGGGAACTGCTCGTGCAAAATCGTCTCCTGCAAGGTGCCCTTTTGTGCGCCAAGGGTTTTGCCTGCAAATGAATCAAAGCTGGTAAATGTGGCGGCATTGTCTTTTAATACCATTACACATTGGCCGGACATGTGGTACGGTTGTGTAAAGTCGACCACTTCGGCACGCTCAGCAGTTTTCACCATGCCGGCCATGCCAATATCGGCTTCGCCGCTTGTCACCGCGGGGATGACGGCAGTGAAATCGACATCTTGAATGTTCAGTTTCACACCAAGGTCATCGGCAAGGTACTGCATCAGCGTAGGCTCAAACCCAACAATGTTCAAGTCGTTGTCTTTAAAGCAAAACGGTGCATACTTGCTCTCGGTAGAAATGGTCAGCACACCTTTTTCTTTAATCTTTGCAATTGCCTGCAAGGCAGCGTCCGACAGGTCGCTTTCGGCAACTGAAGACGAAGCGGCAGCGGTAGATGCGGAAGATGCCGGGGTGCTTGCGGCAGCGGACGAAGCGGACGCGGCAGATGAAGCGCTGCCGCAGCCGGCGAGAGAAAATACCATGGCGGCGGCCAGCAGTGCCGACAGGGTTTTGTGTTTGTAGTTCATCAATAACTCCTCCTTGGGTGGTGCGTCTCTCTATTTGATGTTATGATTATAATTGCATATTTATTCATTGTCAAGGTATAAATATGCGATTTGTCAATTCCACCAATAGTCCATCTGTGAAGATACCGTGAAACATAACATTTCACAAAACTATGCGGGGTTTTGTTTTTAAAAAGTTAAAAAGGGTTTAAAATAACCAATCAGGCATAGCGGGCTTGCAGAGCACACGGGGGCTGTGTTAGTATAAATAACAGCAAAGCTGCGGCAAAATGCCCGCAAAGAAAGAGGCGCTGAAGGTGGAACAATTTTTTGAAGTAAGTGCGGTTGTGACAACAGAAAAAACGGCAAAGGCAATGGGCAGCGGTGACCTGCCGGTATTTGCTACCCCCGCAATGGTAGCTTTGATGGAAAATGCGGCGATGCAATGTGTCGCCTCGCTGCTGCCGGAGGGCATTACCACGGTGGGCACTAAAATGGAACTGACACATGACCGTGCTTCTGCCGTGGGCGCCGTGATTACTGCCTGCGCGACACTGGTGCAGCAAACAGAGCGCAGCTTTACGTTTACCGTAGAAGCATTTGACAATGGGGTGCGCATTGGCGGCGGCACACATACACGTGCGACGGTAAAGGCAGCCAGCTTTATGGCAAAATTGCAGGGTTAACGGCGGGGCACCTTGTGTGGCACACCGCGGTGGCGTTAGTTTATTTACGGCGGGGGCAGCAGCCCCCGTTTTTTTGTTTGTTATGGCTTGCTTGCTATTATAAGGTAAATAAACAATCGCTGCCCTTCAATAAACTGTCACAAAAGGGTAATGAAACAACAAGCGAAAGGCTTTCAAAACACAAAACATAGCAGCTTTTTGAACAAAAACATATAAAAATACAAAAATTATAGGGAATTGCGCTTGTAATTCCTAGTATATTGGTGTACTATTAAAAAGTAATAGCAATGAGCTACATCAAAGTAAAAACTGTCAGCGTTTGGCCGACAGCTTGTTTCGAAAAAGGAGTTTAGTGGAACGATGAAAAAACCTCTTCTTGAAATCCGCGACCTTGCCGTTTCGGTGGATGATAAATTAATTTTAAACGGCGTTGACCTCAGCATTCAAAAAGGCGAATTGCATGTGCTGATGGGCCCCAACGGCACCGGCAAATCCACGTTGGTTTCCGCCGTGATGGGCGACCCGCGTTATGCCATCGAAAGCGGCAGCATCAGCTTTGACGGCGAAGATATCACCGATGAAAGCGCCGATGCACGCGCGCGGCTGGGTGTGTTTTTGTCGTTTCAGGCGCCGGAGGAAATCCCCGGCATCACGCTGGAAAACTTTCTGCGCACCGCTGCCGGCGCAATAGAGGGCAAGCCGATGCGGGTGCTTGCTTTTCAAAAGAAACTCAAAGAGCGGATGCAGGTCCTGGATATGGATGAGTCTTATGCATCACGATACCTGAATGTCGGGTTTTCCGGCGGCGAAAAGAAAAAGGCCGAAATTTTACAACTGCTGATGCTGCGGCCCAAGCTCGCGATGCTGGACGAAACAGATTCCGGCCTCGATGTGGATGCGGTTAAAACAGTTTCTAAGGGTATCCGCGCCTACCATGACGAGGGCAACAGCATTTTGATCATTACACATAACGCCAAAATTCTGGAAGAGCTGGACGTTGATTACGTCCACATTCTGGAAAACGGGCGTATTTCCCGCACCGGTGGCCGCGAACTTGCCGATGAGATTTTGCAGGGCGGCTTTGGTGCGCTGCAAAAGGAGGCGGCAGACGCTTGAGAAGCTTTGAGACTGAAAAAACACAGGTAGAAGAGTTTGACCGCAGTATTTATGACATTAAAGATGCGGCCAACGCCTCGTTTGAGGTAAACTCCGGCCTGACACCGGCCATCGTGCAAAAAATTTCAGAAGAAAAGCACGACCCGGAATGGATGCGCCTGTTTCGCTTAAAGTCGCTGCAGACTTATAACGAAATGCCGCTGCCAAGCTGGGGGCCGCCGCTGGACGGGCTGGACATCGAAAACATTGTCACCTATGTGCGGCCCAACACCCCGATGCGCGGCAAATGGTCCGATGTGCCGGATGATATTAAAAACACCTTCGAGCGTCTTGGCATCCCCAAGGCGGAACGGCTTTCGCTTGCCGGTGTGGGTGCCCAGTATGACTCTGAGGTGGTGTATCACAATGTGCGCGCAGAGGTTGCGGCCAAAGGCGTGGTCTACACCGATATGGAAAGCGCATTGACCGGCCCGTATGCCGAAATGGTGCACAAGCATTTTATGAAGCTGGTGCCGCCTACCGACCATAAGTTTGCCGCGCTGCACGGGGCGGTGTGGTCTGGCGGCTCGTTTGTCTATGTGCCGCCCGGTGTTTCGGTCGAAATTCCGTTGCAGTCATATTTCCGGCTAAACGCGCCGGGTGCCGGCCAGTTTGAGCACACGCTGATTATTGTGGACAAAGGCGCTTACCTGCATTTTATCGAGGGCTGTTCGGCCCCAAAATACAACGTGGCCAACCTGCACGCCGGCTGTGTAGAGCTGTTTGTGGGTGAGGGGGCACGGTTGCGCTACTCCACCATCGAAAACTGGTCTAAAAATATGTACAACCTCAACACTAAGCGTGCCCGGGTAGAAAAAGACGGCATTATGGAGTGGGTGTCCGGCTCGTTTGGCTCGCATACCTCTTGCCTGTACCCCATGACGATTTTAAAGGGCGAAAACTCCCGCATGGAATTTACCGGTATTACCTTTGCCGGCAATGGCCAAAACCTTGACACCGGCGCGAAGGTGGTGCACGCAGCGCCGCACACCACTTCGCACATCTCCACCAAATCCATCTCGCGCGACGGTGGTATTTCCACCTTCCGCAGTGCGGTGGTTGCGGCACCGGAGGCCGTGGGCAGCAAGTCGGCTGTGGCCTGTGAGTCGCTGATGATTGACGACCACTCCCGCTCGGACACCATCCCGGTGATGGATATCCGATGCGACGATGTGGACGTAGGGCATGAGGCTAAAATTGGGCGCATCAGCGAACAGGCCATTTTTTACCTGATGAGCCGTGGTTTGTCAGAGGACGATGCCCGTGCATTGATTGTGGGCGGCTTTGCAGAGCCCATTGCAAAAGAGCTGCCGCTGGAATATGCGGTAGAGATGAACAACCTGATCCATCTTGAGATGAAGGGCAGTATTGGCTAAAGGAGGTGCCGTAGATGAACACAGCAATCAATCAATTACCCGTAAGAACCTGGAACTGGCTGGGCGTCAACAATGCGGGCGAAAACGCGGCGCTTTTTGTGCCGCAAAACAGCAAAGCAAGTGTTGTGGTTGGCCCGTTGCCGGCGGGCGTGCAGCAGGTGCAGGCACCGGCACAGGGGGTACCGCAAAGCGGTATGGGGCGCGAAGTAGACGAATTTGTGTTGCAGCATGCAAACGCAACCTGCTTTATTGCTGTTGAAGGCAAGGCCGAAACGCCACTGCTGGTAGAGGGCTTTTTAGACGATGTCCACCCACAGCTGATTGCACACAACAGCATTTATGCCCAAAAAGGCAGCAGCGTCACGTTAGTAGAGGTCAGCCGCTCGGCCCCCCAAACAAAAGGGCAGTTTGCCAGCCTGACACAGGTCTATGCCGCGCGCGGCGCCAAGGTACGGCTGGTACAGCTGGTTTTAACTGGTGATGACTGCAAAAGCTGGAACGCTGTTGCTACAACGGTAGAAGAGGGCGCAAAGTTTGAATTGGTGCGCATTTTACTGGGCAGCACGGTGGCCAGTGCCGGTGCACGGGTGAACCTTGCCGGGCAGCACGGCGAATTTTGGCTGGACCAGATCTATTTTGGCGATACCGCCCGCAGCATTGATATCAACGATGTCGCAGAGCACCGTGGCGAAGATACCCTCAGCGAGATGCACACCGCCGGCGTACTGGCGGGCAACAGCACAAAGCTGCTGCGCGGCACGATTGATTTTCAGCGCGGCGCGGTGCATGCCGTTGGGCATGAGAGTGAAACGGTGTTGCTGCTAAGCAAAACTGCCCGCAATAAAACCGCCCCGCTGATTTTGTGCGGCGAAGAACAGGTAGAGGGCCAGCACGCGGCCACCATAGGCAGGCTGAACCAAAAACAGATGTATTATTTGTGCTCGCGCGGGCTGACCCCGGCGGCGGCACGGAGGCTTATGGTAGAGGCGCAATTTGCGCCGGCGGTGGATAAAATACCGCAGGAAGAACTGCAAAAAGAAGTATTAGAACTTGTTGCAAGAAGGCTGGATGAAAATGAAAAATCTTTTGAATGAATTTCCGCTGCTGGCGGTACCGGAAAACGGGAAGCGGCTGGTATATCTTGATAATGGCGCAACGACCCAGCGCCCGTTTGCGGTGCTGAACGCGGTGGAAGAATACTATAAAAAGAATAACGCAAACCCGCACCGCGGCGTTTACGACCTTGCCATGCGCGCCACCGACGCGCATGAAGGCGCCCGTGCCGTCGTGGCAGGCTTTTTGAACGCAGAGCCCGACGAGATCATTTTTACCCAGAATACCAGCGAGGGGCTAAACCTTGTCGCCTACAGCTACGGCCTTGAATTTTTAAAAGCGGGTGATGAGATTGCACTTTCTGTTGCCGAGCACCACAGCAATTTAGTGCCGTGGCAGCGGGTGGCAAAGGCGACCGGCGCAAAGCTGGTTTATCTTTACCCGGGTGCCGACGGCAGGCTGACAAAGGAAGAAATTTCGGCCAAAATCGGCCCTAACACCAAAGTGGTTGCAGTGGCACAGGTTTCTAACGTGCTTGGCCTTGCTGTACCGGTAGCCGAAATTGTACGGCGCGCCCATGAAATGGGGGCAGTGGTCGTGCTGGACTGCGCCCAAAGCACCCCGCACATGCAGGTGGATGTCAAAGCACTGGATGTGGATTTTGCCGCTTTTTCAGGCCACAAGCTGTACGCCCCCATGGGGGTAGGCGCGCTGTACGGCAAAAAAGAATTGCTTGAAAAAATGCCCCCGTTCCTCAGCGGCGGTGACATGATTGCCAGCGTGCACGAGCAAAGCACCACCTATGCACCGGTGCCGCGCAAGTTTGAAGCGGGCACTCGTAACGTGGGCGGCGAAGTGGGGCTTGCGGCCGCCATTCAGTGGCTGACCGCCCTTGGCTGGGATGAGATTGAAGCACACGAACAGGCTTTGATGCAGCATGCGCTGGAGGGCTTTGCCAAACTGCCCTATATTACAGTGTATGGCGACGCCGCACCGCAAGGCCGCTACGGTGTAATTTCATTTAATGTCGAAGGGGTGCACCCGCATGACGTGGCAACTATTTTAGATGCCGACGGGGTGGCGGTGCGTGCCGGGCACCACTGTGCACAGCCGCTAATGGAATACCTTGGTATCAACGCTTGCTGCCGCGCCAGTTTTGCGGTATATAATACAATGGCAGATGTAGACCAGTTGCTTGAAAGCGTACAGAAAGTCAGGGGGTGCATGGGCTTTGGGGATCAATGATTTATACAACCAAATCATTGTCGAAAACAGCCGTTCGCCGCATCACCGGCATGCGGTCAACGGTGCGACCATCAGCCTTGAGGGGGTAAACCCCAGCTGTGGTGACGACATTACCTTGCAGCTGCGCGTCAAAGACGGCATTGTGCAGGAGGCCGGGTTTACCGGCGAGGGCTGTGCCATCTCGCAGGCATCCACTTCCCTGATGATTGACTTGATTGAAGGGAAAACGGTAGAAGAGGCAAACCAGCTTGCCGGGCTCTTTTTTGGCATGATTAAGGGTGAAGTGTCAAGCGAGGACGAGCTTGACGCACTGGGTGACGCGGTTGCGCTACAGGGTGTCTCACACATGCCCTCGCGTGTCAAATGCGCGGTGCTTGCATGGCATACGCTGCAAGACGCCCTGGGCGAACAGACATAAACAAAACTAAAAATAAAACAGAGCCAGGAGGTGGTTCTTATGATTAATTTTCAAAAAGCTGCAATGATTGGTACCGGGTTCGTGGGCTCCAGCTCGGCGTTTACGCTGATGCAAAGCGGGCTGTTTTCTGAGATGATTCTCATTGATGCCAATGGGCAACGGGCAGAGGGCGAAGCAATGGATATTGCCCACGGCTTGCCGTTTGCGCACCCCATGACAATACGGGCCGGCACTTATGACGATATTACCGATGCCGCGCTGATTATCATCACGGCGGGTGCAGGGCAAAAGCCAGGTGAAACGCGGCTGGACCTTGTGCATAAAAACGTCGCCATTTTTAAAAGCATTGTGCCCGAAATTGCAAAGCGCAACAAAGAGGCTGTATTGCTGGTCGTTTCTAACCCGGTGGATATCTTGACCTATGTCACGCTAAAGCTTTCCGGTTACCCTGAAAACAGGGTGCTGGGCTCCGGCACAGTGCTGGACACCGCACGGCTGAAGTACCTGCTGGGTGAGCATTTGCAGGTCGACAGCCGCAGCGTGCACGCCGTTATTATTGGCGAGCACGGGGACAGCGAGCTTGCGGTATGGAGCGGCGCAAGTGTTTCCGGTGTGCCGCTTGACCATTTTTGCGAGCTGCGCGGGCACTTTGATCATGCGGCCACCGACAACCGGCTTTACCAGGAAGTGCGTGATTCTGCTTACGAAATCATCAGCCGCAAGGGTGCCACCTATTATGGCGTTGCCATGGCAGTATCCCGCATTGCGACCAGCATTGTGCGCGACGAACACTCGGTACTACCCGTGTCCAGCATGCTGCATGGCACTTATGGCATTGAGGGGCTGTGCATGAGTATCCCGGCGGTTGTGGGCCAGCAGGGGGTAGAAACCGTGTTGGATATGCCTCTTTCGGAAGAAGAGTTGCAAAAATTACACCGCTCTGCAGAGACATTACGTGGTGTTATTGACACATTAGAGCTATGAGTATTTCGAATTAAGCTAAAATATTTCTCAATAAAAGCAATAGCAAACACGCATTTTGTGCACGATTCGGCACAGAATGCGTGTTTTTTGTTGTATAGTTTTGAAAACAGGGCATAAAAGATGCAATTTTTTTTGAAGATAAAAAACAAAAAATCATAATTCATGCGGTTTTGTTTATAAACACCATATAATAGTGAATCTGTTTTACTGTTAAACTTGTAAAAACAAAGCAAAATTAAAAATATTATTAGTAAAACAAAGTGGATAGGCAAAAGTTTTTAATAAAAATACAAAAAATGTAAAAAACTGTTAAAAAATGTAAAAAGTACTTGAAATTTTAGTTACAAAGTATTTTAATAGATGAAAAGATTGATTTTAAATTTTCGTCAATAGTCAAAAAAAAACAAGCACAAAATAGTTTAAAACATTATTTTCTACTTATTTTACTAATTATTGTGATTTAAGTTGAAATATATAATCATTTAAGCGAAAGTAATACATTGCATATGGATGAAATTCCTATTTTAACTATGTTTATAGAATCAGTAAAACGGTGCGGACGTGCTTTTACCGTAAGTTCAGAATTCATGTAAAACACTGTTACTGTTGAGTTATAAGATTGTTTTTGTTGAAGCACAAAAGCATACTAAAAGTAAAGAGGGATAAATACAGAACATGGGGATTAGAATTGAACAGGAATAAGCACGGGCGGAAAGTATTCTGTTCATATGCGAAAACCCAGCGTTTGCTGGGTTTTTTGTATATAACGGTAGTTAAAACATTCCTTTACTTTGTCATCAGCTTACGATGGGTTAGTTCCGTTTAGCCAGGGACTTGCCGCCGTAGATTACGGCAGCAACAGCCTTTGTGGCAGGATATGCGAAAGTGAGGGATGCGGCGTGCATGAATATGATATTCCACTCACCTACATTTCTTTAACAGAGCCAACATTTTGGAATATGATTTTTAAAAACAAAGAGGCAATTCAATTAAGTGCCACAAAAAAACTTGAAGTCCTGGCAATATTGGCAGAATATTCATGGTGCGTTTTACAACCTGTCTGTACAGAATTTTCTAAAAACTGTATTGCAGGTATTATTAATAACATGTCTACAACAACAAAGGATCTTCGGTTTGTTTACTGTGTTTACCCCCAAAAAGGGTGGTGCGGCAGCCTGATTCTGCAGGGCAAGGGCCGATACGCCTATGTTGATTTGTTTGCGGTAAAAACAGAAGAAATAACAAAGTTGATGCAATGCATTAGCACGGCATCAAACCCAGCGGGGATGCAGGCATATGCTTTTTGCAGTTTACTTACGATGTTTCGTGAATATTACAAGGCAAAAGGCAGGTTTTACCCCGCTTATATTCGGTTGATTAATGACGGTTGATTTTATAAATCGGTGTTGGCTATTTCGTTGCACGTGAAAACCACATGTTAAGTGCTTTTACACACAAATCAAAAAACGCCGCAAAGCAGTAAAAAGTCTTATAACCTCAAAAGCTGTGGCGGGATATTCTATCCGAAGAAAAACATGGCGAGCAGATTATAAAGCTAAGCCCGACAAATTGAGGGGAGGAATACCATGTATTGGGGCAGCGTACGTTTTTTTAAGCACATCATTTTGGGTGTCCTTGTACTCGCAATTCTCGTACCTACCGGGCTCTGTGTTTATTATGGGCTGCGCAGCGCCCATGCCGAGCAGGAAAACACGCTGATGCAGTTGGAAATTAGCCGCCAAAAAACCGAGACTGTTTTAAATAATAGCGGTTTGTTTCAGCTTATGGCGGCCACCAATCAGCAAGAGACCTCCTCGCTGTTTTGGACAGATAATCTTGACTATCAGCAGCTTTACCCGGATTTATACTGTGAAAAGCCAAGCCAGACAATCTATAGCGAAAAAGAAATCTATCTGACATTTGACGACGGCCCGTCAGAGCGGACTGGCGAAATTTTGGATATTTTAAAGCAATACAACATTAAAGCAACCTTTTTCGTTGTTACCAATAATCATGATACCCCCGAAATGCGAAGTATGTTACAGCGCATTGTGCGGGAGGGCCATACAATTGGCGTTCACAGTTTTAGCCATAATTATGCTTTAATTTACAGCTCAGTCGACGCGTATTTGAAGGACTTTTACAAAGATTATCAATGGGTGTACGACGTTACCGGTGTTTACCCGACCATTTTTCGTTTCCCCGGAGGCAGCATCAACGAATACAACGGGGGCATTTACCGTGAAATCATTACCGAAATGAGCCGCCGTGGCTTCACATATTACGATTGGAATATTGCGGCAGGTGACGCAAGTGAAAAACAGATACAGGTATCAACCATTGAGGATACAGTAATCAGCCAGGCAAAGTCTGAGCTATACCCGATTTGCTGGAGAGTGCGGAGTAGTGTAAAATAAAATCACTACGAAGGAGTGTCCAGCATGGAAAAAAGCAAAGGAACACGGTACAGCGAGGAATTCAAACAAGGCACTGTCA
>JAEWRN010000024.1 GCA_023460035.1 Bacillota bacterium
CAATCGCTTGCGTCCTTAATGTGAATTACTTTAAAGGAATTTTTTTGTTTAACGAGCAGGTTAAATTCCTGCTCTAGAGATCCTTCAAGCTTTTCTGTATTGTTTAATTTTCAAGGTCCTGTACCCCGCTCTTTTGTGGGGTTTTGCGGCCCCGTGTGGGGCAGCTCAGTTATAATATCATATTGGGGAGTCATAAGTCAACCCCTTTTCTCAAATTAATTCAAGTTTTTTCAACTTCCTATATTTGGTTGTTGTTGTGACGCTTTTTTGCCCTGCCTTTTTGCCGCATTATAATGTATTATATAGGCGGGCGGTGCAAACCACCACGCCGGTGTTGTCTTTTTGCCCCATTTGCGGTAGGATAAGAGCGAGAGGAGGGGGCAAGTTGTTTCTTACGATTCATATCGGCAACTCTAACCTGCTGGTGGCGGCATACGAGGGGCGGCAGATGCTGTTTCGCTCGCAGCTGCGCACCGACCCGTTTGAAACCGCAGACGAGTATGCCATTGGCCTGAAAAACCTGCTGTTGCTGTACGGCCACCAGCCGGCGCAGCTGAACGGCGCTATTTTAAGCTGTGTGGCCCCGGCCCTTGCGGGCACGCTGCGGCAGGCAGTGCAGCTGCTGTGCGGCAAGCGGGTGCTGACAGTGGGCCCCGGGCTGAAAACCGGGCTCAACATCCGCATTGACAACCCGGCCGAGCTGGGCGCCGACATTGTGGCCACCGCGGTGGCTGCGTTAGAGCAGTACCCCGCCCCCTGCCTGCTTGTCAACTTTGACACCGCTTTGACCGTGATGGCGATTGATGGCAGCCGCGCATTGATTGGCGGGTGCATCTCACCGGGGGTGCGCCTTTCGCTGCAGGCCCTGTATACCCACGCCGCCCAGCTGCCACAGATTGACCTTGCGCAGCAGCCCCAAAGCGTGGCGGGGGCCAGCACGGTGGCCAGCATGGAGGCCGGGCTGATTTTGGGCAACGCCGCAATGGTGGACGGTTTGATTGACCGCTTTGGTGACCTGCTGGGGCAGGCACCGGCGGTGGTGGCCACCGGCGAGCTTTGCCGCGAGATTTGCGCGCATTGCCGGCACGAGATTGCGATTGAAGAAAACCTTGTGACCGACGGGCTTTGCCTGATTTATTTAAAAAACGCCCGCTGACCTGCCCGCCGCTTTTTAAGCGGCAACCGACGGCACTTTGCGCCCCACGGCGCTGTGCATAAATTGATTGCGCTGTATCCGCCTGGGCGGAACAGCAGCAAGGAGGAAATAGAACGATGAAGAACCAAACTACCCGTACCATGGCGCTGGTGCGCATGGCCCTGCTGGTCGCCGTAGAGCTGATTATGGCGGTGACCCCGCTGGGCTATCTGCGCACCGCCGGGCTGGAGATCAGCTTTTTAATGGTACCCGTTGCCCTTGGCGGTATTTTGCTGGGGCCACTGGCCGGGGCCGTGCTGGGCGGCGTTTTTGGCGTGTCCAGCTTTTTGGCCGCATTCAGCAGCGCCTTTGGCGCGCCGTTGCTGGCGCTGAACCCGTTTTACACCTTTGTTGTCTGCTTTGTGCCGCGGGTGCTGGCAGGCTGGCTGCCGGGGCTGCTGGTGCGCGCCATGACCCAAAACCCGCAAAAAAGCAAGTTGCCCGCCTTTGCGGCGGCGTCGCTTGCCGCGCCGGTGCTGAACACCGTGCTGTTTATGGCGGCTTTGCTGCTGTTCTTTTACAACAGCCAGCCGCTGCAGGCCATTGCCACCGCGCTTGGCACCAGCAATGTGATTGCGTTCTTTGGCGCGTTTGTGGGCGTACAGGGGCTGATAGAGGCCGGCGTGTGCTTTGCCATCTGCCTGCCGCTGTCGGTTGCCCTGAACAAGGTGATTAAGACCGACCCGAATTAAGTTTGTTTTTGCCGCCGCGCCGCAGGGCGCGGCGTTTTTTTGTTTTTTCACTTTACACGGGCTTTACCCGGGTGGCATTTTGTATTATACTTGAACTTAAATAAAAAGCCCGCGGCGGAGGTTGTGTATGGAGACAATGGTGATCGGGATTGCAGGCGGTTCGGGCAGCGGGAAAACGACCCTCACCAACCGGCTGCAACAAAGCTTTGGCGGCGACGTCAGTGTGATCTACCACGACAACTATTACAAAAGCCACGACGACATGCCCTACGAGCAGCGCTGCCTGCTGAATTACGACCACCCTGACGCCTTTGACACCGATTTGATGATTGAGCACCTTGCCGCCCTGCGGGCCGGGCAGACGGTGGAATGCCCGGTATACGACTTTACCGTGCACAACCGCGCGCCCCAAACCGTCACCGTGGCACCCGCGCCGGTGCTGATTGTTGAGGGGATTTTAATTTTTCAAAACCGCGCGCTGCGCGACTTGATGGACATTAAAATTTATGTGGACACCGACGCCGATGTGCGCTTGCTGCGCCGGCTGCGGCGGGACGTGAAAAAGCGCGGCCGCAGCTTGGACTCGGTGATTTCGCAATACCTTTCTACCGTAAAGCCGATGCACGAGCAGTTTGTGGAGCCGTCAAAGCGCTCGGCGGATTTGATTGTGCTGGAGGGCGGGCGCAACGATGTGGCGCTGGAGATGATCTGCCACCGGGTGGAAAGCCACCTTGGTATTTTGACCCGCCGTTAAACGGCACCTTTGCCCTGACTAGTTGAACAGCACCCGGCCCCACCGCGGGCTTTTTTTGCTGTTATGGCATATTTTAAACCCGGAGGAACCCCTGATGAAACTAAATACAAAACGTCTGTTATTCGCCCTTTTTCTGCTGCTTGCCACGGTGTGGGACCTGCTGTGCTTTGCCGGGGTGCTGGCGCTGGCGTGGTACCAGCTGTCGGTATGGGCCGTGGGCGGCACCGGGCTGGCGCTGGCCTTTTGGCAGCTGTTTTTCCCCGGCATACCAAACACCCCGTCCAAATACATCCGCGGGCTGGCGCCACAGGAAAAGCGCCTCGCCGCCGTAACTGCCCTGCTGGGTGTTTTGTGGTTTTGCAGCGCCCTTGCCTGCCTGCTGCGCTGACTGTACCTGTAAAAGCAACACCGCCCCGTGCTAAGCTTGGCACGGGGCGGTGTTTTGTATTTTTGCGCTGCTTTTGGCGTTTTGTGCCCTGTTAAATTGCACAGGGCACAAAGCCCGCCGCCGTCAGCTGCTGCACCTCGCGAAAGCCCAGTGCGCACAGCCGGGCAAGCGTTTCATCAAATGCGCAGGTCAGCCCCTCGCAGCTGTGCGCGTCCGCCGTCACAATGACGTGCCCGCCCGCGGCAAGCACATCTTGCAGCAGCGGGTCTGCCGGGTAGGGGTCGGTGCGCCAGCCGCGGCTGATGGCGCCGGTGTTGACCTCCAGCACCATGCCCTGCGCCAGCACCTCGCGCAGCGCCGCGCGCACAATGGCAAGGTAGGCGGGCGACGTCTCGTCAAACAGTTGCCCCGCGCCGTTGAATTTGCGTATCAGGTCGAAATGGCCGACAAAGGTGGGGCGCAGCCGCAGCAAAAAAGGCACAAACTGCTCGTAATACGCCTTTACAAAGGCCAGCGCGTCGCCGCCAAACCCCTCGGCAATGCAGCGGGCCGTCACTTCTGGCGCTTCGTCTACCGTCCACCTGCTGCCGTTTGGCGCGCGCACCGCGTGGGCCGAGCCGATAATGTAGTCGTAGGGGGCAAGGTCCAGCGGCGGGGCCTCGTCGTCGATTTCCAGCCCCAGCAGCACCTCAAGGCGGCCCTGCCACGCCGCCGCAACGCGCTTTACTTCGCGCTGGTAGGCAGGCAGCTGCTCTGGCGGGATGCCAAACCGCTCTGCCGGCACATAGCTGTGCCCAGAAAAGCCGATGGTGGTAAGCCCTGCGTCATAGGCGGCCTGCGCCATTTCTGCCACGGTGTTTTTGCCGTCGCAAAAGGTTGTGTGGGTGTGTACGCTGCCGGTGAGTTTCATTTGGGTTCCTCCGTATGCTGCCCATAGCGGTCTGCCGGCACCTTGCGGCGCAGCAGGCGGTGCTGGGTGTTTTCGCGGGCCAGCGCGTACACCACCGAGGCCGCCGGCACCATCAGCAGCATACCCGCCACCCCCATCAGGCTGCCGCCAATGGTGACCGCCACCATAACCCACATGGCCGGCAGCCCCACCGAGCCGCCCACGACGCGGGGGTAGATGAGATTGTTTTCAATTTGTTGCAATACCAGGAACAAAATAAGAAACCACAGCGCCTGCATGGGGTTGACCACCAGAATTAAAAACGCGCCGATGGTAAGGCCAATATACGCGCCAAACATCGGAATCAGCGCCGTCAGTGCCACCACCACCGCAATCAGCATCGCGTATGGCAGCCGCAAGATGAGCATGCTGACAAAGAACATCGTGCCCAGAATAAAAGCCTCAAGGCACTGCCCGGTGAGGAACCGCGAAAAGGTGCGTTCGGTCAGTGAGGCGATGTACAACAGCCGGTCGGCGCGGGCCACCGGCAGCCACGAGTACAGCACCCGGCGGGTCTGCACGCCCAGCTTTTCTTTGTCCAGTAGGATATACGTCGCAAAAATAAACCCGATGAAAAAGTTAAACGCGCCGCTGAACACCGAGGTCGCAACCTGCATGGTAGAGCCCAGCACCGACGTTGCCCCATTGCGCAAAAAGCCAACCAGCGAGTTGCCGATGCTGCCCCAGTCCAAATTCAGCGAGGAGACCAGCGACTCCAACTCTGGCAGATGCTTTGACAGCTGTTCGCCCTGTGCCTGCAAATTTTTGAAAAAGGCGGGCAGCTGTTTGCCCAGCAGCACAAAGGTGTTGCCCATTTCGGGGATGACAATCAAGCTGACCACCGCAATGCCCAGCACCAGCAGCACCAGCGTCAGCACAAAGCTAAGCATGCGCGCCGCGCGGGCACCGCGCACACCTTTCGCCTTCATGCGGGCAAACAGGTGGGTTTCCAGCGCGCGCATGGGCACGTTTAGCGCAAAGGCCAGCGCCAGCCCAATCACAAACGGCGCCAGCGTGCCCAGCAGCAGCGAAAACAGCCGCAGCACCTCGGCGGCGTTGTTCAGCACCCAGGCAAACAAAATCAGCCCGCCCGACAGCAGCGCAATTATTTTTACAGTTTTTTTATCCAGACCCATAGTTCCTCCTTCGCGGCCAGTGCCGCTGCTTTTATTGTAGCCAATTTGCCCCTTTTCTACAATGTATAAACCGTAAAATAAAAAATTAAAAAAAGCGCTTGACCTTGACGTAACGTCATGCCTTATTCTATGCTTGTGGAAAGGAGGTGGCGCCCATGGCACCAACGTACAACATCAGCGCCTTTGCCGCACTGGCGGGGGTAAGCACCCGCACGCTGCGTTACTACGACCGCATTGGCCTGCTGCACCCCGCGCAGGTCACCGCGGCGGGGTACCGCGTATACGGTGCAGCCGAAGTCGACCGGCTGCAACAAATTTTGTTTTACCGCGCGCTGGAAGTACCGCTGGCCGACATTGCGGCGCTGCTTGCCCGACCCGATTTTGACCGCCGCACGGCACTGCGCGCCCATATTAGCGCGCTCAAGGCCCGCAAACAGCGTTTAGAAGTGCTGATTGACACCGCACAAAAAAGCCTTGCGGCAATGAAGGGAGAGAGTACGATGACCGACAACGAAAAATTTGAGGGCTTTAAGCAGGAGCTGATTGACCGCAACGAAGCGCAGTACGGCAGCGAAACCCGTGCCGCCTACGGCGACGCGGCGGTTGACGCGGCCAACAAAAAGCTGAAAAACATGCCCGCGGCCGAGTTTAACGAGATGCAACTGCAAGAAGAGGAAATTTTGACCCGCCTTGCCGCCGCCGTGGCTGCGGGGCAAAGCCCGGACGGCGACGAGGGCCGCGCCATTGCAACCCTGCACCACCGCTGGCTGTGCCACCACATGCAAGCCTGCCCACCGGCAACCCACAAGGGCCTTGCCGCGCTGTATGTGCAGGACGAGCGCTTTACCGCGTATTACGACAAAGCACAGCCCGGCTGCGCCGCCTTTTTGCACGACGCCGTGCTGGCCCTGTACCGCTGACGCCCGGGGCCCCGGCCCCGACAAAAGGCACACAAAGTAAAAAGTTTTCCACCGGCAGCCCCCTTGCCGGTGGAAAACTTTTTGTTTTTCTTGCGGCCCCCAGCACGCATGCCAGATTGAATTTTGCCCGCACAGCGGAGTATACTAAACAAAACAACAACGGCGCGGCGCGCCACAGGGGGCGATACAATGGAACAGCAGCCGGTAGTGGGGCGGTTTGCCCCCAGCCCCAGCGGGCGGCTGCACCTTGGCAACCTGCTGGCCTTTTTGCTGGCGTGGCTTTCGGCCAAAAGCCGGGGCGGGCGCATTATTTTGCGCATTGAAGATTTAGACCCCGCCCGCACCCGGCCGGAATACGCCGAAGCGCTGGAGCGTGATTTACTGTTTTTGGGCCTGCCGTGGGATGAGGGCGGCGGCCCCGCCGGGCCGTACTGGCAAAGCCGGCGCACCGCATTGTACGAGCAATGCCTTGCCCGGCTGGAAGCACAGGGCCTTGTGTACCCCTGCTTTTGCAGCCGGGCCGAGCTGCACGCCGCCGAAGCCCCGCACACGGCGGACGGCGAGCCCATTTACACCGGCCGCTGCCGCAACCTGCCCCCGGCAGAGGTGCGCTGGCGCGAAAAAAAGCGGCTGCCCGCACTGCGCCTTGAGGTGCCAAACGAGACGATTACGCTGACCGACGGCCACTACGGCCCCTATGCGCAAAACCTGGCGCAGGGCTGCGGAGATTTTATTTTGCGCCGGTCCGACGGGGTGTTTGCTTACCAGTTGGCCGTGGTAGCGGACGATGCCGCCATGGGCGTCACCGAGGTCGTGCGCGGGCGCGATTTGCTCTCCTCTGCCCCGCGGCAGCTTTACCTGTACCGGCTGCTGGGCGAAACGCCGCCGCGGTTTTGCCACACGCCGCTATTGCTGGCACCGGACGGCAGACGACTCTCTAAGCGGGACGCCGACCTTGGGCTGGACGCGCTGCGCGCGCGCGGCTTTACCGCCGCCGACATTGTGGGGGCACTGGCGTTTGCCGCCGGGCTGCAAGCCGCCCCCACCCCCATTTTACCAGAACAGCTTGCCCCCGCCTTTAGCTGGGCCAACGTGAAACAAGAGGACGTGCGGTTGCCCGCAAATTTGTTAGGGGGCAGCGCACTATAACAGCGCCCCGCGCTCAACTGCGGGGCATGGCGAACAGGAGGAAAACATGAAAATCACCGCACTGGTAGAAAACACAACGACACGCGCCTTGCGCACGGTGCACGGGCTTTCGCTTTATATCGAAACCGCTACCCGCCGCCTGCTGTTTGACGTGGGCCCCGACGACACGCTGTTTGCCAACAGCGAAGCGCTGGGGGTAGACCTTGCGGCGGTGGACACCGTAATGATTTCGCACGGGCATTTTGACCACGGCGGCGCGCTGGCGGCGTTTCTTGCCCAAAACCACACGGCAAAGGTGTATGTGCAGCGCCGCGCGTTTGAGCCGCATTACAGCCTGCACAGCGACGGGCAACTGGCCCCCATTGGGCTGGACGCCGCACTGCAAAACCACCCGCAGGTGACCTTGCTGGATGGCGATACCGACCTTGACGACACGCTGCACCTGTTTGTGGTGCCGGATTCGAGCCGCTGCCACTCGCCCGCCAACGACACACTGTTTGGGCCAAACGGGCCGGACGACTTTTTGCACGAGCAAAACCTGCTGATCCGCGGTGCCACGCCGGTGCTGGTGCTGGGCTGCGGGCACACCGGCATTGTGAATATTCTGCAAAAGGCCGCGCCCTGGCACCCCGCCGTATGCATTGGCGGCTACCACTTGGCAAGCCCGCACAATGTCAATGCCGCCCCTCCCGCGCTGCTGGGGCAGATCGGCGACGAGCTGGCGGCCTGCCCCGCACAGTTTTACACCTGCCATTGCACCGGTGAAGCGGCCTTTGCCGCCCTTGCCCAAAAGGCCAACAACCTGCACTACCTCGCCTGCGGCGACAGTGTAGTGGTTTAAAGGGCACTAACCAACTCTTTACGAACTGCCTCTTTAAATTCCAATTTTTTAACCCCTGCAATTCATCAGAGTGGTTGCGCTAAATTCTTTTCCTGTTTTACAAAATTGTAAATGTGAAATGGAGGAAATCTAATGGGTGATGACGTTCATATGGAAATATCCATACCAACAGATGATGATGGATATATTTTATTAAAATGTTCTCATTGCGGCATATTTTTTAAAGCTACCCCTTTTGATATCAAAGATGATGCGTTGTTAAGCCTTTACTGCCCAAGCTGCGGCCTGACTAGTGACAACTATCTAACTGATGATGTAATAGAATTGGCAATGATAAAGGCTAAGAATGTTGCGATGGATATGATTCATGATACCTTCAAAAAAATGGAAAGAGAATTTTCAAAAGGCCCTTTGACCGTTACGGCTGGAAAAAGACCAACGCCAGAACCAGAAAACCCAATTCGTTCTGGAATTGAAGCGTTAGAAATTGTAAGTTTCCCTTGTTGCAACCGCAAAGCCAAAATAAAGCCTATATTAAAGATGACGGGTTGTTATTGCCCGTTTTGTGGGGTAAAAAACTATGAATTTGAATAGAATTGAATTAAAAAAAACAATGTATGATTTTAATCGGACGTCCAATCGTTTATTACAGGCGGATTTTAGAGACTACGCTGATGTACTGTCAAAATTCATCTCATTCATCCGCGAACATGAAATTATATTAGATTATGTTTCCAGTTGCGGAGAATGTGACCAAAATATTGAGCAGGAAGTCCGTAAAGTTTTTTCTTCATATGGAAGAGACATTTTTACCTTGGGCAACTCTGAAATTGAGGAAGTAAGAAATATATATGCCATTTTAAGTTATATTGCTAATAAAAAATTTTTGATTCATTATCAAATAGGTATTGGATATTCTAGGTCACGTAATTATCAAGATGTAATCAAAGGTTTTAATGACCGTTTCGTTATGGTTTTAATCCGCCACATTGAAGGCTACTTAACTAAAGTAGGAATAGAAATGGGGTTGGATGATAAGGCCATGTTTTCTATAACCACAAATGGGCCAAATGCACAGGTTAACATTGCAAATGATAATTCTATTCTTCATGCCACAATGCATAATGGTGTTGACACAGCACAACTTTTAGCGTTAATTGAAGGGGTAAAGCAGAAAGCTGAAGCTTTATCTGATGATGATAAAGAAACTGTTTCTAATTGTTTAGATGTTATTAATCAGGAATTACGCACCGAAAAGCCCCGAAAGAGCTTTCTGAAATCTGCTATTTCAGGTATTAGCGCAGTAAAAGGAACTGCTGAATTTATGGCCGCAGTAGCAGCGCTTATCCAGTTTTTACAAACAATTCTTGCAAAATAAATTATTAAAAAAGCTCTGTAACGGGAAATGTTTCCGTTACAGAGCTTTTTATAGTTCAATAAAATTATAGTTTTTTCCCTCGGGGCGGGCTGTTTTACTTTTTATCTTTTGCCACTCACAGGCTGCCCTGTGCTTTGGGCCTAAAATTGAACTTTGCGGGGTCCAGCCCGGTGCGCCGGCGCCAGCCGCCAAACCGGTAGTAGATGACAAACAGCACGCTGGTCACCACCCAGCTTAACGGGTAGCTGACCAAAACGGTCGTCAGGCTGTGGTTTTGCGGCAGCGCCACAGCGATCCACACCAAACGCAGCACGCACACGCCGCCCGCCGTCATCAGCATAGGCGGCAGCGATTCGCCGCAACCGCGAATGACCGCGGCAAAAATTTCAATGCAGACATAGGTCAAATAATACGGGGCCATCATCAGCGCAATGCCCTCGCCAATTTGCAGCACGGCGGCATCGCTGGTAAAAATGCCAAGCAGCGGCGCGCGGAAGCTGCACACCAGCACACTCAGCAGTGCCGCGGTGCCGCTGGCAAGGCCAAGGCCCACCCAGGCACTTTTTTTCACCCGCTCCAGCTGGCCCGCGCCAAAATTCTGGCCCGCAAAGGTGCTGACCGAAATGCCAAACGCGCCCATAATCATCCAAAACATGCCGTCCACCTTGCCATACGCCGTCCACGCGGCGCTGGCGTCGGTGCCAAAGCTGTTGATGCAGGCCTGAATAATGATGTTGGCAATCGCGTACATGTTGGATTGCAGCCCGGCGGGCAGGCCCACCTTTAACACGGCGGCCAGCTGCTTGCCGGAAAACCGCAGCCGGCGCCATTCAAACCGAATCGCGTCCTCGCGCTTTGCAAGCGACAATATGGTCAGCACGGCGGCAAGGGTCTGCGACAAAATGGTCGCCAGCGCGGCGCCTGCAACCCCCATGCCAAAGCCCGCCACCAAAAGCAGGTCCAGCGCGATGTTGACAAGGCAGGCCGTGATTAAAAAGTACAGCGGGCGGCGGGTGTCCCCCACCGCGCGCAGCACACCGGAGCCCATATTATAAAGGAAAGAGGGCGCAAGCCCCAGCAGAATGATGTTCAAATAGCTTTGCGCGTGAGGCAACACATCGGCCGGGGTATCCATTGCGCGCAGCGCCGGGCTGGCAAACAGCAGCCCCAGCACCGTCATACCCACACCCGCCACTGCGGCCAGTGCCAGCGAGGTGTGCACCGCACGGCGCACCCCGGCGCGGCGCTTTGCGCCCGCCAGCTGGGCAATGACCACCGTCGTGCCGGCAGACAGCCCCACAAACAGGTTGACGATCAGGTTAATTAAGGTACCGGTGGTACCGCCCACCGCGGCCAGCGCCTGTTTGCCCACAAACTGCCCCACAATCATCGCGTCGGCGGTGTTGTAAAGCTGCTGAAAAAAGGTCCCCAGTAAAATGGGGAAAAAGAACGCCAGCATCTGTTTCCAGATGACACCCTGCGTAATGGCCACCGTGCGGGTGCGCGGCGCTTTGTATTTCATGTTCTGTTGCCCTCCTGTGGCATGCCGTGCGACTTCATTTCGGCATTACGAAGGGGGAGTATAACACAGACAAATTGCAATGTCCATGCTATTTTTAAACTATTTTTCGTGTTGGGTGGCACTTTTGGAAATTGTCATTTTTCTTCCATAATTTGGGCGCATTTTGCACAAAAAATCACGCGCTGGCACAGCTGTTTTGACAAATTTGCGGGCAACCTGTTGACTTCAGAATTTGCCAGATTTATAATGAAGGTGTTGGAAACGTTTCCGGTAGCGTTTCCGGTAATAGAAACCAGGGAGCCAGCCACATGACGATCAAAGATATCGCCCGCAAAGCGGGCTGTGCCGTTTCCACCGTATCCCGCGCACTGAACGACCACCCCGATGTGTCGGAAGAGACCAAGCAGCGGGTACGCGAAATTGTTGCCGAATGCGGCTTTGTACCAAACTCAAACGCCCGGCAGCTAAAGGCCCAGCACCGCAAAAGTATCTGCGTCGTGGTAAAAGGCACGGCCAACCTGTTTTTTGAGGGTATTCTGGAACGCATGCAGTCGCAGATTGCAAGCGAGGGCTATGCCGCAGAGGTACATTATATTGATGAGGACGCGAACGAGGTATTGACCGGCGCACAGCTTGCGCGGGAGCAAAAACCGGCGGGCATCATTTTCCTTGGCGGCAACATTGAATACTTTGAAAAAGATTTTCACGACATTTCGGTGCCCTGCGTGCTGACTTCGTCGCTGTTTCGCGGGCTGCTGTACCCCAACCTCTCGCAGGTGGGTGTCGATGACCGGCAGGCCGGGGGCGAAGCGTTTCGCTATCTTGCAAAAAACGGGCACAACAACATCGGCATCATTGGCGGCGACCGCAAGCTGTCTTACATCAGCCGCCTGCGGTACGAGGGCTTTACCGAAGCCGCCGCCAAAGCCGGTGCCCCGTTTGACGAGGGCCATTACCAAACTTCTTCCTTTCGCATTCAGTCGGGCTACAAGGCAATGAAAAAGCTGCTGGCCCGTGACCGCACACTGAGCGCGGTTTTCTGCATGTCCGACCTGATTGCCATTGGCGCCATGCGCGCCGTGCATGAGGAGGGGCTGCGGGTACCGCAGGATATTTCGTTTTTAGGGTTTGATGGTATCCCCCTTGTGGATTACTGCATCCCCAGCCTTTCCAGCCTGCGGCAGCCGCAGGAGGAAATGGCCGACACCAGCGTTTCGCTGCTGCTGCGCCAAATCGAGCACAGCGACCCGCCGGGCAACCTTGCGCTGGAGGCCACACTGGCCGAAGGCGAAAGCACCCTATCCCTGTGTTGAGCCGGGGGACGCCCCGGTTTGCATAAAAGACGAATTTAAAAAAGGAGAGAAACATTTATGAAAAAGGCACTTTCTATCGTGCTCACGCTTGCTATGGCGGCTTCGATGGCAGCCTGCGGCGGGGCCACCTCGTCGTCCAGCGCCGCAGCGTCCACCCCTGCAAGCTCGTCTGCAAGCGGCGCGACTGGCTCTGTGTATTACCTGAACTTCAAGCCCGAGCAGGCGGACCAGTGGGTCGCGCTGGCAAAACAGTACACCGATGAGACCGGTGTGCCGGTCAACGTGGTCACCGCTGCTTCCGGCACTTACGAGTCCACCCTGACCGCCGAGATGGCCAAAACCGAGGCCCCGACGCTGTTTCAGGTAAACGGCCCGGTTGGCCTGTCCCGCTGGAAGGATTACTGCTATGATTTGTCGAAGAGCGATGTGTACAGCCAGCTGACCAGCGACAGTTTTACTGTAAAAGATGGCGACAAGATTGACGGCATTGCCTATGTCATCGAGACTTACGGCATCATTTACAACAAAGCACTGCTGCAAAAAGCGGGCTACACCGCCGACGACATTAAGAGCTTTGCCGACCTGAAAAAGGTTGCCGACGACATTCAGGCCCGCAAGGCCGAGCTGGGTGTTGAGGGTGCATTCGCCTCTGCCGGCATGGATTCGTCTTCTGACTGGCGTTTCAAGACCCACCTTGCCAACCTGCCCATCTACTATGAGTACAAGGCGGACGGCATCACCTCGACCGACGCGATTAAGGGCACCTACCTTGATAACTACAAGAACATCTGGGATTTGTACATCACCGATGCCACCTGCGAGCCGGCGCTGCTGTCCAGCAAAACCGGTGACGACGCAGCCGCTGAGTTTGCAACCGGCGCCGCCGTGTTCTACCAGAACGGCACCTGGGCTTACGACCAGATTAAAGGCTACGACGTAGCGGACGATGACATTGGCATGCTGCCCATCTACATCGGCGCCCCCGGCGAAGAGAAGCAGGGCCTGTGCACCGGTTCTGAAAACTACTGGTGTGTCAACTCGAAAGCTTCGCCCGAAGATATCCAGGCTACTTTGGACTTCATGAACTGGTGTGTCACCAGCGACGCCGGCAAAGCCGCGTTGAAGGACATGGGCTTTGTGTGCCCGTTCAAAGGCTTTACCGATGAATTTCTGCCTGACAACCCGCTGATCCGTGCTGCAAACGAGTACGTTGCCAACGGCTACACCCCGGTCGACTGGTGCTTCACCACCATGCCGTCGGAAGACTGGAAGAACGGCGTTGGCTCGGCACTGTTGGAGTATGCGCAGGGCACCGGCAACTGGGATGCGGTCAAGACCGCGTTTGTTGACGGCTGGGCCACTGAAATGGCCGCTGCCAACAGCTAATTAAACCTTCTGTTTTCCTTTTCGCACGACCGGGCGGGCAGTTCACTTGCCCGCCCGGTTTTGTCTTTTGTTTTTCTCTCTTTTCTTTTTTGTTTCTCTGTTTTATCATAGGGGCAGCGGCGGCAAACCGCCGCCCGCCCGTATTCTGCCCGGGCATGGCCGGCCCCCACCGCCACGCCCGCAATCGTGCAGCTACTTGTATGGTGACGGTCGCAGGGGGCCCGCCGCACCGGAGCAAAGGAGTGCTTATGCAAAAGTCGATCAAAAAATACTGGCCCATTTTTGTGTTGCCAACCCTGGTCGCCTTCTTCATCGGCTTTATTGCGCCATTTTTCACCGGTGTGTGGCTGTCGTTCACCAAGTTCACCGGCACCATTCTGGACGCAAAATGGGTCGGGCTGGACAACTACGCAAAAATATGGGGCGACGCCACCTTTTTGCACTCGCTGTGGTTTACGGCGGCTTTTACCGTCGCCACCGTTATTTTAATCAACGTGCTGGCCTACGCGGTGGCGCTGCTGCTGACCCGCGGGTTTCGCGGCACCAACATCTTTCGCACCGTGTTCTTTTTGCCAAACCTGATTGGCGGCATTATTTTGGGCTACATCTGGCAGCTGATTTTCAACGGCATTCTGTCTAACTTTGGCCGCACACTGACCTACAGCTCTACCTACGGGTTTTGGGGGCTGGTCATTTTAATGTGCTGGCAGCAGATTGGTTATATGATGATCATCTACATCGCCGGGCTGCAGGCTATCCCCGGTGATTTGTACGAGGCCGCGCGCATCGACGGCGCCACCGGCCGGCAGACGCTGTTTCGCATCACGCTGCCGATGTCGATGCCGTCCATCACCATCTGCACCTTCCTCACCCTGACCAACTCGTTTAAACTGTTCGACCAGAACCTCGCGCTGACTGCCGGGCAACCGTCCGACCAGACCGAAATGCTGGCGCTGAACATTTACAACACCTTCTATGGCCGCACCGGCTGGGGCGGCGTTGGCCAGGCCAAGGCCGTCATCTTCTTCTTGCTGGTCGGCGCGCTGGCCGTAGCACAAAACCTGATTACCCGCAGAAAAGAGGTGCAGCAGTGATGAAAGCAAAACGCAGTATTCTGCCCACCATTTTATTTTCGCTGCTCAGCATCGCGTGGCTGTTCCCGGTGTTCGCCGTGCTCATCAACTCGTTCAAGAAAAAGGCCTACATCAACCGCGACCCGTTTGCGCTGCCCACGGCAAAAACCTTTGTCGGGCTGGAAAACTATACCGAAGGCCTGCGCAAGACCCACTTTTTCGACGCGTTTGGGTACAGCCTGTTCATCACCGTCGCGTCGGTCGCGGTAATTTTGGTCTGCACCGCCATGTGTGCCTGGTACATCAGCCGGGTGCCGAATGCCTTTACCAAGGGTGTTTACCTGCTGTGCCTGTTTGCGATGGTCGTGCCGTTTCAAATGGTCATGTACCCGCTGTCTAAAATTACCGACATGCTGCATTTGGGCAACCCCATTGGCATTGTGCTGGTGTACCTTGGCTTTGGCGCCGGGCTTGCGGTGTTTATGTTTACCGGCTTCATGCGCGGCGTGCCCATTGAGGTGGAAGAGGCGGCGATGATTGACGGCTGCAACCCGCTGCAAACCTTTTTCAGGGTCGTGCTGCCGATGCTGAAACCCACGCTGATCAGCGTTGCCATTCTGGAAGCCATGTGGATCTGGAACGACTACCTGCTGCCGGTGCTGGTGCTGGACCAGAAGAAGTACAAAACCATCCCAATGGTCATTCAGTACCTCAAGGGCGGCTATGGCTCGATTGACTGGGGTGCCATGATGGCAATGCTGGTATTTGCCATTGTGCCGATTATCGTGTTCTACATCTCGTGCCAGAAATATATCATCAAGGGCGTTGCTGCCGGGGCGGTGAAGGGATGAAACGTGCGAGCGGCATTTTAATGCCGGTGTTTTCGCTGCCCTCGCCTTACGGCATTGGCACGTTTGGCAAGGCGGCGTATGACTGGGTCGACTTTTTGGCCGATGCAAAACAAACTTACTGGCAGGTGCTGCCGCTGGGGCCCACCAGCTATGGCGACAGCCCTTACCAAAGCTTTTCGGCCTTTGCGGGCAACCCGTATTTTATTGACCCCGACCTTTTGGTAGCAGCGGGGCTGCTGACCACGCAAGAGTGTGTTGCCGCTGCCTGCGGCAACGACGCCAAAGTGGATTATGCCGCGCTGTACGAAACGCGGTTTGCGTTGCTGCAACAGGCGTTTGCCCGTTTTACCGACGATACCGCGCTGGATGCGTTTTGGCACCGCCACAAAAGCTGGCTGGACGATTATGCGCTGTACACCGCCATTAAGGCGGCAAACGGCCAGCGCTCGTGGGCCGAATGGCCCGACGATGTGCGGCTGCGCCAGCCAAAAGCCCTTGAAAAGGCGCGCCGCACGCTGCTGCGCGAGCAGCGGTTTTGCGTGTTTTTGCAATATCTGTTTTTTACCCAGTGGGACGCGCTGAAAACCTATGCCGAGGGCAAAGGGGTGCGCATCATTGGCGACATGCCCATTTATGTGGCGATGGATTCTGCCGACGTATGGGCAAACAGCGGTATTTTTCAGCTGGATGAAAACAACCTGCCCACCGAGGTTTCCGGCTGCCCGCCCGACGGGTTTTCGGCCGACGGCCAGCTGTGGGGCAACCCGCTCTACCGCTGGGATGTGTTGGCCCAAAACGGCTATGACTGGTGGATGCGTCGCCTTGCCGCAAGCTTTGAGCTGTTTGACACGGTGCGCATTGACCATTTTCGCGGGCTGGAAAGCTATTATGCCATCCCCTACGGCGCGCCCAACGCCCGCAACGGTCGCTGGCGCGAGGGGCCGGGGTTCGACTTCATCCGCGCCATTCAAAAGCAGTTTCGCGGGCGGCAGATTATTGCCGAGGACCTGGGCTTTTTAACGCCCGGCGTGCGGCAGTTGCTGCGCCGCAGCGGCTACCCCGGCATGAAGGTGCTGCAATTTGCGTTTGACACGCGGGAGGAAAGCGACTATCTGCCGCACAACTACCAAAAAAACTGCGTGGTGTACACCGGCACCCACGACAACGACACGATGCTGGGCTGGCTGCAAACCGCCCGCCGCAGCGATGTGCGTTTTGCGCGGCGCTACCTTGACATTCACCACCGTGCAGGCGAGCAGTGGGCGTTTATTCGCGCCGCAATGGCCAGCGTGGCAGACCTTGCCGTCATCCCGATGCAGGACTACCTTGGCCTTGGCAGCGAAGCGCGCATCAACACCCCGTCCACCCTGGGGGGCAACTGGGTGTGGCGCATGGCCCCCGGCGGCGCCAGCGAAACACTGGCCGCGCGCATTGCCGGGCTGTGCAGCCTGTTTGGCCGCGCCCCAAAGCCCTGACCGCCCAACAACACCCACCGACCGGCCGCCGTGCGGCCCTGCCCCAAGGAGGTACCCGTTATGCTGAACGAACAAACCGAAGCGCTGTACCACAAACCGGTAACACAGTGCACCGATGAAGAGCTGTATGTCGCCGCGCTGGCGCTGTGCCAAAAGCGCGCCGAGGCGCTGCCCACCCCCGCGGCACGGCGTCGGCTTTACTACCTTTCGGCCGAATTTCTGGTTGGCCGCCTGCTGGCCTGCAACCTGCTGAACCTTGGCCTGTGGGACGAGGTGGAGGCAGAGCTTGCCGCCGGGGGCAAAAGCATTGCCACGCTGGAGGACGCAGAGCCGGAGCCCAGCCTTGGCAACGGCGGCCTTGGCCGCCTTGCCGCCTGCTTTTTAGATTCTATTGCCACGCTGGGCCTGCCGGGTGACGGCGTGGGCCTGTGCTACCACGAAGGTCTGTTTCGGCAAAAATTTGTGGACAAAAAGCAGACCGAGCTGCCCGACGGCTGGCTGCAGCAAAACAACTGGCTGGTGGACACCGGCCGCAGCTTTGAAGTGGAGTTTGGCTTTGGCCGGCTGCGTGCAAAGCTGCTGTACATCGACGTGCCCGGCTATGGTGGCAAAACAAAAAACCGGCTGCACCTGTTTGACCTTGACGGGGTGGACCCGTCAATCATCACCGACGGCATTGCGTTTGACAAAGAGGACCTTGCGCACAACCTGACGCTGTTTCTTTACCCCGACGATTCGGACCACAAGGGCCGCATGCTGCGCATTTACCAGCAGTACTTTTTGGTCTCGTGCGCCGCACAGCTGATTTTGGGCGACCTTGCGGCCGCAGGGCGCACGCTGCGCGAGCTGCCCGACGCGGTGGCCATTCAAATCAACGACACCCACCCGTCGATGATTATCCCCGAGTTGGTGCGCCGGCTGATGGCGCAGGGCATCCCGTTTGACGAAGCTGCCGACCTTGTGACGCGCACCTGCGCCTACACCAACCACACCATTTTGGCCGAAGCGCTGGAAAAATGGCCGCTGGCCGACCTTACCACCGCCGTGCCCGCGCTGGTGCCGGTCATCACCGCGCTGGCAAAGCGCGCTGCACAGCGGCACCCCGCCCCGCAGCTTGCCATCATTGACGAGCAGCAGCGGGTGCACATGGCCCGCATGGATTTGCACTATGGCTTTTCGGTGAACGGTGTGGCCGCGCTGCACACCGAAATTTTAGAGGCATCTGAGTTAAAGCCGTTTTACGACATTTACCCCGAAAAATTTTCGAACAAGACGAACGGCATCACCTTTCGCCGGTGGCTGATGGTGGCAAACCCGGCACTTTCGGCCTTTATCAGCCGCCACATCGGCGACGGCTGGCGCCAGAACGCCGACGAGCTGGCCGGGCTGATGGCGCTGCAAAACGACGCCGAGGCACTGGGCGAGCTGTGCGAGATCAAGCGGCAGAACAAGCTGCGGCTGGCGGCTGCTCTTGCCGCGCAGGACGGCATTGCGCTGAACCCCGAAAGCATTTTTGACGTGCAGATCAAGCGGCTGCACGAGTATAAGCGCCAGCAGATGAACCTGCTGTATATTATTTGGAAATACCGCGAAATCCGCGCGGGCAAGGTGCCCAAGCGGCCCATCACCTTTTTGTTTGGGGCCAAGGCCGCGCCTGCCTATGTGCTGGCAAAGGACATCATCCACGCGCTGCTGTGCCTTGCGCAGGTCATCGAGCAGGACCCCGCCGTCTCGCCGTGGCTAAAGCTGGTGTTTGTCGAAAACTACAACGTCTCCCGCGCAGAAAAGCTCATCCCCGCGGCGGATGTGTCCGAGCAGATCAGCCTTGCCTCCAAAGAGGCGTCCGGCACCGGCAACATGAAGCTGATGCTGAACGGGGCGCTGACCCTTGGCACGCTGGACGGCGCCAATGTGGAGATTGCCGACCTTGTGGGCGGCGACAACATTTACCTGTTTGGCCGCCACAGCGACGAGGTGATTCGGCTGTACGACGAAGGCAGCTACAATGCCGCCGCGCTGGCCGAAGACCCGTTTATTGCCCCGCTGGTTGACTTTTTGCTGAGCAAGCCGATGCTGCGGGCGGGCGATGCGGGCAGCCTTGGCCGCCTGTACCAGGACCTGACCCACAAAGACTGGTTTATGGCGCTGCTGGATTTGCAGGATTATATCCGCGTCAAAGAACAGCTGTTTGACGACTATGAAAACCGCCCGCTGTGGGCACAAAAAATGCTGATTAACATTGCAAAAGCGGGCTTTTTCTCCTCTGACCGTACTATTTTGCAGTATAACCGCGACATCTGGCATTTATAATTTTGTTTTCCCCCTGCCGTTTTTCGGCACCTTCCCCGGCAAAGCGCGCCCGCCGCAACGGGTGCGCTTTGCCTTTTTTATTCCCCCTTTTTTCGGCGCCAAAAAGCCCGCCGTGTGCAACGCGCTGCACACGGCGGGCTTTTTTAGTTTTTATTTTGTGCGGCTGCCTGCCGCACCGCCCGGTTAAGGCATGCCGTTTTCTTTGATAAAGGTGCCGCTGCGCAGCTCGTCAAACGCCTGCTCCAGCTCGGCGCGGGTGTTCATCACAATCGGCCCGCCCCACGCAACCGGCTCGTGCAGCGGCGGGGCCGCAAAAAAGATAGCACGCAGCACGCTGCCCGCACCGGCGGCAAGCTCTACCTCGTCGCCGTCGGTCAATAGCACGGCCGACTTTTCGGCAATCTGCTCGCCGTTCACCACGCCGTCGCCCTCAATCAAAAATACAAACGCCGTTTGCCCGTGCGGGGCGGGCACCGCAATGCTGCCGCCCGCGGGCAGCGTTAAATCTAAAATCGTCGCGGGCAGGTGGCGGGGGGTCACGCCCTTTACGCCGCCAAATTCACCCGAAAGCACCCGCACCTCCACCCCGTTTTGCACCGTGTGCCCCATCATGTCCGGGGTGATGCCAAGGTAGGCCGGGTGGGTCATTTTTTCGCTTTTTGCAAGGTTTAGCCAAAGCTGAAAACCCAGCATGCGCTCGGACGGTTTTGGCATCTCCTCATGCAAAATGCCGCTGCCCGCCGTCATCCACTGGCTGTCGCCGGCGCCAATGGCCCCGCTGTTGCCAAGGCTGTCCTTGTGCTCAATCCGGCCCGAAATCAAATAGGTCACCGTTTCAATGCCGCGGTGCGGGTGCATGGGGAAACCCTTGATATAGTCCTCGGGGTCGGCAGAGTCAAACGAGTCGAGCATCAAAAACGGGTCGAACAGCTGTACATCGTCATACCCCAGCACCCGCACCAGGTGTACCCCGGCACCGTCGGTGGCATGGAAACCGCGCAAGACCTTGCGAATCTCTCTTCTGCTCATACTTCTTCTTTGCCTCCTTCAAATAAATACCCTGTCATGGAAAGCGACCCCATCACGCACACGGGGTTGAACACCGTCACCTGCTCGCCGCCGGTGCAGGCGCCCAGCACATACAGCAGCGGGGCGTAGTGGTCCGGCATCGGCACCGCAAGCGCGGCCGCGTCGCCCAGCCGGTCGTACTGCAGCACCTTGTCGATGTCGCCGCGCAAAATGGCCTCTTTAATCGTGTCGTCAAACTGCTGGGCCAGCGCGTAGCCGCCTTCCATATCCCAGCTGACCCGCGCAAGGTTGTGTACCACATTGCCGGAGCCCAAAATCAACACTCCTTCGTCCCGCAGGGGGCGCAGAGCCTGCCCCAGTTCGTACTGGCGGCGCGGGCTTGCCGTGCGGTCCACACTGAGCTGCACGACCGGGATATCAGCCGCCGGGTACATGTGGGCCAGCACCGACCAGCTGCCGTGGTCAATCCCCCAGGTGTTGTCGGTCTGCACCGCGCTGCCCAGCAGCTCGTGCACACGGGCAGCGAGCGCGGGCGAACCCGCGGCGGGGTAGGTTTTGGCATATAACTCGGGCGGGAAGCCATACATATCATAAATCGTGCGAGGCGAGGGGTCGTCGTTCACCCGGCTGCCGGGCACATACCAGTGGGCCGACACCGACAAAATGGCCTTGGGCCGGGGCATTTTTTGCCCCAGTGCGCGCCACGCGGCGGTAAAGCTGTTATTTTCGATTGCGTTCATGGGCGAACCGTGCCCTGCAAATAAAACCGGTAACCGTTCCATCATCAGCACTCCTTTTGCCGTGTTTGCGGCAGAGAGACTATTTTTGAGATTTTTTACCGTTTAAATCATAGCAAATTACAGGGAAAAAGTCTACCCCTGTACCGTGAAATAACAGCAGCCCGCCCGGCAAGATTGCCGGGCGGGCTGCGTTTTTTGTTTTTTACACTTGTAGTGCCGGGGGCCGGTTTATTTTGCGCGGCGCAGTACCTCGCACAGCATTTTCCAGGTGCGCTGGGTAGAGGGGATGCTCAGCCGCTCGCGGCTGGTGTGTACCCCGCTCATGTCCGGCCCGATGGACACGCTGTCAAACCCGGGCAGCTTGCCGGCAAACAGCCCGCATTCCAGCCCGGCGTGAATGGCCTCGATTTTCGGGTCTTTGCCGTACTGGTCGCGGTAGACCTCTACCATTAAATCGCGCAGCGGCGAATTGGCAAGGTATTCCCAGCCGGGGTAATCACCGTGGATGGAAATACCCCCGCCCAGCTGGGCCATCAGGCAGCGGATGCGGTCGACCATCATCTGCTTTTGGCTTTCCACACTGCTGCGCACGCTGAACGACGCGGTGAGGGTGCCCTCTTCGGTGGTCAAAATGCCAAGGTTTAGCGAGGTCTGTACAAGGCCGGCAATGTCGGCGCTCATCGTCTGCACGCCGTTCGGCATGCAGGTCAGCAGGCAGATGGCCTTTTCGGTAGAAGCTTTGTCCATCGGCTGCGCGCCGGCCGCTTCGTCCTCACAGTGCAAATAAAGGCCGGGGTCTACCTTGTGGTATTCGTTTTGCAGCGTCGTTTGCAGCTCGCCCACCGCGGCGCGCACCGCAGCGGGGTCTTTCGCGCACAGCACCGCCACCGTGTGCAGCGGGATGGCGTTGTCCTTTGTGCCGCCGGCCACCGTCACCAGACGCAGGTCTGTTTTTTGCGAAAGCGCGTACAGCACGCGGCCCATCAGCATGTTGGAGTTGCCAAGCCCTTTGTGGATTTCGCCGCCCGAATGGCCGCCCAACAGGCCGCCCAGTGTCAGGCGCAGCACCGTGCCCTCATACGCCGCGCGTGCCAGCGGCAGCGTGCAGGTGGTGCGGTTGCCGCCCGCGCAGCTGACGGTAAAAATGCCCTCTTCTTCAGAGTCGATATTGATCATGCGGCGGCCTTTCAGCGGCGAAACGTCGATTGCCGAAGCCCCCAGCAGGCCAATTTCTTCATCCACGGTAAACACCGCCTCAATGGGCGGGTGGGGCAGGTCGTGCGCATCCAGCACCGCCAGCGCCATCGCGACGGCGATGCCGTCGTCGCCGCCCAGCGTCGTGCCGTCGGCGTGCAGCTCGTCGCCGTCCACCACCAGTGTCAGGCCCTCTTTTTCCATGTCCTTTGTGCTGCCGGGCACGGCCTCGCACACCATGTCCAAATGGCCCTGTAAAATCATCGGCTCGGCCTTTTCGTAACCCGGCGTGCCGTCTTTAAAAATAATGATGTTGCCCAGCTTGTCCTGCACATAGGCAAGGTTTCGCTGCTTTGCAAAGTCCACACACCAGTCACTGATGGCCTGCGTGTTGCCCGACCCGCGGGGAATTTCGCTCATCTGCTCAAAAAAACCGAACACAGTTTGGGGCTCTAAGTTTAACTTGCTCATTGCTCTTTCCTCCTTTTATTTGGACAAAAACGCCCAAGGGGCTGTTTTGTACTGCCTGTTTCAGCCGCGCTTTGGCGCGGCGGCCTGCCGGGGCTGATCCTGCGCATAGCAAATGCGCCGCAGCGCCCGGTTGACTTCGTCGTACTGTGCTTCTGATGACAGCACGACCAGATAATCACCCTGTAGCAGCCTTGTTTCACCGCTGGGCACCAGCTCGCGGTTGCCCCGCCGCACCCCGGCCACCAGCACATTTTGCGGCCAGTCGACCTCGCTGATTTTTTTACCGGCCGCGCTGCTGCCCAGCTCTACCGGGGTTTCTAATATCACGCCGTGGCGTTTGTGCCCTGTGCCCGCGGCGGTTTGCGGGCGGCCCCTGCTGGCCATGCGCTCCAGCAGCACCTCATAAATGGGCAAAACGCCCAGCAGGTCGCTGGTCAGCAGTGCCACAAAGGCCACCAGTGCCACCGGCAGCAGGTGCACCAGCGAGCCGGTCATTTCAACCATCAACAAAATACTGGTCACCGGTGCTTTGACCGCGCTGGACATCGCGCCCGCCATGGCGCACACACAAAACACCGGCACATAGCTTTCTACCGGCAGCACCCCGCCCAGCGCCTGCCCAAACAGGCTGCCGGTCAGCGCGCCCACGGCAAGGATTGGCATAAAAATGCCGCCGGGCAGCCCGCTGCCAAAGCTGGTGCAGGTGAACAGCAGCTTGCACACAAGGTACAGTGCCAGCAGCGATATGCCGGTTTTCGCCTCTTCGGACAGCTCAATCAGGTTTTGCCCGCTGCCCAGCACCTGCGGCAGCAGCAGCCCGCAGGGCAGAGCAAACAGCAAGGCCAGCGCGGCGCGCAGCTTTTCGGGCAGCTTGCCGTACAGCGTATCCGCCGCAAGCAGGCTGCGGTTTGTCAGCGCGCCCACCAGCCCCGCCAACAGCCCCAGCGGCAGCAGCCAGCCGTAATCGGTAATCGGCAGCTCGGGTATAGTGGCATAGCTGAGCACCGGCCGCAGCCCAAAAAAGTATTTTGACACCGTGTCGGCTGTCAGAGCCGCCGTGGTGGAAGCGATTAAAATATTGGGCGAAAAGGTGCGGTGCACCTCTTCGAGTGCAAAAATAATACCGGACAGCGGGGCGTTGAACGCGCCGGAAAGGCCCGCCGACGCACCGGCCGTGATGAGGTAATTATCCTCGAGCTTGCTTTTGCCAAGCCCCTTTGCGACCACCTGCCCGCCGCAGGCACCAATTTGAATCATCGGCCCCTCGCGCCCCAGCGACAGGCCAAACAGCGCGCCCAAAAAGCCCGCGGCAAACCGCACCGGCAAAATGGCCCACCAGCGCATTTTCATGCCCAGCAGCACAACGCCTTCTACCTGCGGGATGCCGCTGCTTTTGGCATACGGCTCCAGCCGGATCAGCAGGTACAGCAAAGCACTTGCCGCCGCAATGGCCAGCAGCCAGCCGGTCACCAGCACCGGGTGCTGCTTTAAATAGGCATAAAGCGCAATTGCTTTTTCGGTGCCAAATTCAATGACCAGCCGGTACAACGCCCCCAGCAGGCCGGATAAAAAGCCAACAAAAATGCCTTTGTAGGTCACGCTCCAGCGCAGCCGGCTCAACCCGGCAAGCGTTTTGTGCATGTTCGATTCCGCCATTGCCACCACTCCAGATACAATTTGCGCCTCCCGGCATCGCGGGCAAACAGAACGCTCTTTTTCGCAGGGCGGCGGGCGCGGGGCGGGGCAAGCGGGGGTCGCGGGGAAACAGGGTGTCTTTGCCCCCCTGCGCAGCAAGGCAGGGGGCACAAAGCCATTATACTATACTTTGTATGTTGCTACAAATATAGCGGCAATATTTCAGACATATTACACAAATTCAAATCTTTCGTTACCACTCCAGCTCTTTGGCCAGTGCCTGCAGGCCGGCGGCATTGCTGAGCAGGTAGCCGCGCGCCGCCTTTTGCAGCAGGCCGCGGGTACAAAAGGTGTGCAGCGTGCGCAGCAAATGGCGCAGGCTGCAACCCAGGTATTCGGCCAGCATCGTGTAATTTGCAAAAAACCGGCCGCCGTCCTGCGTTTTTAAAATATACGCCGCCAGCCGTTGTTCCAGCGGGTACAGCAGGTTGCGGGCGGTATTGTTGTTGTTGCGGTGCACCTTGGCACAGGTTTGGCGCAGCACAAACTGCAAAAATAAATTGTCGGCCAGCAGCTGCGCACGGTACTTTTCCAGCGGCAGCGCGTAACAGTAGGTCTCGCGCAGCGCCTGCACATTGCTTTTGGCCACCGGGTCGCTGAACAGCTCAAACTCGCCCAGCACCTGCACGTCGTCATACAAACAAAGCAGCAGGCTTTTGCCGTTTTCCAGCAGCTTAAACACCTTGCAGCTGCCCTCCAGCATCAGGTACAGCATGTCGGTGGCTTCGCTCTCGGTGTACAGGTACTCACCGGCATGGAACACACAGGGCTGCAACAGCGCAAAGGTCTCGTTTGACACATTTGCCCGCACCAGCTGTGTTTCGCGCCAAAAGCGCTCAAACTCTTTGCTATTTGCCTGTTCCATCTGGGGTCCCTCCTGCTGCCGCGCGCAGCACCATATCGGTAAAACATGACATCCGTCATAGTCAATTTGGTTTCTTTGTGTCATAATGGCTGCACGGGCTGATCACTGCCCGCGAAAAAGGGAGAATCAGACATGAGCTTTTTGCTGTTATTGCTTGCCGGTGTATCCTTTGGCTTTATGGTCAGCATGAACGGGCAGCTGGCGGCCTACTTAAACCTGTATGAGGTCAGCTTGCTGGTGCATGCCATCGGCATGGTGCTGCTGCTGTTGTGGCAGCTGCTGCACCGCGCAAAGCTGCGACTGCGCGGCGCGCCGGTGTATGTGTACTTCGTGGGCTTTTTTGGTGTGGCACTGGTGGTGACCAGCAGCTTTACCACCCGCGCGCTGGGCGCCGCCGCCATGATGGCGCTGTCGCTGACCGGGCAGCTGGTCATTTCGGCCGTCATTGACCACTTCGGGTGGTTTGGCGTGCCCAGGGTGCGGTTTTCGGCGCGGCGCCTGCCCGCCTACGGGGTAATTTTAACAGGGCTGCTATTGCTGCTGTACCAGTGAAAGGGGTGGTGTTAAAATGCTGTTTTTTGTTGTACTGGCCTTTGTCAACGGCGTGGTGAACATCATCAACAAAATGATTAACCTGCAGGCCAAAAAAGCGCTTGGCACCGCCAACGGCACGCTGATCAACTACATTGAGGGCACTGTGATTTCACTTGCCATTGTGCTGGCCACCGGTGCCAGCCACGACAGCTTTGCCTTTTTGGCAGCGGTGCCGCCGCTGTACTTTTTTGGCGGCCTGTTTGGGCTGATTTCCATGGTGCTCGTACTCGCCGGTATGGCGCGGGCCCGCATTTCGTATTCCACCGTGGTGGTGCTGATTGGCCAGCTGGGCACCGGCCTTGTGCTGGATGCCGTGCTGACCGGCACGTTAAAGCCTTTAAAGGTCGTGGGCATTTTGCTGGTGCTGGCCGGGGTGTTTTGGGACAAAGCCGTTACCGAGCGCGCAGCCGCCGGCCACCCTGCCGCCTGACGGGCCATGAAGACCCTGTTTGCGGTCTACTTACGATTATAACATCGCGCCGCCCACCCGGCAACTGGCCGGGGTGCGTGCGGCCTGTTTTTCTTTTGCCCTCTTTTGCTCTTTGCCCTTTTTGTTCTGTGGCATCGCGCAAGTTTTGCCCGTGCCGGGGAAACCCGGCCGGGCTTTTTTATATTTGTACGCGCTGCGGCGGATGCCGCGGCGCGTTTTTTGTTTTTGCATCAAGCAATTCGCCCTGATTTTAAGGACAGTTGTATTTTATTTTGGCACAAAGCTTTGCAAACAAACTGCCGTTTGCGGTTTTTTGTGCCAAATTTTACAGTTTTTTATATTTTCTGTTGATGTTCCTCATAATATTTGTTGACTTTGGGAATAACTGGTGATACTATCAAAATTGTAGAGCGAGCGTTCGCTCGATAGCAAAAATGGGGCAATCACTTATTCTTTGTAACAATGATGGGAGGCAGTTATGGACACTCGTTTTTCAATCTCGCACTACCCTGACGCAAGGGCCGTCAACCGGCAACTGGATGAGCTGATCGCAAAGCCGATCTACTCGATCAAGCAGGACGCACTGCGGGCGTATGAGGACAATTATTACGCCAAAAAATGTACAAAATCGAAAGAGATGATTGAAGAGGCAAAGACCATCATCCCCGGTGGGGTGCAGCACAACCTCGCGTTTAACTATCCGTTTCCGCTGGTGTTCACCAAAGCCGAGGGGGCGTATTTGTACGACATCGACGGCAACAAGTATTATGACTTTTTGCAGGCGGGCGGCCCCACGGTGTTGGGCAGCAACCCTATTGAAGTGCGCAGCAAGGTGATTGAGCTGTTGAATGACGGCGGCCCGTGCACCGGCCTGTTTCACGAGTTTGAGTATAAGCTGGCCAAAAAAATTGCCGAAAATATGCCGTCGGTCGAGATGTTCCGCATGCTGGGCTCCGGCACCGAGGCCTGCATGGCGTCGATTCGCGTGGCGCGCCTTGCCACCAAAAAGAAAAATATTATCAAAATGGGCGGCGCCTACCACGGGTGGAGCGACCAGCTGGCCTACGGCATTCGCATCCCCGGCTCAAAGTGGACACAGGCACATGGCGTGCCCCGCTATATTTTTAAGCACACACAGGAGTTTTTCCCGAACGATTTAAAAGACCTTGAGCGCAAGCTGCGCCGCAACCAACTGCACGGCGGCACCGCGGCGGTGATGATTGAGCCGATTGGCCCGGAGAGCGGCACGACCCCAGTGGACCACGACTTTAACACCGGCGTACAGGCGTTGTGCCGCAAATACGGCGCACTGCTGATTTTTGACGAAGTGGTCACCGGCTTTCGGCTGGGCCTTGCCGGGGCGCAGGGCTATTTTGGTGTCGAGCCCGATTTGACCATCTTCGGCAAGGTGGTCGCGGGCGGTTACCCCGGTGCGGGCGGCCTTGGCGGCAAAAAAGAGTACATGCGGTTTTTGTCTGCCGGTATTGCGGGCGGCCCGAAACAAAAAAAGGCATTGATTGGCGGCACGATGGCGGCCACCCCCATCAGCTGTGTGGCGGGCTATTACACGCTGTGCGAAATTGAGCGCACCAACGCCGCGCAAAAAGCGGGCGAAATGGGCGATTTGCTGACGGCCGGGCTGCAAAAGCTGATTGCAAAATACGACCTGCCGTTCGTCGCGTTCAACCAAGGCTCGGTTTGCCACCTTGAAACGGTGGGCACGACCCACTATTCACTGAACTGGCTAAAATTCTGGACCATCCCCGAAGTGTTGCGCCAGACTTCGCTGCGCAAAAAAGAGATGGAGCACATGGGTGCCGCTTATATGGCCGAGGGCATTGTGACGCTGGCCGGCAGCCGGCTGTACACCAGTGCCGCCTACACGCCGGAGATGATTGACGACGTGCTGACCCGCTTTGACAAGATTTTTCAAAATATCAGCGTTGTGACACCGCAGGAATAAGCCGCCGCGGCAGAAAGGGAGGCGTTTCATGACCGAACAACAGGCAAAAGAGCTGGTGGTCTCCGCCGGGCTGCGGCTGGTGGAATCCGGGCTCATCGCCCGCACCTGGGGCAATGTCAGCTGCCGCATCAGCGACACACAGTTTGTCATTACCCCCAGCGGGCGGGACTATCTTTCGCTCGCCGCCGCGGACATTGTGCCGGTGTCGATTGACGATTTAAGCTATACCGGGCACATCAAGCCGTCGGGCGAGCGGGGCATCCACGCGGAGATTTACCGCTATCACCCCGAGGTACAATTTGTGATTCACACCCATCAGGAATACGCGTCGGTGCTAAGCGCGGCGGACGTGGCGCAGTTTGCGCCGGGGGCCGGCCACCCACTTTTGGGCACCAGCGTGGTCTGTGCGGCCTACGGGCTGCCCGGCACTAAAACGCTGCGGCGCAGCATCCGCACCGCACTGCAAACCACTGGCGGGGGCGCCATTATTATGAAGCACCACGGCGCGGTTTGCTTTGGCAAAACAGAAGAAGAGGCCTTTTTGGCAGCAAGCGACTTAGAGCTGGCCTGCCGTGACTACATCATGGCGCGGTACCTGCAGCAAAAGCAACTGCCGCAGGCAGACGACGACCAGCTGCGCCGGTGCGCGCTGACAATGCTGGCAAAGCCGCACAGCGGCAAAAGCAATTACTTTGCCCCGCCCTACTGCAACAGTGAGCGCACGGCGGACGGGTTTTTATTGCAGGTCGGCGACAAGCAGTTGAAAGTCGCCCCCGGGCGTCTGCCCGCGGGCCTGCCGCCCGAGGCCGCTTTGCACGACGCCATTTACAAGGCAAACCCGGACATTCAGTATATTTTGCACAGCGACGCGCCGGACGCTATTGCGGTGTCGCAGGCCAACCTGACGCTGCGCCCGCTGCTGGACGATTTTGCGCAGATTGTGGGCACACAGGTGAAAACCGTGTTCGGCCCGCCCGCCAAGGTGGCAGGCGCACTGAAACACGCGTCGGCCGTGCTGCTGGGCAACCACGGCGCACTGTGCTGCGGGGCCACCGCCGGCGATGCCGCGGCGGTGAAGATGATTGTCGAAAAAAACTGCAAAGCGCTGCTGTGCGGCACACTGCTCGGCAAGGTGACCCCCATCAGCAAAGTGGACAGCCTGCTGATGCGCGTCGTCTACTTAAAAAAATACTCCAAGCAGATCAGCGCCAACAAGGGCTGAGCCTGCCGGATTTTGTGAGGTGAAGGGGCTGTGAGCAACTATGTCATCACCTGCGATGTCGGCACGACCGGCATCAAAACCTGCCTGTACGACATTAGCGACACCTTTCGGCTGATTGCCGCCGAAATGGCGGGCTACCATTTATACATCGGGCAAAACGGCAGCGCCGAGCAGGACCCCGCCGAGCTGTGGCAGGCCATGTGCATCACCACAAAAAAAGTCATGGAAGAAAGCGGCGTGCCTGCCGGCGAAATTCGCGGGCTGTCGTTCTGCTCGCAGATGCAGGGGCTGATTTTGGTCGACCGCGACGGGGTGCCGGTGCGCCGCTCGATGAGCTATATGGACCAGCGCGCCACCCGTGAAATTGAAGAGGGCCTTGCGCGCGGCATCACCGTGGCGGGCATGAACGTGCACAAGCTGGTGCGCTCGCTGCGCATCACCGGCGCGGTGGCAGGCAGCGTAAAAGACCCGGTGTGGAAGTATAACTGGGTCAAACACAACGAGCCGGAGGTATTTGCGCGGGTGCACAAATGGCTGGATGTCAAAGAGTATTTGATTTTACAATGCACCGGCGAATTTGTGATGACCCGCGACAGTGCCTTTGGCACGATGCTGTACGACATCCGGCCCGGGCGGCACTGTTTTAGCAAGCAGATGTGCGCGATGTTTGGCATCAACATGGACCATTTGCCCCGCATTTTGCGCGGCACCGACCAGGTGGGCCCGCTGACGGCAAATGCCGCCGCAGTGCTGGGCCTTGCGGCGGGCACGCCGGTGTTTGGCGGCGGCGGTGACGCGTCGCTGATTGGCATTGGCGCGGGGGCTTCGGCCGTGGGCAGCACCCATGTCTATTCGGGTACTTCCGGCTGGGTGTCCACCGTGGTGCAAAAGCGCAAGGCGGACTTATCGTCGATGATTGCGTCGATCGTCGGGGCAAACGAGCACACCTACAACTATTTTGCCGAGCTGGAGACCGCCGGCAAATGCCTTGAATGGGTCAAAGACCACCTGGCGCTCGACGAGATCAACATCTATTTAAAAAAGCAGCCGGTCACCGAATCGCTGGAAACCATTTACGAAAGCCTGTACGACTTTATGTTACAGGAGACGAAAGACGTGCCCGCCGGCAGCCACGGCGTTATTTTCACCCCGTGGCTGCACGGCAACCGCTGCCCGTTTGAAGACCCGAACGCCCACGGCATGTTTTTTAACATCAGTTTGGAGACCGGCAAGCGGGATCTGATCCACGCGGTGGTGGAGGGCATCTGTTACCATTTGCGCTGGCAACTGGAAGCCCAGCAAAAAAAGGTGCGCACGTCGCGCATCATCCGCTTTGTGGGCGGCGGCGCGCTGGCGCCGGTGACCTGCCAGACCCTTGCCAACATTTTGGGGCGCGAGGTGCAGACCGTGCACAACCCGCAAAACGTGGGCGCCCTTGGCGCCGCGGTGGTGGTGGCGGTGGGCCTAGGCTTGCTTGGCAGTGTGGAGGAAGCCGACCGGCTGATTCGCCCGTGCGAGATTTACTACCCCGACCCCACCGTGCGGCCGGTGCATGACCGCAACTTTAAACTGTTTAAAACGCTGTACTACAAAAATAAAAAGGCCTTTCGCGTGCTGGGCACCCCGCTGTAGGGCCGGCACGCGCGGCGCGGGCCTTACAGCGCCCGCAGGAAAGGAAGCCAACCCCTATGAGTAAGGTCTACAACCCCTATGACAATATGTTAAAGGTACTCGAGCAGGCCGCAGAGCTTTTGGGCATGGCGCAAAATGATTATATCGCCCTCAAGTACCCCGAGCGCGAATTGAAAGTTTCCATCCCCGTTAAAATGGACAACGGCGACGTGCGGGTGTTTGAAGGGTACCGGGTGCAGCACTCCAGCTCGCGCGGGCCCTGCAAGGGCGGCATACGCTACCACCAGGACGTCAACCTAGACGAAGTGCGCGCACTGGCCGCCTGGATGAGTTTGAAATGCGCCGTCGTCAATATCCCGTACGGCGGGGGCAAGGGCGGCGTCAAGGTCGACCCTTCCACCCTGTCCAAAAACGAGCTGGAAAATTTGACCCGGCGCTTCACCGCCATGATTCTGCCGCTGCTGGGCCCCGAGCGGGACATCCCCGCGCCAGACGTTGGCACCGACAGCGAAGTGATGGGCTGGATTATGGACACTTACAGCATGTTCAAAGGCTACACCGTGCCGGGCATCGTCACCGGCAAACCCATTGAGGTGGGCGGCTCGCTGGGCCGGCACGAAGCCACCGGGCAGGGCGTGACCATCATTACCAAAGAGGTGCTGCACCGGCTGGGGCTGCCGGTACACGGCACGCGGGTGGCCATACAGGGCATGGGCAACGTGGGCGGCGTAACCGCCGGTCTGCTGCATGCCGAGGGCTGCCGCATCACCGCGCTAAGCGACGTAAGCGGCGGTGTTTTTTGCAAAGACGGGCTGAACGTGCCCGCCGTGCTGGCCTTTTTGGCCGAAAGCAAAGGCCGCCTGCTGCAAGACTACGATGCGCCGGGTGCCATGCATATCACAAACGACGAGCTGCTTGCCGCCGACGTAGACGTGCTGATCCCCGCCGCGCTGGAAAACCAGCTGACCGAAAAAAATGCCGCCGCTGTGCGCGCAAAGTTGGTGGTAGAGGCTGCAAACGGCCCCACCACCGTGGAGGCCGACCGCATTTTAGAGCAAAACGGCGCCTGCGTGGTGCCCGACATTCTGGCAAACGCCGGCGGCGTGGTGGTGTCCTATTTTGAATGGGTGCAAAACATTCAGTCACTGATGTGGGACAAAGAAGAGATCAACCGCATGCTGGAAAAAATTATGATCCGCGCGTTTAACGAGGTGTGGGCCGCTGCCAACCAGCACGCCGCCACAATGCGCATGGGCGCATATATGGTGGCGCTGAACCGCATTGCAAAGGCCAAAAAAATCAGGGGAATCTTCCCCTAACTGTCACGGCAACGGCGCCGTGGCAGGTTTATCGCCACAAAGCATCTGCAAAAAGCGAAGGCGCTTTTTTGTCGGTGCTTTTTTGTAAAGGAGGAGTTTCATGGAACAAACAACCGGCGTATCCAAATATCGGTGGGTCATTCTGTTTTCCATCTTCCCAATGATCGTCTCCACCGAAATCATGTGGCTGTCACTTGCACCCATCAGCAGCATGGCACAGCAGTTTTACGGGGTCGGCAGCCTTTCCATCGACCTGCTGTCAATCAGCTACATGATCATGTTCATTGTGTTTTCTCTGCCCGCGTCGTGGGCCATCGACCGGTTTGGTTACCGCCCGTCGCTCATTACCGGCGCACTGCTGACCGCGGTGTTCAGCGTGGTGCGCGCGGCGTTTGCGCACAACTTCACCGTCGTGCTCATCGCGCAATTTTTTATCGCCGTGGGCCAGCCGTTTTTGCTGAACATCTCCACCAAGGTGCCGGCAAACTGGTTTCCGTTTAACGAGCGCTCTACCGCGGCGGGCATTTTAACCATGGCGCAGTATGTGGGGTTTGCCATCCCGATGCTGCTTTCGCCGGTGCTGGCGGCACAAAACGGCATCCCCTATACCCTGTGGGTATTTGCTATTATCGCCGTGGTGAGCGCCGTGCTGTGCATTGTGCTGACGCGCGAAAAGCCGCGTCTGCTGCCCCCCGGCCCTGCGGCAATCAAAGAGGATTTCAGCGCCGCATCTATCAAAAAGCTGTTTAAAAACCGCGCGTATTTGCTGGTGCTGCTGGTCTGCTTTGTGTCGATGGGTATTTTTAACACGGTGCTCACCGTGCTCGAATCCATTTTGCTGCCCCACGGCATCACCTCTGCCGAGGCGGGTATCATCGGCGCCGTATTTGTGGTGGCCGGGGTGGTGGGGGCCGTGCTGCTGCCGCTCGCGTCCGACAAGCGCGGGGTGCGCATCCCGTTTTTTGTGGGCTCCATCATTCTGCTGATTCCCGCTTATCTGGGCTTTGCATTCGTGCACCAGTTTGTGCTGCTGCTGTGCATTGCGGCATTGGCGGGCTTCACCATCATGGGGGTCGCGCCAATTTTGTTTCAGCACGGGTCCGAGGTCGCTTACCCCATTCAAGAGGGCACGTCGCTGGGCATTATTCTGCTGATGGGGCAAATTTCGGGCATCGTGTTCGTGTATCTATTTGAGCGGCTGAACGACGGTTTCAGTTCCCCGGTGGTGCCAATGCTGCTGATTGTCGCCGTGACGGCGCTGGAGCTACCGGTTGTGCTGCGCATCAAAGAATCACGTTTAAACCAGCAGCACTGACCCCCCGCCCCCGGCATTTGACAAAGCGTGCGGCAGCCCCTATGATAAAAGTTAATTCAACTTTTAACACGTGAGGACAGGTGGCAATATGGCAATCAAGCAAGCCCCCGAAAAGCCCGAAAAATTTCACAAAGACACGTTTGACAAAACGACCGAGGCCCGGCGGCAAACCGTGCTGTCGGTTGCGCTGCAACAATTTGCGACCAAAGGGTACAGCGCGACCAACATCAACGATATTGCAAAACAGGCGCATATCAGCATCGGCGCACTGTACAGCTATTTTGCCTCAAAAGAAGACCTGTTTTTGACCATCGTCAACAACGCCTACGATTTGATGACCGAAATTTTATACGACGTTGCCAAGAACAGCACCGACGTGTACGACTATGTTGCCCGCATGTTGCACGCCTGCAGCGAATTTGCCACCCGGTACGAGCTGTTGAACCAGTTATATCTTGACATTACCACCCAGGCGCTTTCGCCGCTGGCCGTGCGGCTGTCGGACCAGATTGAAGAAATCACCCCGTCCATTTTGGGCGGTCTGCTGCGCAGCGGCAAACAAAGCGGCATTGTGCGGGCCGATGTGGACGAGCGGGTTTTCGCCTACTGCATCGACAATATTTTTATGATGTACCAGTTTTCGTTTTCGTCGAGCTATTACAAAGAGCGGCTGAACATCTACCTTGGCACCGCCCCCGCAAAGGGCGACATTGCGGCGGTAGAAGCGGGCATTCTCGCGTTCATCCGCGCCGCACTCAGCTAGGCTGCCCCTGCCCTGCCGTTTGCCGCAGGGGGCCGGCCAAGCGGCGGCACCCTTTTCTGTCACTTTAAAATCCTCCCCAAAAGCAAAACAGGCAGCCAAACGGCTGCCTGTTTTTTATCTGTTCCACACTGCGGTGGAGATGGATTTTTTGGGGCAGCGCAGAGCGATTAGTTCTTCGTTCATGCGCAGGGTCACCGGCAAATCCTCCTCTGTTCTGTTCAGCAAAACCACCGCAACAGAGCGGTCGGGATTTTCAAAGGCGACCACCTCGATCGTTTCGGAATAGCAAGTGGTCGCAATTCTTTTTGCGCCGCTTTTGATATATTTGCTAAACTGCGCAATATAGTAAAAGGAGGTCTTGTGGAGCACTTCCCCGGTTTTGGTATTGCATATTATCGGGGCCTCGCAGTAATTTTGGGCATAATTGGGCCCGCCGTTTTCGTTTAACACGATATTCCAGTCAAGAAACAAATTCATGCCCGCTTTTAAATTTCCTATCATGTCATGCGCGTACATCTGCGCGTGCTTTAAGGCCTGGCCTTTTTCAAACCGGCTGTACTCAATACACCCCTCTGAAAACGCCAGCACTTTATTGGGGTACTTTTCGTTCACAAGGCGCACCGCATCAAAATGGTCACCGCTGTACCAGTGAAATGCCATGCCGGAGATCATGTTGTCGGTATCGGGCGTGATGCAGATTTCAGCGCGTTCAAACAGGCGCTCCTTATTATGGTCCCAGATAAAAAGCTGTACCCCTGAAAGCCCGTGTTCCACCAGCGCGGGGTATAAATGGTTTTGCAAAAACGCTTTTTCTTCTTCTGCCGTGTAAAGGCAGCTGTCCCACAGTTGCACGGCATTGGGCTCGTTTTGCACCGACAGCCGTGTGACCTTCATTCCCCTTTTTTGGTATTCCTGCACGTATTTACAGATGTACTTTGCCCACAGGGGGGCATACTTTGAAAGAAGCTTCCCGCCGCCGTTGCGGCTGCCGTTTGTTTTCATAAAAGCCGGCGGCGACCAGGGGGACAGCATGACCGGCAGGGGCGCACCAAACGCACTCTCGGCCATTTTGATATACGGGATGATGTTTTCCTCGTCATGACGCAGAGAAAACGTGGAGAGGGTTTCGTCTTTTTCCTCTATCGCGCAGTAGTTGCCACTTGCAAAATCACAGCTGTCAAGGTGGGTGCGCACCAAAGAATACCCGATACCCGACGGCCCGTAATAATCGCTTATCACCTGCCGCGCAAGCTGTGGCGGCATGGCCTTGAGCACCAACCCCACCGCCTCTGTGATTGCCCCGCCAAACCCAAGGATGCTCTGGTATTGTACCTGCGGGTACAGGTTGACGAGATGAAGCTCCTGCTCATCATGATCCGAAACGCTGGCAAGATCAGTTTTGACCGTGACAGGCAACCCGTTCTTTTCTATTGTCGTAACAAGATATCCTGTCATGTAATAGCCACCTTTATTATTTTTGAAAAACCATACTGTGAAACGACTCCCCAGGCAGTACAAAAGAGAAGCGCTGCCCGTCCAGTTCCACCGTCACGGTTTTTTCTGTTTCAAATGGGTTAAACAGCTCCAGCACCGTAGACCCGTCCGGGTTTCTGAAAATCAGGCTGTCTGCCGCAAACCGGCCGGCTGCCCCCAGCCGTACTGCATTTTGCCGAATGGGGTTTGAAAAGTGTTTCATCACATAAAAATCCGGGTTATACACCACAGCCCTTGCCACCGGGTCCACTGTGACCATTGCATTTTGGGGGTCCCCCCAGGTGCTGCGGCCCTCCGGCTTCAGGATCATATTCCAATACAGATAACTTTCGGCCCCATTGCCGATGTAATGCTTCAGCATTGTCCACACGTACTTTGCATACTCCCAGGTATTGTCCCCAAACCCGCATTCATTTTCTGATTGCATTAGGCGAATTTCGGGCCACCAGCTCTCAAACGTGCGCTGTATTGCAATTTTTCCGCCCCACTGGTAGCTGACACCGGAGATATAGCGGCGCGCCGCGTCATCCTGTAAGGCGACGTTGGCAAAGTAGTCGTAATCCTCTGTCGCCCACTTGTCAAAAATCAACCGGCGGTAGTCGCAGCCGGGCGCATTGATGGTGCCAAGCCAAATCTCGGTATCAAGGCCCGCCCGCTCAAACACCGGGCCCAAATAATCCCGGATAAAATCTCTCAGTTCAGCGCCCGTCCACATGCAGGAGGGAAATTTCTGGTTTGCCACCGGTTCGTTTTGCACATGCACCTGATTGATGCGAATGCCCCGCTGCGCATAGCTTTTGACATACTTTACAAAGTAATTCGCATACGCGGTGAGGTTGCGCTCGTCCCAGACCAGCTTGCCCCAGTTGTATACCGGCGGGTCTTTCATCCATGCGGGCGGGCTCCACGGGGAGGCAAACAGGCCAAGCTGTGGCGCATACTGCTGCGCGCGCTTCACATAAGGGATCAAACCCTGTTCATCCCGCGCAACCGAAAAATGCCGCAGCTCATAATCGCCCGCCGTCTCATCCAGGCTGTACCAGTCTTTCGCATAGTCATTCGCGCCAATGGGCAGGCGGCAGAAGTTAAAATTGCAACCCTCGGCCGACGGCTGAAACAGTTGCTGTAAAAGGGCTTCCTGCTGCTCTTTGCCTAAGCACAGCAGCGCCTGATAGCCCAGCTCGTTAAAACACGCGCCAAAGCCGTGCATCCGCTGGTATTCGCGGCCGTCCAGCCAAAGGTCGGGGGGGCGGTCTGTCAGCTCCCACTTATCCCCCACCTGCCAACCGGCTTTTTCGGTCGAATAGCGCCATTCCACTTTTTTCATATTCCACCCACCTTATTTTTCTGCGCCCGCGGTCAGGCCGTTGATGATGTACCTTGAAAAGATGCTGTAAACAACAATGATGGGCACGACCGAAATGGCAATGGCCAGATACATGGCCCCGTAATTGCTCAAATACAGCCCCTTGATGGCCGCAATCATCACCGGCAGCGTGTACATTTTGCTGTCGCTCATAATAATCAGCGGCCCCATATAGTTGTTCCAGCTCGCCACAAAATTAAAAATACACATCGTCGCGACACCGGGCATCACGCAGGGCAGCACAATGCGGTTGAACGTGCCAATTTCCGAGCAGCCCTCCAGCCGCGCCGCCTCCAGCATCGAATTGGGAATGCTTTGGGCGATGATGCCCCGCAAAAAAAAGACGGCCGTGGCGTTTGCGATGCCGGGCAGGATAAACGGCAGGTAAGAGTTGAGCAGATGAAGCTTTAAATTGAGCTGATAAAACCCGATAATGCCCACCTGCGCGGGGATCATCATGGAGAACAGCACCAGCGCAAACAATATTTTTTTGCCGCGAAACCGGTATTTTGCAAAACCAAACGCGGTCAGCGCACCAAAGTAGCCGGTCAGCGCCGTATAGGGCACCGCGATCAGCAGGCTGTTGGCAAACCCGCGCCAGATATTGACGTGCGACTGCATGGTGGCATAGTTGTCCGCAACGCTTTTGCCGGGCAGCAGGTTCAGCCGTGTGACGATGTCAAAGCTGGAATGGGTGGCGTTGACAATGACGAGATAAAACGGCACGATTGACAGCGCCAGCAGAAAAACCAAAAAGAGATAAATTAGCGCTTTGCCCGCGTACTGTTTGCTTTTAGTCATCATACGCACCCCCTTTGCGCTGCATCGCCGTAAAGGCAAGCGCACTTAACAGGGCAATGATTAACAGCAGCCCCACCGAAATAACGGCGGCGTAGCCGTAATTATGGCTTTTAAAGCCCTGATTATAAAGGTACATCGCGGTGGTCAGGGTCGCTTTGCCAGGGTCACCCGCGGTGTTGGTCAGCGTTGCCGGCACGTCAAAAAGCTGCATGCCGCCAATAATCGAGGTGATCGTCATGTAAATCAGCGTTGGCCGGATCAGCGGCAGCGTAATGCGGCAATAAGTCTGCCACTTGGTGGCGCCATCCACCAGCGCCGCGTCGTAAACAGAGGTATCGACTGCCGTAATGCCCGCCATGATGATGACCGTGGTATAGCCGAACCACATCCACCACTGGATATAGGACACAAGACCCGAGGTGAATGCCCCGCTGTTAAAAAACGAGAACGGTGCCCCGGGGATCTTGAGCGCAACGAGAATATGGTTTACAAGCGACTTGTCGCCGTTGAAAAACAAATTAAAAAGCAGCCCGACCGAGGCGGCCGTAATGAGGTTCGGCAAATAATAGGCCGCCCTGAAAAACTTCATGCCGCGGATTTTGTTGAAGGTAAAAATTGCAGACAGCAATAGGGCGGACAACATTTGCGGGATGAAGTTGACGACCCAGATGCGGAAGGTATTGAACACCGATAAATAAAAGGTTTTGTCCGTTGCCAAACGGGCAAAATTTTGCAGGCCTACCGCAGACGCCGGGGCCAAACCGTCCCATTTATAAAAGCTGAGAAACAGGGTGTAAAGAATGGGATAAAGCCCAAAAATGAGAAAAACAACAAAAAACGGCAGAACGAACAAATAGCCCCAGGCCCCGCGGTCCATACGCCTTTTTCTGTGGTGTGCTGTCTCCATGGTGATCTTCCCTTCCTAAAAAAATGGCCGGCAAACCCTGCGGCCTGCCGGCCCTATTGCGTGCGGCTTATTCTACTGTGAGATCCGGGTAGGCGGTAGCCACATCCTCTTTAAATGTCTTGATGGCTTCGTCCTTGCTGACCTGGCCGGCAGCATAGGCCTTGGTCGCCGACAGGAACGCCGTGTTGATTTGTCCATCATAGGTCGTCATCAGGTCGCTTGGGATTTTCGTCATCTGCTCGTTATAGAACGCAAACGGGTTTTGCCCGCCAAGTACTTCTTCGCCCGCGCCCTCTGCCAGCGCTTTGTCCGCAGATTTCAGCGAAACATACTCGCCATATTCTTTGGCATAGGCCTGCTGGGCCTCACTGTCGCAGCAGCAGTATTTCATAAATGCCCACGCCAGTTGCTTATTGGGGCTGTCTTTGTAAATGCCCAGCCAGGTACCGCCCTTGACATAGGGCACCGGGCCCTGGCACATCGCCCACTGGCCTTTTGTGGTGTCGGCAGCCGGCTTGACAACAAACTGGTAGCCCCACGACGGCAGTACATAGCAGAAGGTATCCTTGCTCTCCACCGCGGCGCTCCACTCCGGTGCCCAGGGGTCCACGTTCAAATCATAGCCGTTCTCTGCAATTGTTTTTGCCATATCCATAAAGGAGAGCATCGAATCGTCGATGACCAGCTTGTTGTCAACGACCCACGGCTGCTTGCGGTTGGAAAATTGCATGTTCATGATATCCTGCCAGCTTGCAAACATTTTGATGCCTTTTTCTTTTAGTTTTGCGGCCACATCCAGCATCGCGTCGTTGCTGGACAGCATGGCGCCGACCTCATTGGGGTCATCGGTGCCCAGCACCTCTTTGGCCATGTCGCGGCGATACATAATCGAGCCCGGGGAGGCCTGCCAGCTAAGTGCCCGCACCGCACCGGAGGTATCGGTGCCAACGCTGGTGACATAATCCCAAATATCGCCGGTATACTGTTCAACATCATAGGGGTCTGTGCGCAGATCATCCCAATAACCAGATTCGACGAGGTATTTCACATAGTCGGATTCGCCGGTAAAAATATCCGGCACGCCCTGGCCACTTGAAAGCACCGGCGTCAGCTTGGCGATAAAATCCGCATTGGGTACCACGGTGATATTGACTTTGACGTTCGGGTAAACCTTGTTGAACCCTTCGACAAACCGCCCAAGTTCCTCACCGGACGACCAGATTTCAATCGTCCCGGATAACTCCTCCGGCGTGGCGGATGACGAGCTTGCGGCGGTGGAAGCCACGGTGCTCGTACCGGACGAGGAAGAGCCGCACGCGGCGAGAGAAAAGGCCATTGCCGTTGCCAGCAAGAGAGCTAAAAACTTTTTCATCCTATTTCCTCCTGTTTTTATCAGCTTGTTTTTGATCATCGATTTCATTTTAGTTGCACTGCGCCACCGATTCGCCCTCAAACAAAATCGGGGCGACGAGGCGGCTCATCTTTTGGCCGCTGCCTCCTTCAAGGCGGCAAATCAGTGTTTCGGCCAACATGCGTCCAATTTGGTAAACCGGCTGTTGCACACTGGTCACCCGCGGGGTGACCAGCAGTTGATGCCCCAGCCCGTCAAACCCCACCAGCGAAATATCGCCCGGGATTTTAAACCCGGCCTCTGCAATGGCAGCCGCCGCGCCGATTGCCATGGTATCCGTCGCGCAGAAGATGGCGGTAAACCCGCCCTGTGCAAGCAGCTGCCGCGCTGCTTCGCCGCCGCCCGCCACACTGTTTTTGCCGTACACCACCAGCGCGTCATCTGCATTCAGCCCATGGGCTTTTAAGGCATTGCGGTACCCCGCCAAGCGGTCGATGGTGTAATCTTTGTTTTCCGATACATTGATCATCGCGATGCGGCGGTGCCCCTGCGCGATCAAATGCTCCGCGGCCATGGCCCCCCCGGCGATATTGTCCACATCGATACAGTCCACATCGGGCAGGTCGGTGTGCCCAAACAGGGCAACCGGGCGGTTGCGCTCGGCGGCATATCGCTCAAAATCGCGAATCTCGTCTTTCAAAAGCCCCGTCACGATATAGCCGTCACACAGGTGTTCGCGCTTGCGGTTGCGCAGGATGAGAAAAGAGTACATATGCGCGCTGAGCTCCTCGCTGATGCCCGCAAGCAGATGCATGACAAACGGGTTGCTTAAATCAATGTTTTCCGGCACAAATACATCAATCACACTGCTGCGGCGGGTAACGAGGTTTTTTGCGGCAACATTGGGGATATAATGCAGCTCCGCCATCGCTTTTTTGACCCGGTCCAGCGTCTCATCCCGAACAAGGCTCGGCGTATTGATGACCCGGGAAACGGTGACGGGAGACACCCCCGCTGTTTTGGCCACATCGTTCAATGTCGACATCATCTTCACCTCAGCTCAAAATGAAAGCGCTTTCATTTCAAGGGATAAAAAATTCCTATTCGTCAGGCCCTAACCTGGCCTTTCGGTTTCAAACGGTGAAGACGGGCAGAAATGAAAGCGCTTTCATTTCTGTGCCTTCACAATAGCACGCACTTTGCAAAAACTCAATAGCCCCGGGCAAAATTCATCACTTTTCTTATGAAAGGCAAATCATTTTTGCCCAGTTTCACAACCAATTTTGCGCTTTTGTGCGGGTTTGCAAACCATGTTACCGCAAAACGCCTGTTTGCGGGGTGCCTGCCGCGGGCGTGCGCTGCGCGTTTACCTCGCTGCAAATCCCGGAGGAAGTGGGCGGCGAGAGAAAGGCGGCTGCGCTGGGGTTGCTGAGGGCCTGTAAACAGCACGGCATCCCGCTGATTGTGGACGTGGGGGCAGACACCGCCGCGGGCCTTGGCTGTAACTCGCTGTACGAGTTGCAGCGCTGGGGCATCACCGCACTGCGGCTGGACGACGGGTTTTGCGCGCAGCAGGTCGCCGCGTTTTCGCGCGAATTTCAAATTGTGTTTAATGCGTCCACCGTCACACCGCAGGAGATTGAGGGGTGGCAGCGCGCCGGGGCCGACCTGACCCGCTTTACCGCCTGCCACAACTTTTACCCAAAGCCGTGGACGGGGCTTTCGCTCGGCGAAGTGGGCCGCATCAACCGGCAGCTGAAAAGCCACGGGTTTCGCACGATGGCGTTTGTGGCCGGTGACCACGCGCTGCGCGGCCCGCTGCGGCAGGGTCTGCCCACGGTAGAAGCGCACCGCAGCGGCAAAAACGTTGTTTTAAACGCGCTGCAACTGTGGGCGCAGGCCGATTGTGACACCGTACTGGTGGGGGATATTGACCTGCAAAAGGCCACCTGGCAGGCTTGGGCAGACCTTGGCGCCGGGTTTGTGCGGCTGCCGGCAGTGCTGGCACCGGGGTATGCGTACCTTGCGGGGCCGGTGCACCACGACCGGCCGGATTCAAGCGAGTATGTGTTTCGCTCGGTAGAGTCGCGCCGGCTTGCACCGCCAAACCCCGCCGTGCTTTGCCCGCAATGCGCCGCCGCGCGGCAGCCGGGGGATATTTTAGTGGCTAACAGCGACTATTTGCGCTATGCGGGCGAAGTTGAAATTGCCCGCCGCCCGCTGCCGGCCGATGCCCGTGTGAACCTTGCGGGCCATTTGTGTGCCGAGGCGCTGCCCTACCTGCCGTACCTGCGGCGTGGGTTTGGTGTGCAGCTGGTACCACAAAATACTTGATTGCGACTTTTTTAAAACTTAAACGCGCTATGGCGCGCCAGCAAGGGCCCCGTGCAAAAATTGCACGGGGCCCTTGCTCTTTTTTTATAAAAGCACCCCGTCAATGCCGCCAAATTCCGGCACAACGATGGAGCGAATCCTCTCTCGCTCGTTTTGTGGCAGCTTTGTCACGCACATTTCGGCCGCGCCGCCAATGCTGCTGCAATCGTCCTCTACCAAAATATCCGGGTGCACCCGCAGCACCACATCGGCATACTGCTCCCCACGGCGGCGGTGCTCTAACACCGCATACTGCACCCCGTACTGCCGCAGCGCACGGCGCACAAGGCCAGTGCGCCAACGGCGGTAGGTGCACAGCACCACCGTGTACTGCCCGTGCCAGCGGTTGATTTTTTGCACGGCCCCGCCAATAGGTGTGTATGCGTGGCGGGCACTGCACAGCGCCAGAGGCTTTGTGTTAAAGGCTGTTCCCTCTAAAAACACCATCAGTGTTTGCATCAAAGCCCCCCTTTTCTGCCCGTGCTACAGCGGCAATGTAAATTTATAGTGGGTGTTTTGCATGCCATGTTTCTCATAAAAACGGTGGCTGTACAGCCTGCTTTGGCGGCAGCTGACTTCAAGCTGCAAACACCCTTTTGCGGCGGCCGCCTTTTTGGCGGCGTCAAATAATGCGCTGCCCACGCCGTTGCCACGCTCGCCCGGCAGCACAAACAGCTCTTGTACCTCTGCCACCTTGCCCCCGTGGTGCAACAGGTTTTGCGTATACACGCTGACAAACCCCACCGCCTGCTGGCCCCTATGGGCCACAAACGAAAACACCGCTGCCGCGCGCAGGTTGGCCCGGTAAATGCGGTCAAACGCCCGCCGGTCCACCGGTTCTCCCTCCAGCGCGGTAATAAAATGGTATACCTCGTCGGCATCCTGTGCGGTTGCTGGTGTAATACTCAGCAAACTCTCTCCCCCTTTCTTGGTTTTTAACCTTCTTGTATCGAACGGCGTACGCGCGCATACATACACATGTCGCGCACTGCGCCGTTTTTGATTGCATTGCTGCGCAAAATACCCTCCAGCACAAACCCCGCCTTCTCTAATACCCGGCGCGAGGCGGCATTGTCGCTAAATGGCTCGGCATACACCCGCAACAGGTCGGTGCTGGCAAAGGCAAACGCGCAGGCAGCGCTAACCGCCTGCGTGGCAACCCCTTTGCCCCAGTACGGCTCTGCCACATAATACCCCATTTCGGCCGTGCACCGGTGGATATTGCCCCCGCGGAAGAGGCCAATGCTGCCCGCAACGTGCCCGTCTGCCACAATGGCCCAGGTGTACTGGCTGTCTTGTTCTGCCGCCAGCATCGCGCTGATAAACGCGGCGGCGTCCGCCTTGGTATACGGCAGGGGCAAGCCGTCGCGCAGGTTGGCGTGAATTTTAGGGTTGTCGAGCGCTGCCGCAAGCTCTGCGGCATCTTCTGGCCGCCACGGCCGCAGTGTCGTTTGCATGAAAAATATCCCCCTGTGCGGCGGTGCCCGCCGCTTTTTTATATAAAGTAATACGATTGCAGTAAATAAGTTTCGCCAGCCTGCTCTGCCAGACGCAGCAGGCTGTTTTTCACCGGCGCAAGGCCCGCCTTGCCCGCCCCATAACGCTTAAGCGCGGCAAAAAAACGGCGGCGCTCTGGCGGCGGGGCGTTTTGCTTAAAATAGCCCCACACATGCAGCGCGGCATTGTTTGCATTGTTTGGCATCACCGGTTTTGCCAGCGCGGCGTCAACCAGCGCATAAAACTGCCGCACCGGGTACTGCTGCTTGTCTTTCAGCAGCGCGCGCACCGCGGCATAGGCGGCGGGGTCATGCTCTAGCACCGCGTATTTATACCGCGCCCATTCCCGCTCCAGCGGGGCAGGGCCGGGGGCGCTCAACAGCCCGGCGCGGCATTTGAGCGCCGAGATGTTTTTGTCTTTTACTTCCAGCATAATGTCAAGCGGGGTGTCGGCCAGCGGGGCGCAAAAGTTTAAAAATTCGCCCAGCTCAATGGTGGCCGAATGTGCCCCCGGCCTGCCGCCGGGGCTTTGCTGCGAATAGTGGATTTTTTGTCGCCCGTCCGCGTTGCCCCACGTTTTTGCACAGCGTGCCACCCACACGGCATCCGGCTGCGGGGGGCCCGGCGGCGGGTTGATGGCGTGGTGCAGGTTGTCGAACACCGCGGGCACCCCCACCGCCTGCGCCAGTGCCAGCACATCGGCAATGTGGTAACAGCGCTCGTCGTTTTCCAGTACAAGGCGGCTGCGCACCGCGGGGGAAAGGCGCGCAAAATTTTGGCGAAACCGCGCCAATGCGGCCACTTTGTCGCCGTACACGCCGCCAACATGCAGCACCAGCTTGCTTTCGGTGCCGGCGCCCAGCAGCCGCAACATCGTTTCGTGGTAGTCAAGGTCGGCAATGGCGTTAGCCACCACCGTTTCATCCGGTGAATTGAGCACGGTATACTGCCCCGGGTGCATCGACACCCGCAGCCCCGCCTTGGCAATCTCACTGGCCAGCTGCGCAAATTGCGCGGCAAACTGCTGCTGCCACGGCAGGGTGTTGGCCGGGCTGCTGCCAAACGGGATGAGGTCGGAGCTGATGCGGAATACCTTGATACCGTTTGCAGCATTATACCACACCAACTGCTGCAAAGCGGCAAGGTTTGCGCCAATTACCTCGCACAGCTTTTGCGGGGTGGCGGTGCGCAACGTACAGCTTTTTTGCGCACTGCCCGGCACCCCCAGTGCAAGGCAGGCATACCCCACCTGTATTGCCATCTGCATTGCCCCCTTTCCGGTTGCCGCAGCGGGCGCGTGCCCTGCGGCTAAGGTTGTTTTTGCTCTGCCGCGCGCTGCAACTCATCGCGCCGCTTGCGGTAAAGCACGATGGGCCGGTCGCCCACGAGCAGCTGTTCTTTGCCAAAAAAGCTGGACGGTTTGGGCCGCTGGGTGGTGACCACCCGGCGGTCTTGCCGCTCGATGATATAGGCCATGGGCTTGCTGGCCCACGCCGCAATGCGGTTTAACGCACGCAGCGGTGTAAATTTAGTATAGGTAAAAATATAAAGCACGGTGTTTTCTTCGTCCACCGGCGCAAAAAAGATCACCAGCTTATACCCCGGCGCAATGTGGTTCATCCACACATTGGGGAAGCGAAAGCCCAAAAACAACGTCTCGCCCACCGCGCATTCCTCCGGCGGCTTTGGTGCCTGGCCCACGTCCTGCGCATTATCCGCGCTGGTGCGCAAAAAGTCATATTCCATTAAAACCGCCGGGCCGTTCACCACCGTTTTATGCCCGCGGCCTATTGTGTTGTGGTGTACAAACGGCAGATGCACCACGTCCAGCTGATTTTCAATGCAGCGCGAGTAATGGCCGTTCCAGTGGTCCCAAAACAAGCTGCGCGAAAACCCTGCGTCAATATATTCATCAAAAAACGGCAGCGGCGCGGCTAAATCCGGCTCGCCCTCGCCATACCACAAATAGATCATGCCGTGCGCCTCCCGCACGGGGTAGCTGCGCACATGAAACCGCGTAAGGTCCTCGGTGGACGCCTTGCCCAGCGCCGGCACAAAGCTGCACTTGCCGTCCGGTAAAAACTGCAAGCCGTGAAACGGGCACTGCAAGCCGCCCTCGGTCAGCTTACCGCAGCTCAGCGCCGCGCCCCGGTGGGGGCAAAGGTCCTCTACACAGCCCAGTGTGCCATCTTTTGCGCGAAACAGCGCAAGGCGCAGCCCACAGCGCACCGCCCCAACGACCTGCCCGCGTTTTACCTGTTTCGATGCCAAAATGCCGTACCATTGGTTTGGGATCATCCCAGTCTCCCCCTTTTGTCACATTCGCCGTTTTTTACCATTTTAGTGCATAGCTTTATTTTACCACACTGTACCGGTATTACAACCTGTTCGGCTGTTTTTACACAAAACCCCCATGGTGTTAAAACACCACGAGGGTTTGTTAAATTTGCCCACTGCCCGCTGTAAACTGCTGCATTGGGTTTAGCCGGCAGCGGGTACAAACGGCAAGGGCTGTCTGCATATGGGCCGCCGCAAAAAAGCAAATACCGCATACCGGAATAGCTGAAAGATCCCGTTACCGGCCCAGCTTTTTGCGCACCGTTGTTTCCAGTAAATCGACCATCGCTTCGTGGTAGCGCGCGCCGCGTGCCGCGTCGGCGTGGGTGGGGTCGCCCAGTACGCCAATTTCGCTTACGGCAAGCACCCCTTTTTCAAACATATTGGTTACCACCTCTTTGGTAACGGGGCCCATAAACCCGCGCTGGGCGCGGCCGGGGCGCACCTGCTGCGGTGCGATGTGCAGCATGACCGACGTTTCAAAATCACACGCGTGGCCGCCGCAGGCGGTGGGCTCCAGCCCCTCCTGCTGTTCGGCTTTGGTAAACAGGGCCATCAAATCTTCAATCGACGGGCCGGTGACAATTTTGACATCGGGGTACTGGGGTGCCGCGGCGGCTGCGACCTCCTCCAGCACGTCAAAGTTGCCCCCGTGGGATGAGATCAGCACAATCGTGGTAAACCCGTGCCGCACATAGCTGGAGATATAATCCTCCACCACGCCGCGAAACACCTCTGGGCGCAGGGTCACGGTGCCCGGCAACACCATATGGTGGGCCGAAAGCCCGGGGCGAATGACCGGCGCCACCAGCGCGTTGCCAAGGCGCCGGGCCAGCGCTTCGGCCTCGGCATAGCCCAGCGTGGTGTCGGTGCGCTCGGCAAGGTGGGGGCCGTGCTGTTCAATTGATGCCGCGCACACCACCACGGTGCGCATGCCGTTTTGCAGTGCGTCGCGAATTTCGGGCCAGGTCATCTCTTCCAGCAATAGAGTGTCCATAAAACAGCTCCTTTATCATAAGAGTAATTTTTTTCATTGTACTACAAACGCCGCGCGCTGCCCAGTGCCGGTGTGCTGGCGGCAGGGCAAAAATTGTGTTATACTGCAACCAAAACGCCGCCATTGCGCGGGGGAAAAGGGGCTTTGTATGACTGCTGAATTTGAACCGATCGGCACCGTAAAAAACGCAGTGACTGAAAAAAGAGACACCGGCTGGGGGCAGCAGGTCAGCCGCATTGTGCTGCAACCGGAATATGCGGGCGGGCTGCTTGGCCTTGGCGAGTTTTCGCATGCGCTGGTGCTGTGCTGGCTGCACGAAGCCCATTACGAAACAGAAAAGCACCTTTGCCGCCGCCCGCAGGGCAGGGCAGAGCTTGCCCCGGTGGGCATTTTTGCACAGCGCACCAAAGACCGGCCCTGCCCCATTGGGGTGACGGCGGTGGAGATTGTCTCGGTGGAAGAAACGGTACTTACCGTGCGCGGGCTGGATGCGATCGACGGCACCCCCGTGCTGGACATCAAGCCGTATTTCCCCGCGTTTGACCGGCACGACGCCACGGTACCCGCGTGGGTGCACGTGCTGATGGACCCTTATTTTTAATGGTCCGCATTGCAAATGGGGTTGACAGCAATTTTACTCAATGATATAATACTCAACGTTGATTATAAAACAAGGGGGCGGGTTGATGACGAGGCTTTTGGTACTTGGCATGTTGGACGCACAGCCGATGTCGGGCTATGACATCCAGCAGGCATTGCAGATGACCGACGCCGAGCGCTGGGGCGGCGTGCTGATCGGCTCGATTTACCACGCGCTGAAAAAAATGGAGCAGGAGGGCGTGGTAGAGGTCTCGAGTATGGAGCAGACCGGCCACCGGCAAAAGGCCATTTATGCCATCACCCCGGCCGGGCGGCAGTATTTGCAGACCCTGCTGTACGACGCGCTGAAAACCCCGCCGCCGCTGTACCCGTCCACCGTTTATTCGGCGCTGTCTTTTTGTGACAAGCTGCCGGCGGCCCAGTGCTGTGAGGCGTTGCGGCTGCAAGGTGCCGCGCTGCAGCGCGAGTACGAGGCGGTAGAGCGCGGGCTGCGGGCAAAGGACGACGCGATGCAGCACAACATCCCCCCGCTGGTGCGGCTGATTATGGACCACATGTTTACCGTGGTGCGCCAGCAACAGCAGTTTGTAGAGGATGCGCTGCGCCTGCTGGAAAACGAGGGTTAAACCGCCGCTATCAGTGCTCCCCCGAAAAGGGGGAACTTCTTTTACCCTTATAGTCAACATTGAATAAACAACGTAGAACAAAAAACGACAGGTTACTTTGTGCCTTGCCACAAAGCGTAGCAGGCAAAAAGCGCAGCTGACAACCCCGGTTGCTGGTACGGCGCGCCCGGCAGTGGCACACTGGGGCAGGCACAAACACACGGGCCGGCAACGAAAAAACTAAGGGAGGACAAGATGGAGCTTATCAGGGCAAATAAAATCAGCAAGCAGTTTGGCGGCCGCAAGGTCGTAAACGAGTTGAGTATGGAGATTCGGCAGGGGGAAATTTTGGCGATGATTGGTGCAAACGGGGCGGGCAAGTCGACAACGCTTGCCATGCTGCTGGGCATTGAAACGCCGGATGAAGGCGAAGTGGTGCGCTGGCGGCAGGATTACCGCGCCCATGTGGGGGTGCAGCTGCAGGCGACCCCGTTTTTTGAGGGCTATACCGCAGAGGAAAACCTGCGGCTGTTTGCGGCGCTGTACCGCACCCCGCTTGGGCCACAGCAGATTGCAGACACCTTGCAGCGGTGCGGGCTGGGGCAGGCGGGGGCCACCCGCGCGGCCCGGCTTTAGGGCGGGCAGCAAAAACGGCTTGCCATTGCGGTGACGACCATTCACCAGCCGGATTTAATTGTGCTGGACGAGCCCGCCGCCGGGCTGGACCCGCGTGCCCGGCACGAGGTGCGCACCATGATTAAGCAGCTTGCCAAAGCGGGTACGGCGGTGCTATTTACCTCGCACGACATGGAGGAGGTGGCCCGTATTGCCGACCGCATGGTGGTATTGCACGGCGGGCGTATTGCCGCGCAAGGGGCCCCGGCAGAGCTGCTGGCACAAAACGGCTGCGCGACGCTGGACGAATTTTATTTCGAGCTGACCGATAAAGAGGAGGAGATAGCGCAATGAACACGATTGTAAAGCTGACCTTTCGATCTGCGACCCGCGACCCGTTTTTAATATTGTGGTCGCTGCTGGTACCGGTGGCGGGCGCGATTGGGCTGGGCCTGTTTGTCAAAGCGCCGCAGTACCCGCTGCGCATTTTAACCGGTATGGTGGCTGCCAGTGTGTTGTTTTATACCCTCACCACCACGTCATTTGCCGTGCTGCACCAGCGCCGCCGCGGGGTGTACCGTCTGCTTAAAGTTACGCCAATGCCGCTTTGGGCCTATGTGTGCAGCAGTGCCACGGCGTGGGTGCTGATTGCGCTGTGCAGTGCGGGCCTGGTGTTGGTTTGCGGCATGCTGGCGCTGGGGGTGGGCCTTGCGCCGGTGGCCGTTATCGCCATAGTGCCCGCCGTGCTGTTTGCGGCACTGGGCGGGGTGTTTTTCAGCTTTGTTGTGGCCAGCGTGGGCCGCACCGAAAACAGTGTCAGCATCATAAATAACTTTATCACGTTGCCGCTGCTGTTTGCCAGCGATGCCTTTTATTCGCTGCAAGGCGCCCCGCAGTTTGTGCAGACCATCAGCCGGTTAAACCCGCTGCAATGGTTTGTCAGCGCGCTGCGCGCCGCGGCCGCCCAAAGCTGGGGCAGCTATGCGGCCAATGTGGGGATGGTGGTGCTGGTTGCGGCGGTCGCCCTGCTGCTTGCCGTCAAGACCTTTCGGTATGACGAGGGGTAAACCACTGGTGCCGCCGCGTATGCAAGGGCCGTTTTATGGTCCAGAGGCCTACCCGTAAGGCGGGCCGCTGAACCGGGTGTTATACCGTGCGCCACGAAGCGTAGCCACCTAAAAAGCGAAAAGAAACGGGCGGTTGCTGGCGTTTTTTGCGGGGGTATGCCATGCTGTACACAGCAAAACGAATTGGAGGCCTGTTATGAAAAAGAACCCCCCGCCCGCGGTGCCATACCGCTACCGCCCGGTGCAATTTTACCTGTTGGTGTTTGGTTTTACGTGGCTGTTTTGGGTGGCAGCCGCACTGACAAAGGACAATGCCCTTGCCATGGTTTTGATGTTTTTGGGCCTGCTGGTGCCGCCCGCCTTGGCGGTGGTATTTGTGCTCACTTCGCGCAGTGCCACCCTGCGGCGCGATTTTAAGCGCAAACTGGGCGGGTTTGCAAGGCTGAGGCTTTGGACACTGCCCGTCGCGGTGCTGGGCTTTGGGCTGATCGTCGCGGTTTCTATTGTATTGTCGGTGCCGTTTGGCGGCCGGCTGTCGCAGTTCGCGTTCAGCGAAGGGTTTTCGTTTTCCATCCGCGGCAGCTCGGCACTGCTCACCATCCTGCTGGCCTCGGTGATTGAGGAGCTTGGCTGGCGTGGCTATGGCGAGGACGCGATTGCCTCGCGCTGCAGCTGGTTTTGCGAATCGCTGTGGTTTGGCGCCATTTGGGCGCTGTGGCACCTGCCGCTGTTTTGGATCCCCGGCACTTACCACGCGGGCCTTGCGGCGCTGGGCACCAGCTATGTGCTCAACTTTCTCATCAGCGTGATGCCGCTGGGCTTTTTGACGACCTGGGTCTATGTAAAAAATAACCGCAGCATGCTGGCCAGTATTTTGTTTCACCTGTTCGTCAACTTTTTTCAAGAGAAAATTGCGATGACGCCAAAGACAAAATGCATCGAGACCGCCGTGATTGCCCTGGCGGCAGTGGTGGTGGTGCTTACGAACCGCGATTTGTTTTTTGAACAGCGGCACGTGGGGGATTTGCTGGGTGAACTGGCACCAAAGGAGCCGAAGGTGTAACGAATAAAAAAAGCGGGCCCCCGGCAAGCATGCTTGCCGGGGGCCCGTTAATAATGTAGGGGTGCTTAGCGGCCAAAGCCCAGATGAACGGCGCTTTTGGGGCAGACATCGGCACAGTTGCCGCACAAAATGCACTCGTCGTTTTGCATCTGCCCCGCCTTGACCATTTCGGCCACCGGCAGGCTCATCGGGCAGCCGGCGGTGCATTTGCCACACTGAATGCAGGCGTCGGGCTCTGCCTTCAGCCGCAGGCCGGGCAGGTGCAGCAGGTTTTTCAGCCGGGTGCCCAGCACCATAAACGGGGCCATCCAGCACAGGGTGTGGCACATGCCGCGCCGGCCCACCGCCAGCGCCACCACCGCCACCAGCAGCGTCAGCAGCAGATAAATGATAAGACCTGCAAAATCGGCAACCGAAACGCCGCCGGTCGTCATGTAAAAAAAGTCTATCTGCCGGATGCCACCCGCCCGCACAAAGCCTAAAATGATGGTCAGCAGCCACGGCACCCAAATGACATATTTGATTGCGTTGACCCACTTGTGGCGCACGGGCTTATTGACCGCCTGCGTGCACCAGCACTCTTGCAGGCCGCCCGCGGGGCACACCCAGCCGCAAAACGCCCGGCCCAGCACCAGCGAAAACGCGAATTGCAGCAAAAACACAAACAGGCTGCCGGCGGCAACGCCGGCAAAGCTGCCACTGATGATGAGCGCCGGCGAAAAATAATACAGCGTGATGGGGAAGAACAAAAACGAAAACAGTAACAGCAGCTTGCGCAGGTTTTGTCGTTTCATCGTCATTACCTCGTTTCAGTTTCGGGCCCCGCGGGGCCATCCGGGGTGGGGTGTTCGGCCAGCAGTTGCAGCGCTTCGTCGGCCCAGGCAAGGTAGGCCTTGTAAATCTGCTCGCCAAACAAAACGGTCAAATAATAATACAGGTGGTCGGGGCTGTCGCCCAGCACCCGGCCAAGGTTGCTTTTAAATGCCTCCATCAGCGCAAGGCCTTGGGTCTGCCGGTCGCGAAAGGCCGCAATGCGCGCGATGTTTTGGCCGGGTGCTGACAAGCTGCCAAAAAACAGCTTCAGCAAAATTTCGTACCGCACGCTCTCTTTTTCGCCCGGCAGCGCCAGCCAGTCCGCCAGCTTTTGCCGCCCGGCAGGGGTGATGGTGTATACCGTGCGCGCCGGGCCCTTTTGCGAGGGGGTCGCTTCGCCGGTGATATCCCCCTGCTGCTCTAAAGTGCGCAGCGTGGGGTACAGCTGGCCGTAGCCCACCTCCCAAAACTGCGAGATCATCAAATCGATCTTCTTTTTTAAATCGTACCCGCTGGCGGGCTCGTGCGAAAGCAGCCCCAGCAGGATATACGCCGTCGTGTTTTGCTGTGCCATAAACGGGGCCCCTCTCTTGCCATGACACAACTATATCATTTTGATATAGCAAAGTCAAGGCTGTTTTTTCAATCCCATGCGGGGGGCACGGGCTTACTCTACGCAGCGTTTCTTGTGCCGCCGCCGCACAGCGGGTATACTGGGGTGCGAAACAAAAAGGAGGAAATAAAGTGGATTACCCCGCACAGTTTGTGCCCATCGACCGCGAAACCTGGCCCATGGCGCAAAGCTTTTACTATTACACACAAATGGCGCCCACCAGTTATTCTGTCACGGTGCAGCTTAACATTACAAAAATGCACGACGCCCTGCGCGCGCGGGGGCTTAAGTTTTTCCCCGCGTACTTGCACCTTGTCACCCGCGCGGTGGGTGCGGTGCCCCAGTTGCGGGTGGCGGTGCAGCAGGGGGTGCTGGGGCATTGGTCACAGCTCACCCCGGCCTACCCGCAGTTTCACCCCGACACCGAAACCACCTCGCTGCTGTGGACAGCGTGGCAGCCGCAGTTTGCGGCCTTTTATGCCGCTTACCTTGCCGACACGGCCGCCTATGGCGGTGATACCGGTATTTTAACCCAAAAGGGCGCCCCGCCGCCCAACGCGTTTATTGTGTCTTGCATCCCGTGGGTTTCGTTTACCAGCTTTTCTCTGCACAACCACGGCCTGCACGACTATTACGTGCCCAGTGTGGAGGCGGGCCGCTGGCAGTGGCAGGGCGAGCAGTTATTGCTGCCGCTTTCGGTTACCGTACACCATGCCACCACCGACGGCTGGCACCTGCACCGCTTTTTTGATACACTGCAACAGCTGGCGGACGAGCCGGAAAGTTGGATCGACTAAAATGCAAAGTTTGCTTTGCATTTTAGAATAACTTGCGGTATAATTGGGGTAGAATAAGAACAGGGGTGATACCGATGCAGGTGAAAAAATTATTTTGGGGCAGCATGGCGGTGACGATTCTCAGCCTGATTGTATTTGCGCTGGGCAGATTGTTTGGCCCGCTGCCGGATGCGGCGGTGCGGGTAAACGGCGTTGTGATGATGCTGTGCATCGTATCCCTTTCGTACAGCACGGTGCGGCTGCGCCGTGAGCGCGAGGGCAAATAAGCAGCTTTGCGGCAAAAAACAGTGAAATTGTCAAACTAATTGCAACAGAAAAGTTGTTCACGGGCCCACAAAGACTGAGGCAAACAGAAGTGAAGAGCTTTGCGAGGCCTGGCGTTGAGAAGCGCCAGGTTTCGTTTTAAAGTGGCAGGGCTGACCCTGGAAAGATTGCGCCCCTTCGGATAAAGCTCATGTAGAAGACCGTTCAGGTTTTCATTTGTACCCTTCTGCCATGCGCAGCACGGATCGGTAAAGTAGACGTCGCAGCCGAGCGTTTGCTCCATGCTCCGCCAATTTGCAAATCCTGTACCTCGGTCACAGGTAATGGTCTTTACAAGCTTCGAGGAAAAGGCAGACAGCACAGCCTCAATCGTCCGTTCCAATGTCTTGGATTTGCTGTCCGGCATCTTGACCGCAATGTAGTACCGCGTCTTCCGTTCTGTCAGAGTAGCAAAGCAAACTTTGCTTTTACCAAGCCCGCTCACAACGCTGTCGACCTCCCAATCTCCTGCCTCTGCCCGGTTGTATACGGTTTTGTCCCGTTTGCGTATGGACTTTCCTTTGCTGTACTTGCCGCGGGCTTCTTTTGTGCCGCGCGTCTTTCCCTTGCGACGCAAGACCTTCAGATTCCCGTTCACAAGATGCCCCTCATAAATCCACCGCTAGATTGTTTGCCAGCTGGGCATTTCCAATTTGCATGGCGTGAGGGAGATTTGCTCGGGCGACCATGTCAGCTGCAACTTTTCATTATTGTACTCGGGCCCCGTCCAAGCATACGAGCGATTTCCCTGTAACTTAATCCGTCCACGTAATATTTACATATACCGTTTCACTCTTCTATGCTAAGGTGTTTGTGTGGTTTTACAATTACGAGCGCATTAACATGAAAGACGGCCTCACTCCTTTTAAAATCCGGAGCAAGGCCGCCTAATTTTAAACTATTCTGCGACAGGGTTTTTATTTTTTTGTTTCTTCAACCGGGATCGGTCTCAATATGCCCCGGGGTGGCGATTATTTTTTGATTCAGCCTGCGGCGGGGCTGCGTTTTTATAAAAAATCAATCCACAATCAGCAGTTTTGCGCCCTTTGCAGTATGCGAGCGGTGGGGGTCGCTGTTTTCTGCCACCTGGTAGCTCATACCGGGGGTCATACAAAACTCTCTGCCGTCTTGCAGGCGGGTAAACAATTCGCCCTCCAACACAAACAGCACATGGCCGCGGCTGCACCAGTGGTCGGCCTCGTACCCCGGCGTGTACTCCACCAGCCGCACGCGGATATTGCCCTGCTCAAACGTGCGCCAGTACGCCATACCGGTGATGCCGGGGTGCTGTGTGGGGGCAATTTCGTCCCACTTTGTCGTGCAAAAAGGCACCTCTTCTATTTTCATGTTTTCCACTTCCCTGCTCAATTTTACCCAGTGTAGCACATTTTTTAAAAAAGAAAAGGCCGGTTTGCCGCCGCTTTGCTTTTGCCGCCCCTCGCAGGCCCAACTTTTACAAATTTGTAAGGTGTAGTTGACTTTTTATTTCCCGTGTTCTATTATTGTGTCAGGTTAACCTTACTATACGGAAGGAGCTGCGATGAAAAACAAAATTCGGCAGCTGCGCGAGGCGCTGGGCATAACGCAGCAACAGCTGGGCGAGTTGGTGGGCACGTCGCGCCAGGCCATTAACGCACTTGAAAGCGAAAAAAACGAACCCTCTATCTGGCTTGCCTACGACATTGCCCGGGCGTTTGGCCGGCCCATTGAGGATGTTTTTTTGTTTGAAACCAGCGAGAGAAAATCCCGTGCAGAAAAAAGCAGGAGGCATGCAGATGGCCCTGAGAGAAATACGCATCTTTGACGATACTTTTTTACACAAGCACAGTCGCCCCGTGGCAGAGGTGGATGACCGCATTCGCACCCTGCTGGGCGACATGGCCGAAACCATGTACCACACCCAGAACGGCGGCGGGCTGGCGGCCTGCCAGGTGGGGGTGCTGCGCCGGGTGATTGTGGCCGACATGGGCGACGGGTTGCTGCAACTTGTCAACCCGCGTATCACCTCTGCCACGGGCGAACAGCTGGTCGTGGAGGGCTGTTTAAGCTACCCCGGCCGGTGGGCACATGTACAGCGGCCCCAAACGGTGCGGGTAGAAGCACTAAACGAAAACGGGGCACCGGTGACCATTGTGGCCGCCGATGCCCTTGCAAAATGCCTGTGCCACGAAATTGACCATTTAGACGGCATTGTGCTGGCCGACCGCGCAATCGATTATGTCAGCCTGCCGTAGCGCCCCCGCGCACAGCCTAGCGGGCAATGCCCGCCAAAAAACGGTCGATTTGCAAATTTGCGCTTTGCGCGGGCTGCGCCTGCCATGCACTGTTATCCGCATCTAAAAAACCGTGCGCCGCGCCAAAGGTGGCAAGCTGCACACCGGGTTTGCCCCGCAACTGTGCCAGCACCGGTGGCAGCGCAAACGAATCGTTTTCAGCAAACAAAAGCAGCGACGGGCAGGTGGGGGTAAGGCCGGTGTATTGCCGGATGCGCGAGCCATAGCAGGCCACAATGCCGCTACACTGCGGGTTTTCGCAGCACTGCCACGCCAGCGTTGCCCCCACGCTGTACCCCACAACCACCACTTTGCCGCACTGCCCGTGCAGCCGGGTAACCAGGGCGTTCACTTCGGCAGCTCTCTCAAACCCGCCGGTGCCCATAAAAAAGCGGTAGGCTTCATCTACCTGCTGGTACGCAAACGCGGGCCGGTGCAATAAATCGGGGCAAACCACCTGCCACCCGGCGGCGGTAAAGCGCGCGCACTGGCGGCGCATAAACGCATTAACCCCATAAATTTCGTGCAATAACACCAGTGCCGGTTTGCCCTGCATTTGCTTTGCCCCTTTTGCCATTGCTGGCCGCAATTTTTATACTGCTTCTTTTACACGGCTACACCGTATACCTATATTATAAATAAAACGCAGTGTTGCAGCAAGGCGGCTAAAATGCCCCGTTGTAACACTGCGTTTTGCATTGCCCCACTGCTGCCCCTGTAGGCGGAGCAACCTCAAAAAGCTTTTGCACCCTAGAGGCAAGCCCTGCCGCCAGAAGAACATCAAAAACAACCGCCGCGCCGGCAGGGAGTTCCCCCTGCTACAGCAGCTTTTTTTGTATAACGGGGTTTACCGGCACACGGCATGCGGTGCGATACCTGCGGCGGGGCAGCGTATGCACTGGCAACCATGTTGCGACCTTTTAAATTACGCCGCAAATGCAAAAACCCGCTTTGGCGGCCATTACCGGCTGCCAAAGCGGGTTTTTACAACTATACTGCGCCATGCCGCGGCTTTTGGTCCTTGCCCTGCGGCGCTTGCTGTTTAACGTGGGCTGCTTTGCGGCCTTGGCAGAAGCTTAACCTTGCTCTGCCACTTGTGCCGCACGCCCCGTTTTTTCACGAATTAAGTTCTGGTACCAGTAAAAGGACTTTTTGGGGGTGCGCCGCAGCGACCCAGTGCCGTCGTTGTGCTTATCCACATAGATAAACCCGTACCGCTTTTTCATCTCGCCGGTGCCTGCGCTGATGCAGTCGATAATGCCCCAGCTCAGGTAGCCCATGCAATCCACACCGTCGTCTATCGCGTCTTCCATTGCCGCAATGTGCGCTTTGGTGTACGCAATGCGGTATTCATCGTCAATGGTACCGCCCTTCACTTCATCCGCACTGCCAAGGCCGTTTTCCACAATAAACAGGGGTTTGTGGTACCGCTCGTACAGCTCGTTCATGGTGGTGCGCAGGCCCAGGGGGTCAATTTGCCGCCCCCAGTCTGAAATTGCAAGGTAGGGGTTGCGCAGCGTTGCCACCGCGTTACCGTCCACCTTTTCCACCGTCGTGTCTGCCGCGGCGGCAAGGCGGGACGAATAGTACGAAAACCCGATGTAGTCCACCGTGTTGTCGCGCAGGGTCTCTTCATCCTGCGGCTGCATTTGTATCGTCACACCCTTTGCTTCAAATAGCGCACGGGCATAACCAGGGTAGGCACCCTGTGCCTGAATATCGCTGAAAAAGTAAGTCTCGTGCGTTTTTTGCAGCGCGGCAAACACATCTTCGGGCCGGCAGCTATACGGGTAATAGGTGCCCGCGGCAATCATGCAGCCAATTTGGGTGTCGGGCGAAATTTGCCGCGCCAGCTTTGTGGCAAGCGCACTGGCAACCAGCTGGTGGTGTGCGGCCTGATATTTTACCTGCCATTCGTTTTCGCCCGGGTCTACCCTTACCCCGGCAAACAGCGGCACATGCAGCACCATATTGATCTCGTTAAAGGTCATCCAGTACTTTACCTGCTGGTGGTACCGCTCAAACAACACCTTGCACAGCCGCAGGTAACAGTCAATCATCTGCCGGTCCCGCCAGCCGCCAAATTTTTGATACAGCGCATACGGCGTGTCAAAATGGCAGATTGTGACCACCGGCTCGATGTCATGCTTTTTGCACTTTGCAAACAGCGCGTCATAAAACGCAAGGCCGGCTGCGTTTGGGGTCTCTTCTTCCCCAGTGGGGAACAGCCTTGTCCAGCTGACCGAAAGGCGCAGCGCGCGCACCCCCATTTCGGCCAACAGCCGGATGTCCTGCGGGTAGCGGTGGTAAAAATCTGTCGCGTCGCGGCTGGGGTAATACGGGTACGGCTGCTCTAGGTCACCGGGCTGCGTATCCCACAACACTTTTTTTCTGCCGTGCGCCATATCTGGCACAAGGTCCACCACAGAAAGCCCGCGCCCGTCTTCGTCATAAGCGCCCTCACACTGGTTGGCTGCCAGGGCCCCGCCCCATAAAAATTCTTTTTTCATTGCGGCGCTCAACCAATTTCCAGCACAGGGGTCTGTGTTTCTACCGGGCCCTCTACCATGGGCTTGACTTCAAAAAACTCCTGCGTGTTCAGCACGATCATGCAGACAACCGGGTCGTACCCTGCCGCTACAATTTTGTCCAAATCAAAGCGGATCAGCACGTCGCCCTGCTTCACTTCGTCATTGTTGGCCACGCAGGCTTCAAAATACTGCCCGTCCAGCTTCACGGTGTCAATGCCGATGTGCAGCAGATACTCCACACCGCTCTCGTCCACAATGCTGATTGCGTGCTTTGTCTCAAACAGGTTCAGCACCCGGCCGTTGACCGGGCAAAGCAGTTCGCCGGTTTCGGGCTGGATTGCGACCCCCTTGCCAAGGATTTCGTTTGACACGGTGGTGTCTTTTACCTGCGAAAGGGGCATTGCCTTGCCCTTGACCGGGCTTTTCACCTGAATGGAATGCGGCAGTGCGGCGGGCACGGGCTCTGCCGCCACCGCCTTTTCACCCATCTCATAATCAACCTTTACAAACATCACAATCAAAAAAGTCACCGCAAAGCCGATGCCGATGGAAATAAAGGCGTTGATGATGTTCATGGGGTCTTCGCCGATAAACAGCGCAAAGGTTGCAAGGCCCGGGGCACCCGGCGCGTAGCGCACAACGTGGTTCAGGCCCGCGTACAAACCGCCGATGCCGCCGCCTGCCATAACCGCAAACAGCACTTTTTTGTTTTTGATGGTCACGCCGTACAGCGCGGGCTCGGTAATGCCAAGCAGCGCAGAAATACCGGTGGAAATGGTGAGCTGGCGGGTGGCTTTGCTTTTGGTTTTTACCGCAATGGCCAGCGACGCGGCGCCCTGGCAGATGTTAGAGACAAAGCTGGCCGGGCCGTAAAAGGCTTCGTAGCCAAAGGTCGCATACGACTGCATCAGCAGCGGCACAAACGCGCCGATGTGCATGCCGGTCAAAACCAGCAACGGGAAGAAGGTGCCCATGATGGTCGGTGCAAGCCAGCTGGCGTGTACATCCAAAAACGAAATTGCGCCCGCAAGCCCGCCGCCAAGGAAATTGCCGATCGGCCCAAAAAAGATCAGCGTAATGGGCATGACGATCAGGCAGGTGAGCAGCGGCTTTGCCATAAAGCGGATTACCTTTGGCGTGACCTTTTCAACAAAGCGCTCGACATAGGACATAAACCACACGCCCAAAATGGCCGGCAGCACACTGGAAGAATACGACACCAGCTGCACGGGCAGCACGCCGAGGAAGTGCACCGGCTCACCCGCCGCAACCATGGCGACAAAATTGGGGTGGATCAGCACTGCGCCAATGGCCGCCGCAATATACGGGTTGGCGTGCAGTGTTTGCGCAGTAGAAAACGCCACCAAAATAGGTAAAAAGTAAAACGCTGCGTCGCCCATAAAGTTTAAAATGGCGTAGGTCTGGCTGGTTTTTTCCAGCAGGTGGGCGACGTTCAGCAAAATAATCAGCGCCTTGATCATACCGCCTGCCACGAACAGTGGGATGAGCGGGGCAAAAATGCCGGACAGCTTGTTCAGCAAATTCTGGATGAAGCTATGCTTACCAGTCTCTTTTTCGGGCTCGCTGCTGATGGTGCCCTGCGCCTTGATGGCGTTTGCGACATGCACGACATCCATGCCGATGATGATTTGGTATTCGCCGCCGCGGTTAACCGCACCGATGACACCGTTAATTTTTTTTACTTTTTCAAGGTCTACCTTGCTCTCGTTTTTAAAATTAATGCGCAGCCTGGTGGCGCAGTTTGTCAAAAACGAAATGTTGTCTATGCCGCCAACAGATTGCAAAATTTCTTTTGCGATGTTTTCGTAATTCATTTCATTCTCCCCTAAAATGTACTTATTTCAGCCGGCAGCCGCCGCGCCCCGGGCCCTGGGGCGCAGCATTGCCCGCAAAAATCAAACCCCGTGTTCGCTTTGGATCAGCCTGCGTATCTGAAACGCAAGAAACGCCTTGTCCTCGCCGGACAATACAAACCCAAAACCCACTTCGCAGTATTTTTTAATTTTTTCCACACACCGTGCTTCGCTTGGCCATTTTTGCGCCAAAATAGAATAAATTTCGTCGGTGTCGCCCGCGGGCTTTTTTTCAAGAAACCCTTTTAAAAAGAATTTCAGGGTGCTGACGAACTGCCCGTAGCTGGAATTTTTTTGCCGATATTTATTTTGTATTCGTATTTGATGATGTTGATAATGCCAAACAGCATTTTGGCCTCTGCAATGGTGTTGTTCATCTCCGGGCTGGTTTCGTTGTTGACCACATGCAGTGCCAAAAAACCCGCTTCGTCCTCCGGCAGGCGAATGCCCAGCCGCTTTTCAATGATGTCCAGCGCTTTGATGCCGATCGCGTACTCTTGCCGGTAAAACTCTTGTATTTCCCACAGCAGCCCGTTTTTTACCGCGGTGTTTGTGTAAAAGCGCTCAATTGCAAAGTTGACGTGGTCGGTGATGCCAATGTAAATATTGTCGTCCAACCCCTTGCCCAGCGTATCCTTTGCATATTGTATGATTTCGTTGCACACCGAAATATGCTCGTACGGGATACGCTGTACCAAAAGCTCTAATTTGTTTTTGGTCTCCGACGTAGAGCCCACATAGATTTTATCGATTTTGTCTTTGTCTACCACATCACCAATATGTGTTTTAAAACCGATGCCGCACCCGAAAACAATCACGTCCTCCCCGTTTTCGTTTTCAGAGTGCACCAGATTATTGTTGATAATTTTGGTTACGCGCAACTCCCACTCACCTCACGTTGTTTATAAAATTCAAAAATGACCCGCATTTTCACACCCGCAGATAATAAAAAAACCAAGACTAATAGGGCACCTAAAAAGTGCCAATTAGTCTTGGTAAAGCCCACATTAAAGCAGTGACAACCCAATTTGTATTAAATTAGTTACGATGTTATCAGTTTTTTTGTGTTTTGTCAACATTACGCGGTGCCAATAAAAACCCGCAAAGTCTGTTACAGTTTGCCAAAAGGGTGCTTTTGGCGCGTTTTTACCGCCGCTTTTGTAGCCGGCGGCGCAGGGCACGGGCAGCTTGCGGCAATGGCCCAGCCTTTGCAATTGTATAAAAAACCGCTTTGGCCCGGTTCGTCGGGCAGCCGAAAACGGGCTTCAAAAAACGCCCCTTGGGGCGGGCACCTTACAGTGTCAGCCGCATGGTTTGCGACACCGTTTGAAACCCCTCGCGCTGGTAAAACCGAAACGCCGCCGTGTTTTCGGCCAGTACATTCAGCTCAAGGTAATCCAGCCCGCGCGCGGCGGCCCACTGCTTTGCCGCCCCCAGCAGTGCCGCGCCGGCCCCCCTGCCGCGAAACGCCGCTGTCACAAATAAATCCATCACAAAGGCGTACTTGTGCGGCACAAAGCAATCATACGGCGGGGTTTGTTGCTCCATCACGTGGGCAAGCCCCACCGGGGTATCGCCGCTGTTTACAACGCAAAGCAGGGCCTCTTTTGGGCTTTCGATGACACTTTGCGGGTAACTGCCCGCTTCAACCGCCGTTTTATAATATGGCGGTTGCTGGTTTGCGTTATAAGCAAAAAACTCGTTGTATAGCCTGCATAAAGCGGGCACATCCTTTTGTGTTGCCACCCTGATCGTCATCAAAATCCCCTTTCTGCTTGGCCCACCGCCGGCCCCCGTGTATTGCCGCAAGGCTGGTAATATGGGTTTTGCGGGCCTTTTGTTGCCTTGTGTCTGATTTTGCCCTATTTTGTTTTATTATAGCACGCCGTTACCTATAAAAAAGGCAGGCCTGTAAACAACAAGGCCTGCCTTGGGGGTACTGCCACAAGCTTTACGGGTTTGCACCGGCTGCCGCTAATTGGCAAGTGTTTCTTCCCCCGTCATAACCCAGCTGCCATTCACCTTGGTAAACTGCAGCTTTTCGGTGTGGTCAAACGCGTCAAACTGGTTAAACTTCACCGTGACATACTGCTTGCCGTCTTTTTCTTCCAGGTATTGCAGGCTGTCTAAATCGCAGGTCATCGCGCCGTAACCCCTTGCGCCCCTCACGAGGTAAAGCGCGCCCTCATACTCTAAAAAGTCGTTCGAAAACCATTGGTCGATAATGTCTTGCGACAAATATTTTTTTAAATAGTCGGCCACTTCGGCATTTGTTTTAAAGTTTGTCACCGGGTAATAGGAGGTATATGCGGGGTCGATATAATAGCCTGTGTACTTGCCCTCCTCACCCTGTTTAAACAGCAGGGCAATGTTGCCGGTGCCGCCGGCATAGGCGCTTTCGCTTTCGTAGGCCGCAAGATACACCGTGTCCATATCTGCCTGCGCGCCAAACACCTCTTGCACACAAGAATCAAGGCAGCTGACATTGGGCGTGATGTCTTTTAAAAAGGTTTGTTCGTTAAACGGCTCTGTTTTGGGTGTGGCGCCGCAGGCTGTCATTGTAAAAAGCAAACATGCGGTAAGGGCCAGTAGTGCTGTTTTTTTCATCGTCATTCTCCTTTTTCGTACCACAAATTGTCGCTGCCTGCGGCCATTGGCGTTTCTGCTGCAAGTTTAGCACAAACCTAGCGCGGCTGTAAATCTGCATTTACCGGTTTTACAAAATAGAAACGGCGGCGCTTTGCCTGTTAAACATAGGCGGTGGTTTGGCCTGCACCTGCTACTGCCGATACGGGGGCGGGCGGAAACAAAAAACGGGTACCCTTTTTAGGGCACCCGCCGGTGTTTTGCATTTTTTCTTTTTAAAGGGCCCCCTGCTTTAAGCCGCAAGCGGTGTAAAAAAGAACTTGCGGTTGCGCAAAAACACAACAAGGTAAAACACCGCAGCGGCAAGCAGCAAAACTTCAAACACCATAATAACAGAAGCAGGCCCCGCCTGAACCGTTGAAAGGCCCACATAGCCGGTTGTCTGCGTCATGTTAGCTGCACCGGCAACTTCAGTAATCACCCATACAATATACGCCGCTTTGGCAACCAGCAGCGAAACCAAAAACGCCAGGTTGCACCAATAGCCAAACGCGTTGTATTGGCGCAGCGCAAAAAAGGCGGCGACGCAAAGCACAAGCGCAAGGCAGTTTAAAACGAAAAAGGGCACCAGCCAGCTTAACGTTTGAAACTCAACCACCAGCGAAACCAGCTGCAACAGCGCTATAACGGGTAGCAGCACGCTTGCATACAGCCCCAGCCCGGGGATTTTTTGACCATAGGCCTCTAATTTTTTGCCGAGAAGTTCTGATGACACGCTCATGAAAATGCTTCCTTTCTATTTAAGCTATTTTTTTGTCTAATTAAAAACCATTTTGCGTTGCGCCATATTCTGCCTGCTCTTGTGTAAAGCCCTCAAACTCAAGCTGTTCAATTAATGCGCTTTTTGAAAATGCCTGCATATCCAAATAATCTTTTGCCTTCTTTGCAGCCTGCTCATTCCAATCAGCTCCGCAGTTATCTGCCCCGTATACGGCTTGCTCATTGGTGAAGTTTTCATACTCAAGCTGCTCTACAAGCCCGGAATACGAAAAAGCAGTCATAGAAAGATAATCCTGCGCCTTAGAAAGGGCCTGCTCATTCCAATCTGCACCACAGTTATCTGCTCCATACAATGCTTCGCTGTCAGTATACCCCTCATATTTTAATTGCTCCACCAGCCCATCATGCGAGAAAGCAGTATATGAAATATATTGCCTTGCTTGTCTAAGAGCATTTATTTCCCCTAGCGTTCCGTCAATCTGGGGTTCAGAAGAAGAAGGTACGGAAGATGAACTATTTTCTGCCGGTTTTGGCTCGGCTTGTGAGGACACAGGTTTTACCGTTGAAGAAGAATCCTTTTTATCAGTATCGCTGTTCATTCCCGCGGCAATTACCCCGATAATTCCCAACAAAACAAAAACCATAATGACAATCAGGCAGCCTTTGCCTACTTTTTTCTTTGGCGCTTGCGGGGGCGGTGACAAACTATCTTCTACCGCATCAGCCGTATCATATAAATTGCCGCCAGCTGCCGCCCCGCAGTTCGGGCAAAAATTACCGTCAAATTCTGTACCGCATTTTGTACATTTCTTCATGTTCTTCTCCACCACTCTTTTAAATTCACTACCCCGTAGTTTGGTAACTTTCTTTACTTTTACAATCAGCTATAAAGGTTAATTTGACCTGGCTGTTTTTCATACTGAATTACAGTGAATTTCTCATTCCGTGAAGAGTTTGAGCGCCACAATACCATATATATCCAGTTTAGTATAACGCAAGCAATTGCATTTATCAATAACAGTGTTATATTGTTTTGATAAATAGCATGACAAAATTTCTTATATGATGCATTTACGCAGATAATTGTGTAATAAAAATAAAGACCGCACGGCAAAACCTAAACAACTGGTTTTGCCGTGCGGTCTTTTGTTTGGTGCGCCTGACTGGATTCGAACCAGCGGCCTTCCGGGTCGGAGCCGAACGCTCTATCCAACTGAGCTACAGACGCGTTTATGGTGCATTTAATATGATACCATAAATTTTGCTTTTTGCAAGCGCGTTGTGCCAATTTGCGCCGCGGCGCACAGACTGCGGGTTTGGCCGCGGCGCAAAAAAGCAGGGCCCCCGCGGGGCCCTGCTTTGTGTGTTTGTGCTTTAAAATTTAGCGCGCGCGGCTGTCAATCTCGGCACGAATGGCCGTGATAAAATCAGCCAGCGACTTCACGCCGCCGTTTTCCTCTTTGCGGGCACGCACCGCGACCGTACCGGCCTCGGCCTCTTTGTCGCCCAGCACCAGCATGTAGGGGATTTTTTGCAGCTGCGCTTCGCGGATTTTGTAGTTCATTTTCTCCGCGCGCAAATCTGCCTCTGCCCGCACACCGGCGGCTTTCAGCGCTTCAACCACCTGTGCAGCATAGGCGTGGTGGCTTTCGCTGATGGGGATGACCTCCACCTGTACCGGGGCCAGCCATGTGGGGAACGCACCGGCAAAATGCTCGGTGAGAATGCCGATAAAGCGCTCGATGCTGCCAAACACCACGCGGTGAATCATGACCGGGCGGTGCTTTTGGCCGTCGGCGCCGGTGTACTCCAGCTCAAAGCGCTCGGGCATCTGCATATCCAGCTGGATGGTGCCGCACTGCCAGGTGCGGCCGATGGCGTCCACGAGGTGGAAGTCGAGCTTCGGGCCGTAAAACGCGCCGTCGCCCTCGTTGATCTCGTAATCGCGGCCCAGCTCTTCAATGGCTTCGCGCAGCGCGTCGGTCGCGGTATCCCAGTCTGCCTGCTCGCCAATGTGGTCCTCCGGCATGGTAGAAAGCTCGATGTGATATTCAAACCCAAACAGCGAATACACCTGGTCGATCAGCTTTACAACGCCCTTGATTTCGTCTTTTGCCTGCTCGGGTGTCATAAAGATATGCGCGTCGTCCTGCGTAAAGCAGCGCACCCGCATCAGGCCGTGCAACGCGCCGGACAGCTCGTGCCGGTGCACAAGGCCCAGCTCGCCCACGCGCAGCGGCAGCTCGCGGTAGCTGTGCGGCTGTGTTTTGTACACCAGCATGCCGCCGGGGCAGTTCATCGGCTTCACGCAAAAATCCTCGTCGTCAATGACAGTGGTGTACATGTTGTCTTTGTAGTGGTCCCAGTGGCCGCTGCGCTCCCACAGGGCACGGCTGAGGATGATGGGGGTGCTGATCTCCTGATAGCCGGCCTGCTTGTGGATTTCGCGCCAGTAGTCGATGAGGGTATTTTTGAGAATCATGCCCTTGGGCAGGAAGAACGGGAAGCCGGGGCCCTCCTCCAGCAGCGCAAACAATTGCAGCTCTTTGCCCAGCTTGCGGTGGTCGCGGCGCTTCGCCTCTTCCAGCATATTCAAGTGGGCTTCCAGCTGGCTGGCCTTGGGGAACGCCGTGCCGTACACGCGGCACAGCATGGCCTTGCTGGCATCGCCGCGCCAGTAGGCGCCGGTGGCGCTGGTCAGCTTGATGGCGCGGATGGCGCCGGTGCTCATCAGGTGCGGGCCGGCGCAGAGGTCGGTAAAGTCCCCCTGGCGGAAGAACGACAGCTTTTCGCCCTTGCCGGCGTGCTCTTCCAGCAGCTCCAGCTTGTACGGCTCGTCCTTTTCCAGCGCGCGGGCTTCGTCTGCCGAAAGCAAAAACTGCTCAATGGGCTCGTCCTCTTTGACGATTTTTTTCATTTCGGCTTCAATTTTTTCAAGGTCTTCGGCCGAAAACGGGGTGGCGACGTCGAAATCGTAATAAAAACCGCCGTCGATGGCAGGCCCGATGGACAGCTTGGCCTGCGGGAACAAATGCCGCACGGCCTGTGCCAGCACGTGGCTGGCCGAATGCCAGAACGGCTTTTTGCCGTCTTTATCGTCGAAGGTCAAAATTTCAAGGTGGCAGTCCTGCTGCAACGGGGTGCGCAGGTCAACGACCTTGCCGTCCACCTTGCCACAGGTAGCGGCCTTGTACAGCCCGGCGCCCAGCGATTTTGCAACCTCTGCAACCGAGGTACCCGGCTCAAACTCTTTGACAACATTGTCTTTTAATGTAACTTTGATCATGCGAATGACCTCCCTTTTGGTCTTTTAGTGCCCCAAAATAATAACATACTGCCGGGGGGGCCTGTTTGCGGGACAAAACAAAAAGGACCCACCCCATTCGGGATGAGTCCTGTGACCCACGGTTCCACCCGCATTGCACCGCTGTGCGCGGTGCCGCTCGTTGTGGGGAATAACGGCCCCTGCCGGCAGGGGTTCACCCCTGCACTCCGCGGCGGTAAGCTGCAGTGTGTTGCCGTGCGGTGCTTTCAGCACTTGGCCCCGCTCTCTTTCCGGTCACTTTGCCGCCCATGTCCGCGTCAACGCTTTTTGTCGTATCGCCAAATATTGTCTTGTATTTGGTAACCCATATTTTACACCTGCACAGCGGGCTTGTCAACAGGCGGCGCACACAACAAACCGGCCCGCCGCAAAGTGGTTTGCGGCGGGCCGGTAATGCTGCATTTGCAGGCTGTTTTTATGCTGTTAAGCGCGCAGGGTGAACTTGGAAAGCTCTTCTTTCAGCAGGTCTGCCTGTGCCGAAAGCTCTTCGCTTGCGGCGGCGCTTTCTTCTGCCGCGGCCGAGTTGTTCTGCACCACGTTCGAGATCTGGTCGACCCCCTGCGTGATTTCGGCGATGGCGGATGCCTGCTCTGCCGACGACTGTTCGATTTTCAAAATCGTCTCGTTGACATAGTTCATGTTTTCGGTGACATTGCGCAGCGCTTCGGCCGTGCTGTCGGCAAGCTGGGTGCCCGCGTCGACCTTTTGCACCGAGTTTTCAATCAGCTGGGTAGTTTGCTTGGCCGCGTCGGCAACCTTGCCGGCAAGGTTGCGCACCTCGTCTGCCACCACCGAAAAGCCCTTGCCCGCCGCGCCGGCGCGTGCGGCTTCCACCGCGGCGTTCAGCGCAAGGATATTGGTTTGGAACGCGATGTTGTCGATGACCTTGATGATGTTTGCAATCTGCTTTGACGAGGTGTTGATGTCGCCCATGGCTTCGACCATCTGCTGCATCTGCGCGTTGCTATCGCTGACATACTGCGCGGTCTGGCGGATATGGCCCGATGCCTCGTTGACATGGCCGTTGTTGTCGGTGATTTTCTGCGACACACTGTCAATCGCGCCCGCAAGCTCTTCCAGCGAGCTTGCCTGCTCGGTTGCGCCCTGTGCCAGCTGCTGCGCGCCGGACGATACCTGCCCGGCCCCGTTGTCCACCTGGTCGGCGGCGGCCTGCATGCGGGCCATCATGTCGTTAAGGGATTCTAAAATGGTATTGGCGGCAAACGAAATGGGGGCAAAGTCGCCGGCGTATTCCGGCAGCTCCTCCACCGAAATATCGCCTTCGGACATGCGCAGCAGCATATCCGAAATTTCGTTGACAATTTTTTCAATACGGTCAAACGCGTAGCGCAGCGACTGGGCCAACTGCCCGATTTCGTTTTTCGACTCGTAGGTGATCTGGGTGTCAAGGCGGCCGCGCTCAAACTGCGCCGCAACGTTTACCAGCTCTTTAATTGGCTCGTTGATGGCGTGTGAAATGGTAAGCCCCAGGCCCACTGCCGCAACAAGGCCCACCACCAGCACCACTGCCAGCGTGACGGTGGACATCAGGTACAGGCTTTGGTTGGAGTCGCTTTTCGCCTGTGCGTCACGGTTGCTGTTGACAAAGGTCTGGTTCAGCAGGGCAATCATCTGGTCGGTCTCATCCGAATTCGACTCCAGCGTTGTCTTTGCAATCTGCACGTCGCCTGCCCTTGCAAATTTCATCGTGCGCTCAATGGTGGGCAAAAAGTTTTCGTTGTACAGCGTGTCCACCTGGGCCATCAAGTCCTGTGCCTCCTGCATGGTGACAGCAGCCTTGTAATTTTCTTCGTTGGTCGCAAAGGTGGCTTTGTAGGTTTCAATGTTCTGCGCAATTTCGTCCAGCTTGTCATAGTTGCCCGCATAAATGACCGCGTTGCGCACATCTACCCGCATGCGCTGTGCGGTTTCAATCATGCTGGAGATGTACTCCAACGGCTTTGTCTGCTCTTCATACAGGGTTTTGTCGGCTGCGCTGATGCGGGACATGCCAACGACACCCACCGCGCCAACAATTACCGAAAGCAACATGACCAAGGCAAACCCGCTGATGACCAGCCTTGAAATTTTGATGTTCTTCGCAAGGTTCAGCTTTTTGCGCTGCTTTTTGGCCTTTTTCTCTTTTGGCGGCCTTGCTTTTTTCTCCTTCAGTTTCACGTTACGTAATCCCTCCCACTAGTTTGTACCACATAGCATACCTATATTTGTCAACGTAACACATCTACCTATAATTATCGGTAACAAAACTTAAATAAAAAGCTCATTTCAAAATTTTTCAGAGACTTCATTTTTCGACTTTTTTCGCATTCCTGTGATTTTATTTTAACTTGCCCCTTTTGGGGCGGCCCTCCGCCATTTGTGGCTTTTTGTTTTTTGCCTTTTTTTTACTTAATTTTTTTACACACTGCTTTTACTGTAATATTATTACCTCTAATGTTTTGCCGCTTTGCCCTGCTGCCACCCTAGCCGGGGGCTTTTTCACAATTTGTTTACTTGACAAATGCCCGGGGCGCGGCGTAAAATGTGCTTAAAATAATTTACCTAAAATTATTTAGCTAAATTATTATACACATTTTGACTGTTAAAAGGAGTACGTTTTATGTTTGAAACAATACGCGATTTGATGGTGGACACCCTGAGCTGTGACCTTGACTCTATCACCCCCGAAGCCCGCCTTGCCGAGGATTTGGACATTGACAGCCTGGACGCCGTAGAGCTGAACATGGCAATTGAAGAGGCGCTGAACATCACGATACCCGACGGCGAATTGATGAACCTGAAAACCGTGGGCGACATTGTGGCCTACCTTGAGGCGAACGCGGGCTGACTGCCCGCCCCCAAAAGGCAGAACAAAGGAGGCACCCCATGACACCACAGGAACTGCACACCTTAATGCAGCAGTTTGAGGGCACGGCCCTCACCCGGCTGGAGTATGAAGAGCACGGTACCCGCGTGGTGCTGCAAAAAGGCGAAGCCACCACCGGCACCGCGGCGCCCGCCGCACCGGCCAGTGTGCCTGCCGCAGCAGCACCACCCCCGCCGCCGCAGACCCAAACCGCCGCCGCAGACGCCGGCAGTTTGATCACCGCGCCGCTGGTAGGCACCTTTTATGCCGCGCCCGCACCGGGGGCCGCCCCCTTTGCCGCGCCGGGCACCGCCGTAAAAAAGGGCGACACCGTGTGCGTGCTGGAAGCAATGAAGATGATGAACGACGTGCCCGCACCGTTTGACTGCGTGATTGAAGAGGTGCTGCTGAGCGACGGCGCACTGGCCGGGTTTGGCGACGGGCTGTTTCGCGTGCGGGAGCAGTGAGCCGATGCTGAAACGGATTTTAATTGCAAACCGCGGCGAAATTGCCGTGCGCATTCTGCGCGCCTGCCGCGAAATGGACATTGAAACGGTGGCCGTGTACTCGACTGCGGACGAAGGCGCGCTGCATGTGCAGCTTGCGACGCAGGCCGTTTGCATTGGCCCACCCAAGGCGGCCGACAGCTATTTAAACCAAACGGCCATTTTGACCGCCGCGCTGCAAACGGGCTGCGAAGCAGTACACCCCGGCTACGGCTTTTTATCTGAAAACGCCGATTTTGCCGACCTTTGCGCCGCAAACGGGCTGGTGTTCATCGGGCCTTCGGGCGGCGTCATCCGCCGCATGGGCAACAAGGCGGCGGCCCGCGCGCTGATGCAAAGCGCCGGGGTGCCGGTGGTGCCGGGCTCGGCCGGTGCGGTGGCAACGGCACAAAAGGCTGCGGCGGAGGCAGAGCGCATTGGCTACCCCGTGTTGCTAAAGGCAAGCGCGGGCGGCGGCGGGCGCGGCATGCGCCGCGTGCTGGAGCCCGCACAGCTGGCGGCGGCGTTTGCCGCCGCCGAAGCCGAGGCCATTGCCTGTTTTGGCGACGGCGAATTATATGTCGAAAAGCTGGTGTTGCAGCCGCGCCACATTGAGTTTCAAATCATGGCAGACCGCATGGGGCATGTGGTTCATCTGGGCGAGCGGGATTGTTCGATCCAGCGCAAAAACCAAAAGCTGATGGAAGAATCCCCGTCGCACGCGCTGCAACCGGCGCTGCGGCAAGCCATGGGCGAAGCCGCTGTCAAGGCGGCCGCCGCCTGTGGGTACGAGGGGGCCGGCACGATTGAATTTGTGCTGGACAAAGAGGGGCATTATTATTTTATTGAGATGAACACCCGCATTCAGGTAGAGCACGGGGTGACCGAGTTGGTCACCGGGCTGGACCTTGTGCGCGAGCAGCTGCGCGTTGCCGCGGGGCTGCCGTTGTCGTTCACCCAAAGCGACGTGGTACTGCGCGGCCACGCGCTGGAGGTGCGCATCAACGCCGAGGACCCCGCCGCCGGGTTTCGGCCCACGCCGGGCACCACCGGATTTTTGCATTTCCCCGGCGGGTGCGGCGTGCGGGTGGACTCGGCGCTGTACCCCGGCTGTGTGCTTAGCCCGTATTACGACTCGATGGTGGCAAAAATTATGGTGCACGCACCCGGGCGGCTGGCCGCCATTCGGCGCATGCGCCGCGCGCTGGAAGAACTGGTGGTAGAGGGCTACCCCACCGGCGCTGACCTTGCCCATTTGATTTTATACCACCCCGAATTTTTGCGCGGCGACTATGACACCAGCTTTTTAGAGCGGCATTTGGATACCCTGTTGCCGCTGGCCACCGTGCAGGAGGATGCCGATGAATGATTTTTTTAGCCGGCGCCGCCAGCGGCTGCTGCGTTTAAAGCTGCTGCGCGAGGGCACGGCCCCGCTGCCTTTGCTGGCGGGCGCACCGCCACTGGTGTGTGACGCCTGTGGCAAACAGGTCTCGCGCGCAGCCCTTGCAAAAAATTGGTACGTCTGCCCGCACTGCGGGGCACACCGGCCCATTGGCGCCTACCAGCGCCTTGCACAGCTGCTGGACCACGGCAGCTTTCGCGAGCTGGAAGAAACGCTGACGGCGGGTGACCCGCTGCAATTTGCCGGCTATGCCGAAAAAAAGCAGGCCTGCAAACAGGGCACCGCGCTGCACGAGGCAGTGGTGACGGCGAAAGGCAAAATAGAGGGGCTGCCCGCCGTATTTGCGGTACTGGACAGCCGTTTTTTGATGGGCAGCATGGGGGTGGCCGTGGGCGAAAAAGTAGCCCGCGCCGCCGAGACTGCCGCAAAGGCAAAGCTGCCGCTGATTGCGTTTTGCGCGTCGGGCGGGGCCCGCATGCAAGAGGGCATTTTATCGCTGATGCAGATGGCCAAAACCGCCGCCGCGGTGCAGCAGTTTCAGCAGGCGGGCGGGCTGTACATCGTCTGCCTCACCCACCCCACCACCGGCGGCGTGACGGCAAGCTTTGCCTCGCTGGGTGACATCACGCTGGCAGAGCCCGGCGCGCTGATTGGTTTTGCCGGGCCGCGGGTGATACGCCAGACGATTGGCGAAGAGCTGCCCGCCGGCTTTCAGCGGGCCGAATATTTGCAGCAGCACGGGTTTGTCGACGCCGTCGTGCCCCGCGCGGGCCTGCGCGCACAGCTTGCCCAGTTGCTGCGCCTGCACAAAAAAGGAGGTGCCCGCCATGCCACAGCCCCTCTCGCCCGCTGAGCGGGTGGCCCTTGCGCGCGGCGCAAACCGCCCCGGCACCGCCGAGATTATCGGCGCGCTGTTCACCGATTTTTTTGAGCAGCAGGGCGACCGGTTGTGCGGCGAGGACGCCGCCATTTTGGGCGGCATTGCGCTGTTTCACGGCAGGCCCGTCACCGTGCTGGGCCACCGCAAGGGCAAAACCCTAGAAGAAAATTTAAACTGCCGTTTTGGCATGCCCGCGCCGGAGGGGTACCGCAAGGTACAGCGGCTGCTGCGCGCGGCCGAAAAGTTTCACCGCCCCGTCATCACGCTGATTGACACCCCGGGTGCCTACCCCGGCCTTGAGGCTGAAGCCCGCGGCCAGGGGGACGCCATTGCCCAATGCCTTGCGCTGTGTGCCAGCCTGCAAACACCCATTTTGTCGGTCGTCACCGGCGAGGGCGGCAGCGGCGGCGCGCTGGCCCTTGGCATGGGCAACCGGGTGCTGATGCTGGAAAACGCAGTGTACTCGGTGCTGTCGCCCGAGGGGTTTGCCTCTATTTTATGGAAAGACAAAGCCCGCGCGGCCGAAGCCTGCGGCGTGATGAAGCTGACCGCCGCCGATCTGCTGGCGCTGGGCGTGATTGACGAAATTTTACCCGAGCCCCCCGGCGGGGCGCAGGCGGCACCCGAGCAGCTGTTTTGCACGCTAAACGCCGCACTGCAACAACACCTTGCCGCGCTGGACCGCATTGCCGACCCCGCGCGCGCACGCTGCCAAAAATACCGCGCCATGGGCAATGCCTTTTTGGCGGGCAGCAGAGAGGAGCACCTATGACAGGCATTGAGCTGCTGGGCACCGGGCGCAGCCTGCCGGGCCACTGTATCACCAACGACGACCTTGCGCGGGTGGTGGAGACCAGTGACGAGTGGGTCGCCAGCCGCACCGGCATTCGCCAGCGGTACTTTTGCACCGAGGAAGAAACCGCGGCGCAGCTTGCCGCCGACGCCGCAAACAAAGCGCTGGCACAGGCGGGCGTTACCGCGGCACAAATTGGCGTTTGCGTCGTAGCCACCTTTACGCCGGACCACGTCACCCCGTCGCTTGCGTGCGAAGTGCACGCGGCGCTGCACCTGCCCGAAACCGCGCTGTGCTTTGACGTCAACGCCGCCTGCACCGGGTTTTTGGTCGCGCTGGAAACTGCGCGCTGCCACCTTGCGGCGGGCGACGTTGCCGGGCAATTTGCGCTGGTGATTGGGGCCGAAAAAATCAGCCGCCTATTAGACTTTGCCGACCGCAGCACCTGCGTGCTGTTTGGCGACGGGGCGGGCGCGGCGGTAATCCGCCTTGCAAAAGAAGCCCCCTACGCCACCACGTTTGGCGCGCGGGGCGATGCCTCTATTTTATACGCAAATGCCGACGGTGACGACCCGTTTTTGCATATGGACGGGCGGGCTGTGTTTCGGTTTGCGGTACAAATTATTCCGCAGTGCCTCGACGAGCTTTTGGCCAAAACGGGGCTGCAGATGGCCGACATCGACCACGTGGTGTGCCACCAGGCCAACAGCCGCATCATTGACCATGTGATCAAACAGCGCGGGGACGACCCCGCGCGCTATTACCAAAACATGCAGCGCTATGGCAACACCTCGGCCGCCAGCATCCCGCTTGCGCTGGACGAGCTGCGGCAAAGCGGCGCACTGCAAAGCGGGCAAACAGTGGCCTGTATTGGCTTTGGCGCCGGGCTGACCTGGGGCGGCATTCTGCTGCGCGTTTAAGGCGCGCACAACAAAAGGGAGAGATACGATGCGAATCAATGAACTGCTGGGCACCACCTACCCGCTGATCCAGGGCGGCATGGCCAACATTGCCACCGGGGAGTTTGCGGCGGCGGTGTCGAACGCCGGCGCGCTGGGGCTGATTGCCGGGGGCGGCATGCCCGCCGAGGCGCTGCGGCAGCAAATTCGCCGCTGCAAAGCACTGACAAACAAGCCGTTTGGCGTCAATATTATGCTGATGAACCCCGAAGCCGCTGCCATGGCGCAGGTGGTCATTGACGAGGGGGTGCCGGTCGTCACCACCGGCGCGGGCAACCCCGGCGGGTATATCCCGGCGTGGAAAGCGGCGGGCATCAAAGTGTTCCCCGTCGTGCCCGCGGCGGTGCTGGCAAAGCGCCTTGCCCCGCTGGGCATTGACGGCGTGATTGCCGAGGGCACCGAAGCCGGCGGCCATGTGGGCGAGCTGACCACAATGGCACTGGTGCCGCAGGTGGTGGACGCAATGCGCCCGTTTGGGCTGCCGGTCATCGCGGCGGGCGGCATTGCCGACGGCCGCCAGCTGCTGGCCGCCTTTGCGCTGGGTGCCGCGGGTGCCCAACTGGGCACCTGTTTGCTGGTGAGTGAGGAATGCCCCGTACACCCCGCCTACAAACAAGCCATTTTAAAGGCAAAGGACACCGACACCACCGTGACGGGCCGCATTGCGGGCACCCCGGTGCGCATTTTAAAAAATAAAATGGCCCGTACCTACCTTGCGCGCGAAAAGGCCGGGGCCGATAAAATGGAGCTGGAAGAGTTCACCCTGGGCTCGCTGCGGCGCGCCGTGCTGGACGGTGACACCGAAACCGGCAGCCTGATGGCGGGCCAGGTGGCGGGCATGCTGCACGAAATTCGCCCGCTGCGGGTGATTTTTGAAACACTGCTTGCCGGGGCCGACACCACCCTTGCGGCACTACAGGGCGGGGGCGGCCAATGAGTATCTGCATACGCGGCAAAACCCTCACCCTGCCCATTTTGCAGGGCGGCATGGGGGTCGGCGTTTCGCTGGGCTCGCTTGCCGGGGCCGTCGCGGCCTGCGGGGGCATGGGCACCGTCAGCACCGCCGTGCCCGGCTTTGCCGAGCCGGACTTTGCCACCGACCCAAACGGCGCCAACCTGCGCGCCCTTGCGCGCGAAGTGCGGCGGGCAAAACAGCTTGCGGGCGGGCGTGGCATGGTGGCTATCAACGCCATGGTGGCCACCACCCAATACGCCGACAGTGTGCGCACCGCCATTGCAGCCGGGGTGGACGCCATTGTCAGCGGGGCCGGGCTGCCCACCGACCTGCCGGCCATTGCAGCCGGGGCCGATGTGGCACTGGCGCCCATCGTGTCCAGCGCGCGCGCCGCCACAATGATCTGCCGGCTGTGGCAACGCCGCTATGATACGCTGCCCGATTTTGTGGTGGTAGAGGGGTGCCTTGCGGGCGGCCATTTGGGCTTTGCCAAAGAAGAGCTGCTGGCGGGCACCGCCCCGGCGCTTGAAACCATTGTCACGCAGGTCACCGCCGCGTTGCAGCCGTTTGAAGCGCAGGCAAACCGGCGCATCCCGGTGTTTGCCGCGGGCGGTGTTTGGGGCGGGCAGGACGCTGCGCGCCTTGCCGCCGCGGGCGCCGCCGGGGTGCAAATCGCCACAAGGCTGATTGCCACCACCGAATGCGACGCCTCGCAAGCCTATAAAGACACGCTGATTGCCGCGCAACCGCAGGATATCCTGCTGGTCCACAGCCCGGTGGGCATGCCGGGCCGCGCACTGCGCACCCCGCTGACCAAAACACTGGCGCTGGGTGAAAGCGTACCGCACAAAAATTGCGTCGGCTGCCTTGTGCCCTGCCCGCGGGCAAGCGCCCGCTACTGCATTGTGCAGGCGCTGATTGCCGCCGTGCAGGGGGACGTGCAAAACGGGCTGTTTTTCTGCGGTGCCAACGCGTGGCGGCTAAACGGCATGTACTCCGTCGCCGAAGTGTTCAGCAGCATCATGACCGAATGGAGGGACGCCACTTGAAACTTGCTTTTTTATACGCCGGGCAAGGTGCCCAGCACCCCGGCATGGGCAAAGATTTATACGGCGCTTACCCCGCGTTTCGCGCGGCGTTTGACGCAGCGGCTGCCGCCGTGCCGTTTGATTTAAAAGCCCTGTGCTTTGAAGGGCCTGCCCAGCAGCTTGCCGACACCCGGTACACCCAGCCCTGCATGGTAGCCTTTGCCGCGGGTGTCACCGCCGTGTTGCAGCAGGCGGACATTGTGCCCGCCGCCGTTGCCGGCCTTAGCCTTGGCGAATACTCGGCGCTGTGCGCCGCCGGGGTGTTCACCGCCCCCGCCGCCACGGCGCTGGCTGCCTTTCGCGGGCATGCCATGGCCACCGCGGTCACAGGCCGCGCCTGCGGCATGGCCGCCATTTTGGGCCTTGGGCGCGAAGCGCTAGAGGCAGTTTGTCAAACTGCCTCTAGCGCCGGGGTGGTACAGATTGCAAACTACAACTGCCCCGGCCAGCTGGTGATTGGCGGCGATGAAGCCGCCGTGCAGCTGGCCTGCACGCTGGCAAAAGAGGCGGGCGCAAAGCGCTGCCTGCCGCTGGCGGTGTCCGGCCCGTTTCACACTTCGCTGATGGCCCCGGCGGGCGACGCACTGCGCGCGCGGCTTGCCGGGATGCCGCTGCAAAAACCGCTGATACCGGTTTATTTTAACTGCCTTGGCGGGCCCATGCGGCCGGGTGACACCATCCCTGCCCTGCTGGAACAGCAGGTGCAAAGCCCCGTTTATTTTGAAGACCTGCTGCGCCGCTTACAGCAGGACGGCATCGACACCGTGCTGGAAATTGGCCCGGGCCGGGTGCTGAGCGGCTTTGTGAAAAAAACACTCGCGCTGCCCCCGCAGCGCAGCTTCGCCGCCGAAACCGCAGCCGAGCTTGCCGCGGTGCTGGCCGCATTACAGGAGGGCCCCGATGCAGCAACAACCTGAACGCGCACTGATTACCGGCGGCAGCCGCGGCATTGGCCGCGCCATTGCGCTTGCGCTTGCCGCCACCGGCGCCGCCGTTGTCGTAAATTATGCGGGCAACAAAACCGAAGCCGAAAAAACCGTGCAAGCCTGCCTTGCCGCAGGCGCGGCGGACGCTTTTGCTTTGCAGGCCGACATTGCAGACGAAGCACAGGCGGCGGCGCTGATTGCCGAAACGGCCGCCCGTTTGGGCGGGCTGGATATCCTCGTCAACAACGCGGGCATTACCCGCGACGGGTTGCTGGTGCGGCTTTCTGCCGCGCAGTTTGGCGAAGTGCTGGCCACCAACTTGCAGGGCGCGTTTCACTGCATGAAAGCCGCCGCCCGCCCCATGATGAAACAGCGGTACGGGCGCATCCTCAATATCGCCAGTGTGGTGGGGGTGCGCGGCAACGCCGGGCAGGCAAACTATGCCACCAGCAAGGCCGGGTTGATTGGCCTTGCCAAAAGCGCCGCCAAAGAGCTGGCGGGCCGCGGCATCACCGTCAACTGCCTTGCCCCCGGTTTTATTGAAACCGATATGACCGGCGTGCTGGGCGAGGCCGTGCGCGAAAAAATTCTCGCCGGAATCCCCGCCGGTGCGTTTGGCACCCCGGCGGACGTTGCCGCCGCCGCCGTATTTTTGTCCTCCCGCAGTGCGGGCTACATCACCGGGCAGGTGCTGTGTGTCGACGGCGGCATGGCCATGTGAACAGGAGGAACCCTATGGAACAAAGACGTGTCGTCATCACCGGCATGGGCGCCATTACCCCGCTGGGGCTGACCCTTACCGAAAGCTGGGCCGCCGTGCGGGCAAACCGCTGCGGCATTGGGCCCATCACCCAATATGACACCACCAATCAAAAGGTGACGCTGGCTGGCGAAGTGAAAAATTTTGACCCCGCCGCCTGCATCGATAAGCGCGAGGTGCGCAAGCTGGACCGCAACGTGCAGTTTGCCCTTGCCGCCGCAGACGAAGCGATGGGCCAGAGCGGCCTTGCCCCAGAACAAGAGGCCCTGACCCGCTGCGCGGTGTTTTTTGCAAGCGGCATCGGCGGCTTTGCCACCACCCAGCAAGAATGCCTGAAGGGCGAAGAAAAGGGGTACGACCGTGTGTCGCCCTATTTCATCCCAATGGCCATTGCCAACATGGCGGCAGGCAACCTTGCCATTCGCTATGGGTTTTTGGGCATGTGCACCTGCCCGGTAACGGCCTGCGCATCGGGCACCAACGCGGTGGGCGACGCGTTTCGCCATGTGCGGGACGGCTATGCCGACGTGGCGCTGTGCGGCGGGGCCGAGGCCACCATCACGTCCCTTGCGGTCGGCGGCTTTACATCGCTGCACGCGCTGCACACCGGGCAAGACCCGCTGCGCGCGTCAATCCCGTTTGATGCCGAGCGCAGCGGCTTTGTGATGGGCGAGGGCGCCGGTGCGCTGGTGCTGGAGGAATACACCCACGCGCTGCGGCGCGGCGCGACGATTTTGGCCGAAGTGGCGGGCTACGGCGCCAGCTGTGACGCCTACCACATTACGGCCCCCGCCCCCGGCGGCAGCGGCGCGGCGCGGGCGATGCGCCTTGCGCTGGATGACGCCGCCCTTGCGCCCGAAGCCATCGGCTACATCAACGCGCACGGCACCTCTACCCCGATGAACGACGCGGGCGAGACCGCGGCCGTGAAGCTGGCGTTTGGCGCGCACGCGTCGGCGCTTGCCATCAGCTCGACCAAATCGATGACCGGGCACCTGCTGGGGGCTTCGGGCGCGGTGGAGGCCGCCTTTACCGCGCTGGCACTGCGCGACGGGTTTTTACCCGCAACGCTGCACTATGCCGTGCCGGATAAAGACTGCGACCTTGACGTGGTGCCCTGCACCGGGCGCGCTGCCGACATCCGGGCCGCGATGTCAAACTCGCTGGGCTTTGGCGGGCACAACGCCAGCATTATTTTAAAAAAGTGGGAGGGCGCGTAACATGACGCTGGATTCGAACGAGATCATGCAGGTGTTGCCGCACCGGTTTCCGTTTCAGCTGGTGGACCGCATTACTGAATGCGAGCCCGGCGTGCGGGCCGTGGGGCGCAAATGCGTCACGGTAAACGAGCAGTTTTTTTGCGGGCATTTCCCCGAAAAGCACGTGATGCCCGGCGTGTTACTTTTAGAGGCGCTGGCGCAGGTGGGCGCCGTGGCACTGCTGACCGAAGCAGAAAACAAGGGCAAGCTGGTGCTGTTTGGCGGGGTAAAGCACGCGCGGTTTAAACGGCAGGTGACCCCCGGCGACGTATTGCAGCTGGAATGCACGCTGACGGCGCGCCGCGGTGCGGTGGGCATGGGCAAAGCCGTCGCGCGGGTGGACGGCGCGGTTGCGGCCATGGCAGAGCTGACCTTTGCACTGGCCTGACCGTCGCCACTTTTAGGGCCGCCGGTGCCGGCAGTTTTTCGCCGCCCGGCACTTTTTTTGTCACCGGCACTGGCAAGCGCCGGTAAAATACACTATACTAGTAAAAGAACACCCCACACCGAAAGGAGGGCCCGAACCATGCTCGACCATCAATTTGCCGCCGTGTATTCCAAATTCAAGCTGCATTTTTACCGCAAGGTGTTTGCACATTTTGAAGACCGGGAAGCGAGCCTGACGACGGTGGAAACCTTTTGCATGGAGATCATTCAGGCGCTTGGCACCCCCACCATCAACGAGTTTGCCAGCTTTGTGCAAATCTCGTCGCCCAACGCCGCCTACAAGGTGAACAGCCTCATTCAAAAAGGCTATCTGCGCAAGGTGCGCTCGCAAAGCGACCGGCGCGAATACCACCTTGAAGTGACCAAAAAGTACATCGACTATTATAATGTAAGCTACCGCTACCTTTCCACCGTGATGGGCCGCATCAAACAGCGGTTTTCTGCGCAGGAGGTCGCCCAGCTGGAGGAGATGCTGCACGTCATCTCCACCGAGCTGATGCCGGAAATCGACCTGCCGGACCGCGGCGAAGACACCCCGTTTTTGCCCTAAGCTTTACCCAAAGCACAAAATAAAGCAAAAGCCAAAAGCGCCCCTTTTTTGCGGGCAGCTTTTGGCTTTTTTATTGCCCTTGTGGCGGCCCGTTTGCGCGGGACCCGCCGGGGTTACAAGCCCGCCGGGCCCCACTGCCGTAAGGGGCCTTACCACAGGGTTTGGGCCTGCGTTTTAAAAAATTTGAGGCTTCGGTAGTTTGTGTGGGTAACTTAGCGGCCCGGGAGCAACAGTTGGACGCACGAACAGGACAGCATGACCATGGCGATCATGTTGTCGGTGTTGCGGAAGCCAAACGCAGTGCGAAT
>JAEWRN010000025.1 GCA_023460035.1 Bacillota bacterium
CCTTTGGTACGCATTTGGAAGCCCTGCTTTCCTGATTTCATTTTTGTTAATAAAATCATAGCAGCATTTCCTTTGCTACCAAGGCTTTATTCAGTTTTTATTACCCACACAAACTACCGAAGAGCCATTTATTATAATAAAAGCGGCCTCTCCGCACGTGCTTACCGCACCGGAGAGGCCGCTTTTTCTGCTGATTTTAAGTAAGGCTGTAGCCGCAGGATGCCCAGTCGCAGCAGGCTTCAATGCTGCGGGCCAGCGTGGCAAGGCCCGCTTCGTCCTGCCCGTCAAACCGGCCTAGCGTGGGGCTGTCGATGTCTAAAACGCCAATCACTTTGCCGCCCTGCCACAGCGGCAGCACAATTTCAGCGGCCGAAGCGGCGTCGCACGCGATATGCCCGGGGAACTGGTGCACGTCGGCAACCACAAGGCTGCTGCCCTGCTGCGCCGCCGTGCCGCACACCCCGCGCCCCAGCCGGATGCGCCGGCAGGCCGGGTTGCCCCAAAATGGGCCAAGCACCAGCTCGCCGCCATCCATCAAATAAAACCCGGCCCAGTTGATTCCCGGCAGCTCGGTGCCCAGCAGCGATGCCATGTTGGCAAGGTTGGCAATGGGGTGGCTCTCGCCCTCCGTCAGCACCGGGGCAATGTTGTTCAGCCTTTGGTAACTACTCTCTTTTTCTGTCTCCATCTTTAATCCTCCAACAGGGCGCCAAAGCCCCCGGCGTAATAATCGCAGATCACCTTTGCCCGGCTGCGCTCCTGCGCACCCGCGTCGTCGTACAGCGCAATCACGCGGCAGCCCGCCGCTTTGGCGCTTTCAATCGCGTGCAGCGCATCCTCGTACACGGTCAGGTGGTCTGCCGTTGTTTCAAACTGCTGTGCTACCTTATGGTAAAAGTCCGGCGACTGCTTGCTGGCGCCCAGCGTGCCCGCCGTCAGCACAAACTTAAAATACCCGTCCAGCCCAAGGCGTCGCAGCGCGGGCAGCACCACCGGCAGTTCGGACGACGTCGCCACGCACATCGGCACCCCGTGGCGGCGCAGCTGCTCTAAATATTCGCGCACAAACGGCTTTGCCTGCACTGTTTCGGCATAGGCCTTTGCCACCATGTCGCAAACCTCCTGCACGCCCTGCTGCACCGGCACGTCAAGGCCATAGGTCTTGTTTAAAAATTGCACGGCCTCGCGCACATTCATCCCGCGCACCCAGCTGTCCAACTGCGGGGGCGGGGTGTGGCCGTGCAAACGCAGGTAAGCGGCGCTTACCGGGTCCCACACATGCATCGAATCCAGCAATGTGCCGTCTAAGTCAAACACCGCAAACTCCGGCTGGCGCAGCCGGCCCTCGTAAGCATCCAAAAAATTGTGGTGCCGGCCCGCAAGGTCGGTATAGCCGATCAGCGTTTTTAAATCGACATCGTGCACACTGCGAAAAATGTTGATGTCAATCTGCGGGTTTTCTGCCCGCAGGCGGCGCAGAAGTGCTTTGGTGGCGCTGCGCCGGCCCCCGTCGTGCTCTTCGCCCGGGGCAAGGTTTTCGGTGCGGCGGCAGGCACACTGCAAAAAGTGCAGGTCGTTTGTCTGTGCCCACGCAATGATGTCCTGCTCGCGCACCAGGTACAGCGGGCGGATGAGCTGCATGCCCGCAAAGTTTTTGCTGCGCAGCTTTGGCATCATTGTTTTAATTTCAGCCGAATAAAACATGCTCATGACCACCGTTTCAATCATGTCGTCAAAATGGTGGCCCAGCGCAATTTTATTGCAGCCAAGGTCCTGCGCAAACTGGTACAGGTTGCCCCGGCGCATGCGCGCGCAAAGGTAGCACGGCTTTTCGGTGATGGTGTTCACCACGTCAAAAATATCGGTTGTAAAAAAGGTTGCCGGGATGCCCAGCAGCACAAGGTTTTCTTCAATGCGGCGGCGGTTTTCTGGGTTGTAGCCGGGGTCCATCACCAAAAATTTCAGCTCAAACTTGATATAGCTGTGGCGCTGCAGCTCCTGCATGCACTTCGCCAGCAGCATGCTGTCTTTGCCGCCCGAAATGCACACCCCAATGGTATCGCCCTCTTCAATCAGGTGGTATTCTTTGATGCCGCCGGTAAAGCGGTTCCAGATGGTATGCCGATAGTCCTTGATGATACTGCGTTCAATTTCCTGCCTGCGGTCCATGAGCTGCCTCACTTGTACTGGGATTTGCCGCGCCTGTAACGCCGCGCGGCGCGCTAAAAAGTACTCTCAGTTTAGGCGATTTGGCGGCCCCTGTCAACCGCCGGGGGGCGCACTTTCGGGGCTTATCCGGTGATTTTCCTATTAATTCAGTAAAATCGGCATGAAGTTTAGCCACTCGACCAGTTGCAACCGGCACCGTGTTCATGCTATGATTACAGGTAGAGGACTGTGTTATTTTTTTAACTAAGTCGCAGTCTCAGTGCCAATGCAGAAAGGACGAGACCCATTATGATGAGAGGCATCTATTCCTCTGTGACCGACATTCGCCGCAAAGTCTTTACCGAAGTCGCACGGCTGGCTTATGAGGGTGGCGATTATTCCCGCATTGAGGAGCTGCCCTATAAGATTGTACCGGGGGAGAAGGCGTCCTACCGCGAGAGCATTTTTTTAGAGCGCGCCATTGTCGGCGAGCGGCTGCGCCTTGCCATGGGCCTGCCGCTGCGCCCGGTCAGCGAGCACGCCCCGCTGACCAAAGGGGTGGAAGAAAGTGCCATTGCCGAAAAGTATTACGACCCGCCCCTTGTCAACATTATTAAATTTGCCTGTAACTCCTGCCCCGAAAAGCTGATTTTCGTCACGAACGGCTGCCAGGGCTGCCTTGCACACCCCTGCAAAGAGGTTTGCCCCAAGGGGGCCATCTCGATGGTGCACGGCAAAAGCTTTATTGACCAGGAAAAATGCATCAAGTGCGGCCGCTGTGTGGACGCCTGCCCTTACAGTGCCATCATTCGCCAGGTGCGCCCGTGCGCGGCGGCCTGCGGCATGGACGCCATCAGCAGCGACGAGCTGGGCCGCGCAAATATCGACTACGACAAATGCGTCTCGTGCGGCATGTGCATCGTCAACTGCCCGTTTGGCGCGATTTCAGATAAGGGCCAGCTGTTCCAGCTGATCCACGCCATCAACGACGGCGAGCGCGTGTTTGCGGCGGTGGCCCCCTCGTTTGTGGGGCAGCTGGGGCCCAAGGTCACGCCGGAACGGCTAAAAGGCGCGATGCAGAAAATCGGCTTTGCCGATGTTGCCGAGGTGGCGGTGGGCGCCGACCTTTGCACCATTGACGAAGCGGAGGACTTTTTGAAAAAGGTGCCCGCAGAGCAGCCGTTTATGGCAACCTCCTGCTGCCCGGCGTGGTCGGTGATGGCGAAAAAGCTGTACCCGGACCTTGCGCCCAACATTTCAATGGCGCTGACCCCGATGGTGCTGACCGCCCGCCTGCTGAAAAAAGAGCACAAAAACTGCAAGGTGGCCTTTATTGGCCCGTGCAGCGCAAAAAAGCTGGAGGCCAGCCGCCGGTCGGTGCGCAGTGATGTGGATTTTGTGCTGACCTTTGAAGAAGTGATGGGCATGTTTGTCGCAAAGGGCATTAATTTTGACGAGTTGACCGAAGAGCACGCGCTGCGTGAGGGCACGGCCGCCGGGCGCGGCTTTGCCGTCAGCGGCGGCGTGGCGGGCGCCGTGGTGGGCGCCGTGCACCGCATTGCCCCCGAGCGCGAGGTGAACGTGGTCAGCGCGCAGGGCCTTGCGGATTGCCGCAAAATGCTGACGATTGCGCGCACCGGCAAATACGACGGCTTTTTGCTGGAGGGTATGGCCTGCCCCGGCGGCTGCGTGGCAGGCGCGGGCACGCTGCAACCCATCAACAAGGCGACCGCCACCGTAAACGCCTACACCAACCAGGCAGAGGAGAAAAACGCGATGGATTCGCGCTACGAAATCACGCTGCCGCTGCTGCTGGAGGATTGACCTGCACTTACACCGGCGGCCGGGCGTTCCCCTTATCAGGTAATTTAAGCTATACTATAAATAAAGCGGGCAGAAGAAATTTCTTCTGCCCGCTTCAGCATGTCGAAGAACCCGGTTTACGCAGAAGCATAAACCGGGTTCTTCGTGAGTTGTAAGCCCAAAATAGTGAATACGGCGCAAGAAAAACGGGTTTTCCATTTCCAGTTAGCCAGTTTTTTGAG
>JAEWRN010000026.1 GCA_023460035.1 Bacillota bacterium
CAGAATTAGATCCGACAGATATTAAAACAGCTTTCAAGAAGACATTAACATTGACTGAAAAACTTTTTGATAATCTTGGAGTTGAAGCAAAATTAAAGGGGGTATTAAGGAGAATTGAATAAAAAAAACTACCGCCAACATTGTATAAGCGTAATGCGGGCTGAACTGCTAAATTTGAGCATTTTTGCTCCTAAGAAACTTTGTGGTGGGCGGACAGTGAATTGCTCCGAAATCCCGCACTACGCTTATACTTGACCGTTATGTGCCATTTTTGAATGACAATGCGAATAGATACAGACAAACAAATGAATTTACTTAGTGATAAGAACGTTGCAATAATTGGTGGTGGACCCGTTGGACTGACTATGGCAAAATTATTACAGCAAAACGGCATAGACGTTTCAGTTTACGAAAGAGACAACGACCGAGAGGCAAGAATTTTTGGTGGAACCCTTGACCTACACAAAGGTTCAGGTCAGGAAGCAATGAAAAAAGCGGGATTGTTACAAACTTATTATGACTTAGCCTTACCAATGGGTGTAAATATTGCTGATGAAAAAGGCAATATTTTATCCACAAAAAATGTAAAGCCCGAAAATCGATTTGACAATCCTGAAATAAACAGAAATGACTTAAGGGCTATCTTGTTGAATAGTTTAGAAAACGACACGGTTATTTGGGATAGAAAACTTGTTATGCTTGAACCTGGTAAGAAGAAGTGGACACTAACTTTTGAGAATAAACCGAGTGAAACAGCAGATTTGGTTATTCTTGCCAATGGCGGGATGTCCAAGGTAAGAAAATTTGTTACCGACACGGAAGTTGAAGAAACAGGTACTTTCAATATACAAGCCGATATTCATCAACCAGAGATAAACTGTCCTGGATTTTTTCAGCTATGCAATGGAAACCGGCTAATGGCATCTCACCAAGGTAATTTATTATTTGCTAACCCCAATAATAATGGTGCATTGCATTTTGGAATAAGTTTTAAAACACCTGATGAATGGAAAAACCAAACGCAGGTAGATTTTCAAAACAGAAATAGTGTCGTTGATTTTCTTCTGAAAGAATTTTCCGATTGGGACGAACGCTACAAAGAATTGATTCATACGACGTTGTCATTTGTAGGATTGGCTACACGGATATTTCCTTTAGAAAAGCCTTGGAAAAGCAAGCGCCCATTACCCATAACAATGATTGGGGATGCCGCACATTTGATGCCGCCTTTTGCAGGGCAGGGAGTAAATAGTGGGTTGGTGGATGCCTTGATATTGTCTGATAATCTAGCCGATGGAAAATTTAATAGCATTGAAGAGGCTGTTAAAAATTATGAACAGCAAATGTTTATCTATGGCAAAGAAGCACAAGAAGAATCAACTCAAAACGAAATTGAAATGTTTAAACCCGACTTTACGTTTCAGCAATTGTTAAATGTATAAAATGGAATAAAACGGCACATAACAAACAAATTGGCAATAGAGCCGGTGAAGTACTTCTATTGAACTTTTGTGCAATGTTGAAGATTAGTAATTCTATTCAACATTTGTGCTAAAAGTCGGCTCCATCGCCAATTTGCCAAACGTTACCTGCAAGCATAAAAAACCAAACCGTAAATTCAAGAAACTAATGAAATCAAAAAGTTTATTTTCTTTTATTGTAACACTTTTCCTTATTTATGGATGTTCGTCTAACAGACAAGCAGATGGAAAATCAAATATTTTGGCTAAGAACGACATAAATATACGGGGCGACTTCCAAAATTATTTTGACAGTTGCGGAGTTGAAGGCACAATTGCTATTTATGACATTAGAAATGATAAATGGATTGTATCGGACACAGTTGGATTAGAAATTGAAACGCTTCCAGCATCTACATTCAAGATTATAAATTTATTGATTGCTCTTGAAACTAATACTATCAAAGATGAAAACGAAATAATAAAATGGGTTGGTAGTACAGATACAGTTAAGTATGGTTATAGACCCGAAATTTATCACGATATGCCAGTCAAAGAAGCCTTTGAATTATCAGCAGGTTGGGTTTTTGTAGAACTTGCAAAGAAAATCGGAAAAGATACCTATAGAAAACACCTCGCAGAGAGCAAGTATGGAAACAATAATTTATCCCAAACTGAAGCCGATTTTTGGAATTTTGGAGACTTTGCAATTTCGCCTAAAAATCAGGTCGAATTTGTAAAATCTTTTTATGAAGAAAAATTACCCTTTTCTAAGCGAAATATTGACATTGTTAAAAACGTAATGATTACGGAACAAAATGAAGAATATACTATAAGGGCTAAGACAGGTTGGACAAGGGAAAATAACATCAATACAGGTTGGTGGACAGGGTACATTGAGACCAAAAATGGGACTTATATTTTTGCAACAAGACTTTTACAAGACAGAAAAATGAAAAGGTCTGATTTCGGAAGTTGCAGAAAAGAAATTACCAAAAAAGTATTTAAAGACTTGAATATAATTTAAAAGAATGCCAGCAGGTAACAGGCGTTTGGCTCAATGGCGGGTGACGTGGTTAATTGAACATTCTACCTCGCATCAACTTTTGTGGTGTATTGACAGTTTTGTGCTCCAAAATCCGCCACTGCGCCAAGCGCCAAACCGTTATGTGAAAGAATAAAACGGCACCTCCAAAAAGAAAGTGCCGTTTCGAAATTAAATTTATAAATTCTCAATCCACTACTTCTGAAACAGTTGATTTTTCTATTAGAAAAATTCCGTCAAAAGCTTCTTCTATTTCAGTTTTTAGGCACATCGAATCAAATCGAATCTTATTACAATTTTTTAATTCCGTACTTCTGTTCATTAGTAAACAGCATTCTTTTCCTCCAAATTCTTGCATAATAAATTCAACAGAATCCGACTCTGGAAAATCAAGTGGAAATTTATCAACCCTAAAGCCAAATTGATAATCATTATCAGGATACAATGCCGCAGTTTCTCCACGTAGATTAGTTATTGCAAATGCTTTATATTTTTCTCCAAAAGTCATCGAAAGTCTTTGCCCCATTGGATAACAACTAATAAATCCATCAAAATCTACCGGAGTTTTTTGAATGTGAGCATTGTGGGCAACCAAAATAATCTTTTTACCAAGTGAATTTTTCAAAAACCAATCAATGCTTTCTGCCATATACTGGTCTTTTGCTCCCATATCTCCTTCAATTCCCCTTTCAGTAATGAAACTTTCCATAGCATCAGCATTATAATTCATATAAATCAAGCCTTTAACTTGATGAACTATCGATTGAAATTCTAAACTTTCTAATTTTGGTTGAAGAGTAATCAAACGAATGTAAACTTTTAATAGCAATGCTTTTAATTCATTATGTTCAGCTTCATCAAAAAGCGATAAATTTAACGCAAGCTGAGAAGTCGAATAGAAATCAAATTTCTCAGCAAGATTTAAAATCTTCTGTAAGACATCAGAAGAAACGATTGAAAGTCTTTGCAAATAATCAGATACAATACGAAAGTTTGGAAAATAAGAACCTCCATTTTTAGGAATATCCACACCTAAAAAGGTAATTTGATTATTATTGTCTTGATTATACCGACGAAGCCATAGCAAAGTATCTTTAAACTCATTTGGATAATAAAAGTGTGACAGTAACTTATCCAAATCGTCGAATGGAATTTGTGATTTTATCCACTTATCAACTTCTAATCCTTCAGAAAAACCAAACTCAAATGCCAAGGTGTCAAAATCACATTCAGTTACTAAAAACTCAATAACTTGATGCCTGAATGTAAAAAACTCTTTTATGAAATGTGAGTTTTCGCCTAAACCAACAATTGTAGAAGAATCAAAATATTCTCGAAATCGAAAAAGACTTTGTTTTATGGATGTATTATTTTCCGAATTAAACGGAAAAGTTAAGGGTTTTATATTTTTCATTATTACCTTATTTTAAATTAAAAATTAACGTACCAAATAGCAACCGTCTCAAAAAGACGATTTAATAATTTACTTTAATTTTTAATTACCAAGGCTTGCTGAAATACATAAAATGTGAATTATTTGAATACAAAGATACTAAAAATTCCTTCACATAACATCGCATTGGCAAAATGGCAGGTTAAGTGCTAAATTGAAAGTTTCTGCATTTTATTCCGCCGAATGTGTTCCACATTCGCTTTTTATTTGTAAGTTAGCTCTGTGGAAACACATCGGCTACGTTCTCGCTAAATTGAACTTTTTGTCCAATTTATCCGCCACTTCGCCAATGCGTTTCCCGTTATGTGTAATTTTAGCCGCAAACGCAGTTAAAACAAAAAGGCTCCGAATTCCGGAACCTTCTTTTTATCATTTCATTTTTCTAAAAAACTTGTACAACAAATCGATTTTATTTGAACAAAGAATTGGCATTGCTTCAAAAAGATTTTCCTCATCCCATTCCCACCATTTCATTTCCTGCAACTTTTGGATGTCATCATCGCTAAATCTCTTTTTTATTAATTTGGCTGGATTTCCCCCTACAATTGAATAAGGTTCAACATCTTTTGTAACCAAAGCACGACTGCCAATAACAGCTCCATCTCCTATCTGAACTCCTGGCATTATCATAGCTTCACTACCAATCCAAACATCATTCCCAACAACTGTATCTCCTGCTTTTTGAAATCCATCTTGGCTTTTACTGAAAACATCAAATTCAGACATATAAAAAAATGGAAAACTGGAAATCCAATCATATTTATGACCTTGATTACCTGCCATTATGAAACTTGCACC
>JAEWRN010000027.1 GCA_023460035.1 Bacillota bacterium
AGTCCCCTCTTTTGGTCGATGGAAAGAGGGGTTTCTCAAGGGGGGAAACGTCGAAAGGTTTCCCCCTTGAGCGGTCTTTTTCCCGCTGCTTTTTCTGGCGGCAGAAAAAGCGGCGCCTGCGGAGCAAAACACCCTTCGGCGTTGTGCCGAACACACCCCGCGCCAGCGAGAACCACCCCTGCTCCAAAACTCCAAGCACAGATGCCGCCTCAAAGCGGCACAAGGGGACCCCCCGGCGAGGGTTCCCCACGCCAAAACAGTCCCCCGGACTGTTTTGCCGCCCCTCCTGCGCTTTTGAACGATTAAAGCACGCTTGGGGTTTCACCAAGCCTGCCAGCTTTTTGAAAAAAGCTTGACCAAAAACTTTTAATCTGAAAAGGTCGGGACTGACACTCCCCGCGCCGGCGGCAGCAGCCCTGCCCCTAAAACTTCACCCCCCGCCGTGCCATATCCCCCTCGCAGGCGTAGCGCACGGCGTCGATGTGGTGGTTATCCCGGTCGGGGTACTGCGAAAGCAGCCGCCCTTCGCGGTCGCGGCCGATGGCGTAGCCGCAAAACTCCCGCGCCGTCTCGGGGCAGCGCACCGGGTCGATGATAATCTCCTCGAGGTCGGAAAGCCATTTGATGCCATAGGTCACCGAATCGGGGCCTTTTTTGGCGCCCGTCACCCGCAGGCCCCAGTCGCGCATCTCGTCGATGCTTTTCGGCTCGGCCGAATCGCAGATTATCCGCGCTGTTTTAGCCTCGCTTTTGATCTGCACCGCCGCCGCCCGGTTGGAGATGCGCAGCGCGTGCAGCTCAAAAAACAGATACAACCGCCTGCGCGCCGCGTCGAAATGCCCGACGTTATAAGCGAACGGGTCGGCGGCGTAGCCCCAGTCGATGCCGCGGCGCAGGTTATCGAACCGCGCAATCTCGGCGGCGGAAATGGCGCGCAGCGTCACATTTTTAAACACCTCGCCGCCGGTGCCCACCGCCTCGCCCAGATATTCGTGGCGGTAGGCCTCGGGCCGCACCTGCGCCAGATGTTCGGCCTCGGCCAAAAACTGTGCGCCCAGCCAGGCGCGCGGCACGCCGCGGTAATCGGAATGGTGCACGAGCGTATCCCCGCGCAGCGCGGCCTCGGCCACCGCGCGGTTGACCCACTCTCCGGGCGATTTCGGCGGGTTGAAGGAATAAAAGTTGACGAACTGCTCGCCGCCACGGTTGACCGACTGCAACACGCTGCGGATTTTCTCCGCACCCTCCAGCTCGTTGACCTCCTCAAACCACGCGTATTTGATATACCCGCGCTCGGCCTTGACCGATTTAAGCTTGGCCGCGTCGTCAAGGCCCCGGAACAGAATGCTCTGCCCGCCCGGCAGGTAGGTCAGCTTCAGGGGCGAAAGCGACGGCTCCCACAGCGTTTGCAGCCCCAGCGCCCCCACGGCCCACAAAAGCTGCGCGAACACCGATTCCCGCAGCGTCACCGAATAGCGCCGCAGCACAATGGCGTGGGTGCTGGCGCCCCGCTCGGCGTCGCGCATCAGGCACAGCAGCAGCTCCAAGCTGATAAAGGAAGATTTTGTCGAGCCGCGCCCGCCCTTCAGCCAATAATGCGTGTGCCGCGCGGCCTTTAAATCCTCATGCACCGCGTCGAACGCGGGCGCGATAAGCTGCGTCAGCCGAACGTCACCCATCCGCCCCGCCCCCGTCGGCCATGCCGGATTTTCCCGCCTTTTTGCCGTTTGCGCCCTGCGCCAGCCGCTCGCCGATATCGTCGAGAATCTTCACCGGCGAAGCCGGATAGTCCGCCGCCGAGCCGGTCAGCTTGTGATATTTGGCCAAAAGCTCCAGCGCGCGGATGCGTTCGGGCACGCTGGCGGTATTTTCCACCGTGTTGCCCTGCCGGTCGGTCGCGGCGAAGGCCCGCCGCCCCAGGCCGATGTCGGTCAGCTCGCGCAGCACCTCGTCGGCGGTCGCCGTCTCCTTTTTCGCGCCGGGGTGTTTGGGCGGCGCTTCGCCTTCCACTCGTTTTTTTGGCATCCAGCCATCTCCCTTCGGTAATCAATTCACGGCCCCCGCCGGTCAAACAGCCTGCCCGCGGCCGCTTTTGTAACGATGCAGCGCCGCGCGCCCGCCTGTTTTGCGCCCCGGGGGAACCGCGTATCCGCGCAAAGAAAAGGGACAGCTGCCGCTGCCCCAAATCTTCGCATTTACAGAATAGCACATCCCCGCCGTGGCTTTCTATGGTCAAAAACAAAAAGCAGCCGCATACGGGCCGCCAACGCCGGATATCGGGGCGGGCCCTGACGCCGCCGCCCTCCCCGGCGGGTGCCGGCTGCCTGCATCCGCTTTCTCAAAACGGCAATGCCGCGGCAATCTGTTCTGCCGTTTTATCAAAGATTCGTATAAACCGCCGTGCAAACCCGCATCCTTCCCCCCGGCAACATGCCGTTGCCCTTTGGCCCGTCCTTTTCCGGCTGCACCCTGGCCGCCGCGCTTTCAATACAGCCCCACCGGATGAGGCAAAACACTCTGCGCCGCTCCTGCCAAAATTCCCGCCGCCAGCAAAATACCCGTTTTAATGGTTTTGACTATAAGGAACTTCCCCGTTGTTTTTCAGGTGTTGGCAACGCCCGGATAAGCCTGAAATTTGCAGGGTGCGGGCGGCAGGCATCTTTTAAAACGGCAGCCCCGCGTCTTATGCTAAACACTGATTAAAACGCAAAAAGATTAAATTTTGCAGGCGCCGGCGCCAAGAGCGCGCCGTTGCCACTTTTTATTTTAAACTCCCTTTTTATTTATGAACACCGTTTGTTATTGCTTTGCGCGCCCGGCTTGCACCGGCGTTCAGGCGCCGTTAAAGCGCGCTGTCCGGGGTGCACATCAGGGTCAGCGCACGGTCGTGCAGGCGCAGCGTCCAGCGGTAATCGCAGGTTAAAGCGGCCGCGACCTCTTCCCAGGTCAGGCCGTCTATGTAACGGTATTCCAGCAGCAGCCGCAGCCGCTGTTCCGGCACGGTTGAAATCGCCAGCCCAATGCCGCGGCGCAGCTCGGTCGCGTCCACCAGCCGCTCGTAAAGCAGGTTGCGCAGCTCGACCATTTCGTCCACCGCCGACTGGATGCGGTCCTCACCCCGGTGCGCGGGGGCGTGCGAAAAACTGCTTGTCATCCGCTGGGCGCGCGACTCCCATCGGTTTATTTCCTCCTCAAGGCGTCTCAGTTCCCGCTCGTTGTCGCCGTACAGGCTCAAAAACCGTTTTTTGGCGGCCAGTATTTCCTTTGCGGAAACAGCCCCTTTGCGGATTTTCCTGCCTTCCGGCTCCGTGGCGGGCAGCGGGTTTTCCAACTGCAATCGGTTTCTTATCTGGGTGTGGGTCAAGATTTTTCCTCCTCTCCCAACAGGGCAAGGGCGCGCCGGCGCTTTTGCTGCCGCACCGCCTCGCGGCGGGTGTGCCCCGGCGCCACCACCGCCACGCACAGCTCGGCAATGCGGTCGTAGATGCGCTCATAGCGCAAATCCGCCGGGTTTTTAAGCTCTTCAGCTGTGAGGTTGGTGGTGACAATCAAAGGCTTGCCCGCGCGGTAACGGGTATCGATAACCAGAAAGAGCTGTTCAAGCGCATAGTCGGTGCTGCGTTCGCTGCCCAAATCGTCCAAAATCAGCAGGCTGCACGCCGCCAGCTCGCTTAGCAGTTCCGATTTATCCCATCGGCTTTGCAGGTCGGCAAGCAGGCGCGGCAGCGAGCGCATTCGCACCGAAACGCACCGCGCCACCAGCGCATTGGCCACGCAGGCCGCCGCAAAGGTTTTGCCGCTGCCCACCTCGCCGGTGAACATCGCGCCGATGTTCTCGGCATAAAGCCGGTCAAAGCGCCCGGCATAGCTTTTGGCCCGGTCGATGAGGGTGCTTGGCTGCGCCGTTTCAAAGCGGCAGGCTTGCAGCGCCGGCTCGCCAAAGCACAGCCCGCGCAGGCGGCTAACCTCGGCGTTGTGCGCCTGTTGCTCGGCCTCGCGCTTTCGCAGGGCCTCTTTCTCCTCCATGCAGCGGCACATCACCGGGACGACGCGCTGCTCGCCAAACAGGGTGACGATGTGCTGGCGCGGGGTGTTGCAGTTCGCGCAATGGCGCAAGCCGTTCCGGAGGTAGGTTCCAGCATCGGGCACAGCCTGTTCGGCGCGGGCAATCAAGCCGTTTAAGCAGTCGTTCATATGCAATCCTCGCTTTCGTATTTTTTTGTGGTGGAAAGGCCGCAGGGTTCACGCGGGCTTGCCCGGGCGGCCCCGCCGCACACCGTGCTGTTGTCGTTCTGCGCTTCCCACCGGCGGACGGCCGCCCGCCAGTCCACCATGGGCGATATGCCGACCCGCCAGCCCTTGGCGGCGTAAAAATCGACAAACCGCCGGGCAATAATGCCGTTCTTTCGCTGTTGGCAATAGGCCGCCACCTCTTTGACGGTGGGGGGAATAAAGCGGCAGGCGCCGCCTTGCGCTTCGATTTGGGATTCGGATTCAACTTCGGATTGGGATTGGGATTCGGATTCCGCGCCCGCGCGAGCCGCAAATTGCCGCAGATCGCCGCCGTTTGCAGGCGCTTTTTGCGCTTCGCCGCCGTTTGCCGCCGTCTGCGGCCGGTTGCCGCAGCTTGCCGCGGCCGATGGCGGCGCCTGCGCACCGGACGTCAACCCGCCCTGCGGTGGCGCGGCGGCATCCGGGCCTGTCTCCCCGGGCGGCGGGGGATATTTTTCCCTGGTGCAGCGCAGCCGCTGGTGCTTTTGCCAGTTGCAAATGTAAAGGTAGGGCTTGTCCGCCACCGTATAACAGGCAATCAGCCCCACTTGGGCCAGACGGTTGACGGCGCTCGTCAGCTGCGCTTCGGGAATATCGGGGCGGGTTGTGAAAAGCTGCGAGCGCAAAAACGCGGGCCGGGCGTCCAGCCTGCCATAATCGTCCACCCGAACCATCAGGCGGTAGAACACCGTCTCTTCAAAGAAAGTCAGGCGGTCAAGGTCGTCGGAATAGCAGATGCTCTCTTTTAAAATGCGGTTGGGCATGGCGGAAGGCCCCTTTCCTAAAAAATGCAGTTATGCTGCGAGAGCGCGCGGCAAAGGGCGTTTTGCGCCGTCTCGTTTTGCGCCAGCAATTGCTCCAGGCGGGGGCACGCTTCGGGTGCCGCCGTAAAAAGCCGGTTTTGAAGCGCGAAAGCTTCATGCCGCAGGGTATCCAGCTGCTCAAACAGCCGCTGTGCCGGGGGGTCCGGCGGTTCTTCGGGCGGGTCTATGGTGTTTTCAGGAAAATGAGGAAAATAATTATAAAGTTTCATAGAATTTTTTCCTCCTTTTTATATGTTCTATCCTAACATAACCCCTCAGTGGCTTTCTATGGTCAAAACCCGCGGCGCGCCCGGGCCGCGCACATACAGGCGGTCAACTTGAAAACGCTGTTATAGCCATACCACCAGAAAAACGACACAAGATTGGCGGAGCTGTTCTGTAACTGACAAGGCGGATGCAGATGGGCTGGCGCCCTTTAAGGACGACACGCGGTCAGGTGCAAAACAAACCGTCAGGACGTCTTGGTTTTCCAGGGCGCTTCTGATTAATTCAGGAGCAGTTTACCAGCGGCTAATTTCGCGCTGCACGGCGGGCGCTTGGGAGGCGGGCAACGCCGCCCTGCGGTTTAACTGCAAAAGGGCATTGCCCGCCGTACGCCTTCAGGGGTGCGCGGCGGGCAATGCCCTTTTATCCTGTTATGTCCTGTCGCTGTTAGTCGCAGCTGTTGATGTCGGAAAGCTTAGGCGGGAAAAAGTCGTCGGTCGGGAAATCGACCTTGCTGAAAATCTCGCACGGGTCGCTATCGACCACCGCGGCGTCGGACTCGTTCTTCGGCACGCAGAAATCATACACCGGAATCATTACCTGAACCTGGCGCATCAGCTGCACGATGGAGAACATGCCCAGCGTAACATAAAGGGTGCGGTTAGGCTGCACGCAGGCGAAGCTGCCCTCAAACTGTCCGGCAATTTCGGGCGGGATGGGGGACGCAAAGACGGGGGCGCTCTGCCCGGGCTCTTCGCAGATGTGGCTGGCCAGGATCATGGGGTCGAGCACCTGCACACTGACGATGGGCGTGCAGTTGTTGGTGTCGGTCAGATCCTCATTGGTCGAGAAGGTTCTCACACCCGCTTCGCTTCCGAACAAAATCACCTTTTTGCAGAAGATGCCGACGCCCTCAACCAACACCGGTGTGGTGGTGGGCCCGTTGCAGACGGTGCAGACAATCTTGAAGAAGAAGGTCATATCCACCGAGAAAAAGCCCTTATTGAATGCGAGCGGCGCAACCTCGAAATAGACACCCATCACTTCGCTGCAACGGGTTTTAATCAGTCCTGCCGAATCAATCAGCTCCTGGCCTTCGTCGGTGAACATCACCTGAAGATCCCGGATACAATCCTTGTCAGATACCGCGTCATAAATCCTTCGTGTATCGATACAAACGGCCTCACGAAAGGCATTTGACCCACGCCCGGCAAGGTTGTCGTTGGCGTTTCTATTTGCCATACAAATCCTCCTGTTCGAATATCAGATTGTACTCACTATATAGTATGAGTAAAACACTTTTTTGTGACGTGTGACCGCCGCACAATTGACAGCATCGCCCATATTGCCGCACTGTCAGCGCAGGATTGTTCACGGCAGCGCGCCGCCACAACACGTTTTAACAAAATTCACCGCAGATTTAAAATGATGATCTGCGCTATTAAATATAGTATGCGGCAAACCGCCAAATGACAGCCGCAAATGGCAGGTTTTGCACCGCGCGGGATAAATAGCGATTAAAAGCGCCGCCCCGCCCGTCCCCGCAGCATAAAAAGGCCCGCCCGGCAACACGCCGAACGGGCATAAAAGGTTATGGAGTGCTTTTGTTATACTAAGGAGCCTCTGATTAATTCAGGGGCGGGTTAGCGGCGAGAGAATTTTGTGGCTGACAAGGCAAAAAGCGGACATAAAGCTGGCGCTTATGGCTGCTTTTTAACACAGTCAGACGCAAAATTAGCCGCTATAAACTGCACATGGATTAAATCAGCGGTTCCCTAAATACTGATTGAAACACAAAAGGATTAGCGCAGACCATTTTGCGTCTGCCAAGGCAGACGACGCAGATGGGCTGGCGCCCGTTAAGGAGGATAACGCCGGCAGTCACAAAATTAGCCGCTAAGATATTGCGTTTTAATCAGTGTTTGGTATTTATACCGTCTTTTTGACCTTGAACGGCTTTTTAAGCCCGCTAAGGCAGCCGCGCAGCGTGACCCCCTGCCCCGATAAAAATTCCTGCAGGAACGCCCACCCGGCCAGTGCCAGCCCCAGCCCGGTGACCAGCAGGCCAAGCGCGCAAAACAGGCTCTCGCCCGAGCGCCAGAGGTCGCCTGGCATCTTCAAAAGCGTTGTCCAAAGGTCGTAAAGCGTCAGGTTATATCTGGCCAGCAGCACCTTGGCCATGTGAAGAGCAAACGCCAGCCCAACGAGCATCATGGCGGCGTCTTGCGCAATTTCCTTTATACTTTTGAATGCTTTCATCCACCCTCACCTCGCTCTTAGCATAGCATGGTCAACCAAAATTTGCAAGTGAACTGCGTCGTATGCCGGGCAGCATAACCTTTCCTATTTTAATGGGGGGAGAGTTCCTTAAGAGGGACGGCGGGAGCCGCAGCGGGTATTCATGCCGCCCTGAATTTGCCGCCAGCAATCGGTAGTGTTTTGCCGTGCGCGCCTGCGGCTGCACGGCTTTCCCCCACCCCAACCCCTACCCCCGGAAGGGATAGGGGCTTTACCCCTAAATCCCCTAAAGGGGACTTAAAGCATACGGTTATTTAGTGACCGGTTGCCCCACGCGAGTACGTTGCCTTCCCACCCCAAATAGCAAGACG
>JAEWRN010000028.1 GCA_023460035.1 Bacillota bacterium
TTGATGATCTTGTTTTCTCTAAGCTCTTCTACACTCTTTTTTTTGTTGCCATTTTACTGATTTTTAATTAGTTTTACAAAGTAACTAAATATAGCGCTGAGAAAGCTACCGAAGGTTTAGTTCAACAGCCGTTTGCCGCAATGGGGGTTGACGTGGTTAAATCAAGTGCAGTGCTTCTATCAACATTTGTGCTTGGATGACAGTGAAGTGCTCCGAAATCCCCCACTGCGGCAAGCGGCAAAACGTTATAGGTAAGGCTAAGAAACCTTAGCCCCTAATATTTGAGTTTCGTGAAAACCACCGTTAGGTAATTGAACACGATACCAGCCCTTTGTTATATAATTGACGATTTCGACAAGACAAGCGTATGACTTACCAATTACTTCAACTATATCCCCTTTTTTAAATTCATCGCCTTTAAACTCTTTTTTTATGGTGATTGGATTTTCATTAATAACAGGTAAAAATCTTGTCTGTTGATTGCCACATTGTGTACAGGTATCCGTGCCGTTGTGTACGTAAGGAAGTTTGCATTTACATTGATTTCTCATTTTTTTTATTAAAGTTTGTGAGAAGCCCTATCTATAACAGCACATAGGCAATATGGCGGGTTCTCGGTTAATATTAAGTTCTGTTTTTCAAATCAAGTTTAGTAGTTGCAAATAGTTTAGCGTTGCGAAATCCGCCACATCGCCTATCTGCAAAACGTTAGCAGAAATGTTATGGAAAAATCGCGTCAAATAATTGGACCTTTTCTAATTCTAATTCTTTTTTTTAGTTGTAATAAGAAAACTATAAAAGAGGATTACAACAATGAAATTTATTCACAAATTCTTCAAGAAGTAATTGATAGTTGTGCTACTATTTTATATCGGCAAAGAGTAAAAGAAATTCATAACGAAAAAAAAATAATTGCAATTTTCGACACAATATATGGTAATAATAAAGACAGATTTGAAAAAATAGTAAGAGAAAATAATCTAAATGCAAAATGGAATATTTCAGATAGTGTAAATTCTATCGTAGATGTTGAAAATTATACGATAAACTCAAATATTAAACTTGTGAAGGCAACTGATTTGCCCTCTTTGTATAAATTCGCGCCTGATAATAAACCATGGGAAAATTAAAACAACAATTACGTGTTGCTAGGAAAAATAGTAAATAATGAATTATCTGAAACCGAAATAAAATCAGCTTCTATTGAATTAGTAAATAAAAATAAATTTACTTCTCAATTCATTGGACAAATTACATTGAATATTTTTGGAGCAATCGTAAAAGATAGACCTAAAGGTTCCAGCAATGATAAACAATATTCCAAATTAACTCAAAAAGAAACGGATAAAATTAAAACCATAATTGTTCAGTTATTTGGAGAACGGATAAAACAAAGTGACGTTTCAAAAATGGAAAATGGCTATGAAATGTCAGCAAATATACTTTATCAAGGTTTGAATTTAGAATGGGAATACGAAAAAAATTAACGATCGCACAACGGGCAGTTTGGCAAAAGAGCGGGTTCAGTGCTAAATTCAAGGTTCGTGCTTTTAAGTCGCAAAGCCATTTTTTATTTGCTAAAAAAATGTAAATTAGCAAATAAGAAAATGGCTTTGCTTGGGTTAGTGCTTAATTGAAAGTTTCGGCTTTCTAATCCGCTCCTTCGCCAAGCTGCCGGGACGTTATCTGCAATATTTACCAAACTACAACCATAAATGAAACCAAGAGTATTTGTAAGTTCAACGTATTATGATTTAAAACATGTGCGCGAGAGAATTGAAAGGTTTATTGATAATTACTATTTAGAACCAGTCCTATTTGAAAGTAATAATGTGATATTTGAACCATATAAACCATTAGATCTATCATGTTATAATGAAGTTAAACTTTGTCATATGATGATTTTAATTATAGGTGGAAGGTACGGTTCAGCTATATCTGGAGAAAATATTCAGGAAAAGAAAGATATATACAATAAAGAGTTTACTTCAATCACAAGAAAAGAATTCGAAACAGCATTAAAAATGCATATTCCCGTTTTTGTATTTATCGAAAAAAATGTGTACGCTGAATATCACACGTACAATAAAAATAAAACTTTTTTTGAAACTCAAAATAATGGGACGTTTTCATTCGCACATGTCGATGACGAAAACATCTTTAAGTTTATAAATTTTGTAGAAAATACAGCTATTAAAACATTTGATAATGTCGATGATATTGAGTTGTACCTGAGAAATCAATTATCTGGTATGTTGTATTTGTACCTACAACAATTAAAAGATAACAAAGAAGAAGAAAAAATTCTAGATTCAGTATCAGAATTGAAGAACATAACTAAAAGAATGAATGAAATGTTAATAGCGGTTGGAAAAAATGTTATTACAGACCGTTCTTTTGATGATGTAATAAATGACCAAAACAAACTAATCATAAGTTTTTTTGTTGATCAGTTAATCACGAGTTTAAACTTTATGAATGAGTATGATGTTCAGGATAGTGAACTAGATGAAATAACTAACATATTCATTGAATATTTATTAGATAGAAATAAACTCACAGAAATATTTTCTGGAAAAATATCAGAAAAAAGATGGGTTGAATTGAAGAAACTTGATGATTTATTTAGAGCAAAATTGCTTGAATACGATGAAAGACTTACTATAGAAAGTTTTGATAGATATAAAATTACGTCTAATTTTTATCATAAGATACTTCCTATTCTAAATTCTAATGAAAACTTATGGAACCATTTAAGAGAATTACTGAAAAAGTCTCTTGATGATAAATTGACAGATTTGCCATTTTAAAAATACTGCAGATAATAACTAAGCTTTCGTTGGGCTTGAAAAGCCAACAATGAAAGCCCGTTGAACGGAACTTTCGGGGGCTTTTTTGGCAGTCTATGGAGTTATCGTTTTTAGAATTTAGATACACAAAGCAGTTTTTTTAGAAGTACTGCTTTTTTTGTGGGCAGAAGTGGCACTTTGTAGGGTTTAAATGCTGTGATTTTTCGTTTCAGCATATAATTTCCCTTACCCGCAAAGTTTATTTCGCAGAGAAAGTTTGGGTGACGAAAAGAAAATCCTGTGGCGGACCACGTTGCCCG
>JAEWRN010000029.1 GCA_023460035.1 Bacillota bacterium
GCACAAGTGATTGACTCTGCACAGCAAAAAACAATTAAAATAAAGAAAATGCCTTGTTTTATCCTCTTTTTCATGTGTTCTCCTTCTTTTCTTATGAAGCCAAAGATAATGTATTTCTGTGTTTTACGCTAAATTTTGCCGGTATTATGCTTCAATTGAAATAAAAATTGTAAATTCGCTCTGTTAATTTATCCGGCAAAGGATGGAAAAGTAATTTCTTTGTTCCTTTTGTAGATATTTCAACATTATGTTTTATGGCTCAGCAAAGCGGTATGCAACACATTATAGAACAGGTCAGGGAAAAACATGTGCCCGATGATGCCGTTGGTGAAAAATGTTGGGGAGTGATCTACAATTCGGTAGAAAAAATGCACTCCGGCAGTTCCCATGGCAGTGAGACTGTATCGGAAGTTTTGCTGGGGATGCCAGTCAGGCTCTTGGATAAAAAGGGCGGTTGGCGACGCGTGCAGGCACCGGACGGATACGTCGGATGGGTTTCTGATGCTGTAAGAACAATGACTGAGTCAGAGCTACATGAATACAACAATAAAGAAAAGGTGGTAGTAACTGCGTTATATGCATTTTCCTACGAAAAAGCTGATGTTAAATCACAAACGGTATCCGATTTGGTGATCGGGAATATGTTAGTCCTGAAAGGGATGAAAGGCCACTTCTATCGGGTAGGGTATCCCGATGGGCGTGAAGCCTATATACGGCAGTCCGATGCCAAGGAGTTGAAGAAGTGGCTGCAGGAAATGGAACTTACACCGAAAAGCATAGTGAGGGTCGCTAGGAAATTTATGGGAATTCCTTACGTTTGGGGCGGCACTTCATTCAAGGGTTTGGATTGCAGTGGGTTGACCAAACTGGTCTATTTCCTACACGGGGTTATTCTTCAGCGGGATGCTTCGCAGCAGGTGTTGACTGGAAGACCGGTGGATGATAACGGCAATTTTTCAAACCTGGAACCGGGTGATTTGCTCTTTTTCGGGACGAAGGCGACGGCGGAAAATCCGAAAGAAAGGGTTGTCCACGTAGCCATTTATATCGGGAACCGACGGTTTATACATGCGTCGGATTATGTTCAGATAGGCAGTTTTGATCCTGCCGATCCGCTTTACGATGAATATAATGCCGGTCGTTATCTGTGTGCCCGAAGAATTATCGGTGAAGTAAACACGGACGGTATCGAAGGAGTTCCGGACAATGCTTTTTACAAACCATGAATCTAGGCAGGCAGAATTTTATCCAGACAGCGACAATGACAACGAAAAAAACAGTTCTTCCAAAATGAAATTATTCTGGGCTCCTTACGACCTTGAACTGCGCCACACGTTTACCATATCGGGTTTCTCCCGTAAAACAACGCCGGTTGTACTCACTAAACTTGAATACGACGGGCTTACGGGTTACGGTGAGGCGTCGCTACCTCCGTACTTGGGTGAGACGCAGGCTTCGGTTATTGAATTCCTGAAGAAAGTCGATCTGTCTGCCTTCCCCGATCCCTTATGTCTGGATGAGATTCTAGAATATGTGGATGGTATTTCGGTTAACAATACGGCGGCCAAAGCTTCCGTGGACATAGCGTTGCATGATTTAGCCGGGAAAATTGCCGGCGTGACGTGGTATAAGAGGTATGGACTGGACAGAATGGATGTTCCCGATACTACTTTTACCATCGGTATTGATACGGATGATGTGGTGCGTGAGAAAACACGCGAAGCAATGGGACGCTTTAACATCCTGAAGGTAAAAGTGGGCGGCCCGGACGACAAGCGCATGATTGAAGCCATCCGTTCCGTTACCGGCCTGCCGCTGGCGGTAGACGCTAACCAGGGTTGGAAAGACCGTCAAGCGGCACTCGACATGATTCACTGGATGAAGGACCATGGGGTTGTAATGATAGAGCAGCCCATGCCGAAGTCGGATCTGGACAATATTTCCCGATTGACGGAAGAGAGCCCTCTGCCTGTTTTTGCAGACGAGTCGCTTCAGCGGTTAACCGATGTCGAGCGGTTGAAAGGGGTGTTCTCGGGCATTAACATCAAGTTGATGAAATGTACCGGCATGCGCGAGGCCTGGAAGATGCGTAGAGTTGCCGAGTCATTGGGAATGAAAGTGATGATGGGATGTATGACTGAAACGTCATGTGCTATTTCTGCTGCATCTCAACTTTGTTCAGGAATGGATTTTGCCGATTTGGACGGAGCCCTGCTGATTGCTAACGATTGTTTTGACGGAGCTCGTTTGCAGAACGGCAAAATTATCGCGAACGATCTGTCGGGAATTGGTGTAGTGCCCAATCAGAAAATAAATTTTACCCGTTAAGAGGCTGTTTTAACCTGGATTTTCATTACTTATGCGCCCGGTTTTTAAGTAACGGTTATGAATTATCTTCTCACTATCGGGCTTCTGGTCTGCTCCAATATCTTTATGATTTTTGCGTGGTACGGGCACCTCAGACTTGCTGAAAATTCGTGGTTAAGCAAACTCCCGCTTTTTGGTGTAATTGTTTTCAGCTGGCTAATCGCTTTTTTTGAATACTGCTTTCAGG
>JAEWRN010000030.1 GCA_023460035.1 Bacillota bacterium
TAGAACGGGTCTTTGCCGACGCTAAGGAAAAACACGCTATGCGTTATACACAATATCGCGGCCTCACTCAGGTAACAAACTGGGTGAAGCTTAAGTTTGCTGCCATGAATCTCAAAAAACTGGCTAAATGGAAATGGAGAACCTGTTTTTCTTGCGCCGTATTCGCTGTTTTTGGATTGAAACACACCGAGAACCCGGTTTATGCTCCTGCGTAAACCGGGTTCTTCGACAAGCTGAGAGCTGGGACATCATGTCCCAGCTCTTTTTAGTTACAAAAAGAAAAAGAACTGGAGAAATAACATATGAAAGTAATCTCGATTGCAAACCAGAAAGGCGGAATGTGCAAAACCACTACTACAATGAACCTTGCCGCCGCAATCTGCTGCAACGACGAAGGTATTGGCTACATCCCCAGCAGTATTTTGCTGTCTGGTGCAGATATGTTTCTGGCCCCAGCCGTCTGCTGCGAGCAGATGCAGGCGATTTTGATGCCGCCCAAAAGCCGCAAGCAACCGGGTATTGCGCATCAAATTTGAACGGCTGCAAAACTTTTTCACCGAAGATCAAACGACGGCAGAGATTGAACAAGAAATCATTACAGCGCTGGATTGCTACCGGTAACATCTGGATGGGGGCATAATATGAATGAATTCAGAATCACGAATCTGCGCAAGCTCGACAATAAAGGTACCTGCAAGGCGGCGGCAGATGTCGAGTTTGAAAATAGCCTCTGTGTGGCCGAGGTGAAGCTGCTGAAAGTCAAGTCGGGGTATATGTTAGTATTGCCTACCCGCAAGGCGGGCAGTCGGTATATTGAAACGGTGTCAATTAAGGATAAAAGGCTGTGACAGAGGGTATTCACTGCACTGGTGAATGCTGTGTTGTAACAAGAAAAAGGAACAAGAACAAAATGCTTGCTCTTATTCCTTTTAAAATATATTCAGATGTATTCAAAAAAATCTTCTTCCATTAGCTTGATGAGAAGAGAAGCAAAAAGTGTATTGGCCCAAGCAAACCATGGCCTTGTGTATTCCTCTGGATTATCGATGTCAAAAGATTCGTGCATTTGAAAAGTGTTTGCATGAGTTGAAACTAATGTTTTCAGGCAATGAAGAATCTCTTTGGAGTTGTTGGAGGTAAGGGCCTGCATAGTGATTGCGATGGGCCAAACATACCTTTGCGGAGTGTGTGGGCTGCCGATGCCCTGCGCGTAATTGCCCTCATAAAAGTAGGGATTTTGATGAGAAAGTATAAAACGGCGTGTGGCTTGATAAATTGGATCTTCTGCACAACAATATTCAAGGTAAGGTGCAGAGAGAAGGCTGGGAACATTTGCGTCATCCATAAGGTTGTAATGCCCTAAGCCGTCTGTTTCATAGGCGTATATAGTACCAAAGTGGGGATGTTCTACGAGCCCGTATTTTGAGATGCCACTTCGAATATCTTTGGACAAGGCAATACAAAGATCGCGCGTTTCTGTGTCTTTGTAAATATGCTCACAAATATCGGCTGCTTTCTCCATGGCGATGCATGCCATCATGTTAGCGGGAACCAAGTACCCATATTCACAGCGATCATCTGATGGGCGAAAGCCGGACCATGTCATACCGGTATAACCAACGGGTGTCCCATGCCCAGCGCAAGGCAGAGTGTCTGTTTGTGGGCTAGTAGGACGTTCAAAAAAATAAGGAGAATGAGCATGATCTTGCTCACAACGAAATACCTCTGCAATTCGACATAACATTTGGTGAAACCGGGCGGAAAAAATAACGTTATCACCAGTTTCTTTCCAATATCTATAAGCCAGATAAATTGGCGCACAAAGGGAATCTACTTCATATTTGCGCTCCCAGACGGAAGGGTTGCAATCAGTAATGTCTTGAAATCCTTTTCCGTTTGCACAAGAATTAAAAGCATTTGCATAAGCATCAATGCAAACGTCATCTGCTTGTTTAGCAATTACACCGCGCAAAATATTTCTAATAACGGCATCGTCGGCAGCATAGGAAATATAGTTCGACACTTGTACAGAAGAATCCCGCAACCACATTGCAGGAATATCCCCGGTAATAATAAAGTGTTGACCATTTTCTAATGTCTGGACAGTGGTTTCTATTGTGCTCAAAAAACAGGGAGCTATGAAAGGGACTGCGGCAGGGAATGATTTTTGATAGTATTGTTCTATATAAGTAGTGGCTTTTAATAAAATTTCAGGTGTTGTTGTCACGGCAGAAATACCGTCCTTTCCTCTTTGGCTGTTTGTAGTGCACAGGTAGAATGGTTAAAAACAAGTTTGGGCTCCAAGACAAGTTGGGTACACTCGGCTGTTTTATTTGCAAGTAAAGATTCTTGAAGGATAAGCCCTGCGCTTTGTCCCATGTGAAATGAGTCTTGATCAATATAGGTGAAAAAATCATCCTTTCCATTTTTGTAAAACCTGGGGTTATCAAAACAGATGATAGAAATGTCTTCGGGAATGGAAATTTCATGTTCGCGGCAAAGGTGATATAGGCGTAATGCAACGTGACTATTGGAGGCAATAACTGCGGTTATACTGCGGGATTTTACATCTGCAATGAAAGAATCTTGCGTTTCTTTATATGTAGGCGTTTCGAGAGAAAAATTTTCATAGGAGGCAATGGATAGGCCGTGCTCCAGCATGGTCCTAAGATAGCTGTTATAACGCGCAGAAGTGATTTGCTCTTTATAGGTGGAATCTGCAAGAAAAGCGATGCTAGTGTGCCCCAGACTAATGAGATACTCGGTGGCTTCGGCCGCACCTTTTTCATTATTACAAGTAACGCTATCGCAAGCAATGCCAGGGAAGGAGCGATCAATTAAAACAAGAGGAAATTTGTTTAAATGCATTTGAAGAATAATATCACTATATAATTCGCAGTCAGAAGGAAATAAAATGATTCCAGAAAATCCTTGTGATAGGAAAAAATTCAAAGCGTTTTCCTCTAAACCATCATTACGGCTTAGTACAATGCTGACGAAATAATCCGGGTATTCAAGCGTTTGAACAATCCCTGAAATGATATTTCCGGAATGGTAGTCGTAAAATTCAGGAATAATCAAACCGATGCGCTGTACGCCTGTCTGTACATTGCCGTGATTAACACCGGGCAATCCGCTGGGACGAATCCATTTATCAGGAGGGCTGACAAAAGAGCCTTTCCCTTGTATTCGATAGATATATCCATTTAAAGAAAGCTCTGTAAGTGCTTTTGTTGCTGTAATGCGGCTTACACCATACTGCTCTATAATTTCTTTTTCACTTGGAATGCGGTCGCCTGACTTAAAAACTCCATTCTGGATTTTTTTTGTCAGTTCATTTTGGATTGATTCATAGAGTGAGTTTGATTTTTTATCTGATATTGACATATCAAGTCCTCCAGATTTTAAGTTTAGTTAAAGAATATAATATATTCTTGTAAATGTAAATATAAAAATACAAATATTACAAAAAAGAAAAAACTACATGACAATATAAACAAAAAAATTATATGAATATAAAAAATATAAACAAATAATTAAAATGACTTATAGTTGATATGTTGACGTTGATAATTGATGTGCTTATAATCTAAACAGAAATCAATGGAGGGGATTATGAAAATGCGAGCCGATTCACGGATCAATCCAAAAACCGATGCAATAAAAAAAACGGCTTCAAGGCAGTCTGTTTCAAAAGGACGTTTTAAAAAATGGATAGTAAGCGAAAAGCAAAGTTGGAAAAAATCTCTTGTGCGCAATTACGATCTCTATTTATTACTAATTCCAGTGATTGCATATTTCGTCATTTTTTCTTATGGGCCCATGTATGGTTTACAAATCGCTTTTAAGGATTATTCACCCGCACTGGGTATTGCGGCAAGCCCGTGGGTAGGATTGAAGCATCTGGTACGCTTTTTTAATTCCTTTTATTTTGAGCGTGTTATCAAAAACACACTTACGCTTTCAATAGCAACACTACTTGTAAAGATTCCGGCACCATTGATTTTGGCATTGCTGTTTGATGAGATTCGCAACCGAAAACTTCGTGTGGCAGCTCAAACACTTTCCTATGCGCCTTATTTTATCTCTGCTGTGGTACTTTGCAGCATGATTGTAATGTTCCTTACACCCGGCACAGGGTTTATTGATTCGATTCTACGTTTCTTTGGCTATAGCAAAAGCACCAGTATCCTTTCTGATCCCAAAGCTTTTGCCCCAATCTATGTGATTTCTGCTGTTTGGCAAACAATCGGGTGGGATTCAATCATTTATACTGCGGCGATTGCGGGTGTGCCACAGGAACTTTATGAAGTAGCGCGATTGGATGGAGCTAGCCGTCTTAAACAAATTTGGTCTGTGACAATACCGTGTATTATACCTACCATCGCAATCCTCTCCATCATGTCTATCGGTAATGTGTTGAATATTGGGTACGAAAAGGTGTACCTCTTGCAAAGCACGTCAAATCTTTCAGCATCTGAGGTTATATCTACCTATGTATATAAAGCGGGGTTACAACAATCTCAATACAGTTTTGCATCTATGGTTGGCCTTTTTAACAATGTGATTAATTTCATTATTTTGATTTTTGCGAATAAGCTATCCAAAAGGCTGACTGAAACATCACTGTGGTGAAAGGAGAAACTGCATGAGAACCGCAAAATATAATATAGTGCGCAGGACACGCGCAGATAAAATATATGCAATTATTTCACAAGGAATTCTATTGCTAGTAATGCTTGTGATAATTTATCCGATTTGGGCGGTCGTCGTTGCGTCTTTTACTGAGCCAACACAACTCTATCAAAGTACCTTTCATCTCTGGCCCACGGCTGCGACACTTGAAAGTTACAAATTGGTGTTCCGTGACGACAGTTTTTTGACGGGCATCTGGAACTCTGTTTGTTACACTTTTGTTGGTACATTGGTCAATGTTGTATTAAATATTTGTGCAGCGTATCCACTTTCTCGGCGCGATCTTAAAGGACAAAGTTTTCTAATGAAAATGTTCACCTTTACGATGTTTTTTAGTGGGGGCATAGTACCTACTTACATTCTGATTAACAACCTACATCTGATTGATAATTTTTGGGTGATGATTCTTCCCAGTGCAGTAGGAATGTTCAATGTCATTATTATGCGTAATTATTTTCAAACTAATATCCCACAAGAACTTGAGGATGCAGCGAGTGTTGATGGATGCACAAATTTCCGTTTTCTAATTCGCGTTGCTCTTCCGTTGTCGCTTCCAATTATTGTTGTAGTTGCGTTGTATTATGGGGTTGCACATTGGAATGATTATTTCAGCGCTATGATGTATCTTACTAAACGGGAAATGTACCCGTTGCAGTTGGTATTGCGGGAGATTTTGCTGGAAAATGAAGCGGGCAAAATGCTGAATGTTGCAACAGATGCCGCATATGCAGAACGCATGATGAGCCGTATGGGGTTGAAATATGCGGTCATTGTTATTTCAACATTACCAATTTTAGTTATTTACCCCTTTGTGCAGAAGTTTTTTTCAAAAGGAATTATGGTTGGTGCAGTCAAAGGATAAAAAATTTGAAACGCACGCTCGGCCGAGTGTTGTTTGATACAAGAATTTGAAGGAGGAATATGTCTATGAAAAAGAAGCTATTGTCATTGTTTATGGCTGCCGTTTTGGCTGCTACGGTGTTGGCGGGGTGTGGGTCCACAAGCACTACCGGGTCAGGGGCTGCTTCAACTGCGGCAAGTGGGGATGGACAAGCAAAAAAAGAATTTACAATTGTTTGTCAAGCTGCAGGTGACACCAACCCGCCGGTATCCGAATGGTGGATTTGGGACAAGTATGAAGAGATGACGGGTATCCACATAAATTGGATTGAAGTACCGGAATCGTCAATGAGTGAACGCAAAAATTTAATTATGAATTCTACAGATGTACCGGATGCCTTTTGGCAGGTGACCTGGACGACAGATGAACTCACACGGTACGGGGGTGAGGGCGCATTCGTCAACATTGCTCCATACTTGGATACTTGTGCGCCTAATTTGAAAAAACTTCTCACGGAAGAGGTCGATGGCGGTCTGGCCGCAGTGACGATGACAGACGGTGGGATTTATTCCATGCCCTGGGTCATGACAGACCGGCCGCAAATGAATGCGCGTTTTTATTTGAATAAAAATTGGTTGGAGGCTGCGGGCCTTAAAACGCCAACCACTATTGATGAACTTACACAGGCGTTTGCCGCGTTCAAAGCCCAGGATGTGAATGGAAACGGTGACACAGGGGATGAATGGCCGATTTATATGCAGCCAGAGGGAATCAGCATGCTTAATGAGATGCTGTGCGGTAGCTATGGTATAGGTAATAACGGCTTCAAACCAATTTCTGAAGATTACTATATTGACGGAAATGATAAGGTGCAATTTTTATACACTTCGGATGGGATGAAGGAACTTTGGCAGCAGATGAACGAATGGTGGGATGCTGGGTATTTTTACCCCGAAACCTTCGGCAACTATGAGTATGAAAACTGGGTAACAGATGGCAGTGTCAACGATATTGTAGGTATGTATGGGTGGGGGGACGCAGCGTTCCTTTATTCCAATGCGGCAAAAGATTACGTGGGTATCTCCGCACTAGAGGGCCCGAATGGGGACTGCGTGCAATCGTGGTGCGACTTCCCCGTGCGCAGTGCTTCTGCTTTTACGATAACCAGTGCCTGCGATGATGTGGAAACTTTATTAAAGTGGGCTGACTTCTTCTATAGTAAAGAAGGCACAGAGTTCGCTGCATATGGTACGGAAGGGGATACCTATACGCGCGATGATGATGGCAATATTCGTTATAATGATGATATTTTGAATTATGACGGCGGGGCTCAGCTTGGCGCTTGGCAGTATGGCCTATTTGTGTACGGTGGCAATTTCCCGTGGCGTTCCTATGACAGTGCGACGATGGAACTTGCACGTAAGCAGGATGCAGCCGATTTTGTAGGTGAAAAATTCTCCGACTATGCGGCAGATTCAGAAAAATACGCGGCCGATTTGATGCCGGCCCTGACACCTACAGTAGAAGAAGCCGATCAAATATCGGCTATCAAAACTGATGTGGATACTTATGTAAAAGAAGCACGCATGAATTTTGTTACTGGTACTTGGAACTTTGACTCAGATTGGGATGCATATGTGGATCAGATGAAGAAGATGGGCATCGACGATTATGTTACCATCAAACAAGCGCAGTATGACCGCTATAAGGCTGTTTAACAACAAAGCGATGGCCAAAACAAGGGGGCAAAATTGTCCCCTTGTTTTTCGCTGGCCAAGTTAAAGATCAAGAGCCAAAAGGAAGGGCTAACTATGAAAAGACTGACCGAAAAATTTATTCAACTAAAAACTGCAATTGGTGGAAATCGCGAAAAAATGGGATTTGAGGATACCTTTGGGATGCCGAAGGAGGAGCAAGCCCATATTACACCTCCCAGCCGCTCGAATACAAGAATCATTAGCGAGCTGGAATTTGCACTTAGGCTTTCAGAAGAACAGCAAGGACGCTACAATGAGTGCGTGGAACAGGCATTGGATTATTTGCTTGAATGTCTTAAAGCGGAAAGTGCTTTGACCGACAGCGCATGTAATAAAGCAGAGCAGTTGCTATTACCTTTAGAAAAAGCTGCTAAAGAATACAGTTTAATACTTGTAGCGCATGCGCACATAGATATGAACTGGATGTGGAGTTTTAATGAAACTGTGGCTGTGGTGTTGGCAACATTTCGCTCTATCCTCAACATTATGGACCAATATCCGGATTTTCATTTTTCGCAGTCTCAAGCGGCAGTATATAAAATTGTGGAAGAATACGACCCGGAGTTAATGGAGCGCATCAAAGAGAGAATTGATCAAGGTCGATGGGAGGTAACTGCTTCTTCTTGGGTTGAAAATGACAAAAATCTACCTGGTACGGAAGCCATGCTGCGCCATATTCAATGTACACGGGAATATCTTAAAGATGTATGGGGTGTACAGGATTTTGATATAGACTTTTCCCCAGATACGTTTGGCCATAGTGCTAATATTCCTGAAATCGACAATTTTGGGGGCGTGCACTACTTTTATCATTGTCGTGGACTTGGGGAAGAACATGTTCTATATCGCTATAAAGGCTTATCTGGCTGTGAGCTTTTGGCCTACCGCGAACCCAATTGGTATAATGGTGCCATCACTCCACATATGGCGGCGGGTCTCATTGGCATATCCAAACGCTGTGCAGGCCTAAAGACAGGGCTGGTGGTGTATGGCGTGGGGGACCACGGTGGCGGGCCGACGCGCCGCGATGTTGAACGTGCTTTAGATATGATGACGTGGCGGATATATCCGTCTATTCGGTTTGGAACACTGCGGGAATTTTTTCACGAGGCAGAATCCGTGAGAGAACAGCTGCCAGTTGTTGATCATGAGCTGAACTGTTTTTCACCTGGATGTTATACAACACAGAGCAGGCTAAAGCGTGGTAATAAACGCACAGAGGCCGCTCTATGCGATGCCGAGGCAATGTCTGTGATGGCGGGACAGTATGCGGATTTTCCTTTTGCAAAAAAACAGATGGCCAAAGCATGGCAGGATGTGTTGTTTACTCATTTCCATGATATCCTGACGGGCTCCTGTGTGCAGGATGCACGTGAACATGCGATGGGGCTGTACCAAACTTCCACAGCAGTAGCCACTACACAGATTCAAAATGCCATGCGTGTCATCGCGGAAAAAATAGATACGTCATCGATTTCAGTAGATATCGAACCATACAATACGCAATCCGAAGGTGCAGGAGCGGGGTATGGAGTAGAAAATTTTGTCGGCGTTCCCAGCACAGAACGAGGTTCAGGGAAAACACGCATTTTTCATGTGTTTAATGCGCTTCCAAGAGAACGTAACGAGATGATTGAATTAACGGTATGGGACTGGACAGGCGATTTAAGAGATATAGTGATGAAGGATTGGAAGGGCATGGATTTGGAGTCTCAGCTTTTGGATAAAGAATTGTGCCAGTACTGGGATCACAAATATTTTCGAATCCTCGTAAATGTTACAGTCCCTGCCTTTGGGTATACTACAGTAGTTCTATCGCAAGGGGTGCCGAACGAGTATCGCGTATATTATCAACAGAAGGAACGAATTTCAAGTTTTTATGATGATTATGTTCTTCAAAACGATTATTTAGAGGCGATTTTTTCAGCCAAGACCGGAAACCTATGCTCATTGCGTGACTTGGAAACAGGAGAGCAGTTGATTGCTGACGGCCAGACAGTGGGATTGGTTTATATGGAAACAGAGGCGGCAACATCCAATGCTTGGCAGATTGGGCGTACAATACGAGAATCTGCAGTGGATCAGTGTGTAAAGATTGAAAAAGTATGCGATGGGACTTTGCGGCAAAGCATACATGTGTCTTATCAAGTGCAAAATTCCAAAATAGAAGCAATATACACATTGGATTGCCATGCACATGCATTGCGCACCGATTTCAAAATTGATTGGCATGAAATTGGTAAAAATACTGTTCCGGTACTTACTTATAAGGCACCTCTTTCTTATCAGGCAACAGAATATCTTTACGATGTCCCAGCAGGTGCGCTGCGGCGTGGAGTTTTGAATAATGATGTACCAGGTCTCCGGTATGGGCTTGCATTAAATCAAAACGGGAAAAGTTTGTTGATTGCAAGCGATTGCAAGTATGGATATCGCGGAGAAACCGGAACTTTAAGTTTGACTTTGATTAATAGCTCAACAAGCCCGGACCCGTATCCGGAAAGGGGTATCCACTCCATTACAATTTGGACGGGGAGTTTAAAGGCGGATGAAAAACAAGCATCTGATTTGGTAGATGAATGGAACCACGCGCTTTTTTACCAGCCGTCAAATGCGCACCATGGGGTGCTGCCGATGGAAGAAAGCCTGTTCGCAGCTGAAACAGAGAATATTGTATTGTGTGCGGTGTCGCCAGAAAAGAAAAATGTTTTGAATATGTTGCTGTATGAAACAACAGGTAAAACCGGAGAAATAACGATACAATTTAAAACAAAGGTACAATCAGCAAAGGCTAGCACGCTTTTTGAGCAAGAGTCTGAAACTAAAATTTCTTTACAGGAAGATGCGGTACATTGTAAGCTGAAACCCTATCAACTGGCGCAAATACAAGTAAAACTATAATGGGAATAAGTTTGAATTTTGGAAGGAATTATTTATCGAGTATAGGAGGACTCAATATGAGAAATTATCGGTATTTTCCCAAACGAATACTGGCGTTGCTGCTCACTCTGAGTCTAATATTTTTTTATTTAACACCGTTTTATACAGTACATGCTTATACACGCAGTGCAGCTGACGAGGCAATGCAGGAATTCCAGACCTATTGCTACAACTCACAGACAAAATTATATTGGAACAATACAGATCATGGTGATGTGGCCGCAATTTGGACACATGCAATTTTTTGGAATATGGTATTGGATGCCTATGAGCGTACCGGGGACTCTGCATATCTTGAATTGAGCAATGATATCTACCAAGGCGGGTATGACCAATATGCCGGGTACGACTGGAGCAATCAAGAAGTCTGGTTTGTATTTGACGACTTGATGTGGTGGATTATGTCTATGGCGCGTGCTTATCAGGTTACGGGGAATACAGATTGTCTGAATACGGCAATTGCGGGTTTCGAAAACGTATACAGCCGTGCATACGACAGCACAAACGGAGGGATGTTTTGGGGTTTTGGGCCGGATGGTATGGGACGAGGTCACAAAAATTCTTGCATCAATTACCCTACGATTATCGCAGCCGTCGAGTTATATCAAATTACACAACAGGACCGTTATCTTAACATCGCCCAAGATCTGTACGCATGGGCTCGATCCAATTTGTTCGATTCTGCTACAGGTAGCGTCCCTGACTTAATATCTGATACGGGTGATGTGGATTGGACCAATTATACCTATAACCAAGGAACAATGATTGGTGCGGCAGCTATGCTTTATTTGGAAACCGGCAATGCGAATTATCTGGCGGATGCCAATTTGGCCGCACAATATACGGAAAATGCGATGTGCAACAGTGAGGGGATATTGCCTGCAGAAGGTGATTGGAATGAGCAAGGATGTATGAAGGCAATTTTTGCACATTATATGGGCACTCTTGTTTATGATTGTGCACAAACACAATGGCTCCCATGGATGTACACAAATGCAAATGCGGCTTGGAATCATCGGGATTCGCAACGCAACCTGATGTATCGTGATTACACAGTATTCTGTTCTAATGGTATGATTCAATCATACGAAGCTTGCAGCGGAGTCGCTTTGTTACAAGTTTTTGAACCTGACGAAGAGGAGATGCCTCAGGCATTTACTACGCCAACTGTTACAGTGTATCAAGATGAGAACTACAGTGGAACAAGTGTCCAACTGAGGCCGGGCCGTTATACAACAGAAGCGCTAACAACGGCGGGTGTGCCGATTGATTGGATGACTTCATGCAAAGTGCCGGAAAACTGTGTGCTTCAGATATTTGCAGAGGATAATTTTTCGGGTACTCTTTGGGAGCATACAGGGGATTGTGCTAACGTAGGTAATGAACAAAATGATAAAATGAAATCATGCATTGTCTATTACAAAAGCGGTGTAACTTTTTATGCGGATGATTTTTTCTGTGGTCAGTGTGTAACATTGGCGAAAGGAAGCTATACTTTGCAACAACTGCAAGCGTTGGGAATCCCAGACAACTGGATGTCTTCTTTAGCTGTGCCAGAAGGATGGAATGTTAGAGTTTATGCGGCGGATGGATTTGAAGGGACTTCATGGAATTTTAATAGGGGCACACATAATGTAGGGGCAGAATGTAATGATCAAATGTCGTCAGTAAGAATTTTTTAGTATTTTGGTTTTATACATACCATCAAATCAATGCTTTTTACAACAAAGAAATGGCTTGTAGCGATATGGAAATAAAGAAAGCTGGGACATCATGTCCCGGCTTTCTTTTGTGACAGATAGGTGGTAACAGATGCCCTGATCCCGAAAAACCGAACCATTCGGAAAGTTAGTCCCTGTATGATAAACTACAAATAAGGGACGCGTTAAAGCGAAGAAACGGTTTACACAGGAACAGAACATAAAAATAGCAAGCGAGCTGCGGATATTGCCCGCGAATATAACATCGCAGAGCAGGCTTTTTATCGCTGGAAAAGCAAATTCGGCGGAATGGAAGTCAGCGAAGCAAAACGCTTGAAACAGCTCGAAGAAGAAAATCGCCGTCTTAAAGAACGGGTAGTTGATTTAACGCTGGATAATCACATTTTAAAGGATATGTTCACAAAAAACGGATAAAGCCTGCTGACAAGAGTGTCATTGGCAAGTTACGGGGCGAATGCTTTAACCAGAATTGGTTTGCGAATATTTCCGAAGCAAAGAAAACCGTTGAATTCTGGCATCAAAAATACAATCACGAGAGGCCACATTCCGCATTGGATAATTTGACCCCAGATGAGTATATACTTAAGATTTCAGGGCGAAAACTAACTTTTGTAGTGGTCGGATTTCGGGGACGGGTCAAAACTGGAATATCTTGGGGCCTTTATGCGCACCGGTTTGAGTGTGGTGTAAATTCTTATGGTGGCCAAACAGGCAAGCACGGAGGGACAGCGTATTATATAAAATTTGTCCCTCTACAAGTTTACAAACACAGAATAAGCCGGTAAAATTAGTCACAAAGCTGAGGGCAAACAAAAAAGCCCTCATAGGTGAAACAGATGTTAGAGCGTCTGCCACACCGTGCGCCACAGGATGATAGCACATCCAGTGACTGATGAGAGGCTTTATCTGCGCCATTATAAATGGCGTTTGGTATAGATGTCAACTGTCGCTGGATACCGCAAGGTATTCGGCGTTTTTTTGTTGACACGCACTTTGAAAAACAGACCGTCAGTTCATTCCTCACAGGGCGTCGCTTCTGGGCTTTTACTTTCTGCTGGTGACACAGCAGAAAAGCACAGATGCGGCGGCAACGGGCGTGTTCTCAAAGTTGTTGATGAGGTAAAATCCGCTTATGTGGGGGCGATCACCCGTTTGAAGACGGCGCACCCAGCAGCGAAAGAGGGCCGACAGCGCTTGCTTTTGCAGCCCCAGTGGTACGGGGCCGACGTGCGATAAAAGCATAAGCGGTAACAATTAGGCCAGCCGCGCCACCTGATGAAAAGGGATGTGGGCACGGGGCCACTTGCGAAGAGAAAGTAGGAACAAAACCAAAGTCGGGCGATGCCTAAATTGGGTTTTGTGCTGTGCTGTGCTGCTTACCGGCAGTAGCCAAATCAACCGAAAAACATAAAAACCTATGCTTTCGTTTATGAGAAAGCTGGGACCAATGGTCCCAGACTTTTGATTAAAAAAAAGCATAGCAATGCGTCTTACGCCTTTGGCGCGGGTGCATTGCTATGCTTTTGTTTTGGTGGGAGCGGGTGGATTCGAACCACCGTAGCCGTACGGCAACAGATTTACAGTCTGCCCCCTTTGACCGCTCGGGAACACTCCCATATTTAACTAAACGAACTGGTGGAGCTGGTGGACGGACTTGAACCCCCGGCCTGCTGATTACAAATCAGCTGCTCTACCAACTGAGCTACACCAGCAGAATCGTGCTTGATTAATATATCATATCGCGCCAAAGCTTGTCAACCCCTTTTTGACGAAAACGGGTGTTTTTTGCCCACATGAGACCCCAGTGCCGCCGGCAGGCGCCGGGGGGTAATTTTACTTTGCAAGGGGGGCAAAAAGAGGTACAATAATAAAAAAGCACAAAGTGCCGGCCCTGGTGCGGCACTTACCACAAGAAAGGCGGTTTTGTAATGAAGCTTCAATTTCTTGGCGCGGCACAAACGGTGACGGGCTCTGCCCACCTATTGACGGCGGGCGGCAAACGGCTGCTGGTCGACTTTGGTATGTTTCAGGGCAAGGACGCCGAGCGTGAGCACGAGCTGCCCTGCCCGGCGGGCGAGATCGACTTCGTCGTATCTACCCACGCGCATATTGACCACACCGGACACCTGCCGCTGCTGGTGCGCGGCGGGTACCATGGCGAGATTTTTTCAACCGAGGCCACGGCAAAGCTGGCGCGCATTTTATTGGCAGACAGTGCGCACATTCAAAAAATGGATACCGAGTGGGAAAACCGCAAGCGCCGTCGCAAGGGGCTGCCACCGGTCGACCCGCTTTACACGGCAGAGGAGGCGCAGCGCGCCGCTGCGCTGTTTCACCCGATGGAGTACGGAGAAAAGCTGACCCTTTCGCCTGAATTCACCATTCGCCTGGTCGACGCCGGGCATATTTTGGGCTCTGCTATTGTGGAGGTGTGGGCCACAGAGGGCACCACCACCAGCAAGGTGGTGTTTTCGGGCGATTTGGGCAACCTGAACCAGCCCATTTTAAAGGACCCGCAATTTGTGCAGGAGGCCGACGTGCTGCTGATCGAGTCGACTTATGGCAACCGGGTACACCCCGAAGCGGGGGATGTGAAAGCCCAACTGACAAAGGTGATTTTTGACACCTTTGCTCGGGGCGGCAAAGTGGTGATTCCGGCGTTTGCCGTGGGCCGCACGCAAGAGCTGCTGTACTATTTGCGCGAGTTGTACCATGCGGGTACCTTTAAACAATACGAGCGCTGCCCGGTCTTTCTTGATTCGCCCCTGGCAATTGAGGCGACCCAGATCTTTAACGAGTCGGACAGTGACGATTACTATGACCGCGAAGCCCGTGCCGCCATTGCGCGCGGGGAGGAAATTCTTGAGTTCCCGCAGCTCAAGCTTTCGGTTACGGCAGACGACTCGCGCAGCATCAATGAATATGAGGGCAGCTGCATTATCATTTCGGCGTCCGGCATGTGCGACGCAGGGCGCATCCGCCACCATTTAAAATATACCCTGTGGGACGAGCGCAATACGGTATTGCTGGTGGGCTTTCAGGCCGAGGGCACACTGGGGCGCCGGTTGCTTGGCGGCGAAAAACAGGTGCGGCTGCTGGGCGATGAAATTGCGGTAAAAGCGCAGGTTGAAAGCATTGCGGGCCTGTCTGCCCACGCCGACCGCAACGGCCTGCTGCGCTGGGTGAACGGGTTTACCCAAAAGCCGCAAAAGGTGTTCGTCATCCACGGTGAGCCTGAAGCGGCGCTGGATTTTGTGAAAACGCTGAAAGAAGACCTTGGGCTTGACGCGGTGGCACCGCAGATTGGCGAAAGCGCCGACCTGCTGGCACAGACAGCCCGCCTGACGGCAGCTGGCAGCCACCCGCAGGCCGAAAGTGTCACGCTGACACAACTAATTGCCCAGCTGCAAACGCTGCAAAACAGCGGCACGGTGCTCCCCGCCGAGCAACTGTCACAACTTGCCGGTGCGGTGCACGCCGCAATGGCGGGCACAAGGCGGTAACGGTATTCGTTACTTTAATTGCCGTTCAAAAAACACGTGGCCCCGCCGCTACAAAATCGCGGCGGGGTTTTTTGCGAAACAAAAGGTAACAAAACACTGCAAAAAAATTAATATATCCGCAACTGTGTTACATACTTTGAATTTGCAAATAAAACGACAAAAAACCGTCTTTTTTCGTATGGATTTTCAATTAGAAATCAGCTAAAATAAGACCTAGTTGGCCATGTTTGCACTAGAGAGAAAAGGGGCGGTAATTTGAGCGGCGTTCATATTTTAACGAATTCAGTGTCGGACATTTCGCCGGCCTTTGCGCGGGAGCTTGGGGTCACGCTGATCCCGGACACCATTGCGTTTGGGCCGGGCCGGCAATACCTGAATAATGTGGACATTGACCCGCCGGCGCTTTACCGCGAGCTAGCAAACGCCCCCAAGCTGCCCACGACCGCGCACCCCAACATTTCCCAGTTTACCGAGGCATTTACCGCGGCGGCGCCCGGTGCAAGCGAATTGCTGTGCATCAGCCTGACCAGTAAAATGTCCGGCTCGTGTAATACGGCGGGCACGGCCAAAAAGCTGCTGCAAGAGCAGGGCTTTGCGCTGCCCATCACGGTGTACGATTCACTGCAGGTGTCGTTTGGGCAGGCCGTGCTGGTGTCAGAGGCGGCGCAGATGGCAAAGCAGGGGGCGACTGCCGCCGAAATTGTCGCCCGGCTGGATGAATTGCGCGAGCATGTGGGGGTTTATTTTGTAATGCCCTCGCTGGCAAACGCGCGCAAGGGTGGCCGTGTGGGTGCTATTCGGGTGCTGGCGGCCGATTTATTAAAGGTAAAACCCATTTTAATGTTCCGCGACGGCCTGGTGCGGGATGTCGGCATTGTGCGCGGCATGGACGCGGGCATCGACCGCGTGGTAGAGCATTACCGCACCCGCGCCCGGTATGGGCAAGAGGTTTTTTTGTTCCATGCTGACCGCGAAGAAAAAGCAAAAGAGGTCGCGGCGCGCATTCAGGCAATCGACCCCGCGGCGCATATTCGCATTGAATGGGTGGGCGCGGTGATTGGCATTTACACCGGGGCAGGCTGTATCGGCGCCGCCTTTCGCGAGATATGACGGTGCTGCTGCTGGCGGGCGCCGCCTCCTTTGGGCTGATGGCGCTGTCGGACGCGCTTTGTGTGTTTGCCCGGCGGCCCGCGGCGCGCGGGCTGTTTGTGGCGGGGCAGCTGCTGCTGGTGCTGGCCACCACGCTGCTGCTTTGGCGCACGGGTGCCGGGGCGCCGGCAGCACAGCCGTTGCGGCTGTTGTGGCTGCCGGTTTTGGGTGCCGGGGCTTTTGCACTGTGCGACACCCTGTTTTTTGCACTGCCCGCAGGGGGCAGCGGCCTGCTGCCGCCAAAAGCAACGGGCCTGCGCCCGCTGATTGACACCGGCATGTTTGCACTGTGCCGCCACCCGGGGGTGCTGTGGCTGGGCCTTGTGTACCTTGCGCTGTGGGGCCTTTTGGGCGGTGGTACGCTGCTGTGGGCCTTTGTGTTGTTTTTTGCGCTGGATGTGCTGTACGTGCTTTGGCAGGATATCTGGCTGTTCCCGCGCAGTATTGCGGGGTATGCCGCATACCGGCAGCGCACCCCATTTTTGGTGCCCACGCCGCGCAGTGTGCGCGCGTGCATCGCATCGTTTCGCCGCTAAAATTTTTGTAGATTACCAGCTGCCGCCTGCCGGGTGCCAGCTGAAAAGGAGGGCCGCAAAATGACGTTTGAAGAAAAGCTGAAAAAGGTGCCCGCACCGCAGCTTTGGCAGGAGTATTGCGGCTTTCTGGATTTGAGCCTCGAAGAGTACATGGAAATTCAGCGGCGGCTATTGATGGAGCAGATTGAGCTGATGGCGGCCTGCCCGCTGGGCAAGCGCTTTTTTGACGACACGCCCCCCAAAACGGTGGAGGAGTTCCGCACACGGGTGCCGCTGACCAGCTTTGCCGATTATGCCGACGTGCTGCTTTCGCAGCGGGAAGAAATGCTGCCCGGCAAGCCGGTGGTGTGGCTGAAAACCACCTGGGAGGGCGGCGATTTCCCGCACAAGTGCGCCCCTTACACCGAAAGCATGCTGGAAACCTATAAAAATAACCTGCTGGCAGCCCTGCTGCTTGCAACCAGCACTGGGCGCGGCAAGGCCCATGTGCGCGCCAATGCGCGCGTGCTGTACAGCCTTGCGCCCATGCCGTATGCCACCGGCCTTTTCCCCGAGCTGATTGACCCCGAACTGCATTTTCGCTTTTTGCCGCCGGTGCGCGAGGCGCGCAAGCTGTCGTTTGGCCAGCAAACCCGCCGCGGGTATACCATGGCCATGAAGCACGGCATGAACCTGTTTTTTGGCATGAGCAGTGTGCTGTACGGCGCGACGCGCAACCTGTCGCAGTTGCGCGGGGTCGCGGCTGAAAATGGCCGGCTGCGCTCGTTGCTTGGCATTAGCCCCCGCATGGCGTTTCGGTTTCTGCGCGGCACCTACCGCGCCCGGCGCGACGGCAGAAGCCTGCGCCCGTCCGACCTGTTTCACCTCGACGCGTTTGTCTGCGTGGGCACCGACACCACCCTGTATAAGGACGAGCTCGAAGAGGCGTGGGGCATTCGCCCGCTGGAGCTGGCCGGCGGTACCGAGCCCACCTGCCTTGGCACCGAAACCTGGAGCAAAAACGGGCTGATGCTGTTCCCCGATGCCTGTTTTTACGAGTTTATCCCCGAATTTGAAATGCTGAAAAATTTAAAGGACCCCACCTACCAGCCGCGCACCTACCTGATGGACCAGCTGGTGGCGGGCCAAAAGTACGAGCTGGTTATTACCGTATTGCACGGCGGCGCGTTTTTGCGCTACCGCGTGGGGGATGTGTACCGCTGCCTGCGGCTGAAAAACCCGCAGGACGAGCTGGATTTCCCGCAGTTTGACTATGTCGACCGCGTGCCCAATGTCATTGACATCGCGGGCTTTACCCGCATCACCGAGCGGGAGATCAACAGTGTAATCAGCCTGTCCGGCCTGCCGGTGGCAAACTGGTTTGCGGTAAAAGAGTACGACGAAAGCCGCCATTCGTTTTTGCACCTGTATGTCGAGTTGCAGCCAGAGGCCCGGCAAAGCCGCGCGCTCAGCAGCGAAATCATCCGTGCGCACCTTGCGCTTTATTTTAACTATTACGACGGCGACTGCAAGGACCTTGAAAAGCTGCTGGGGGTTGACCCGGTCAGGGTCACCGTGCTGCCCTGCGGCACCGTACAGCGGTACGAGCAGGCGAGCGGCTGCCACCTGATGCGGGTGGGTGCCCCGCTGGAAGAGGTGCTGGACCTGCTGCGCATGCAGCAGGCGGGGGAAGCGGGTGACGGGCTATGACGCTGAACCAACGCCTGTTTATCATTGTGCCGCTGGTGTCGATGCTGCTGAACCTGTTTTTGTTTCTCGCGGTGCTCAGCGCCAAAAAAACAAGGCTGATTTATGCCTTTATGGGCCTGCTTGCCGGGTTTATGGCATGGTGCACCGGTTCGCTGTTCATGCGCATGACACTGTACCCGGGGCCGGGGTTCTGGTATCAGGTGTCGATCATCGGCATTTTTGCCGTGCCCTACCTTATCTATAACTTCATCTACTTTTTCACCGACCAAAAGGGCACGTTTGTGCGTGGGGCGCTGTTTGTCTCGTGGGTCATCCTTGACGGGCTGAACCTTTTTAATATCTATATTCCCAACCCGCAGGTCATTGAAGTGGCGGGCGAGCGGCGGTTTGAGTACGAAATTTCCCCATTGATTGTACTGCCCATTTTAGTGGCGGTGTTCACGCTGTTTCTCGCCTGGCGCATGGCGTACCGCAGCGTCAAAGAGGACAGGGTACCTTTTTCGCAGTTTCAGCCCATGATTGTGGGTGTTGTCATCATGTTTATCGGCACGGTGGCGGCGGTATTGCCGCAAATGGTGTCGATGCCCAACGACACGTTTTCGTGCGGGGTCAACGCGCTGTGCCTGTATTATGCGCTGTACAAAAAGCGGCTCGTACAGTTGCGCAGCTTTGCGTCCAACGGCACGACCTACCTTGTGTCTGCGGTGTTTACCACGCTGTTGCTTGTGGTGTCTTTCGAGTGGGTAGACGGTTTTTACACCGCCCATTTTGCCGAGTACCTGCCGTATAAGACCATCGTGTTTGCCGTGGGTTTTTCCGTGCTCACCATGGCGGCGTTCAATTTGGTGCGCGCCTTAATGAGCAACCTGTTTGTCAAACGGCAAGAGACACAGGAGGCACAGCTGAAACAGTTTGGCGACGCGGTAAACAAGACGCTGAAGCTGGAAGAAGTGCTGGAAATTTACCGCAATTATTTGCAGCAGACCATGCCCGGCTACACGGCGCGGGTGTTTTTGTATACGCCGGAAACCGGCGATTACCGGCTGAAGGACTGCACAAAAATAACGCTGCAACGCGGGGATGCCATTTCGCCCGACAACCCGCTGATCGGCTGGCTGAAACGCTACCGGCAGGGCATCAGCTGGCAGGATTTTCAGCGCACCCGCACCTGCCGCGCCATGTGGGACAAAGAGCGCCAGTACTTTGTACGCACGCAGGTAAACTTTATTTTGCCCATCGTCTGCGACAACGAGCTGACGGCCATCACGCTGTTTTCAGACGAGGTTGGCACCGAGCGCCCCCGCCCAATGGGCCTGAGGCAGATCGGCTTTTTAGAGTCGCTTTCTGCCGTGCTTTCGATGGCGCTCAAAAACGCGTCGCTGTACGCCGCCATTGAGTTTAAGGCACAGCGCGACGCGCTGACCAACCTGTACAACCGCAGCTATTTTGAAGAGCAGATTCGGCGCGACTTTGAAAACTGCCGCCACGCCGACCTTGCGCTGCTGATGATCAGTTTTGATGATTTTCATTTATACAACGAGCTGTATGGCACACAGGAGGGAGACCGCATTTTGCGGCTGTTTGGCGAAAAGCTGGCGGGGCTTGTGGGCAGCCGCGGCACGGTGGCGCGCTATGGCGGCAAAGAGCTTGCGGCCAGCCTGCCGTTTTGCACGGCACAAATTGCACAAAACTGCGCACAGCAGGCGCGCGAATGGCTACAGCAGCAGCTTGCGGCATCTGCCGAGCACACCCAGAAATTTTTGACCTTCAGCGCGGGCATTTGCTCGTACCCGCTGTCTGCCGCCAGTGTGGAGGAGCTGTTCACCTATGCCAACATGGCAGTGTACTCGGCAAAAACCAGCGGCAAAAACCGCATTGTGCAGTATATGGCGCAAAGCGAACAGGACAAGGCAAACCAAAACCTGACCGAAAAGAGAGCCCTTGCCGAAAATTGTGCGGGCACTATTTACGCGCTTACGGCGGCCATTGATGCCAAGGACCACTACACCTTCAACCACTCGAATAATGTGGCGGAATATGCCGCGGCGCTGGCGGCGGCCATCCCGCTGGACGCCGAGCATGTCGAGATTGTTCGGCAGGCGGGGCTGTTGCACGACATTGGCAAAATTGGCATCCCGGAGGCTATTTTGTCAAAAAAGGACGCGCTGACCGACGAAGAGTATGAAATCATGAAGCAGCATGTGGAGGGGTCAATCGCGATGATCCGCTACCTGCCCTCGCTGGATTATGTCATTCCCTCGGCCATTGGCCACCACGAGCGGTGGGACGGCAAGGGTTACCCGCGCGGCATTGCGGGCGAGGCCATCCCCATTGGTGCGCGGTGCCTGTGCATTGCCGATTCGTTTGACGCGATGGTGACCCGGCGCAGTTACAAAAGTGCGATGAGCGTTGCCGACGCCCTGCAGGAGATTCGCCGCAACCTTGGCACCCAGTTTGACCCGCAGCTCGGCCAGCTGTTTATCCAGCTGGTAGAGGGGGGTAAAATCACCCCGCACACAGAAAAATAAAAGGCAAAAAGCCCCCGTGCAAACGGCCACAACGGCCAGTTGCACGGGGGCTTTTATCTGTTGCTAAAATACAAATAGTATTTTAAATAAACGGTAATACAAAATACTGTCGGCCACAGCTAAAACGAAACCGGGTTATCGCGCACCACATCGGCCGCCTCCAGCCGGTACCACTGGCAGGGCCAAGTGCGGGTGTGGTCATAGCTTTCATAGCTGCCCTCGTGGTCTGGCACAAAACCGGAGGCCCGCAGCACCTTGCCGCTGGCGGGGTTGGCCGTCGCGTGGCAGGCAATAAAACGTTCGGCCCCGCCGGCATCCACAAGGTAGGCCAGTGCGGCTTTCAGCGCTTCGCGCGCAAACCCCTGCCCCTGCGCGTTTTGGGCAATAGAATAGCCGGGCTCCGGCGTGCCGTCGTGCAGGATGCAGCCTACTGAACCCACCAGTTCGCCGGTGTCACGGCGGCAGATGGCCCAGTTATAGGTGTCGGGTTCTTCCTCATAGGCAAACACCCAGTCGCGCAACAGGGTGGCTGTTTCAGCCGCGCTTTCATGCGGGTTCCACCGCATAAAACGAATGTAATCGCCATGGGAGGCCCAGCCGCCAAACATGGGGGCTGCATCAGCAACTGTAAAACGCCGCAGCAAAAGCCTTGGCGTAGTAATAGGCCGGGTACCGGGGTCGCTGTGCATCACAATCACTCCTTTTTGGGCAGGGCCTTGCCTGCGCGGTAAAGTAGTTAATCTTTCAACAAATAGGGCTCAAACAGGTGGAAACTGCGGCGGTCCACAATGCCGCTCACATAAACGCCGTTGTCGCGGTACTCCTGCTGCTGCACGCTGCCGTCGTTGCGCAGGGTGTTCAGCAGCGACAGTTTGTCGTAGGGCAAAAGCAGCTCCAGCCGGCACACGCGCCCGGCAAGGCGGGTCTCAATCAGCTCCAGCAGCGCGTCAATGCCCTCGCCCGTCAGGGCGGACACCATCACCCCGCCCGGCACGGCGACATGCATGCGGTCGCATTTGTTGTAAACGATAATCGTCTCGTTTTCCTGCGCGCCAATTTCGGCCAGCACTTCCTGCGTGACATGTAGTTGTTCTTCGCGCAGCGGGTCGGCCGCATCGGCCACGCGCAGCACAAGGTCGGCGTAGGCCGCTTCTTCCAGTGTGGATTTAAACGCCTCCACCAACCCGTGCGGCAACCGGCTGACAAAGCCGACGGTGTCGACAAAAATCACCGTCTGCCCGCCCGGCAGCGTCATTTTGCGGGCAGTGGGGTCTAAGGTCGCAAACAGCTGGTCTTTCGTTTCCACCTCGGCGCCGCAAATGCGGTTCAGCAGGCTGGATTTGCCCACGTTCGTATAGCCCACCAGCGCAATCACCGGCACTTCGGCCCGGCTGCGGCTGCGGCGGGTCTGCGCGCGGCGCTGCTCAATGTCGGCCAGCTTTTCTTCAATCATGTCAATGCGGCGGCGCAAATGCCGGCGGTCATATTCCAGCTTGCTTTCACCGGCACCACGGCGCGCACCGCCGCCGCCACCGCCGCCACCGCCCTGGCGTGACAGCCCCTCGCGCAGGCCGGCAAGGCGCGGCAGGCGGTAACGCAGCGTGGCAAGCTCTGTTTGCAGCTTGCCCTCGTTTGTCACCGCGCGCGCGGCAAATATTTCAAGAATCAGCATGGTGCGGTCAATCACCGGCACATCTAAAAGGTCCTCTAAGTTTTTAATCTGGGTGCCGGTCAGCTCGTCGTCAAAAATGCAAAGGTCAATCTCGTGCTCGGCGCAAAGGCTGCGCGCCTCTTCCAGCCGGCCCACACCAAGGTAGCTGCCGCTGTCCGGCGTATCGCGTTTTTGCACCACCTCAAACAGTACTTCCATCTCGGCACTTTCGGCAAGGGCCCCAAGCTCCGCAAGGCTGCGGTCAATGTCCCGGGTGCCGCAGTCGGCGGCAAACAGGGCGGCACGGGTTTTGCGTTCGGTCAAAATATCCTGCATAGAACCTCCAAGTCCATCATTGGTCATCATATAAAAGAAAATTTAAATCTTAAAAGAAAACGGGTATATCGGCTTTAAACTGTGCGGCATCCAGCCGGCAGGCAAAGCTGGGCCAGCGGCGGGTGTGGTCATTGCTCTCGTGTACCTCTTCATGGTCGTGGACAAAGCCCACCCGGCGCAGCACCTTGCCGCTTGCGGTGTTTTCTTTTGCGTATTCGGCCCAAAACACTTCGGCACCCGCCGCCTGCACCATATAATCCAGCATGCCCACCAGTGCTTCGTGCGCATAGCCCTGCCCTGCGGCACTGCGGGCAAACACATAGCCGGGGTGCGGGTTTTCGTCCCCGTCGTGGAAATTGCAGCAGATTGAGCCAATCAATTCGCCGCTGCTTTTTAAGCACACCGCCCAGCGGTAGGCGGGAGGCATTTCGTCGTATTTTGCGATCCACGGGCGCAAAAAGTCAATGCTGTCCTTCACGGTTTCGTGCGGGTTCCACAGCAAATACCGCACCTGCTGCGCATCGCTGGCCCAGCCGTCAAACATGGATTTTGCATCTGCAAGGGTAAAGCGCCGCAGCAAAAGCCGCGGGGTGGTAATGGGCCGGGTGCCGGGTTGGCAGCGCATAAGGGGTCGCCTCGTTTCCGTTGTTTGAATTATCCACTATTGTAAGCGTAAACACATAAAAAAGCAACCGGCACAGCGCGGCACAAACGCTTGCGGGCTGCGGCTTTGCACCGCACCGCTTTACACTTGCTTTACAAAAAGTATACACAACGCTGGTTTTTGTAAAAATGGGGGCTTGGTACAATAAGGCCGCAGACAAAAATTTGTACTGTGGTTTACAAACGTGTTGAACGACGAAAGGAAAAGGGATCAGCTTTATGAAAAAAATCATCTCGCTTGGCGTAGTTCTGGCCTTTGCAGCGGCAATGCTTGCCGGCTGCGGCAGCGCTTCCAGCAGCACCCCCGCCGCGGCAACTGCCGCCCCCGCCGCCTCGTCCTCCCAGGCAGCGGCAGCACTGACCGGCTCGGTTGGCACCAACGGTTCCACCTCAATGGAAAAAGTCATCGGTGGTCTGTCTGAAGCATTCATGGAAAACAACTCCGGCGTGAAAGTGACTTATGACCCCACTGGTTCGGGCACCGGCATCCAGGCTGTCATCGACGGCACGACCGACCTTGGCCTGTCCTCCCGCGCACTGAAAGATGAAGAGAAGGCCGAGGGTCTGACCTCGAAAACCGTTGCACTGGACGGCATTGCCATCATTGTAAACAACGACAACCCTGTCGAGAACCTCACCATCCAGCAGATCGCCGACATCGCGACCGGCAAGATCACCAACTGGAAAGACGTTGGCGGCAATGACAGCGAGATCGTTATGGAAGGCCGTGAGGCCGGCAGCGGCACCCGCGACGGCTTCGAGAGCATCGTCGGCGTGAAAGACGAGTGCAAATACGCGAACGAGTCCACCTCCACCGGTGCGGTCATCGCAAACGTCACCTCGAACCCCAATGCCATTGGCTACGCCAGCCTGTCGGCGGTGGATAACACCGTGAAAGCCATTCAGGTCGAGGGTGTCACCGCCAGCGAAGCGACCGTGCTGGACGGCACCTACAAAATTCAGCGCCCGTTCATCTTCGTGCTGAAAGAGGGCGCGACCCTCAGCGAAGCCTCTCAGGCATTCCTTGATTTCGCCCTGAGCAAAGACGCCGCAGACATCATCACCAATGCAGGCGCAGTACCTGTGGCGAAATAAACATTGCAAAATAAACGGCCACCGGCCGCGTAATCCACGGAATTCCCCGGGGCCAAATTGGCCGCGGGGAAATTCCCGTATCGGAGGAACGCTGTGAAAGCAAAGCAATTTGTAGAACGCCTGATGAACGCGCTGTTCTTTTTGTGCGGGGTGCTTGCCATCGCCAGTGTGGCGCTGATTGCCATCTATATGATCGTCAGCGGCATCCCGGCCATTCACGAGATTGGGCTGCTCAATTTTCTCACCGGTGAGGTGTGGGCATCCACCGCAGCCGAGCCTAAGTTCGGCATCCTGGCCTTTATTTTAACCTCGGTTTACGGCACCGCGGCCGCTACGCTGATCGGCGTGCCGGTGGGGCTGTTTACCGCGGTGTTTCTTGCCAAAATTGCCCCGCGCCGCGTTGCGGATAAAATTCGCCCCGCCATTGACCTTTTGGCGGGCATCCCGTCGGTCGTGTACGGCCTTGTGGGTGTTTCGGTGCTGGTGCCGCTGATCGCACAGGTGTTCGGCCTGCCCAAAGGCACCAGCCTGCTGGCGGCGATTCTGGTTCTTTCGGTCATGATATTGCCCTCCATTGTCAGTGTGTCCGAAACGGCGCTGGCCGCCGTGCCGCCCGAATACGAGGAGGCCAGCCTTGCCCTTGGGGCTACCCATATCGAGACGATTTTCAGGGTCAGCATCCCGGCCGCCCGCAGCGGCATTGCCGCCGGGGTGGTGCTGGGCATTGGCCGCGCCATCGGCGAAGCGATGGCAGTTATGATGGTGGCGGGCAATGTGGCCAACATGCCAAGCCTGTTTGACAGCGTGACATTTCTCACCACGGCAATTTCGAAAGAGATGAGCTATGCATCCGGGCTGCAGCGGCAGGCGCTGTTCTCTATCGCGCTGGTGCTGTTTATCTTTATCATGCTCATCAACGTCGTGCTGGGCGCGCTGCTCAAGCGCGGCGGCCGAAAGGAGAAATAACCATGCAAGAAACGCAGGAAAGTCGCCTGAATGGCCGGCTGCCGCTGCGCAGGCGGCTGTTTGACAACAGCATGCGGGCCATTATCTGGCTGTGCGCCGGCCTTGCCACGCTGCTGGTGCTGCTGCTCATCGGCTATATTTTGTACCGCGGCGTGCCCAGCATCACATGGCAGCTGCTGTCTTCGCAGGAAAGTTACCTCAAAAATACCATCGGCATTCTGCCCAGCATTTTAAATACCCTTTATATTATTGTGGCGGCGCTTGCCATTGTGCTGCCGCTGGGGGTCGGCGCCGCGGTGTACCTCACCGAATACGCCCAAAACCCGCGCCTCGTGCGCGCCATCGAATTTACCACCGAAACACTGGCGGGTATCCCCTCCATCATTTACGGCCTTGTGGGCATGATGTTTTTTTGCCAGCTGCTTGGCCTTGGCACCAGCCTGCTGGCCGGTGCGCTGACACTGGTCATCATGATTTTGCCCACGATTGTGCGCACCACACAGGAGAGCCTGAAAACCGTGCCCGAAAACTACCGCGAGGGCGCGCTGGGCCTTGGGGCCACCAAGTGGACGATGATCCGCACCATTATTCTGCCGTGCAGCATCGACGGCATTGTGACCGGCTGCATCCTTGCCATTGGTCGCATTGTGGGCGAGTCGGCGGCATTGCTGTTCACCGCGGGCCTTGGGCTTAAGCTGCTGGGCGGCTTTTTCTCCGCCATGGGCGGCTCGGGTGCAACGCTTAGCGTGGCACTGTATGTCTACGCGATGGAGCGCGGCAAGTTTGACATTGCGTTTGCCGTTGCGGCCGTGCTGATGGTGATTGTGCTGATTGTCAATTTCGCCGCAAAATTACTTGCGCGGCGGCTGAAGAAAAGAAGTTAGGTAACGGTATTACCTGGGAAGGAACTACGATGGAAAACATCATTACAACCGAGGGGCTGCGGCTTTGGTACGGCAACTTTGAGGCGCTTAAGGGCATTACCGCCCCGATTGTCGAGCGGGAGATCACGGCGCTCATTGGGCCGTCCGGCTGCGGCAAATCGACTTATTTAAAAACACTCAACCGCATGAACGACCTTGTGCAGGGCGTGCGGGTAGAGGGCAAGGTGCTGTATCACGGCGAGGACATTTTTGCCCCCGGTGTGGACGTGACCAAGCTGCGCAAAAATATCGGCATGGTCTTTCAAAAGCCCAACCCGTTCCCCATGAGCATTTACGACAACATCGCCTATGGGCCGCGGCTGCACGGCACTTACTCCAAAGCGCAGATGAGTGAGATTGTAGAAACCAGCCTGCGCGGCGCCAGCCTGTGGGACGAAGTAAAAGACCGGCTGAAAAAATCGGCCCTGGGGCTGTCTGGCGGGCAGCAGCAGCGCCTTTGCATTGCGCGCGCGCTGGCCGTAAAGCCCGACGTGCTGCTGATGGACGAGCCCACCAGTGCGCTGGACCCGGCTTCGACCATACGCATTGAAGAGCTGATGGCAGATTTAAAGCAGCATTACACCGTTGTCATCGTGACCCACAATATGCAGCAGGCCGCGCGCATCAGTGACAAATGTGCCTTCTTTCTGCTGGGCGAAATGGTGGAAATCGGCCCCACAGAGGAGATTTTCAGCATGCCCAAAGACAAACGCACCGAGGATTACATCACCGGCCGTTTTGGCTGATGCACCCGCGTTGCGGCAGGCGTGCAAAAGCTGTTTGACGCTGCCGCCGGACAGGGTATAATAGAAGAAAGTAAAGGTGAAAACAATGTCTGTCAGAAAGACGTTTGACGCAGAGCTGGAAGAGCTGATGGCAAGCCTGATTAAGATGAGCTCGCTTGCCGTAGAAGCAATCAATAATTCGGTGCGGGCCTTTGAGCGGCACGACCTTACGCTGGCTGCAAGTGTGGTGCAGGGCGACCGCGAAGTGGACGACATGGAGCGCGAGATCGAGCGGCGCTGCCTGACCCTTTTATTGCGCCAGCAGCCGGTCGCGCGCGATTTGCGCACCATTTCCACCGCACTGAAAATGATCACCGACATCGAGCGCATTGGCGATGCCGCGGCGGACATCGCCGAGATCACGCCGCACCTCACGGGCGAAATCCCCGAAATCCGGGTGCGCATCGTGGCAATGGCAGAGGCGGCGCAGGGCATGGTGTACGACGCTGTAAATGCGTTTGTGCACACCGACATGGCGCTGGCCGAAAAAGTGATTGGCCGCGACGATATTGTGGACGACGCCTTCAACGACATCAAGGTAAACATGGTCGAAGTGCTGAAAAAAGACACTTCGCTGGTGGATGTGGCCATTGATTACCTGATGATTACCAAATACTTAGAGCGCCTGGGTGACCACGCGGTCAATATCTGTGAATGGGCCGAATTTTACAATACCGGCATTCACCAGACAGGGCGCTGAGCTAAAAACAGAAAAGACAGGGGGCAGATCGTTTGGCACAGCTGATTTATGTGGTCGAAGACGACGACAGCATCCGCATGCTGCTGCGCGCGGCACTGGAGACAGAGGGCTTTGCCGTGCGGGAGTACCCGCAGGCGGCACAGGCATTGTCGGATATGAAGCAATACCGCCCGGCACTGGTGATTTTCGACATCATGCTGGACGGCATGGACGGCATCACCGCACTGCGGCTGATGCGCCAAAACCCGGAATTTCGCCGCATCAAAGCGATGATGCTGACGGCAAAGGACACCGAGACCGACAAGGTAAAAGGGCTGGATGCGGGTGCGGACGATTACATGACAAAACCGTTCAGCGTGCTGGAATTGTGTGCCCGGGTGCGGGCACTGCTGCGCCGTGCGGGCGAAGAAGAGACCCTGTTGCAGGACCACTACACCTTTGGCGCGCTGCAGGTCGATTTGCCCGCGCGCGAAGTGCAGATGGGCGACGAGCCGGTCGAGCTGACCTACAAAGAGTTTGAATTGCTAAAAATGCTGATTGCGGGTATTGGCCGTGCCATTGGGCGCGAAGAGCTGCTGCAAAAGGTGTGGGGGTACGATTTTATTGGCGAAACGCGTACCTTGGATATGCATATCGGCACGCTGCGCCAAAAACTGGGCGATGACCCCACCCACCCGCAGTACATTAAAACAGTGCGCGGGGTCGGTTACCGCTTTATTGCCGAAAAGACGGGCGACTGACCGCCCCCTAGGGAGGACAGATGAAAAAACGAATCATGAAAAGCACCGCCATGGTGCTTGGCCTTGGCCTTTTGGTGTGCATGCTGATCGCCTCGATGGCGTTTGAGGCAAGGGTCACCGACCGCACGCGGGCCGATATGAAAAAACTGGCGACGTCCATTGCGCAGCAGGCACAGCTGACCGATGGCCGCACGCCCGAGGACGCGGCACGGCTTTCGGGTGGCGCAGGCGGGGTGCGGGTGACCTTTGTGGATGCACAGGGCAATGTCACCGGCGATTCTGCGGTGCAGGCCGACACGATGGAAAACCACGCCACGCGTGAGGAAATTGTGCAGGCATCGGGCGGGGGCATTGGCGTTGCGGTACGCCGCAGCGCCACCACCGGGGAAAACATGATGTATGTGGCGGTCAAGCTGGGCGACGGCAGCTTTGTGCGGGTGTCGGACAGTTACCCGTCGTTTGCCGCCGGGCTGGTAAGCTTTTTGCCGGCGGTGCTGATTGCCGCGCTGGTGGCGTTTTTAATTGCGCTGGTGCTGGCCGACCGGCTGGCCAAAAGTATTTCAGAGCCGATTGAAGAGCTGTCGGACAGCTTAAAGCTGGTGAAAAGCGGTGGTGCCCGGCTGGACCCCAACGCCTATTACTACGATGAATTGCAGGACATGGCCGCCGACATCAACCAGATTTCGTCGGAGGTGGACGCCACCCTCAGCACACTGACGCGTGAGCGCAGCCGCATCGACTATATCCTGGACAATATGGACGAGGGCCTGATTTTGCTGGGCAGCGAGCAGGAGGTCATTCTCATCAACCGCGCGGCCTGCACCTTCCTTGGCTGCGACAAAGCGGTCACCGGCAAAAACATTGTGTATGCCACCCGGCAGATGCCGTTTTTAGATGGGGTCGAGGGCGCGGTAAACCACGGCAAAACGACAAGGGTCGAGCTGCCGCTTTTTGGCGGGTCGCTCATCGAGGCGGTCATCAGCCCCATCGCCAGCCCCGAAAACGGGGTTGGCATGGCAGAGGCCGCCATCGCGGTGCTGTCCGACATCACAATACGGCGCAACGCGGTAAAAATGCGGCAGGAGTTCTTTTCAAACGCCAGCCACGAGCTGAAAACCCCCATCACTTCCATCGGCGGCTTTGCCGAGCTGCTGTGCAACTCCACCCAGCTCACCGAGACACAGAAAGAGGAGTTTGCCCGCCGCATTTTAAAAGAGACCGGCCGCATGCAAAACCTCATCAACGATATTATTATGATCAGCCGGCTGGAAGCCGGGGACATTGTCTTTTCGCGCGAAGTGCTGGACCTTGCCGAAGTGGTGCGCAATGTAGCGGCAGATGCAAAGCCCATGGCCGAACAGCGCGGCATCACCATGACCTGCATGGCACAGCAAAGCATTTTGTCTGCGTCGCACCGCGAAATGCAAGAGCTGGTGGGCAACCTGGTGCAAAACGCCGTGCGGTACAGCGAGGAGGGCGGCTTTGTGGATATTGAGCTGACGGCCGGGCAAAACGGCACGGTGCTCAAGGTGCACAACACCGGCAGCTACATTGAACCGCGTTACCGCGAGCGCATTTTTGAGCGGTTTTACCGCATCGACAAAGGCCGCAGCAAGGCAATGGGCGGCACCGGGCTGGGGCTTGCCATCGTAAAACACGTGGCGGGGCAGTACCACGCCATGGTTGAGGTGCAGTCCGAGCCGGATGTCGGCACCACGTTTATTGTCACCTTCCCGCCTGCGGGCGCTGCGGAGTGATTCTGCCACTTCACGTTATTTTCACAGGGAACCAATTGTTTTCTCACTTTTCTCATGGTATGATGAACAAAAAGGGTTTTGCTGTGCAAAACCGTCCTGAGATAAGGAGTGAACTGTATGATTTGCAGAAAATGCGGCAGGGAACTGCCGGATGATGCCCGCTTTTGCGGCACCTGCGGTACCCCTGTAAACTTTAGCGCGCCGGCCGCAGAGCCCGCCGCCCCCCAGCCGCCCATGGCACCGCAGCAGAGTGAAGAGGTACCGCCCCCGCCCGCCACAGAGCCCGCGGCACCGGGCGCGGCAACCGGCAACTACAGTTATAATTATGGCGGCCAGGCCACCCCGCCCCCTGCGGCACCGCAGCCGGTGCAGGCACCCATGGCACCGCCCCCCGCGCCAAACCTTGACGCGCCGATGAGCACCGGCCAGTTTTTACTGCAAGAGCTCATCTGCATTGTCCCGGTGGTCAACCTGGTCATGCTGTTGATCTGGGCGTTTTCGGATAACACGAATACCAACCGCAAAAACTGGTCGCGTGCGCGCCTGATTTTGGTTGGCATCAGTGTTGTGCTGTCCATCATTTTTTTGGTCATTTTAATTCTGGCGTTCAGTGCCGGGTATTACCCGAAGGGCCTGTATTACGGCCGCTGGTAAACACGAACAACTAAGCCCGCAGAAGCATGCTTCTGCGGGCTTTTCTTTTTAATATTGGGTGTGGGTGCCCGGCCCTGCTTACAGCTGCGCCGCCATGTCGCCAATGCCGTCAAACACAAAATCGGCGCGTATCGCAGAGGCTTTATAGTCTGCCGGCGTCGTCTCACCGGTAAGCACTAGCGCCGTTTTTACGCCGCATGCCCCCAAGGCAATGTCGGTGTAAAGCCGGTCGCCCACCATGCACACGTCGCCCAGCGGCAGGCCAAAGCGCGCGGCGGCAGCGGCGGCAATTTCGCCGTTTGGCTTGCCAATGATTACGTCGGGCCGGCGGCCGGTGCAGGCCTCCACCAGCGCAATCACGCCGCCGATATCCGGTATAAACCCGCCTTTGACCGGGCAATTAAAATCCGGGTGGGTGGCAATGTAGGGCAGCCCGGCGCGCACGGCATTGCACAGGTCGGTCAGCTTTTCATAGGTCAGCGTGGTGTCAAAGCCCAGCACCACGGCTTTGGGTGCCGCGGCATGCACGGCATAGCCTGCCGCGGTAAACTGCGCTTCTAAGCTGGGGGTGCCAATCAGCAGCAAATCGGTTGCAAACCCCTCGCGCGCAAGGTAAGCCAGCGTGGCGTCGGCACTGGTGAAAATTTCATCCTCTGTCACCGCCGCCCCCATGGCATTCAGCTTTTTTAAATAGTCGCCCCGCCCGCGGGACGAGTTATTGGTCAAAAATAAAAACGGCGTGTGGTTAGCCCGCAGTGCCGCCAAAAAGCCCAGCGCGCCGGGCAGCGGCGTGTCGTCCAGATAAAAAGTGCCGTCCAAATCCAGCAAAAAAAGCCGCACGGCAGAAAGTGCCCCCATGTTTGCCCCCTGTTCCGGCACGCGGCAGGCGTGCCAGTTGTTACTTGCGGCGGCAGGGGCACAGGCTGGCCGCCGCACACCGCAGCCCTTATTATAAAAGAAACGGCGCAAAACGGCAACCATTGCAAAACGCGCCGCAAAACGGTACACTTGTGGGGAAAGGCCGCCGTTGGCGGCCACAGTTTACAAGAACAGGGGAATCTGTGTGAAAGCATCTGTCATTATACCCAACCTCAACGGCGAACTTTGGCTGAAAGAGAGTATTGAAAGCATTTTAGCACAGGACTTTACCGATTTTGAGCTGATTGTCATCGACAACGGCTCTACCGACGGCAGCCTTGCCATTGCGCGGTCTTACCAATCGCTGCCGAACTATACCTTAATTGAAAACAGCCAGAACACCGGGTTTTCGGCGGCGGTCAACGCGGGCATTCGCGCGTCACACGGCGAATACGCGGTGATGTTCAACAACGACGCCTTTGCCGAGCCGAACTGGCTGCGCGAGCTGGTGGCGACGGCAGACCGCGACAAACGGGTGTTTTCGGTGTCGTCGCTGATGCTGCGCTATTACGAGCCAGAGCTTGCCGACGACGCGGGGGACTATGTGACGGTGTTTGGCTGGGCGGCCAAAACCGGCGACGGCATGCTTGCCAGCCGCTACCAGCGCCCGCGGCGCTGCTTTTCGGCCTGCGGCGGCGCGGCGCTGTACCGGCGCAATATTTTAGATGAAATCGGCCTGTTTGACGAGCTGTTTTTCGCCTATTATGAGGATGTTGATTTGGGCTGGCGCGCCAACAGCCTAGGCTACCGCAACCTGTATTGCCCCACCGCTGTCTGCCGGCACATCTGCGGCGCGACGACCGGCGGCATCCGCGGTGGTACTTATAATGAATTTAAGTCGATTCAAAGCGGGCGCAATTCGCTGCTTATGCCCTATAAAAACGAGCCGCTGCTGATGCTGCTGCTCAACCTGCCGTTTTTGCTGGTGGGCTACCTTGTCAAGCTTTGCGTGTTTGCGCTGCGCGGGTACGGCAAAGCGTATCTGCAAGGCGCACGCGAGGCGTTTCGCGCGCTGCCGCGGCTGCAAAAGCCCAAGTTTCGGCTGCGCAACCTGCCGTATTATGTGCTATTGCAGTTTTGGCTGATCGGTAACTTTTTTAAATACGCCGTGTACCGCACCCGCCGTGCGCTGGGCCGCAAATAAAACACAGGCACCCCGCGGGGTGCCTGTGTTTGTATCACACCGGGCCGGTGCCCGGCGTTTTCATAAACTTTTGGGTAAATTCTTCCCGTGCGCCGCGGGGCGTTTGCAAACACAGCGACCACAGGGCACCGGCGCGTGCCTCCAGCGCCGCCACCCGGCCGGCATCCCCCGGCATGCGCACCAGTTGCGCCAGCGAATGGCAAAGCGGTACGGGCCGGCTGTCACGCGCCCCGGCAAGCTGCGCCAGCCCCGCCGGGGTGCCGCCCAGCAGCCGCAAATAGGGGGGCAGGCGGGGCAAGTCGTCCGTCAGGCCAAGGTAGGCGGCAAGCGCCAGCCTGCGCAGCTTGGCGTGGGTGTAGCGCTTGCTTTTTAACAGGTCGTACAGCTCGTTCGCGCTGCCCGCTTTGGCCGCGGCGCGGGCCAGCAAAAACGGCAACCCCTCGCCACCCGCCCCCGGCAGGCGCGCAAACTCCTCGGTGGTTTTGGAGCGCAGCACCGTCAGCAGCGAGGTGGAAAACGCCTGTTCGCTTAGCAAAGCTCCCGCCGCAGCGTCGCGGCAAAACAGCGCATAGGCAGCCGGCGGCAGGTACGGGGCTATCTGTTGCAGGTTGCCCGCCAATAGCTGCCCGCGCAAAGCACTTGCACTGGCAATGCGCCCGCCAGCGTGCAGCGGCGCGTCGTGCTGTGCCCCGGTGCGCGGCAGCGCAATGGCTTTTAGCGGCAGCCCAAGGCGGCGAATGGCCCTCAGGTAGGCAATGCCCAGCGTGTTGTTGGGCTTTGCCAGCAGCGCGGCGGCGCCGGGCTGCAATTCACTTGCCAGCGCCGCCCGCAGCGCGGCAAGGCTGCCGCCCCCGGCCGTGTGCCTGCGCTGCAATTCGGCGTCGAACGCGGGGTCTTCCAGCAGTGCGGCAAGCGCTGTCAGCTTGGCAAGGTCCGCTTCTTCTGCCCCAAAGCAAATGCCGTCGCAGCCAAGGGCTGCCAGCAGCCACACCCCGCCCTCGGCAAACCGGTCGGCCCCCGCCGCAGCCCAGGGCACCGGCAGCTCGGCCACAAGGTCGGCCCCGCAGGCAAGGGCGGCGCGCGCCCGGGTGAATTTTGAAAACACCGCCGGGGTGCCGCGCTGTGCATAATTGCCGCTCATCACAACAAAGATGCCCTCGGCGCCGCGGCTGCGCAGCGTGTCGATTTGCAGTGCGTGGCCGTTGTGAAACGGGTTGTACTCGGCAATGATCCCAATTCGTTGCATAATGGCTCCTTTGGCGAATAAAGTCGATACCAGTCCTTGAAAAAGGATTTTTGATATTATATAATAAAAAAGTTGAACAAAAAAGAGGCTTGGCGTTAAAACAAGGAAAAACGGAGGTTCGGAGGAAATGAAGATTCTGGTTATCAACTGCGGCTCCAGCTCGCTGAAGTACCAGCTGATCGACATGGATGGGGAAAAGGTGCTTTGCAAGGGGAACTGCGAGAGAATCGGCATCCCCGGCAGCCTGATCACCCATAAGACGGCAGACGGCTACGAAGTAAAGCAGGAGTGCCCGTTTAAGGACCACACTGCCGCATTTGCGAAGCTGATTGAGGTCATGACCACCGGGGAACATCCGGTCATCCGTGATATCAAGGAGATCAATGCGATCGGCCACCGCATCGTGCAGGGTGCCGACAAGTTCCCGACCTCCTGCCTTGTAAACGAAGACGTGGTGGAAAAGATCGCCGACCTTGCCGAGCTTGCACCGCTGCACAACCCGGCGCACGTGCAAGGCATCCGGGCCGCGCAAAAGGCATTTGGCAAAGACCTGCCGCAGGCCGTGGTGTTTGACACCGCGTTCCACCAGACGATGCCCCCGAAGGCCTATATGTTTGCGGTACCGTACGAATACTACGAAAAACACAACATCCGCCGTTACGGCGCCCACGGCACCTCGCACCGCTATGTCAGCAAGAAGTGTGCGGACGTGATGGGCAAGCCCATCACCGACCTGCGCATTGTCACCTGCCATTTGGGCAACGGCTCGTCCATCACCGCCGTCAACCATGGCAAAAGTGTAGACACCTCCATGGGCCTCACCCCGACCGGCGGCGTGATGATGGGTACCCGCAGCGGCGACCTTGACCCGTCGGTCGTCACCCAGATGGCCGAAATCAGCGGCAAGCACGGCAACGAGCTGTTTGTCGAAGTGCTGAACGGCAAAAGCGGCCTGCTGGGGATCTCCGGTGTTTCCAGCGACAACCGCGACATTGAAAAAGCGGCCGCAGAGGGTAATATGCGCGCCCAACTGGCACAGGACATGCTGTGCTACCAGATTAAAAAGTATGTCGGCAGTTATGTTGCCGCCATGGGCGGTATTGACGCGCTGGTGTTCACCGGCGGTATTGGCGAAAACAGCGACAGCGTGCGCCACAAGGTCTGCGAGGAGATGGATTTCTTCGGCATTCGCATTGACGAAGAGAAAAACAAGACCCGCGGCGACGTGGTAGAGCTCACGGCCCCCGGCGCAAAGGTGCGCACCTTCATCATCTGCACCAACGAAGAGCTGATGATTGCCCGCGACACCAAAGAACTGGTGGAAGCCCGCGGCTAAGCTTTAAATTGAAACAGGTTACCGGGCACAGCCCGGCAGCAGCACGGCCTGCCTTTGCGGCAGGCCGTTTTTGTTTTGTGTAAAAGGCTACCCGCACATTACGCCTGGTTGCTGCCGCCCAAAATGGCGACGATGCGCTTGCCCGCATTCGCCTCTTCGCGCGCAAGCGACAGCGCGCCTGCCAGCACGGCCCCGGCGGCGGGGCACAGCGGCAGCCCATCCAGCAACAGCGCGTCCTGTGCGGTCTGCTTGCCGTCCCCGGTCGAAACGCGCAGTACCTTGTCTACAATATAAGGGTTATAGTTTTCAGGCACAAAGCCGCAGCCAATACCGGCAAGGCCGTGCGGCCCGGCAAACCCGCCGGTCAGTACCCCGCTTTCGGCGGGCTCTATGCCCACCATCTGCACGCCGTTCGTCCACGCCTTAATATGTTCGCCCACCCCGCTAATGGTGCCGCCGGTGCCCACGCCGGCCACCACCATGTCCAGCTTTGCGCCGGTGGCCTGCAACAGGGCCGGCCCGGTGACACGGCGGTGATATTCGGGGTTCAGGTCGTTTGCAAACCGGTCCATAAAATACCCGTTATTCGCGGCGGCAATGGCGGTGGCCCGTTGTTCGCCCTCTTCTTGCGTGGGGCCGCACAGCGCCAGCTTGGCACCATAGCCCGCCAGCTGCTGTTGGCGCAGCAGCGGTACGGTAGAGGCCAGGCACAGCACCACCGGGCGGCCGGTGCGGTGCCCGGCCAGCGCCAGCGCCGCGCCAAAGCTGCCCGCAGAGGCTTCGGTAATCAGCGCGCCGGGTGCCAGCGCCCCGGTTTGCTCGGCAAGGCGAATCATGCCCTCGGCAAGGCTGTCTTTAAAGCTGCCGGTCGGGCCGGTGAAGTTGAAAAAGGCCAGCAATTCGGCCGCGGGCCGGTAGCGCGCGCAAAGCCCCGGCAGCTGCACCAGCGCGCCAGCGCCGCGCGCCTGCGTAAAATCGTGAAAAACACCGCCTTGCACAGGGTCCATAGTACCTACCTCCCGTGGCTGTTTGCCTTTATTAAGTCCATCCTACCCAGCCTGTGGCCAAATGTCAAACAAAACCGGTTGGCGGCGCAAAATAACCTGCTTTTTGTAAAGCTAATTCGCTTTACAATGCTTGACGCACCTTGTGTAATTTGATATAATAGCCGTTGTGTAAAGCAATCACCTTTACAAAAGGCGGAAAGGCGGGGGTACCCGATGGCGAAAAACCTGGAAATTTCTTTTCTGCTGGATTTCTACGGCGGCGTACTGACCGACCGCCAGCGCGATGTGATGGAGCAGTATTACAACGACGATTTGTCGCTGTCTGAAATTGCGTCCAACTTCGGCATTTCCCGCCAGGGGGTGCGCGATGCCATCAAGCGCGGCGAGGTGATCATGCTGGACCTTGAGCAAAAGGTGGGCTTTGCGACCCGTTACCGTGCCGTGCGCACGGGGCTGGAGCGCATTGAGCAGCTTGCGCGCGAAATTCGTTTTCAAAACGAAGAGAGCTACGTTCCCTCGGCCCGCATTGGCGCCGGGGCAGAGGAAATTCTTGCACTGGTCGATAAAATCAGCGAATAAAGGGGCAGCCCATGGCGTTTGAAAGTTTAACAGAAAAACTGTCCGCCGCCTTTCGCCGCCTGCGCGGTAAGGGCAAACTGACCGAGGCCGACATCAAGGTCGCCATGCGCGAAGTGCGTATGGCCCTGCTGGAAGCCGACGTCAACTACAAAGTGGCGAAAGATTTTATTGCCAAGGTGACCGAGCGCAGTGTGGGTGCCGAAGTGATGGAAAGCCTCACCCCCGCGCAGCAGGTCATCAAGATTGTCAGCGAAGAGCTGACCGCGCTGATGGGCACCGAAAGCCACGGGGTGCACATCAATGCAAAGCCGCCCACCATCCTGCTAATGTGCGGGTTGCAGGGCAGCGGCAAAACCACCCATTCGGCCAAAATTGCAAAATACTTTGTCAAGCAGGGGCACCGCCCGCTGCTGGTGGCCTGCGATATCTACCGCCCGGCGGCTATCGACCAGTTAAAGGTCGTGGGCGAAAAAGCCGGGGTGCCGGTGTTTGAGCTGGGCACCGAAAAGCCGGAGGTCATAGCCAAAAAGGCCGTGGCTCACGCAAAGGACTACGGCAATGATTTGGTAATTCTGGATACGGCCGGCCGTTTGCATGTGGACGACGAGCTGATGGCAGAGCTGGGCCGCATCAAAGAGGCTGTGCCGGTGGACGAAACTTTGCTCGTTGTCGACGCGATGGTCGGGCAGGACGCCGTCAATGTGGCGTCTTCGTTTAACGAGCGCATTGGCGTTGACGGCATTGTGCTCACCAAGCTCGACGGCGACACCCGCGGCGGCGCGGCGCTCAGCGCGCGCGCAGTCACCGGCAAGCCCATCAAGTTTGCGGGCGTCGGCGAAAAGCTGGACGACCTTGAACTGTTCCACCCGGACCGCATGGCCAGCCGCATCCTTGGCATGGGCGACGTGATGACGCTGATTGAAAAGGCGCAGGAGACGCAGGACCAGAAAAAGGCCGAAGAAGCGGCGAAGCGCCTGCTGGAAAACAAGTTCGACATGAACGATTTGCTGGACCAGATTGCCCAGATGAAAAAGATGGGCGGTGCTGCGGCCATGATGGCCATGCTGCCGGGTGCCGGCAAAATCAGCGGCGAGGATATGGAAAACAGCGACAAGCTGTTTGGCCGCATGGAAGCAATTATTCAAAGCATGACCCCCGGCGAGCGCGCAAAGCCCGCAATCGTTGACCCCAAGCGCAAACGCCGCATTGCCGCGGGCAGCGGCACCAAGGTCGAGGATGTCAACCGCATTCTGCGCCAGTACGAGCAGATGAACAAGCTGATGAAGCAGATGAAAAAGTCGGGCGGCAAGCGCCGGTTTGGCGGTATGCGCGGCATGAATTTCGGCTTTTAGCACAAGGGCAGGTTTTTACCGGGTGACCGGTTTAAATAAAATAAGATGTATTTCATTCATTTTGGAGGAAAACCAGTATGGCAGTTAAGATCAGACTGCGCCGCATGGGCGCCAAGAAAAACCCGTTCTACCGCGTTGTTGTCGCGGATTCCCGTTTCCCGCGTGATGGCCGTTTCATCGAAGAAATCGGCACTTACGACCCCAACAAGAAACCTTCTGAGTTCCACGTGGATGCCGAAAAGGCGAAAAAGTGGATCGAGAATGGCGCCCAGCCCACCGATACCGTTCGGGCGCTGCTGAAAAAGAGCGCGGTCATCTAAAAGGCCCCCGCTCGCAGAGCAGAGAGGAAACTTTTATGTTGAAAGAACTTTTGATCGCCGTTGCACAGGGCCTTGTGGAAAACAAGGACGCCGTGCAGGTCACGGTGGACGCCCCCGACGCCGAGGGTACAACGGTCTATCATTTAAGCGTAGCCGAAGATGATATGGGCCGTGTGATTGGCAAACAGGGCCGCATTGCCAAGGCAATCCGTGTTGTAATGCGCGCCGCCGCGGTGCGTGTCGGCGAAAAGGTCATGGTCGAAATCGACTGAAAGTGCAAATGCAAAACGGAATGCCGCTTTTGTCTTTATGGGCAAAGGCGGCATGTTTTGCCAACAGGGCAGTAAGGAGGCGGCGATGCAAAAACAGTATCTCGAAGCAGGCAAGTTTGTAACGACCCACGGCGTGACGGGGGAAATTAAGGCGTACCCCTATTGTGACAGCGCCGAATTTTTGTGCACCATTGGGCAGTTTTACCTTTCGCCGCAGGGCGGCAAAGCACTGCACGTGCAGGAAGCGCGGCCCCACAAGGGCATGGTGCTGCTGCGGCTGGAAGGGGTCAATTCGATGGACGATGCCCGCGCGCTGGTGGGCCGCCTGTTTTACCTTGACCGCGCGGACGCCGATTTGCCTGCCGGGCGCTGGTTTGTGCAGGACATCATTGGCCTGCGCGTGTTGGATGCCGACACCGGCGCCGAGTACGGCACGATAACGGCGGTGACAAACGGCGGCGCCAGCGACGTGTACGAGGTGCGCACCGGCGACGGGCGCACGGTGCTGTTCCCCGCGGCGGCAGAGTTTTTGGCCGAGACGAACCCCGAAGCGGGGTACGTAAAGGTGCGGCCGATACGGGGGATGTTTGACGATGCGGATTGATATTGCAACGCTGTTCCCCGACATGTGCGAAACGGTGCTGTCTGAAAGCATTTTAGGCCGCGCACGGCGCAAGGGCAGCATTGAAATGCACTGCCACAATATCCGCGATTACACGATGAGCAAGCAAAAACAGGTGGACGATTACCCGTACAGCGGCGGCCACGGCATGATCTTGCAGGCCGAGCCCATCTACCTGTGCTGCAAGGCCATCGAGGGTCAGCAGCAGGTAAAGCCCCATGTCATTTTTTTGACGGCCGGCGGCAAAACCTACACGCAAGAGCGCGCGCGGCAGCTGGCGCAGCTGCCCAGCATCACGCTGGTCTGCGGCCATTACGAGGGCATTGACGAGCGGGTGATTGAAGAGCTGGCCGATGAGGAGATCAGCCTTGGCGATTTTGTCATCACCGGCGGCGAGCTGGCCGCGCTGGTGGTGGCCGACAGCGTGGCGCGCCTGTGCGACGGGGTGCTCTCATCGCCGGAGGGGTACGAGGACGAAAGCTTTTACAGCGGCCGGCTGGAATACCCACAGTATACAAGGCCGGAGGTTTGGCACGGGCGCCAGGTGCCGCCGGTGCTGCTGTCGGGCCACGCCAAAAAGATACGCGAATGGAAAGAGGAGCAGTCGCTGCAGCGCACGTTGGCGCGGCGGCCAGACCTGTTACAGCAGAAAAAAGAGGAAACAGACGAGTAACAACACCCGACCGGAATTGACAAAAATTGCTGCCGAAAATTGATATTTTGACTAAGGTTGTTGAAAACTTTGTAGTTAAGATATACAAAGCGCTGGGTTTCGGCATTTGGGTTTTAAGCGAACTGATGAAAATACCCACTGTTTTGATTATTTTGTTGACGGGTCGAGAATATTGAGATATGATAATATCATATTAAAACTTACATTAATATTACTTTTTCTTTTGGAAAATTTTTGAAATAGGAGCGTTCTGACTATGTATGTGAAAGACGTTACAGTCGAGAATCAGGTAGGCCTGCATGCCCGCCCGGCAACTTTCTTTATTCAAAAAGCCAACGAGTTCAAGTCTTCGATCTGGGTGGAGAAAGAAGAGCGCCGCGTGAATGCCAAAAGCCTGCTCGGCGTACTCTCCCTCGGTATCGTGGGCGGTACCACCATTCGCATCATTGCGGACGGTGCGGACGAACAGCTGGCGGTAGACGGGCTGGTAAAACTTGTGAACTCCGGGTTCAGCGAGTAAGCATGCATCTCAGGGCGCTGCCACAGGCAGCGCCTTTTTTCTTCTTCTGCGGCAGTTTGCACTGCCAGCATCAGCGCAAGGGCGGTGAACCGGGTAGATGACCAAGCAAGAGCTTTACGAAAAGGCAAAAAAGCTGCCGCTGCTGCCGGGCGTCTATATCATGAAAGACAAAAGCGGCGACATTATTTATATTGGCAAGGCAAAGCGGCTGCGGCTGCGGGTCAGCCAGTATTTCCGCGAGGGGGTGCCCCACGACGAAAAGGTCACCCGCATGATCGAGCACGCGTTCAGCTTTGAATTTATCGTCACGACCAGCGAGTTTGAGGCGCTGGTGCTGGAGTGCAGCCAAATCAAGCTGCACACCCCGAAATACAACATTTTGCTCAAGGACGACAAGGGCTATTCGTACATCCGGGTGGGCAAGGGGCCGTTTGCCAAAATTACGGCCGAGCTGCAAAAACAAAACGACGATGCTGAGTGGATTGGCCCGTATATGAGCAGCTTTGCGGTGCGTGAGATGGTTGAAACCGCGCAGTGCTCGTTTAAGCTGCACAACTGCAACCGCCAGTTCCCGCGGGACTTTGGCAAAGAACGCCCCTGCCTCAACTACTATATCGGCAAATGCATGGCCCCCTGTACCGGCAAAATCAGCGCGCAGGTGTATGCTGAAGCGGTGGACGGTGCCGCAAAGCTGATCAAACAGGGAAAAAGTGAAATCATCAAATCGCTGCGCAGCCGCATGGAAGAAGCCAGCGAAGCACTGGAATTTGAAAAGGCGGCAACGCTGCGTGACCAGATTAACGCCATTGAAAAGGTGGCGGGCGGCCAGCGGGTGGTGCAAAGCACCATCAAAAATGCCGATGTGTTCAGCGTCGTGGCGTCCCACGGGGCGGTTTGCGCCGCCATGCTGTCGTTTCGGCAGGGGCGGCTGGTGGACAAAAAGGAGTTTTTGTTTGCCGATACCGACGATGCCGCCACCGTGCGCGACGAAATTTTACCCCGTTTTTACAGCGGCCAGCGCGAAGTGCCGCCGCTGATTCTGCTGGATGCGCTGCCCGAAGCGGCAGAAGACCTTGCCCAGCTGCTTTCACAGCAAAGCGGGCGCAAGGTGGTGCTGTCGGTGCCGCAGCGCGGCGACGGCCCGCGGCTGGTGCAGATGGCGACCTTGAACGCGTCCGAAAGCCTGACCCTGCGCAGCGGGCGGGTGTCAAGGGAAGAGCGCCTGCTGGACGAAGTGGCAAAAACATTGGGCCTTACCGCCCCGCCGAATGTCATTGAAAGCTACGATATTTCAAACTGGGGCGAGGGCACCAGTGTGGCGGGCATGGTCGTGTTTGAGGGCGGGCGCCCCCACCGCGCAGGGTACCGCCGGTTTAAAATTAAAACCGTGCTGGGCACCGATGACTTTGCGTCAATGGCCGAGGTGCTGCAGCGGCGCACTGCAGAGTACGAAAATGGGGGCAAGGGGCAGTTTGGCATCAAGCCGGACCTCATTTTACTTGACGGCGGCAAAGGCCAGCTGTCGGCGGTCACAGCCGCGCTGGCGGGCACCGCGTTTGCCGATGTGCCCACCTTTGGCATGGTAAAGGATGACCGTCACCGCACCCGCGCCATTGTGTCGGCGGGCGGCGAGATCGCCATTTCCATGCACAAGTCGGTGTTTCGGTTTATCAGCACCATTCAAAACGAGGTGCACCGCTTTTCCATCGAATATCAGCGCACGGCGGGCAAAAAGAAAGCGTTTTCTTCCACCCTCACGCAGATCCCCGGCGTGGGCGAAGCGACGGCAAAAAAGCTGCTGCGCACGCTGAAAACCATGGGGGCCATCCGCGAGGCCAGCGCCGAACAGCTTGTACAGCAGGCGGGCATTTCGCCTAAAACAGCGAAAGCAATTTGGACATTTTACCATGCCCCGGTTGACAACAGCCCCCAAAGTGACGATAATGAAAAACGACCTGAACCCACAGACAAACCGCAGCAGGGGGAGACGACATGAGAGTAATTGCAGGCACGGCGCGCGGCACCCATTTGCAGGCGCTGCCGGGCACCGACATCACCCGCCCCACCATTGACCGCGTGAAAGAGGCCATGTTCAGCACCGTGCAGTTTATGCTGCCCGGCGCGCGCGTGCTGGACCTGTTTGCGGGCAGCGGGCAGCTTGGCATTGAAGCACTTTCGCGCGGGGCGCAGCGGTGTGTGTTCTTAGACGAAAACCATGCGGCGGCGCAGGTGGTTGCCCAAAACCTGAAAGCGGCGGGGCTGTTTGGCCAGGCCAGTGTTTCGAATATGGGTGCCGAGGCGTTTTTAGCCGCGACCAAAGAGCAGTTTGACCTGGTGTTGCTGGACCCCCCTTACCACCACAACACGCTGGCCGTGGTTTTGCCTGCGGTCGACGCGGTGCTGGCCCCGGGCGGCATTGCGCTGTGCGAAAGCGAGCCCGGTGCGCTGCTGCCCGAAACGGTGGGCGCACTGGTGCGCCAAAAGCAGTACCGCTATGGCAAGGTACAGGTGACGAAGTATCAAAAACCATACGCCGACGAGGAGGCGCAGCTATGACGACAGCCATTTGCCCAGGCAGTTACGACCCGGTGACCAAGGGGCACCTTGATATCATCAAACGCGCGGCCCAAATTTTTGACAGGGTCATTGTGCTCGTGCTCATCAACCCGGCCAAAACGCCGGTGTTTAGTGTGGACGAGCGGGTGGATTTGCTGCGCCGGGCCCTGCTGGACATGCCGGAGATTGACCACGAAAAGGTGACGGTCGATTTTTCAAACGGGCTGCTTGTGGATTACGCCAAGGCCCATGGTGCGCGCGCTGCCGTGAAGGGCCTGCGTGCCGTCACCGACTTTGAGTACGAGTTTCAGCAGGCGCTGATCAACAAAAAGCTGTACCCTGAATTTGAGACGATGTTTCTCAGCTGCAACGCGCATTACATGTATCTATCCTCCAGCATGGTCAAGCAAATTGCTGCCCAGGGCCGTGATGTGGAGGAGTTTATCCCTGCGGTCATTTATGAGGATATTATGAAAAGGCTGTACAAACCACTTGCAGAAGGTTAAAATAATGGTATGAGAGCCCAAGGAAGAGGTGTGAACCTATGAATGTGGACGAGCTGCTCGATTTGATGGATGAAACGCTGGAAGAAGCGACCAACCTGCCCTTTACCGGTGGCAAGCGGATGGTGGACGTGGACAAAATTCGCGACATCATTGACGATGTGCGGCTGAACATGCCCGCCGAGATCAAACAGGCCAAGGCGATTGTGGCCGACCGCGCCGAAATTGTGGCCGGTGCCCGCCGCGAGTCGGAGGGGATCATTAAAAAGGCGGAAGAACGCGCCCGCGCTATGGTAGACCACGAGGAGATTGTGCGCCAGGCCCAGCAAAAGGCGGCCGAAATTTTGACCGCCGCACAGCAGCAGGCGCGCGAGATGCGCACGACCATTACCGATTACTGCGAAAATATGCTGCGCCAAACCGAAGAGGTGCTGACCAAGGGTGCCTGCGAAGTGAAGAATGTGCGCGGTGCGTTGCGCCAAAAAAGCAAGGGTTAAAACTGCATACTGCACAGCAGGCCAAGTGGCCTGCTTTTTTTATGTCTTTTGTGTGGCTGGTATTGACAAGCATAATTTATAACAATATACTATGTAATACAAAGTATATTGCAAACGAGAGGGGGGGTCACAGTTGCAGGACGCCTACCTGAAACAGTTTAAAAAGGGTATTTTAGAAATTGTGGTGTTAAAGCTGCTTGAAAGCCGCGAGCAGTACGGGTACGAGCTGATCAGTGCCCTGAATGAAAAAAGCCGCTTCCTTGAAGTGCGCGAGGGCACGTTGTACCCGCTGCTGTACCGGCTGGAGGATGAAAAGCTGATTGATACCCGCTGGCAGCAGGCCCCGGCGCGCGGGGTACCCAAAAAATATTACGCCATTACCCCCAAGGGCAGGCAGGTGCTGGCCGAGGTTTCCGAGACCTGGTTTGCCTTTTCTGCCGAGGTAGGGGCCATACTGAAAGGAAATGGGGAGCAGCCATGACACAAAAGCAGTATTTAAATGAAATTTTAAACCGGGCGTGCCTGCCCGCACCGGTGCGCCGGCGCGCAAAGGCCGACCTTGCCGCCGAGCTGGCAGAGCTGACCGCCCGCCTTGGCGACGAGCAGCAGGCGATGCAGGAGATGGGCCCGGCGGACGAAATTGCCGCGGGGCTGTACGAAACCTATACCAGTGCGGTGCAGCCGGTGCGGCCGTTTGTTGAGTACCGCTCGCAGCGCGAGCTGTTTGGCCTGCCGCTCGTGCACATCGTCAAAGCCCGCCGCAGCGGGCAGGGCCTGGTGCGCACGGGCCGGGGCGGCGGCAGCATGCCGCCGGTGCCCACGGCGCGGGGCATCCTTGCCATTGGCCGCCGTGCCATCGGGGTGGTTGCCATTGGCAATTTGACCTGCGGGGTGGTGTCCATCGGCAACCTGTCGGTCGGGGTGTTTACCCTTGCCAATATTGGCCTTGGGCTGCTGGGGGCGGGCAACCTGATGGTGGCGGCCTTCAGCGTTGCCAACGTCGCGCTGGGCCTTTTGGCGGCAGGCAATATGGCACTTGGGCTATTCGCCGCGGCGGGCAACCTTGCCGTGGCACCGGTTGCGCTGGGCAACGTGGTCAGCGGGCAAATCACCCGCGTGGTCAGTTCTATGGCCGACTTGCACCGGCTGGGCGACTTTTTTGCGCAGGTGCCAAAGGCGTTGCGCCCGTTTTTTGGCCTGGCCGTCGGCGCAATAGACCATTTACAGCTGCTTGGGGTCTGCTTTGGGGTGCTGCTGCTGGCGGGGTGCCTTGCCGGGACGGCGATTGCCTACCGGCTAGAGCCCACGGGGCGGCGCACAGCGGAATAAAAAAACGGCCTGCATTTTTGCAGGCCGTTTTTGTGTGCGGGGTGTCACAGTAAGGTCAAATTTGCCTCGGTGCTGGACAGCACAATCTGGGTGCTGGTGCTGCCAATTTTTTGAAACCGGTTCAGCAGCTTTTCAAGCGAAGCCATGTCATGGGTGGCAACACTTAAAATATAGCTGTAATCCCCGGTGACATGGTGGCACTGCAATACGGCGGTCTGCTCCGACACGAGCGCCAAAAACTCCTGCCGCAGCGCGGGCGGCACCGAAAGGCTGATCAGCGCACGGATGCTGCGGCCCGCCTTTTCAAGGTTGATGACGACTGTGTAACCCTCAATGATGCCCAGCTGTTCCAGCCGGCGAATGCGCTGCGATACGGCGGGCGGGGTCAATGAAACCTTGGCGGCAATCTCCTTCACGCTCATGCGGGCATTATGCTCCAACAGGCTGAGTATCTGCTTATCAAGAACATCCATTTGGGGCGACCTCCTCAAAATCTTCGTAAAATAAAGTACCGGGGTCAAAAGTAAAAAGTGGCTTTTTGAAATAAAAAGAAAAACTGCTTTCTGTTAATTATATTAAACAGAAACGGGTTTGTAAAGCACTAAAAGAAAAGCGAAACAGAAAAATGACTTGACTTTTATAAAAAAATCAGTATGATAAGAAAGTAGCGTAGATCTCAACATCTATTGATACTTTCCCACCCCTCTATAAAAAAGAAGAACAGCCGCCATTCCCGGGCGGCTGTTCTTCTTTTTTGTAATAACACACCGTCAGGTCGCACAAGAAAACGTCTCCAGCATCCTTGCCACATGGGCCACCCGCCGCGCGGGGATGCGGGTGCGAAACGCTGCCATGCTGCGGGCCGAAAACGGCAGCTGTTCACAAAATTCGTGCAGCCCGATAAAATATTGCAAATAGGGGCTTTCGGCAATCAGCTGCACCGTTTGCCGGTCAGAAAGCCCCAGCGCGTGCCGTATCACAAGGCTGCCAAACGCGCGGCGCACCGGCAGCGCATGCTTGCCCCTGCTTGCAAAATGCGCCGCATACTGCTTTTCCAGCGCGGGCCAGTCAATGGCGGCGGCAAGGCGCACCCAGCGGTTGGTTGGCTGCAGCGCGCCGCCAAACGGGTTGACGAAATCGTAAATCGAAAGCTGGCTCAAAGACTCTTCATACATCCCGGCTCACCCCTGTGCACTTTTTTTTATTGTAGCACAAAAAGGTTAAAAGTACCATCTGCCCCGTTTTGGTTTTGCCGGGTGGGGGAAATATGGTATACTAGGGCCAATTTAAAAGCCCCCGTTCGGCTGGAACAGGGGCGGTAAAGGGGTGACTGCAATATGGCACTGGGTGCTGTGCACCATGTGGCTGTTTTAGTGCGGGATTATGAAAAAAGCCGCCACTTTTATGTCGATTTGCTAGGGTTTAGGGTGGTGCGCGAAAACTGGCGCCCGCAAAAAAACGACTGGAAGCTGGACCTTGCGCTGGGCACGGTAGAGCTGGAGATTTTCAGCGCGCCGGCAGCGCCGCCAAGGCCGACCCGGCCCGAAGCACTGGGGCTGCGGCATTTGGCTTTTTGGGTAGAGGACATTGAGGCCGAAATCTCCGCCCTGCGGGCAAAGGGTATTGCATGCGAGCCGGTGCGCATTGACGAATTTTCAAATAAGCCGTTTACCTTTTTCTTTGACCCCGACGGCCTGCCGCTGGAGCTGCACGGCTAAACGCTCAGCCGCCCTGCTGTGCAAGGTAGCGCTGGGGGCCCAGCTCGTACAGGTTGTTTCCCTGGGTGTCAATTACGACGGTCAGCGGCAGCTTTTCCACCGTCAGCCGGCGCACCGCCTCGGTGCCAAGGTCGTCATAGGCAATCACCTCGGCCGTTTTAATCGAGCGGCCAATCAGTGCCCCGGTGCCCCCAATGGCACCAAAATAAACAGCGTGTGCCGCCCGCATGGCTTCTACCACGGCGCTGCCGCGCAGCCCTTTGCCCACCATGCCGCGCAGGCCCTGTGCCAGCAGCGGCGGGGTGTAGGCATCCATGCGGTAGCTGGTGGTGGGGCCCGCGCTGCCAATCACATTGCCCGGCTTTGGCGGGGTGGGGCCGACATAATAAATAATCGCGTCCTGCAAGTCAAACGGCAGCGCTTCGGCGCGGTTCAATGCTTCGCAAAGCCGGGCGTGCGCCGCATCCCGCGCGGTGTACAGGGTGCCGGTCAACAGCACCCGGTCGCCTGCGTGCAGGGCATCGGCCTGCCGGCGGGTAAATGGTGTGGTAATTTCGGTCATCGTGGCGCCCCCTTTACAAAATTGCCGCAGCGTGGCGGGTGACATGGCAGCTGATGTTGACGGCCACCGGCAGCGCGGTGATGTGGGTGGGCATGGTTTCCACCGCCACCGAAAGTGCGGTGGTTTTGCCGCCAAAGCCCTGTGGGCCAATGCCCAGCGCGTTGATGCGCTGCAACAGGGTCGTTTCAATTTCGGCCCAAAGAGGGTCCGGGTGGGCGCTGCCCAGCGGGCGCAGCAGGGCCTTTTTGGCAAGCAACGCAGCCTTGTCAAAGCTGCCACCCACCCCAACGCCCACCACGATGGGCGGGCAGGGGTTTGGCCCGGCGGCGCGCACGGTGTCCAGCACAAACGCCAGCAGCCCCTCTTTGCCGTCGCTGGGGCGCAGCATTTTCAGCGCGCTCATATTTTCGCTGCCAAAGCCCTTTGGGGCCACGGTCACTTCGCACCTGTCACCCGGCACCAGGTCTACCGTCAGCAGGGCGGGGGTGTTGTCGCCGGTGTTCTGCCGCTGTAGCGGGTCGCGCACCGCGCTGGCGCGCAGGCTGCCGTCACGGCAGGCCTGCCGCACGCCTTCGTCTACCGCAGCGGCAAGGTCGCCGCCGGTCAGGTGTATATCTTGCCCCAGCTTCAAAAACACGCAGGCAAGGCCGGTGTCCTGGCACAGCGGGTATTCGCCCGCGGCGGCCACGGCGGCGTTTTGCAACAGCTCGTCTAAAATATCCCGCGCGGGGGGCCATGGCTCGGCATCGCGACAGCTTTGCAGCCGGGCCGTCACATCCGGCGGCAGCTGGTAATTGGCTTCAATGCACAGCCGGCGCACGGCGGCTGTGAGTTCACTGACAGGCAGTTCGCGCAAAAAATCGCTTCCTTTCGCCGCGCCGTGCAGGCCGCAGCTTTGCAGTTTGAATTTATGCTACCACAAAGGGCCTAAAAAGTACAACACAAGGGAGATGCCGTATGAAAAATATTCTATGCTTTGGAGATTCTAACGTCTATGGTTATATGCCCGGCGACGGGCACCGCTACCCGCGCGACGTGCGCTGGACCGGCGCGCTGGAACAGCTGCTTGGCCCCGGTTACCATGTCATCGAAGAGGGCCTGAACGGCCGCACCACCGCGTTTGTGGACAACCTGCAGCCGTGGAGCTGCGGCCTTGGCGCGTTTGCCGCCGCGCTGCGCAGCCATGCCCCGCTAAACGCGGTGTTCATCATGCTGGGCACCAACGACACAAAGCACCGGTACGGTGTCTCCGCGGCCGAAATTGGCACCGGGCTGCACTGGTTATTGCGGGAGGGCAACAGCTTTTTTCGCGACAACGCGCGCTGGGCGGGCGAAAAGCCGCCGTTCGTGGTCGTGAGCCCCGTGCCGATGGCGGCCACCGGCGGCGACCCGGAGTTTGATCAGGACAGTTTGGAAAAACAGGCCACCCTTGCGCCGGTGTTTGCCGCTGCCGCAAAAGAGGAAGGGGCCCTGTTTGCCGACGCCGCCGAGTGGGTGGGGCGCAGCATGATCGGCAGCGATTTTTGCCATTACACACCGCAGGGGCACCGTGCCTTTGCCACGCAGGCGGCAGCCCTGCTGCACCGGCTGCAACTGTAACGGCCATGCCACTGTTTGACAAAAATGCACGCAAAAACAAGGGAAAATTTGGTAAAAAAAGAGGGTTGCGTTTTGTGGCCCGATACTCTACAATTAAATTGTGAATAAAAAGTGAACTCGCAATCAGGGGTTCTTTATACGGTAACCAATATAATATGGATAATATGGATCCAGAGTTTCTACCGCACCGCCGTAAATGGTGCGACTATTGGAAAAGCAGGACAGGGCGCACACAATGTGCCCTTTCCTTTGTTTTTGGTTTTTCCAATGCAGAAACGCTGGCGGTCGGGGGAGGTTCCCGGTCGCTTTTTCTTTTGTCTGTAAGGGGCGGGCCCCTTTGGAATAAGCATACGGCGAACGCCGAAAAATGGAGGAGTTTGTTTTATGGAAAAACTGTTCAAGCTCAAAGAACATGGCACGACCGTCAGCAAAGAAGTCGTGGGCGGCATTACCACCTTTTTTGCCATGGCCTACATCATTTTCGTCAACCCCTCACTGCTCAGCATGACGGGTATGGACCAAAATGCCGTTCTGCTGGCCACCTGTATTTCTGCCGGTATCGGCACCCTGCTGACCGCTGTACTTGCAAACGTGCCGTTTGCACAGGCACCGGGCATGGGGCTTAACGCCTTCTTTACCTACACGGTAGTGCTGGGCATGGGCTACACCTGGCAGCAGGGCCTTGCCATCGTGTTCGTCTCCGGCCTTTTGTTCCTGCTGGTCACCATTTCGCCGCTGCGCAAAATGGTCATCGACGCCATCCCCGCACCGCTGAAAAGTGCAATCAGCGCCGGTATCGGCCTGTTTATCGCCCTCATCGGCCTGCTGAACGTGGGCATTGTTAACGTGGGCGGCGCAGTGCCCGACATGGGCAACATCATCTCCGGCCCGGCGCTGCTGGCCCTCATCGGCCTCTTGATCACCGGTGTGCTGATGGCGTGGAACGTCAAAGCCGCTATCCTGATCGGCATCGGCATCACCACGCTGATCGGCATCCCCATGGGCATCACCGTCATCCCCGCCAACCTGTTTGAAAACAGCTTCTCGCTGGCCCCCACCTTTATGCAGATGGACTTCAACCTGCTTTCGCTTGGCATTCTGCCGCTCGTCACCGCCATCATCACGTTCTCCATCTGTGATATGTTCGACACCGTCGGTACGCTGATCGGTACCGCGGGCAACGCCGGCATGCTGAACGAAAAAGGCGAGCTGCCCCGCGGCGACCGCGCGCTGCTTGCCGATGCAATCGCCACCTGCGTGGGCGCCTGCTTTGGTACTTCTACCGTGACCACCTTTGTTGAATCCTCCACCGGTATCAGTGAGGGTGCGCGCACCGGCCTTTCCAGCATCGTCGTGTCGCTGTGCTTCTTCGCTTCCATCATCATTGCCCCGGTGGCAGGCATTGTGCCCGCCGCCGCCACCGCCCCGGCGCTGATCATTGTGGGCATTTTGATGCTGCGCGCAACAACCCGCATTGACTGGAGCGACTTTGAAGTTGCAATGCCCAGCTTTTTGACCATTGCCATGATGCCGTTTGCCTACTCCATCACCGACGGTATCGGCTTTGGCTTCATCAGCTGGGTCGTCATCAAGCTGCTGCGCGGCAAGGGCAAGCAGGTGCCGGTACTGATGTACGTGCTGTCTGCGCTGTTTGTCGTGATGTACATCTTGACAGGGCTTCAGATAGGCTAAAACGTCCCAAAAGGGCGCTGGTCGGGGGCAAGGCGGCTTGCCCCCGACTTTTTTGCGATTTTTGTGAAAATCAGGCACTTGTTCACAAAAATTTAACAAAATTATCGTACTATAAAACATTGGGGTGGGCAGCCTTTGCCCGCCTGATAATGCGGTTGGCCCGCCTTGGGGCCGGGAGGGAGCAGAACCCGATGATGAAGAGGCCGACGAGGCGGGAGCTTTTCACCGTCCCGAACCTGCTGAGCTATTTTCGCCTGCTGCTGATCCCGGTATTTGTGTGGCTGTATCTGCATGCGCAGGATCTGCGCGACTTTGCGTTTGCCGCCGTAGTGATTGGCGTTTCCGGCCTGACTGACCTGTTCGACGGCAAATTAGCCCGCCGGCTGGGGCAGGTGACAGAGCTTGGCATCTTGCTGGACCCGGTTGCCGATAAGCTGACCGAAGGCGCCGTTATTTTTTGCCTTTTTACCCGGTACCGCCTTGTGGCGGTGCTGATTGCCGTTTATTTGTTAAAAGAGGGCTATATGGCGGTGGCGGGCATTGTGATGCTGCGCCGCGGCAAAAAGCTGGGCGGCGCCATGTGGTTTGGCAAGGTGTGTACCTTTGTGTTTTACCTTGTAGTGCTGGTGCTGGTGCTGTGGGTCAACATCCCGCAGGGGCTGGCAGATTTATTGATTCTGCTGTGTACGGCAATGATGCTGTTTACCTTTGTCATGTACGCACGGGTCTATCTTCGCATGGGACGGGAGTAATTTCCGTAACAATATAAAAAGCGGCAACCTGGCCGCGGCAGTAAACAGGGGATCGTGAAAGGAGAAGCATCATGCTGAAAAAACTGGTGGAATCGCTGAAAGCAAACCAAAAGCGTCTTGTGTATACCGAGGGTACCGACCCGCGGATTTTGGAGGCGGCAAGCCGCCTGCACAAAGAGGGGCTTTTGGTGCCCATTTTGGTGGGCGAGCCGGGTGCCGTTAAAAAAGCGGCAGCCGACGCCGGGCAGGAGATTGACGGTATTGAGATTGTGGACCCGAACAACTACGCCGGTTTTGACGCGATGGTTGAAAAAATGACCGAGCTGCGCCGCGGCAAAATGACCGCCGAAGAGTGTGCAAAGCTGCTGCACAAGGCAAACTATTTTGGCACGATGTATGTCAAAATGGGCTATGCCGACGCGCTGCTGGGCGGTGCGACCTATTCCACTGCCGACACCGTGCGCCCCGCGCTGCAGATCATCAAGACCCGCCCGGGCAGCAAAATCGTCTCCAGCTGCTTTATCCTTGACCGTGTGGGTGCCGACGGCAAGCCCGAGCGTTATGCCATGGGCGATTGCGCCATCAACTTAAAGCCCACCGCAGACGAGCTGGTGGAGATTGCCGCCGAGACCGCCAACACCGCCAGCTTCTTTGGCATCGAGCCCAAGGTGGCACTGCTGTCTTACAGCACGCTGGGCTCTGGCAAGGGCGAGGACGTGGACCGTGTGCACGAAGCGGCCGAAAAGCTGAAGAGTATGGACTTTGCTTACCCGGTGGACGGCGAGATGCAGTTTGACGCCGCGTTTTCGCCGGAGGTTGCCAAAACCAAAGCGAAGGATTCGCCGGTTGCGGGCAAGGCCAATACCTTCATTTTCCCCGACATCAACGCCGGCAACATCGGCTATAAAATTGCACAGCGCCTTGGCGGGTTTGAGGCAGTCGGCCCCATCCTGCAGGGCCTTGCCGCCAACATCAACGACCTTTCGCGCGGCTGCAACGCCGAAGAAGTGTACAAGATGTCCATCATCACCGCAGGGTTGAACGCGCAGGGCTAATTGCTTTGCAGCAGCCCGCTGTTTGCGGCTGGTTTTTACTAAATAACAAAAGCCCCTTTGCCATGTTGGCAAAGGGGCTTTTTGCGTAATTTGCGCGCTTTTTACAGGCAAAAATTGCGGCGCTTATTTGTGTGCGGCGCCATTGCCGTTTGGCTGCGCCGGCTTTTTCATCGTCAGGCTGATGCGCTTTTTGCCGGTGTCCACCGACAGCACCCACACGGTGACCACATCGCCGACCTTCAGTATTTCAGACGGGTGGCGGATGAATTTGTTGCTGATCTGGCTGACATGCACAAGGCCGTCCTGATGCACGCCAATGTCGACAAACGCGCCAAAGTCAATCACGTTGCGCACGGTGCCCGCAAGCTCCATGCCGGGCTTTAGGTCCTCCATCGACATCACGTCGGTGCGCAGCAGGGGTTTTGGCAGCTCGTCGCGCATATCCCGCCCGGGGCGGCGCAGCTCGGCGGCAATATCGGCAAGGGTGGGCAGGCCAATGCCCAGCTCTTTCGCCAGCTTTTCACGGCCATAGGCGCGAATGCGCTCTTCCAGCGCGTCCAGTGCCGCGGTGCCGATGTCGGCCGCGGTAAAGCCGCACAGGGCCAGCAGCTTTGCGGCGGCGGCATAGCTTTCAGGGTGTACGGCCGTGGCGTCCAGCGGCTCTTTGGCACCCGGCAGGCGCAAAAACCCGGCGCACTGCTCAAACGCCTTGGGGCCAAGGCGCGGTACCTTTAACAGCTCTTTGCGGCTTTTGTAGGGGCCCGCATTTTCGCGCTGGGCCACAATGTTTTTGGCAATGGCGGTGTTGATACCCGCCACATGCGACAGCAGCGGGGCCGATGCGGTGTTGAGGTCCACCCCCACGGTGTTCACGCAGGCTTCCACCACGCCGGCAAGGGCTTCGTCCAGCTTTGCGGGCGGCATGTCGTGCTGGTACTGCCCCACGCCGACGGCTTTGGGGTCAATTTTCACCAGCTCTGCCAGCGGGTCTTGCAGGCGGCGGGCAATGCTGACCGCACTGCGCACATTGACATCAAAATCGGGGAATTCTTCCGCCGCCAGGGGCGATGCCGAATACACCGACGCGCCGCTTTCGCTGACGACCATGTAAGAGGCGCCGCCGCCAATTTCGTGCAGCACTTCGGCTGCAAACAGCTCGGTCTCGCGGCTGGCGGTGCCGTTGCCAATGGCAATGATCTCGACCCCGTATTTCTGAATCAACTGCTTTACCGTCGCCTTTGCCTGCTCTATTTTATTTTGGGGCGGCACCGGGTAAATGACGGCGGTCGTCAGCACCTTGCCTGTGGCGTCCACGACCGCCAGCTTGCAGCCCATGCGGTAGCCGGGGTCCATGCCAAGGGCCACCTTGCCCTTGATGGGCGGGGCCAGCAGCAGCTGGCGTAAATTTTCGCTGAACAGGTGAATCGCGCCCTCGGCGGCGCGCTCGGTCAGCCCGGCGCGCAGCTCGCGCTCCAGCGACGGGGCAATCAGCCGGGTGTAGGCATCGGCGGCGGCCTGTGCCACCAGCCGGCCATACTCGCTGTCATTTTTGACAAACGCACCGGTGACGATGTCAATGGCCTTTTCCGGCTCCACCTCAATTGAAACCTTTAACGCCTTTTCGCGCTCGCCGCGGTCCAGCGCCAGCACCTGGTGGTCGGCTATTTTGGCAAGGGCCTGCGCAAAGTCGTAATACTGCGCATAAACGCTGTCGTCTTTGATTGCGGCCTTGCTGGTCACCTTGCCGGTATGCAGCGTAAAGCCGCGCAGCAGCCCGCGCAGCCGCGCGTCGTCAGACAGGTCCTCGGCAATGATGTCCAGCGCACCCGCCAGTGCGTCCTGTGCGGTGGGCACCTCTTTTTCGGGGTTTACATAGCGTTGTGCCGCTTTTAGCGCGGGCGGCCCGCCCGCCTGTGCAAACAGCAGCGTCGCAAGGCCCTCCAGCCCGCGCTCGCGCGCCACGCTGGCGCGGGTTTTGCGCTTGGGCTTGTAGGGGCGGTACAGGTCTTCTACCTGCGCCAGGGTAGCGGCCCCGGCAAGGGCGGCGCGCAGTTCGTCGGTCAGCTTGCCCTGCTCTTCAATCGAGCTCGACACCTCCGCCTTGCGCTTTTCCAGCCCGCGCAGGTAGGTCAGCCGCTCGTCCATGCGGCGCAGCAGCTGGTCGTCCATGCTGCCGGTCTGCTCTTTGCGGTAGCGGGCAATAAACGGGATGGTGTTGCCCTCGTCAATCAGGTCGAGAATGTTGCGCACATAGTCTTCGCGGGTTTCAAACTCGCCCGCCAGTGTTTTTACCAGATCCATAAGATTACTCGCTTTCTGTCGGGGGATTTGCCGGCTCTTCGGCATCGGGCAAACCGCTGCCCTGCGGGGCAAGGGGCTCGCCCGGTGTTTGCGGGCCGGCATAAGGGGAGAAGCCGTCCAGCAGTGAAAGCTGTTCGCCCTGCTGGGCGTGGTACAGCGCATCGGGGTGGCCTGCCGCCACATCGGCGGGTACAAACCGGCCTTGCAGCGGGCCGTCTTTGCGCCGGCGGCGCAATGTCAGCGCCAGATACAACGCATACCCGGCAACGCCCGCCCCGGTCAGCGCCATCGAAACCGGCAGCCATTTCGGGGTCAGGGTCAGTTCAATCGTGTTGGCACCCTTTGTCGCCGGTATCGCAATCAGCCCGTCGTCCACGTTCAGCACTTCGGCGTCCTCGCCGTTCACCGTCGCGTGGAAGCCCTCGTCGTAAGGTACCGAAAAGAACACCAGGTTGTCTTTGCTCAGCGTAATGGTGGCAATAAAGCCGTCGCGCGTGTCGGTAAAGCTGTCACAGGCGTTCTGCCGCCGGTTTGCGCAGTCCGTCACATAGTCCTCAAAGCTCAAGCCGCCCAGCGCGTCGCCGGTGAGCTGTTTCAAATTCGCGCCATACTGCGCGGCCTGCTCTTCGCTTAAGCCAATGGCGCGCAGGTACACGTTCGAGCGCTTTTCTTTCGACACGGCGTTCAGCGTGTCGGGCAGCACATAGTAGTCGTAGGTAAAGCCCATCGGCACCGCGTTGTTGTTTTTAAACACCGCGTACACGCCGTCGCCGGTCAGGTAGTCAAACGTAAACCCGGTCTCGTCGCTTTGGCTGCTCAGCTCGTCCTTTCGGTCGGCGGGGGTCAGGATATAATCGACACTCAGCAGCCCGCGCAGTGCAAACACGTCAAGCTCCGGCTTAGACGAAACATCCCGCTTGACACCGACATTCGGGTAGAACTGCAAAATGCTGGGGGCCACGGTGCTGTTGAAGTTGCGGATACAGGCCTTGTCTAAAAACAGGCCTAAATTGTCATAGCACTCGTAGGTGTCAATGCGGTAAAACCGGTCGTCGGGCAGGTCAATTTTTTGAATCACGTCATAGTTTTGCAGCTTATAATTGGCGTCGCCGTCCCACTGGGGAAACTTGCCGATGGAAAGATGAATGATGCCGGCAAACACGCCAAAGCCCAGCACGACACCCAGCATGAGCGCCGCAAACCGCCGCTTGCCGCGGTACCAGGTGACGACAAAATAGAAAATCAGCAGCCCCAGCACGGCCAGCAGAATGCCCAGCCAAAACTGCGCGTTGTTTTCGGCAACGCCCATCTTCCAGCCGCCGTCGTCGTTTTTAGCGGGCACCAAACCAAACACGGCAAAGGCCAGTGTCAGCACCCCCACAAAGCGGATACCGCCCACAAGGTCGATGTCGGCATCCTCCAGCGCGTTGGCACTGGCAAGCGCCATCAGCAAAATGGGCATGTAATACCAGCGGGCATAATAGCTGGAGTTAAACGCGTAAAAAGACGAATTGAGGATGGGCACGAGCGCCATTACAAGGCAGGTGATTAAAATGCGTTTGTGCGCCGCGCCTTTGCGGGCGCGCACCCAAGCCACCACCCCGGCAAGGCCCATAACAGGCAGATAGGCCGACATGCTGGTCCATTTTACCGTCGCGTCGGTAAATACGGCGGGCAGGTACGGCGGGTCCGGGGGCATTAAAATACTGCGGAAGATGGCAAAATACTGCTGCACATTGCCATACAGCAGCATGCCGTAACCGTTGGCAAAATCATTTGTGCGCGGGTTGTTCAGCAGGCTTGCCGCCGCGGGCAGCACCAAAAGGCAGCCCAGCAGCACACCCAGTATGACCTCCAGCGCAAGGCGCCAAAACTCGCGCAGCGAAAGCCGGTAGTCTTTTGAAAGCAGCTTGATGAAGAAGTAGAGGGCCAAAAACAGCGCTTCGCCCACAAAAAAGAAATAGTTGTTCAGCAGGTTAATGGCAATCATCAGCGGCAGCACGGCGCGCTGCTTGTCGTAAATATACGCGTCCAGCGCGGCCAGCAAAAACGGGAACAGCACCATGCAGTCGATAAAATGGTTGAAAAAGATGTTGTAAATGCCCCAGCCGGACAGCGTGTACAGCGCGCTGCCCACCAGTGCAAAGTTGACGGTTTTGGTGTAGCGGCGCATGTACAGGTACGCGCCAAGGCCGCCCACGCCGAATTTCAGGCACAATAGCGGCACCATCATATAGGGCAAAATGCGGTTGGGCAGCAGGCAGGCCAGCCAGAAAAACGGCGAGCCCAGGTTGTAAAACGAGTAAGAGTTTAAAAACCCGCTGCCAAGGTCGGTCGCCCAGCTAAACGAACCGCCCCCGGTGGTGACAAAGTGCTGGCAATACTGGTAAAAAGGGATCTGCTGGCTGTTAAAGTCGCCGCAGTACAAAAAGAACCCCTTATCGACGATCAAAAACGGCAAAAAAAGCACCAGTGCACTGACAAAAGAGATCCCGAAAGCCAGCAAATAGGGGCGTTTGCCCCCGGCCTGCTGCTGCAAACTGTGTTCCAAAAAACTCCCTCCCGCAAAGCGGCGGCCACACGGCGCTTGCGATGTGCGGTGTGGCTGCGTATAATAGGTTTAAATTCAAAAGGGGTAGCACTTTCGCCCCAAAGCAAAAGAAAAGAAGGGGAACGCCGATGAAACCGTATTCGTTTTCCGCCCTGCTTTCGCGCATGAAATACATCACCCGCTGGGGGCTGATGCGCAGCACCCGGGCCGAAACTCTGGCCGAGCACAGTGCCGAAACGGCGCAGCTGGCGCACCTTTTGGCGCTGCTGGCAAACGGGCAGTTTGGCGCCGACGTGCGCCCCGATGCGGTGACGGTTGCCGCGCTGTACCACGACGCCGCCGAAATTTTGACGGGCGATTTGCCCACCCCGGTAAAATACAGCGGCGAAGCGCTGAAAAACGCCTATAAAGCGCTGGAACAGCAGGCGAGCGCGCGCATCTGCGCGCTGGCGCCACAGCCTGTGCAGGCACCGCTGCTGGAGGCCATGACCGGCAGCGGGCTGACCGCGCGTGAAAAAAGCATCCTTAAAGCGGCCGATAAGCTGTCCGGCCTCATTAAATGTATGGAGGAAAAGCAAAGCGGCAACCTTGAATTTGAAAGCGCCGCTCGCGCCCAGCTCAAAGCGCTTGAAGAAATGCACCTGCCGGAGGCGGACTGGTTTATGCAACAAATGCTGCCCGCTTACAAACTGACGCTGGACGAGCTGACTGCCGGCGCCCCGCAGACGTAAGGCACCCGCCTATTTACAGGCCGGGGTTGTGCTGCAGCACCAGCCTTGCCAGCTCTTCGGCATCCCGGTAAGTGGTCAGCCCGCAGGCAATGTGGCGCAGCTGGGCCGCCTCTCGCAGGCCCTTCATATAATAAGGGGCATGGGTGCGGGCCTGGCGCATCGCAACGCCCTCGCCTTTTTCTTCACACATTTCGTACAGCTGGCGGCACATGGTGTCCATCGTCTTGCGCAGGGTGGGGCGCGGGGGCGGTGCCTCACCGCGTAGCGCGGCCAAAATTTCGCCAAACAGCCACGGGTTGCCCATTGCGCCGCGGCCCACCATCACCGCGTCACAGCCGGTGGCGGCCAGCAGGTCGGTGGCGTCCTGCGCGCTTACAATATCGCCGTTGCCCAGCACCGGCACCGCAACGGCGGCTTTTACCGCCGCAATGCAGCCGGGGTCAATGGGCGGGGTGTACATTTGGGCGCGGGTGCGCGCGTGCACCACAATGGCAGCGGCCCCCGCGGCTTCGCATTGCTTTGCCACCTCTACACAGGTAACGGTATCGTCGTCCCAACCCTTACGCATTTTCACCGTTACGGGCAAATTGACCGCCGCCGTTACCGCGGCGACAATTTTGCCGCACAGCGCGGGGTCTTTCATCAGCGCGCTGCCCGCGCCGGTCGCGGTGATCTTGGGGGCGGGGCAGCCCATGTTGATGTCGATAAAATCCGGCTGCCAGTGCAGCACCCGTTTTGCGCCCTCGGCCATCGTGTCCGGCTCGCTGCCGAACAGCTGAATGCCAAAGGGCGCATTATTTTTACCGCCGCGCAGCAGTGCGGCGGTTTTTTGGTCGTTGTAGCACAGTGCCTTTGCACTGACCATTTCGCTGGTGGTGTAGGCCGCGCCGTGCTGCGCCATTAAGCGGCGCGCAGGGGCGTCCGACAACCCGGCCATCGGCGCAAAGGCGGCGCCGGGGCCAATTAAAAGGTCGTTGAATTTCAAAGCGGTTCCTCACTTGCAATGGAATTGGTGGGTACAGGTTATTGTATCATAAATGGCACGCTTGTGGTATAATATTTTAGGTGCTGCGCGTGGTGAAATGGTGAAAACTGCGCCGCGCGGCAGGCAAAACGGATTTTAAATTAAAGGGGGCAGCCGCGTTGAAATTACTTGCGATTGACGGCAACAGCATTGTAAACCGCGCGTTTTATGGCATTAAACTGCTGACGACAAAAGACGGCCGCTACACCAACGGTATTGTTGGGTTTATGAATATTTTACTAAAACTGCTGGCAGACGAGCAGCCAAACGCCGTGGCGGTGGCGTTTGATCTGCCCGCGCCCACCTTTCGCCATAAGCAGTACGACGGGTATAAGGGCACCCGCAAGGGCATGCCCGCAGAGCTGGCCCAGCAGATGCAGCCGCTCAAAGAGCTGCTAAGCGACCTTGGCTACCGCATTGTCACAGCCGAGGGGTTTGAAGCGGACGACATTCTGGGCACCCTTGCGGCGGCAACAACTGCGGCGGGCGACGAGTGTGTCATCGCCACCGGGGACCGCGACTCGCTGCAGCTGATTGGCCCCAAAACCCGCGTGCTGCTGGCCTCCACCCAAATGGGGCGCAGTGTCACGGTGAATATGGACGAAGCCGCTGTGCGCGAAAAATACGGCGTTGCGCCAAAGCAGCTCATAGAGGTAAAGGCCCTGATGGGCGACGCCAGCGACAATATCCCCGGCGTCGCGGGCATCGGCGAAAAAACGGCGCTCACCCTCATCAGCCAGTTTGAAACGCTGGACGGCGTGTATGCGCATATCGACAGCGACGACATCCGCCCCGCGGTGCGCAGCAAGCTGCAAACAGACAAAGAAAAGGCCGAGATGAGCCGCATGCTGGCCGAGATTGTGACGAACGCCCCGGTGCCGCTACAGACGCAAGACTATCTGCCGGGCCCCGGCAACCCGGCGGCCGCCGCCCGGCTGCTGGCCTCGCTTGAAATGGAGACCCTGCGCAAAAAGCTGCAGCTTGACGCCGCGGCGGCGCTGCCTCTGCAAGAGGGGGCCCCCGCGCTGCCGCAGTGCACCCCGGCCCCGCTGCCGGGCACGCTGCCGGCGGGCGACAGCTGCATTGCCCCGGCGGGTGATGGCTTTGTTGTTGTGGTGCAGGGCGCGGTGTACACTGCGTCGGCAACCGACGCGGTGTTTTCGCACCTTTTGGCGGATGCGCAGAGCGTCAAGCGGGTATTTGACGCCAAGGCGCTGTACACGCTGGCCCTTGCCGCGGGCAGCGAAGCGCAAAATATTGTGTTTGACGGCAAATTAGCCGCTTACCTTTTAAACCCCGCGGGCAGCGGGTACGACCCGGTGCGCCTTGCGGCAGAGTACGGTGTGCAGCCGGCCTTTGCCTGCGAGATCCCGGAGGCGGGCATTCTGGCCCCGCTGTTTGACAAGCTGGCCGCCGCGTGTGACGAGCAGCAGCTCACAAAATTGCTGACCGACATCGAGCAGCCGCTGTCGCAGGTACTTTCCTCCATGGAGTACACCGGCATTCAGGTGGACAAAAAGGGCATTGAGGACTTTGGGGCCGAGCTGCGGCAGGTGCTGGCAGAGGAGCTGGAGACCATTTACGAGCTGGTGGGGTACGAGTTTAACCTGAATTCGCCCAAACAGCTGGGCGACGCGCTGTTTGGCAAGCTGGGCCTGCCCGCGAAGAAAAAGACGAAAAACGGCTGGTCCACCAACGCCGAAACGCTGGAAGCGCTGCGCGGCCAACACCCGGCCATTGAGCATATTTTGTTGTACCGCACCTACCAAAAGCTCAGCTCTACTTATATTGAAGGGCTGCTGAAAGAGGTGGGCCCAAAAGGGCGCATTCACTCGACTTTCAGCCAAACCGATACCCGCACCGGGCGCATTTCGTCCAACGAGCCCAATTTGCAAAACATCCCGATCCGCACCGAGCTCGGCAGCCGCTTGCGGCGCTATTTTGTGGCGCCACAGGGCAGTGTGTTGCTGGACGCCGACTACAGCCAGATTGAGCTGCGTATTCTGGCGGCCATCAGCGGCGACGAGCATATGCAGCAGGCGTTCGCAAACCACGAGGACATTCACCGCAGCACGGCAAGCCGCATTTTTGGAGTGCCGTTCGACCTTGTCACCCCGCAGCTGCGCTCCCGCGCCAAGGCCGTCAACTTTGGCATCGTGTACGGCATTGGGGCGTTTAGCCTTGCCAAGGACACCGGGGTGTCGGTCAAAGAGGCGGACCATTTTATCAAAAGCTATCTCGCCGAATATTCCGGCGTGCGCCAGTATATGGAGGACATTGTGAAGCAGGGCACCCAGCAGGGCTACGTGACGACGCTGTATGGCCGCCGCCGCCCGCTGCCGGAGCTTGCCGCCGCCAACCACAACATCCGCGCGCTGGGCGAGCGCATGGCGATGAACACCCCCATTCAGGGCACGGCCGCCGACATCATCAAGCTTGCGATGATTAAGGTTTACCGCCGCATGAAGCAGGAGGGCCTTGCCGCTAAGCTGGTGCTGCAGGTACACGATGAATTGATTGTGGAGGCCCCGCAAAGCGAGGCCGACCGCGCCGCGCAGATTTTAGGCGACGAGATGGAGCATGCGGCAGACCTTGCGGTCAAGCTGATTGCAGAAGTCGGCCGCGGAAGGACATGGTATGATGCAAAGGGATAATACCGATTTATGCTTTACACCGCTGGCCCCGCAGCAGGTGCCCGCACTGGCCGCGCTGTGCGCCGACGCGCCCGACCCGTGGACGGCCGCGCAGCTTGCAGCCGAGCTGGCAAAGCCCCAAAGCCGTGTGTTTGTGGCAAGCCGCGGGCAAACGCCGGTGGCCTTTGCGGCCTTTGCGCTGGCAGGGGATACTGCCGAATTAGAACAGCTTGCCGTCGCGGCCCAAAGCCGCCGTGCCGGGGTGGCAACCGCCTTGCTGGCCCACGCGTTTGGCGCGCTGCAGCTTTGTGGCGCAAGGCGCTGTTTGTTAGAGGTGCGCGCGTCCAACACGGCGGCGCTGGCACTGTACCGCCGCATGGGGTTTGTGCAGCTGGCGCGCCGCAGCGGGCTGTACACTGCCCCGCACGAGGACGGCTTTACGATGGAACTGGTGTTCCGCGGTTGATTGCAGATATTGCAGGTTGGGAGATTTAGAACAGGGATGCTGATTTTAGGGATAGAGTCGAGCTGTGACGAGACCGCCGCTGCCGTGGTGCAGGACGGCCGCAAAATTTGCAGTAACATCGTGGCCAGCCAGGCGGCCGAGCACGGCCTGTATGGCGGTGTGGTGCCGGAGATTGCCAGCCGCCGCCATATTGAGGCGGTGAGCGGTGTGGCGCAGCAGGCATTGCAACAGGCCGGGGCCACCCCGGCCGACCTTGCGGCCATTGCCGTCACCTTTGCGCCGGGGCTCATCGGCGGGGTGCTGGTGGGGGTCAATTTTGCCAAGGGCCTCAGCTTTGCCGCGGGCAAGCCGCTGGTGCCGGTGCACCATCTGCGCGGGCACATTGCCGCGCTGTACCTCACCCACCCGGGGCTTACCCCGCCGTTTTTGTGCCTTGTGGCAAGCGGCGGGCACAGCCATATTATTGCGGTGGATGACTACACCCATTTTAGGGTACTGGGCCGCACGGTGGACGATGCCGCGGGCGAAGCGTTTGACAAGGTGTCGCGCACGCTGGGCCTTGGCTACCCCGGCGGGCCGGCCGTTGCCAAAGCGGCGCTGCAGGGTGACCCCGCCAGTTACCACCTGCCCACCCCGCGGGTGGCAGGCCGGTACGACGTCAGCTTTTCGGGCCTTAAAACCGCCGTGCTGAACCTTGTCAATCAGGCAGAAATGAAGGGCGAAACGCTGCGCGTTGCCGATATGGCCGCCAGCTTTCAGTACCGCGCCAGCGAAATACTGGCCGAAAAGCTGCTGCTTGCCGCAGACGACCTTGGAGCCAAACACCTTGCGCTGGCGGGCGGTGTTGCCGCCAACGCACTGCTGCGCACGCTGTTGCAGGCGGGGGCCGACCGCCGCGGGGTGTCGCTGTATCTGCCCGAGCTTTCGCTTTGCGGCGACAACGCCGCCATGATCGGCGCCGCCGGGTATTACGAATTGATGGCGGGCAACCTTGCACCCCAAAATTTGAACGGCTATGCCACCTTGCCAATTGATTACCGCTGAGTTACAGTACAGTGCCACCCCATGGCACTGTACTTTTCTTTTTGCGGTTTTGCAGCCGGTTTTTGGTTGCAAATCAGACAGAAAGAAAGTTTCAAGGCGGTTTTTTGGGGAATTTGTATATTGCTAGAAATTTGACAATGTGTTATGCTTATTTTGATTTCGGATTTTTTTTATTTGAAAGTTCGGAAGTGAAATTCGTCCGTTCTATTTTTAATAGAGAAAGGTGAGTTATGTCTTATGAGTAGTTTAACTTCCAACCAGCACGTGCTGGACTGGGTCAAAGAGATGAAAACCTTGATGACCCCGGACAATGTCATCTGGATCGACGGTTCCGAAGGCCAGCTTCGCGCCCTGCGTGAAGAGGCGTTTAAAACCGGCGAGCTGACCGAGCTGAATCAGGACAAGCTGCCCGGCTGCGTGCTGCACCATACCGCAAAGAACGATGTTGCGCGTGTTGAGGGCCGTACCTTTATCTGCACCAGCAAAAAAGAGGACGCTGGCGCCATCAACAACTGGATGGCCCCCGACGAGATGAAGGCAAAACTCATCCCGATGTACACCGGCTGCATGAAGGGCCGCACCATGTACGTCATCCCCTATTGCATGGGCCCCATCGGCAGCCCGTTCTCCAAGGTGGGCATTGAGGTCACCGACTCCATCTATGTCGTGCTGAACATGGACATCATGACCCGCATCGGCATCAAGGCACTGCGCCAGCTGGGCGATTCCAACGACTTTGTGCGCGGCCAGCATGCCAAAGCGGACATCAACGAAGAGAACCGCTACATTGTGCAGTTCCCCGAGGACAATGCCATCTGGTCGATCAACTCCGGCTACGGCGGCAACGTGCTGCTGGGCAAAAAGTGCTTTGCACTGCGCATTGCGTCTTACCAGGGCTACAAAGAGGGCTGGATGGCCGAGCACATGCTGATCCTTGGCATTGAAGACCCGACCGGCCACATTGACTACGTCACCGCGGCGTTCCCCTCTGCCTGCGGCAAAACCAACCTCGCCATGCTCATCCCGCCCGAAATCTACGCCAAAAAGGGCTACAAAGTGTGGACTGTCGGCGATGACATTGCCTGGATGCACATTGGTGAGGATGGCCGCCTGTATGCCATCAACCCGGAAAACGGCTTCTTTGGCGTTGCCCCCGGCACCAACGAAAAATCGAACCCCAACGCGCTGCACACCACGATGCAGGGCACCATCTTCACCAACGTTGCGCATAACCTTGAGGAGAACACCGTGTGGTGGGAAGGCCTTGACAAAAACCCGCCCGAGGATGCACAGGAGTGGACCGGCCTTGCTGTCAACGGCAAAGAGTATGTCGCAGACGGCGGCAAGCTGGCACACCCGAACAGCCGCTTCACCGCACCGGCAGTCAACTGCCCGTGCCTGTCCAGCGAGTTCAACAACCCGCAGGGCGTGCCTGTGACGGCCATCGTCTTTGGCGGCCGCCGTGCCAAAACCGCACCGCTGGTGTACGAAAGCTTTGACTGGGCACACGGCGTGTATGTCGGCTCGGCCATGGCGTCCGAGACCACCGCTGCTGCAACCGGTGCCGTGGGCGTTGTGCGCCGCGACCCGATGGCAATGCGCCCGTTCTGCGGCTACAACATGGGCGATTATTTCGGCCACTGGCTGGACATGGGCAAGAAGCTGGGCGACAAAGCCCCGAAGATCTTCAACGTCAACTGGTTCCGCACCGACGAGCAGGGCCACTTCATCTGGCCGGGCTTTGGCGACAACATGCGCGTGCTGATGTGGATCCTTGGCCGCTGCAAGGGCGAAGTTGAGGCTGTGGAAACCGCCATCGGCTACCTGCCCAAGGCAGAGGACATCGATGTTTCGGGCCTTGAGGACGTGACGACAGCAACCGTGAAGGACCTGCTGAGCGTGGACAAGGACCTTTGGCTGGATGATGTCAAGGGTGTTGGCGAGCTGTACGACCAGATTGGCGAGCGCGTGCCCGCAAAGCTGCGCGAAGAGCTGGTCAGCCTGAAAGACCGCCTTTCGAAATAAAGCACCTTTTTGCGGCATTTGCCGCAAAGCAGGCCGCCGCCCTGTGCGGGGGCCTGCTTTTTTTGTCGAAAACAGGGTGTTTTTGTGCATGTTTTATCTCTTCCAAAAGAGTTTTTTCCTTTCCACTCGGCACAAATGTGTGAACTGTCTAAAAACTTTTTTGAACCGCTTGACAAGGCCAGTAAAAGACGGTATAAAAGTGTATAGGAAATTTCTCTAGGAGGAACGATCAATGGTTTTTGAAAAAGTCAGGGAGATCCTTTGCGATCAACTCGACCTGGAAGAGGATAACGTTACGATGGATTCGGACATTATCGAGGATTTTGAGGCGGACTCGCTCGACGTAGTCGACCTTGTGATGTCACTCGAGGACGAGTTCAGCATCGAGATCCCGGATGAGCAGATCGAAAATGTAAAAACAGTCGGCGATATCGTACATTATATTGAGGATAACACCTGATTGTTGCGAATTTGAACGCATAAAGAAAGCAAAGCCTCCATCCACCTGTTTGGAGGCTTTGTTTTTTCACAGGAAAAGGAAGTGTCAGGCGAATGAGTGAATCGAACAAGAAACTGGTGGAGGCCATTACCCCCATCAACGAAGACTTTGCCCAGTGGTATACCGACATCTGCAAAAAGGCAGAACTGGTCGATTATTCTTCGGTCAAGGGCTGTGTCATTCTGCGCCCGTACGGCTATGCGATTTGGGAGAATATCCAGCGCATTCTGGACGGGATGTTTAAGGAGACCGGGCACCAAAACGTTGCCATGCCGCTGTTCATCCCAGAAAGCCTGCTGCAAAAGGAAAAGGACCATGTGGAGGGCTTTGCGCCCGAATGCGCGTGGGTGACAATGGGCGGTACCGAGCAGCTGGAAGAACGGCTGTGCATCCGCCCCACCAGCGAAACGCTGTTCTGCGACCATTTTGCGCACGTGCTGCAGTCGTACCGCGACCTGCCGCTGCTGTACAACCAGTGGTGCAGCGTGGTGCGCTGGGAAAAGACCACCCGCCCGTTTTTGCGCAGCCGCGAATTCTGGTGGCAGGAAGGGCACACCATCCACGAGACGCCCGAGCAGGCTATCGCCGAAACCGAGCAGCAGCTGAACTGCTATGCCGATTTCTGTGAAAACTACCTGCGCATCCCCGTCATCAAGGGCCGCAAGACCGACAGCGAAAAGTTTTCGGGCGCCGAGGCCACCTACACCATCGAGGCGATGATGCACGACGGCAAAGCGCTGCAAAGCGGCACCAGCCACTATTTTGGCGACGGCTTTTCGCGCGCGTTCAACGTGCAGTTTGCCGGGCGCGACAACAAGCTGCAATACCCCTACCAGACCAGCTGGGGCATGTCCACCCGCATCGTGGGCGCCATCATCATGACCCACGGTGACGACGAGGGGCTGATTTTGCCGCCCGCCGTGGCACCCATTCAGGTCGTCATTGTGCCCATTGCGCAGCATAAGCCCGGCGTGCTGGACAAGGCCGCAGAGCTGAAACAGCGCCTTGCAAAGTCGTTCCGCGTGCACCTCGACGATTCCGACAACTCGCCGGGCTGGAAGTTCAGCCAGTACGAGATGAAGGGCGTGCCCCTGCGGCTGGAACTTGGCCCGAAGGACATTGAGAACAACCAGTGTGTGCTGGTGCGCCGCGACACCCGCGAAAAGTACTTTGTGCCGCTGGACGCGCTGGAGACCGAGATCCCCCGCGTGCTGGGCCTGCTGGCCGACGGCCTGTACGAAAAGGCACTGCAAAACCGCGAAAACCGCACGGTGAGCTGCACGACGATGGAAGAAATCATCGAAGCGGCCGACGGCAAAAACGGGTTCATCAAAGCCATGTGGTGCGGCGATGAAGCCTGCGAGGACATGATGAAAGACAAAGCAGGCCTGTCCAGCCGCTGCATGCCGTTTGAGCAAGAGCAGCTTTCGGGCGTTTGCCCCTGCTGTGGCAAGCCGGCAAAATCGATGGTCATTTGGGGCAAGGCGTATTAAGTACTAATCGTCAAACGGTACGCCTAAGCGTGAAAGGCACATAAGACAAAACAAAACCCGCACGGGGGCACCCTGTGCGGGTTTTTTCTGTGTTTTCAATCATTGTGCTACTCTGCTGCCGCAGCATAAAGTGGCGGCAACGCGTGTCACTAATTACAGGGTCGTCACCAGCACGTCACAATCGCCCGCTATGCGGTAAGCACTGGTGCAGGCGGGTAAAAACACACATTCGCCTGCCTTGGCGTGCAGCGTCGTGTGGGCGCATTTTACGTTGGCCTCGCCACGGGTCAGCAACAGCGCATGGTAACTGCGGCAGTCGGCGCACAGCGCGACCGAGGTTTTGATTTTCAGCAGGGTGGTCGAAAAATAGTCGCACACGCCCAGCACCGTCTCGGTGTAGTCGCCGCGGTCAATTTCCGGCCCCAGGGGGCCGGCGGGGCGGGCAGGGGGTTCCAGCCGGGTCACGGCCAGCGCTTTGTCGATGTGTAATTCGCGCAGGTTGCCGTCTTTGTCCTTGCGGTTATAATCAAATACGCGATAAGTAGAGTTGGAGTTTTGCTGAATTTCGGCCACAAGGCAACCGGCACCAATGCCGTGCAGGGTACCCGCCTCAATAAACAGCACGTCGCCCGGCTTTACCTTTACCGCATGAATGTCCTGCAACAGGGTGCCATTTTCAATATGGGCCCGAAACTCTTCTTTTGTCAAGGTGCGGTTCATGCCGTACAGCAGCTCGGCGCCCGGCTGTGCGGCAATCACATACCACATTTCGGTCTTGCCATGCTCGTGCTCCACCCGCATCGCATAGTCTTCAGTGGGGTGTACCTGTACCGAAAGTTGTTGTTTTGCGTCAATCAGCTTGATTAAAATGGGCAGGCCGCCCGGCGGGCAGTCGGTGCCCAGCGCCTCGGGGTCCGCCTGCAACACCTCCGCCAATGTTTTGCCGGCAAATTCGCCGGTAGCCACCACACTGGGGCCGTCCTTGTGCACGCTCAGCTCCCAGCTTTCAGCCAGCGGGGTCACGTCGGTCTGCTTGCCAAACACCGTGCGCAGCGCGTCGCCGCCCCACAGGTAGTCTTTAAAAGCAGGGGACAATTTAAAAGGCTCCCGAATCATGTGATCTCTCCCTATCTTTACGCGGCAAATGCCGTTTATTCCATATAATCCGTCACGTGGATCGGCTTGCCGCCGCGGGTGTAGACCCGCTGCACCCGGCGGCCAATATCGCAGATAATCTCATAGTTCACGGTGCCGCACTTGTCGGCAATATCGTCCACCGAATCCGCCGCGCCGCCGCCAAAAATCACCGCCACATCACCCTGATGCACATCGGGAATACCGGTCACGTCGACAATAATCTGGTCCATGCACACGCGCCCCACCACCGGTGCGCTTTGCCCGTGAATCGAAACGACACCTTTATTAGAGAGCGCGCGCTGGTAACCGTCCGCATAGCCCACCGAAAGGGTAGCCACCCGCATGTCCTGCGGCGCGGTAAAAATGCGGCCATAGCTCAAGTCGTCGCCTTTTTTAATCGGCTTGACCAGGCTTACCACCGCTTTTAGTTCTAAAGCACCCTCCAGCTCGTCGCAGGTCACGTCGGCACTGGGGCGGTAGCCGTATAGAATAATGCCGGGGCGCACGATGTCCATCTGCATTTCGGGGTACGCTAAAATGGCGGCAGAGTTGCAGCAGTGTGCCAGCGGGAAGGTGACCCCCATGGCCGCCAGCTGCCGAATGGCGTCACAAAACAGCTCGTACTGGCTGTGGGTATAGGCAATGTCGGCCGGCAGGTTGGAATCTGCCACCGCGAAATGCGTAAACACGCCGCCCCGCTGCAGGCCGGGCAACGAGGTCGCCTCGCGCACCTGTGCCAGGGCGGTTTCCATGTCGTCGCGCACCGCAAACCCAATGCGGCCCATGCCGGTGTCCAGCTTAATGTGCATGTTCACCGTCACGTCTGCCGCCAGCGCCGCCTGTGACAGCTCGCGCGCATAATCCAGCGAATACACGCTTTGCGTGATGGAGTTGATGGCCAGCATGGCGGCTTTTTGCGGGCTGGTGTAGCCCAATACCAAAATGGGCTTTGTAATGCCGGCCCGGCGCAGGCGCAGCGCCTCGGCAAAGCCGGAAACGGCAAACCGGCTGGCGCCTGCGGCCTCCAGTGTGGCGGCCACCACGGCGTCGCCATGGCCGTAGGCGTCTGCTTTCACCACCGCCATGATTTTGCTGTTGGGCGCGTGCTGTTGAATCACCTTGAAATTGTGCTCAATCTTGTCAAGGTCCACCTCAGCCCAGCAGCGTTTTTCAAACTCCATCATATTTTAAAGGCCTCTTTCCCTTTTGCTTTTCGTTGCCAACAGTATAGCATAAACCGGGCCTGAAAGGAACAGAAACTTGCCCCAATATGCCCCAGCGGTTGCCCCGGTGCGGCCTGCTGGGGTATAATAGAACCAAAGCAGGAAAGCGGGGGAAACAATGAACGATTTGATCGTACTGGACTTTGAGACCACCGGGCTGGATGCGGCGCAGGACGAGGTGCTGCAGGTCTCCATGGTGAATGGGGAAGGCACGGTGCTGATGAATGAATACTGCGCCCCCGAGCGGGTCACAAAATGGGGCGCCGCGCAAAAAATCAACGGCATTACGGCGGATATGGTGGCGGGCAAGCCGCCGTTTCGCACGCTGCTGCCGCAGGTGTTGGCATTATTGTCCGGGGCCAAGGCGGTGGTGGCGTATAACGACGAATTTGAAAAATCATTTTTGGCGGCGTATGGTGTCGATGTTTCGCAGCTGCACTGGGGCGAAGACCCCATGCTGCTGTTTGCCAAGGCCACAAACGGCCCGCGGCGCACGCTGGTGACGGCAGCCGCCTTTTTTGGCTACCAGTTTGCAGCGCATGACGCGCTGGCAGACACCAAGGCGACGCTGGTGCTGTACCGCAAGCTGGCAAACGGCCCGCTGCTGCAAACACTGGTAGAAGAGGGCGTATACGACGAGCAGACCCGTTGCTGGGGCTACCCCGCAGAAGTGGATTACCTGCCGTTGCTGAAAACCGTGGGCCTTTGCCCCATGACGGCAAAAACGGCAAAGCCGCTGGTGTACGCCGGGGTGTCACAGCCGCAGCCCGTGCCCTGCCGGCTGGTGGGGTTTGAAAAGCCCACCCTTTCAGACGATGCGCTGGTGCTGGTAATCGATGAGGGCGGCAGGCAGCACCGCATTTGCGACGCTTACCTGCGTGAGATGCAAAGCGGCGCCCCTGCACCGGCCCGCACAACCGCCAGGCGCACCGCGTCGCCCGCCGCACCGCAGGGCCAGCTTTCTTTGGCGGGGGCACAGCTGGAAGAAGAACCGCCTGCGGCGCCCCGGCAGGCCCCTGTGCCGGTGCCTGCGCCCGCCACACCCGCACCGCAGGCGGCCCCCGCCGCCCCGGCACAGCCAAAGCCGCAGCGGCCCGGCGGCAAATACGCGGCGTTTGCCGCTAAAAAAACAGATTTACAGGCCCTGCACCCCAATATGGATGCCGACCCCGCCGGCCCGTTTTACGGCAAAACCGTCGTGTTTACCGGCGACCTTTCGCTCACCCGCGAGGCGGCGGCCGAGGCGGTCTCAGCGCTGGGGGCCAGTGTCAAATCCGGCGTGTCCAAAGCCACCGACTTTTTAGTGGTGGGCCGGCAGGACGCAGCGCTGGTGGGCGCCAAGGGGCACAGCAGCAAAGAGCTAAAGGCGCAACAGCTCAACGAACAGGGGAAAGCCAGCATTACAGTGCTGGACGAGCCCGCCTTTTTGGCACTGCTGGGGCAGGCTGAAAAATAAAAATGACATAAAAGGCAGAAAGAGAAAACAAGAGAAAAACGGCGAAAAACGAAGTATTGAATTTGTAAATTAAAATAATCGAAATTTTGTGTTGACACTGGGCGCCGGGTGCTGTTATAATAGCAAGCGTGGCCCCGTTTGCGGGGCAATTTTAGCGGCCCGTTTGGGCCGGTTCGTTTTTGAAAGTTCAAACGGGAGGAAATACGATATGAGCACAACGTTAGCAAAACCCGGCCAGATTGAGCGCAAGTGGTATGTTCTGGATGCCGCTGGCAAGCCCCTTGGCCGTGTTGCTGCAAAGGCAGCCGCTCTGCTGCGCGGCAAGGGCAAAGTCATCTTTACCCCCAATGTCGACTGTGGCGACCATGTTATCATCATCAACTCTGACAAGGCTGTTTTGACCGGCTCTAAGCTGGACAAAAAGTACTACTACCATCACTCCGGCTGGATCGGCGGCATGAAAGCCGTCCAGTACCGCACCCTGATGGCCGAAAAGTCGGACAAAGCCATGACCGTTGCGGTCAAGGGCATGCTGCCGGGCAACACGCTGGGCGCAGCCGCACTGAAACGCCTTCGGGTGTATAAGGGCGCAGAGCACAACAACGCCGCACAGCAGCCTGAAGTCTGCGAACTGTAAGAGGGGGGAACTGAAAGATGTACGAGACGAAACCTTATTTCTACGGCACTGGCCGTCGCAAGTCTTCGGTCGCCCGTGTGCGTGTTTACAACGGCACCGGCAAGATCACCGTCAACGACCGTGACATCGACGACTATTTTGGCCTTGAGACCCTGAAGCTGATCGTCCGTCAGCCGCTGGTTCTCGCCGAAGTTGACAACAAGTTTGACATCGTGGTCCGCGTTGCGGGCGGCGGTGTTTCCGGCCAGGCTGGCGCTATCCGCCACGGCCTGTCCCGCGCTTTGCTGCAGTATGACGAAACCCTGCGCACGGTGCTGAAGAAAGCGGGCCTGTTGACCCGCGACCCGCGTATGAAAGAGCGCAAGAAGTACGGCCTCAAAGCTGCACGTCGCGCGCCGCAGTTCAGCAAGCGCTGATCTGTCGCAAACAGCTCAAAAAACCCCGAAGCCGTATGGTTTCGGGGTTTTTCTTTTGCCAAAGCACAATAAAAAAGCAAAAAAC
>JAEWRN010000031.1 GCA_023460035.1 Bacillota bacterium
GGTCTGCACCTGTTCGATCGTGTGCAGCGCCGACAGCGTGATGCGCAGCCGCGCCCTGCCCTCGGGCACGGTCGGCGGGCGGATCGCACCGACCATGAAGCCGGACTGCTCCAGCGCGGTGGCCAGCGCCATGACCGTGGCCTCGTCGCCGCACAGCAGCGGCTGGATCGGCGTCTCCGAGGGCATCAGCTCCAGGCCGTTGCGGCGTGCGCCGTCGCGGAACGTGGCGATCAGTTCGGCCAGCTTCTCGCGGCGCCAGTGGTCGCGGCGCGCCAGTTTCACCGCGGCCAGCGATGCGGCGGCCTGCGCCGGCGGCAGCGCGGTGGTGTAGATGTACGGGCGCGCGGTTTCGGCCAGGTGCTGGATCAGGCTGTCCTCGCCCAGCACCACCGCGCCATGGCCGCCCAGCGCCTTGCCCAGGGTGGCCAGCTGCAGCGGCACTTCGTTCACGCCGAGCCCGGCATCGGCCACGCAGCCGCGGCCGTGTTCGCCGACCACGCCGATGCCGTGCGCGTCGTCCACGTAGAACAGCGCCTCCTGCATGCGCGCCACCAGCGACAGCGAGCGCAGCGGGGCGACATCGCCATCCATGCTGAACACGCCATCGGTGGCGAGCATGGCGGCGCCGTCGGCGGCGTTCTTCAGCTGGCGCATGGCGCCTTCGCTGTCCAGGTGCGGGTAGCGGCGCAGGCGGCAGCCGGCCAGGCGGGTGGCATCGAGCAGGCTGGCGTGGTTGAGGCGGTCCTGCACGCAGACGTCGCTCTCTTCGGACAGCAGCGCCTGCTGCACGGCGAGATTGGCCATGAAGCCGCTGTCGAACAGCAGCGCGCGCGGATAGCCGAGCCAGTCGGCCATCTCGTGCTCCAACTGCTCGTGCAGCACGTGGTGGCCGCAGACCAGGTGCGATGCAGTGCTGCCGGCGCCTTCGCGGCCGGCGGCATCCTGCAGTGCGGCGACCACTTCGAACTGCTGCGACAGGCCCAGGTAATCGTTGCTGCAGAAGCCGGTGAGCCACTTGCCGCCGACTTCCAGGCGCACGCCGTCGCGGCGGCCGACGCTGCGGCGCACGCGGATGCGCCCCTGCGCTTGGCGGAGCTTGCGCTGGTCCTGCAGGCGGGCGAGGAGGTCGGGGCGGGCCATGGCGTCGGTTCATGGACGGGTGGGCGGCTAGCGTAACCGGTTGCCGCTGCAACCGCTTGCGGCGCGGCCCGGCGGCGCACCGCACGGACCGCGGGCGCGGTGGGCTCAGGCCGTGGCCGCGCAGTGCGGGGCGATGTCCAGGTGCACGGTGCCGGGATGGTCGTGGTCACCGGCATCCACCTCCACCTGCATCGGCGAGATCCCCAGCCGCGCGAACAGCGCCTGGTCGCGCGCGGTGTCCGGGTTGCCGGTGGTCAGCAGCTTCTCGCCGTAGAAGATGGAATTGGCGCCGGCGGCGAAGCACAGCGCCTGCAGCTCGTCGCTCATGCTCTCGCGCCCGGCCGACAGCCGCACCATCGAGCGCGGCATGGTGATGCGCGCCACCGCGATCATGCGCACGAACTCGAACGGATCCAGCTCGGCGCTGCCATGCAGCGGCGTGCCGGCAACCTGCACCAGGCGGTTGATCGGCACCGAATCCGGGTGCGCCGGCAGGTTGGCCAGGGCCAGCAGCAGGCCGGCGCGGTGTTCGCGGGTCTCGCCCATGCCGACGATGCCGCCGCAGCAGGTCTTCAGCCCGGCGTTGCGCACGTGCTCGAGCGTGTCCAGCCGGTCCTGGTACTGGCGGGTGTGGATGATCGAGTCGTAATAGTCCGGCGCGGTGTCGAGGTTGTGGTTGTAGTAGTCCAGCCCGGCGTCCTTGAGCGCCTGCGCCTGGTGGCCTTCGAGCATGCCCAGGGTGGCGCAGGTCTCCAGCCCCAGCGCCTTCACCTCGCGGATCATCGCCGCCACCTTGGGGATGTCGCGGTCCTTGGGCGAGCGCCAGGCCGCGCCCATGCAGAAGCGCGAGGCACCGGCCTGGCGGGCGGCGCGGGCGCGGGCGACCACGCTGTCGGTGTCCATCAGTTTCTGCGCGTCCACGCCGGTGTCGTAGCGCTGCGCCTGCGGGCAGTAGGCGCAGTCTTCCGGGCAGCCGCCGGTCTTGACCGACAGCAGGGTGGAGACCTGCACCTGTGCCGGGTCGAAATGTTCGCGGTGCACGCTGGCGGCGCGGAACAGCAGTTCGGGGAAGGGCAGGTCGAACAGCGCCAGCAGTTCCTCGCGGTTCCAGTCGTGGCGGATGACGGCGGACATGTGGGTTTCCTGACAGATCGGGCAACGGAAGCGGGGCAGTCTGGTGAGCATGCATCCGGCTGTCAACAAATCACGTGTCGATCTGGTTTACAGGATGGGCGGGGCCTTGTCCGGCCTGCTGTTCCCGCCCACTGTAGGATCAGCCATACGCAGGATCTCTGTGCCCCAAAGATGAGAATAATGCAGGCAAAAAGTAGGAATTTCTTCGACTAGGAGCCCTGCTTGCCTGCATCTGGTTCATCCGAGCTACCGCGTCAGGCGTCATTCCGGGGCCACGGTGTTCGGATGAATGGGGGGTGAGGTATGACACAGCAGGGTAGCGGTGAAGACATCAGGCCAGCGGATGAGATCCGCGCAGATCTTGTCGTGATTGAAGAACGGATCAGTGGCGCACTTGAAGAAGGCCGCCGCAAGCTCAAACTGGCGGAGAATCATGAGAGCCGGTTGGAAAGGCCGGCTTATGGCGAGGAGTGCGTGCGCCTTCGCGACGACGTGATCGAGCCGTTGAAGCAGGCAAAGAATGAGGCTGTTCGGGCAGTGGATGCTCTAGATGCCGGCAAGATTAACGCGGCCCAGGCCCAGAAGGCCTTGGAGACGTTCGCCCAAGCGCTGGAAGATGGCGGATCGACCATCGAGGATGTAGGCCTTGAAAAACTGGACGACGAAGAAGAGCAACCGTCGGTTGTTTGTACAGGGTGCCTCGATATGATCGGGGTTACCCTCAGTGAATGATGGCAATACCGATAACGTCAATCACGATCATGCCCTGCTTGCAGGCTGGGTGCCGCGGCCGACCCTGAATGTAAGGTCTCTATGCTCAGGCGATAGTGATCTCATTCTCGCGGCAAGGTGATGGCTGCCGCGAGCGTTTCCGCTGAGTGCATCGAGCCGCTGGCTAAAAGTAGTTTGTAGCTTAGGCCGGCTTGCGCTAACTTAACGCAGAGGGTTGCAGGAAGATTTGGTCGCCGCCGTTTCGCGGCATCAGAAACAACTGTTGGATGGATTTGCCCCGATGACGCTGAGTGCATCGTAGCGGTCGCATGTTTGCTAGAGAGTTCCTGCAACCCTCACTTCTTTGCACAAGGATGTGGTATGAGCAAGCTTGCGGCGTTAAAGGCGTGTTCCAGTGTAGGTGATCTGGCCGCACTTCTTGGCTATAGAGCGCAAACTCTTGGGTATATTGCCCGAGGGCTCCGTGATCCCGCGAAATACACAACATTTGAGATCCCCAAACGATCTGGAGGGCGGCGTGTAATAAATGCGCCGATACCGCAATTAAAGCTCGTACAGCGAAAACTCTGCGACCTTCTTGACGAGTGTCATCAGGAGATCGAAGTAGCAAACAATGTAAAGAAGCGGTTGGCGCACGGATTCAGAAGAAATCATTCCATATTTACCAATGCTGACGTGCATCGGCGCCAAAGATACGTTCTGAATTTTGATTTGGAAGACTTCTTTGGGACAATCAACTTTGGTCGAATCCGTGGATTTCTGATTAGTAACAGAAATTTTCAGCTTAATCCAAATATTGCATTGCTGATCGCGCAATTAGCTTGCTATGACGCAAGGCTTCCCCAGGGAAGTCCGTTGTCGCCTATTATCTCAAATCTTATAGCAAATATCTTAGATATAAGATTGGCAAAGCTTGCCCGCACAAATGGGTGCGCATACTCCCGTTACGCTGACGATATAACTATTTCCACTTCCCTGCCGGAATTTCCAGCAGCTATTGCTGCTCCAATTACTGGTACGCACACCTGGACTCTTTCAAAGGAGGTCAATGGAGCGGTCTCCGCATGTGGTTTTAAGATCAATGCGAAGAAGACGCGGATGCAGTACTGTCACTCTCGTCAGGATGTTACGGGCATCGTCGTCAATCGACATGTAAATGTTAATTCTGATTATCGTCGCAAACTGCGCGCAATGGTAGATCGTCTCCGATCTACCGGGGAATTTATCTATTCTTCGGCTGAGCCTGAGGGTGCACCATCAACAGCGGCGCCGACGCGGCAGGGCACAAGGGCTCAACTACAAGGAATGCATAGCTTTGCGCTTCAGGCTGAGCGCTATCGTCAAGGCTTAGCATCTCTTCCAGATAGCCTGACAGGAAACGAAAAATTACTTCGGCGCTTCCTGTTTTATACTCTTTTTGCAAACAACGATCGCCCTGTTGTTATTTCGGAAGGAAAGACTGATGGCATTTATCTTTCAGCGGCGATTAGGAGTATGGCCACGACATTTCCGCATCTGGTGGCAAAAGTAGATAATTTTCCTTTCCTAAGATTTCTGCGTTCAACACGCACTATAGAGCGGCTCTTCGGGCTGTCAGGTGGAGACGGACCATTGAAAGAATTCGTCCACCAGTATGCAGAAGAGTATCGCTATATTAAGGGTCCAAAGGGGGCTTATCCGGTTATCGCCATATTCGATAACGATAATGGGGCGAGCGGCGTTCTTGGATTACTTAAGGGGTTCTACAAAAAAGAAATGCCTGTTGGAGCGCAATCTGTCCACGCGTGTGGGAATCTCTATGTTGTCCTAACATCGCCCCGCGCCGCAGTATCGCTGAATCATTGTATCGAAAAATGCTTTGACGCAGCAACGCTTGCAGTAAAGCTTTCGGGGAAGTCGTTCACGATGTCCAATAATTCGCTCGGTCCTGACGAATATGGGAAAGCGTGGTTTGCAGAAAAAGTTATCAAGCCAAGGAGAAATTCTATCGACTTTTCGGGGTTCAATGGCTTGGTTGCTGAGCTGTCAAACATAATAAATGGGCACAAATTCCGTGCGCTGCCAAAGCCTGACGTTTAGATATTGGCGGTGGGAGTGGGAGAATCACGCTGGACTACTTTACACTTGAAAAAGTGTGGACGTAGGCTAGATGTTGATCGCAGCGAGTCATCATCCAGCCGCCGTCACGTAGCACACCTGGCGCGCCACAGACGTCGCAGATCCGAGCTGATTTTTCTTCCGTTTGGTCAATCAACGCGAACTGCTCATCGCTGGCTACGCCTACGTAGAATCGTAGCGTGCCGTATTTTTCCTTTACCTGCTGAGCGATGACCTGAGGGTCTCCATGCCGATCAGTTCGTGCTTGTAGGTGATCACAAAGTGTGTCCAGTAGCTCGTACCATCCCTCCTGACACTCGAAATAGAAGCTGTCAGAGAAGATACCTGGGTATTTTCCAACAAGGCTGATGAGCCGCTTTTCCATAAGTTCTTTCTCAAAAAATCTATGCTGTACCCGAGCCCTTGGCTAGCCAAAGTACGGCAGGTGTGTGCTCGCAGTTGCCTTATCATACCGAATACGAATCGAGGTAATCCCCCCACAGGTTAGCTGACGCCAGAAGTGGAATTTTCTCGTACGCTTTCCCGAGGAGGTTCCATGAAGACATCCCGCTTCACCGACAGCCAGATCATCGCCGTGCTCAAACAGGCCGAG
>JAEWRN010000032.1 GCA_023460035.1 Bacillota bacterium
TCGTGATGGTGCTGGCGATGGCGCTGGCCGTGCTGGCCCAGCTGCTGCTGGGCTGGGCGTGGCTGGATGCGCTGTACAAAGCCTTGGCCCTGCTGGTGATTGCCTGCCCCTGTGCGCTGGTGCTGTCCACGCCCGTCACCGTGGTCAGCGCCTTGACAGCAGCAGCGCGCCATGGCGTGCTGCTCAAAGGTGGCAGCGTGCTGGAGTCTGCACGCCATCTGCGCACCATCGCGCTGGACAAAACCGGCACCCTCACCACCGGCCAGCCTGCACTGGTGGCCTGGGAGGTGCTCGACAACGCCACCACCTCCCCAGCCGATGCGGCCTTGCTGGCGTGGCAGATGGCCTCGCGTTCTGCCCACCCCGTCTCGCACGCGATTGCCCAAGGCCTGCATGCCGAAGGGTTGAGCGCCTCGCCCGTCCAAGACCTGCAAGCGCTGCCCGGGCGCGGCGTGCAGGCGCGCATTCACGGCGCTACCTACTACCTGGTTAACCTGCGCTGGGCCCAGGAAAACGGGCTGGCCAGCCCCCACCTGCAAGCCGCCGTGCTCGCCCACAGCAGCCTGGGCCGCAGCGTCAGCTTGCTGGCCACCAGCAGCCACGTGCTGGCCCTGTTTGCCGTGGCCGACACGCTGCGCCCGCAAGCCCGGCAGGCCGTGCAGCAACTGCAAGCCATGGGCATTGCACCCGTGGTGCTCAGCGGCGACCACCCCGATGCGGTGCGGGCCATGGCCGCCCAGGCGGGCATCACCCAAGCAGAAGGTGGCCTGCTGCCCGAAGACAAACTGCAGCGCCTGCATGCACTGCAAGCCCATGGTGCCGTGGGCATGGTGGGCGATGGCATCAACGACGCCCCCGCCCTGGCCCAAGCCAACATCGGCTTTGCCATGGGCGGTGCGCACAGCACCGGCATGGCCATGGAGACTGCCGATGTGGTGCTGATGCATGACGACCTGCGTCGCATCCCGGACACCATCGCCCTGTCCCAGCGCGCCCACCGCGTGCTGTGGCAAAACATTGGGCTGGCGCTGGGTATCAAAGCCGGTTTTTTTTCGCTGGCTGTCAGCGGCCACGCCAGCATGTGGCTGGCCGTGCTGGCCGATATGGGCGTGAGCCTGCTGGTGGTGGCAAACGGTTTGCGCCTGCGCCGCACGATACACAAAAAACCCGCCGTTTAAGCAGGCAGACTGCAAAATCTGTGCGCCGCAAAACCACGCAGCGCACAGATCCTTCGCACCATGAGCAAGCCCTCTCCATCGTCCCGCCCTGCTGCCGCGCCCAGCGCCCCGCCACCGCACACCACGCTTGAAGACGTGGCCGCCATCGTCACTGGCGTGCTGCTGGTGTCCGTGGGAGTGGCTTTTTTCAAGCAGGCGGGGCTGGTTACCGGCGGCATGGCGGGCCTGGGCTTTGCGCTGCACTACGCCACTGACATCGGGTTTGGCCTGTGGTTCTTCTTGCTCAACCTGCCTTTTTACTGGCTGGCCCTGTGCAAAATGGGCAGGGCCTTCACCTTCAAAACGTTTTGCACTGTGGGCCTGCTGTCGCTGGTGACGGAATTGCAGCCCCGCTTTTTTCATATCGACAGCATCCAAGCTCCCTATGCAGCAGTGGTGGGCGGCATGCTCATGGGCGTGGGCATGCTGGTGCTGTTTCGCCACCGCTGCTCCATGGGTGGCCTGGGCATTGCGGCGCTGTACCTGCAGCAGCGCTACGGCTGGCGCGCGGGCTATGTGCAAATGGCGTTGGACTGCCTGATTTTGCTCAGCGCTTTTTTCATTGTGGATACCGAGCGCGCCCTGTGGTCCATCCTGGCGGCCCTCACGCTCAACCAAGTGCTGTCCATGAACCACCGCCCCGGTCGCTATGGTGGATAAGCTGTGCTGATACCCTAAAACCATCTGCACGGAACTTTGGCACCACTCTGGCATCATTCCTACCTATGCGCCGCTTCTTGCCCCTGTTCATGATGTTGCTGCTGACCCTGCGCGGTCTGCTGGGCGACGCCATGGCCATGGGCAGCCTGCCCAATGTGCCACCCCACCAGCCTGCGGCCACCACGGTAACGCTGGATATGCCCACGCACGCAGCGCACCACGCAACGCTGGCCGCTGATACCGGCGGTTCATTGCACAACACCGGCACCGACCACGGCAGCACACACTGCGCTGCCACCACGGACAGCGCACCGGGCTGCGGTGGCAACCACCACAGCGCGCCCTGTGCGGCGTGCGGCATCTGCCATTCCGTGCTTTCCACACCGGCCGTATTAGCACCGCCTGCAGACTTGCAGGCCCACGCACAACCGGCCAGCGGGCAGTCAGGCTTTGTCAGCGCCACGCTGGTGCAAGCCATCAAACCACCCATCGCCTGAGACCTGATACCCAAAGTGCGTCCGCAGTTAGCCGTTTGCTGCATGCAAACACCGCTGCCGATGCTTGGTTCATCTTGTCGCAGGAGATTGCTGCATGCGCACCGCGCACCTTGCTTGTCTGGGGCTGCTCGCTTTCAGCAGCGCCACCCCTTGGGCCATCGCCCAAACACCGCCCATCTCTACCC